>NZ_AQXX01000001.1 GCF_000376785.1 Hahella ganghwensis DSM 17046
CCTATGACGCCCGCGGTCAGGCGGTGCGCTCCACCCGTTATGATGCGGTGTACAGCGGACAGGACTTTACCCTGTCGGCACTGGAAAGCTTTGCCAGTGCACAAGCCGCTCCAGTAGAAGGTCATAAGATCTACGATGCTCGTGGCCAGTTAGCATATGAGGTGGACCCGGAAGGCTATGTGACTGGATATTCCTATAATGCTGCCGGGCAGGTGATTGAGACACGTCAGTATTCCGGGGCGTTACCGGAATCCGGTATTACTTATAGTGTTGCCGGAATCGAGGCATGGTTACCGAAACAAGTCACCTGGGGTTATCAATCCAGTGGAACGAGTGCTTATCAAGGTGACGCTCTGCGGATTTCCAGTGGTAATGCCACATGGGATGAATCCGTACGTTCGGCGGACCGTCTGCGTGGCGATGGTTATCTGGAATTCACCTTACCCGGTGACGGTCAGCGAATCATGGCAGGCCTAAACAAAACCAACGATTCAGACGATTATTCTGATATTGACTTTGCCGTCTACAGGAATTGGGAAAATCATTTAAAGATTTTTGAAGAAGGGGCAGAAATAGCCAACCTGGGGAAATATGATCCCCAAACCAGGGTGCGGATTGTCGCGGAAGGTAATCAGGTGAAATACTACCTGAAATCACCAACCGATTCGGCGTTTGTTCTCAGGTACACCTCCGCTAACGCCTATGATGGAACGGCAGACTACTTTGTAGACAGCTCTATTCTCGATCAGGGAGCGAAGATTGAAGGGGCTGTGTTGGGGCAGCATCTGGCGATGGGCGAGAGTTTCCTTCAGATTTCCCGAATCGTGTATGACGATCGCGGTCAGGCCCGTTTCAGCATTAATGCCCTGGGTCAGGTCACCGAGAACCGTTACGACCATGCCGGCCGGGCCACTGAAACCCTGCGTTATGCCGGGACCTATACCGGTACGGAGATGACCGAGTCGGCGCTGGCAGCCTTTGCGGCAACCCAGACCGAAGGCACTCAATCGACTCACAAGATTTATGACGACCGTGGCCAGGTCCGCTATGCCGTGGATGCCGGTGGTTATGTCACCGCCTACACCTACAATGCCCAGGGGC
>NZ_AQXX01000002.1 GCF_000376785.1 Hahella ganghwensis DSM 17046
CCTTTTTTGCCACGGGCGCGAGCCGCTTCCAATCCGGCATTGGTTCGTTCCCGGATTAGATCACGCTCAAATTCAGCCAGGGCACTGAAAATATGAAACACCAGTTTGCCACCACTGGTTTGCGTGTCGATGGCTTCCTGGAGACTGCGAAAACCAATACCCTTTTCTTTGAGGGCGTTAATGGACTCAATAAGATGCTGAATGGATCGGCCCAAGCGATCCAATTTCCAGACCACCAAAGCATCACCTTCCCGCAGAACTAATTCAGCGTCTTTCAGCCCCGGTCGTGCTGTCTTGGCACCACTGGCAATATCCGTGAAAATTTTGTCGCAGCCTGCTTCTTTCAGCGCTTTGATTTGCAGATCCAGACTTTGAGAAGGAGTTGAGACTCGCGCATAGCCAACTAACACACCGTTACTCCATCAACCGATGGGCTTGGAAAAGTCATAGACCTTGAGTTTCCGTGCCGCATCGGCAACAACGCTGCATTCGAACGTTTGAACGTATTGTCTCGCTTCGGTGAGCTTACGGGCTTTTTTCAACTCAGCATATTGAGCCTGACAGGTATTAAACGCGGACTTCAGTGCATCGCGGTTTGTCAAATAGTAGTCGATCTGATCTTGTCGCTGCTTCTTGACCGCTTCGCGTGACAGGTCGCAGTTCACCTCATTGTAATTAATCCCCTTGCATTGTTCCTGGTTGTACTCGGACAACTTCTCCCCTTCGTACTTTTTGATCAGTACATCGAGTTCCGCCGTAACTTTGGCTTCCTTGATTTCATCAAACGCTTTGCACTTGGCAGGACGTTGCCCAAATGACAGCAGGCCGCATTCCTTGCGGATCGCGTAAAAATCCGCTATCGGCATCTCGGTCAGCTCTTTGGTGTATTTTTCCACTTCCTCTTCATACTGCGCCTGCTCAAGCTCACGCTGCTTTAAGCGTTCTTCGGCACGCTTTTTCTGCTCCAGCTTGGAAAGCTCGCGTTGGTACTCGGTATGCGCCTGTTTTGCTGCCTTACATTCCAGGTCTTCCGACAGAACCTTTAATTGATCCTTGTCCTTGGCAGAGAACGCTTCTTTCAAGGCAGCTTCGCATTCCTTGACTTTGCTTTCCGCTTTATCCAGGTTGGATTGATAATACGGCAGG
>NZ_AQXX01000003.1 GCF_000376785.1 Hahella ganghwensis DSM 17046
CACGTCAAAGCTATTTTAATAGCTATGACGAGGCGCAAGAGGTGCTTGATGCTGTCCATTCTGGGGCAGCACAGGTGTTGGGTAAAACTAAAAATGGAAATGTACTGGTAAAATATGATGGTGTGCAAGGGATGAATAATAATATTGGGGCGGGTTACATAGACCAGCCAACTAACATATTTATGATTAAAGGGACCAAAAACCCTGCGGTAGTGCCTACTTCTCCTCAGGCGGTACCTGCAAGAGTTGTTGAGACGGATTGATATGAAACTTATTTCAAATATCAAAAAATTAATGATTTCACTTGAGGGTGAGTTTGTAGAACGTATAGTTTATATGTTGGAGGAGCTAGATATTGGAGACCAGTCTGACTATGAGTTTGATTTTTGTTCTTCATTATTTATGGAATTTCGAGGCGGGAAAATCGTCGAATTAAGGTCAATTGATGTTGACTCTAATTATTCGCTATATGCTAGGAATCTATCGTCTGAAGATTTTGCTCTAATAATGAATGGTTTTAGTAAGAATTGTGAATCCTCTATAAGAGAGAGATTCTTCAATGGAGAAAAACTACAAGAAGTGAAAATTGTGGAAAGTGAAGGATATATTGAGGAAGTTAGAGTTGGACTTGAAAATCACTTTATCGATATTAAGTCTGGATATGTATACGATGAAGAAGATGGCAGTGAAATAGTTACGCCAGATGAGATGTTGCTTTTATACATTACTAGAAAAGGGAGGCATCTTATATAAGTTGAGTGCCCAAGAGAGCCTTTTCTGATTCGATGTCTGCTGGAAAAGTGGTGGGTTTGACGCGTAAGTTTGATGAATTCAATGGATGTCCCGTTATTTTTTATTCCACATAGACGACTACCTGACCCTGGTTGACTGGACAGGGCGTGCGATTCGGGAAGGTAAGAAAGGTTCTATACCGGTGCATATATGGCCAATACTGGAGTGTGTTCAGGTAGATCCCAGTGAATGGTGTGATGGAGTTTCCTGCTTTGGCTATCGCTTTCCTCGACTGGCAGGGAAAGTCGCACAGAAAATTAAAGGGACATATATGGATGCCTCCCCGATTTCAAGGACAATGACGATTGCCGGTCGCGTACATATATCCGGTCTTTGTATGGCGCAATTTTGCGCCTG
>NZ_AQXX01000004.1 GCF_000376785.1 Hahella ganghwensis DSM 17046
GCCATCACAAACCAACCTCAAACCGTAATTTCCCGTAGAAAAATCACCTGCAAAAAAAGTTGGCGGTTATCGCAGCTACCCGGTCACTACCCCTGTCTGGATGCTCGTAAAGAGGCCGAAAGGAAATCGGAGATCCATTATGTTCTCAACAAAAATGGTGTGGAAGTGCATCGATATAGTTCAGACCCTAGAGAACCTTATGATTATCAAAAGTATGCGAACTTTAACGATTTCTTTTTACGGTTTATCAGTGCAAGAGCTGCAGGATGCCACGGGAGTGAGGTGGCCTTCTTTCCTGAGGTTTTCAAAGCTCACGTGACTATGATGGTAGCCGTGAATGATGCCAATTTGGATTCCAGTGATAAGACGAATCTGATGATGGATCATACAAAAATAGTGTCTCAAAATCGCGAAGAGAATGAAAAGTATTATCAAGAGATGACGCGTCATTTTATGAATGGCATATTCTATCGACTGGTTAATGGGTATGTAAATTGGATAATAAGAACCTGAAAGGAAAGTCGCATTTATTAGCGATAATGATTTTAATGCATTTGATTTATAGCACGGTTGTCTCGGCTTCGGAAGTTATTCCCGGTAAGTCAGATGGGATACTGTTCCTGCCGATGCCCCAGAAATGGAGAATCTCCTCGGTAACTGCATCGGATGAATCGAGTGCCTTGCCAAGAAGAAAAGCAGATGAGTTGGAGGGAAAGCTTTTCTTTTTCGGTGCCAACTACTTTCGTTACGGTAACCCTATGGATTTGGATGCAAGCTTCATTAGTGCTTGCTTTGAAAAGCACGGGAATAATCTGATCGCCTACCCTCGAGGTGCAAACCGAGTAGAAGCAGGAATCAAGTTGGTTTTTAATTCTGACTCTGCCAGAGGACTGAATGTTCGTTTCCCGTCATCTTTAACACTTCAATTAGAGCCTGATCATCGAACTGAAATAACGACAGAGCAGTACAGTAAACAAATGACGTATATGAATGATTCCTTCATAAAGGCTCATAAGCTTCACATAGAAGATTGCTCGGTGGAGTCATTGGTTAGGGCTAAAAAACTGGCGGATATTGCTAGGGAGAGTCTGAATAACCCCAAGGTTCTGAGGTAATTCAAACTCTCGACGATATATGGCCGAATATTCAGAGTGTTTTTCCGGCCATTTT
>NZ_AQXX01000005.1 GCF_000376785.1 Hahella ganghwensis DSM 17046
CGTCCGAGGCCTACGACACCTCGGACGGTTAAGATATCAAAGACCCGATATCCAGTAGATCGCAATGCTGCTCCTCTTAAGTGAACAGCATTGCCTGAAAAGGGGCTTTTTTTATGCCGGTGTCTTACATTTAGTGCCGACTAACTGTTATATCAGGCCGGCTTTAAATGAGAGCTGGCTGCTTAATACTGACTGGTGAAGGATCAGCGCAGCTGAATCTTTCCGCCGGGGCCGCCAGGCATTCCGCCGCCCATGCCTTCCTGGCCGGGAACGACGATGGAAGATGCTTGCTGGCGACGGTATTCCTTAAGCTCTTCAATGGTTTTTTCCATGGCGACTTTGGCTTCATCAGCAAACTTTGCACAGGCATCACCCAGGCTGTCCGCTTCCAGTTCAAAGTTCAGGGGCAGTGCACCTGCTGGTGTCATCATTTGAGCCTGGCCGAAGTAAAGAACTTTACGGTTGGTGTCAGGCTGACCATCACTGGTGACCGGAGTCATACGGCGGATAGTGCCGACTTTTTGATCTGTAAATACTTCTTCCAGGTACAATTCGTCCGGATTCATCGTGACTTCTGGCTCTGTCATAATCTTTCTCTCTTAAATCTCGATTGGGCGTCAGACCTGTGAATATCACCGATCAGTTGCGCCACTGTCATTTCCTGTTCGTACTATTGATGTCGCTATATGTTAAGCGTAAGTACAAAGATAGGCGGTGTCTACACTGACCTTCAGTTGAAACTTGCTATTGGCGGGAACCTCGAAGCTCTGGCCGGGAGTGAAGGACTGCCATTCTTCCTGTTGGGGTAGGCGCGCAGTCAATTCACCGCTGACCACGGTCATGGTTTCATGTTGACTGGTGCCGAACTCATATTCTCCAGGCGCCATTACCCCGACAGTGGCAGGCAGTGTTTCTGTTTGGAAGGCAATAGATTTCACTTTGCCATCAAAGTATTCGTTCACATCGAACATTGGGGTTTTGCTCCATATCAGAATATCAGGGGGCAAGATTATAGCACGAACGTAACCCACTGTGATGCTGGGTAAAGTTTTGTATAAACGTGTCGGAGTACTCAACCGAAAAGAGTTTATTCCGCTGCGAAACGGATCGACTTCAGGTAAAGTAGGTGGTTGACGTGGTCAACTGATTTGTGACAACCCAGTTAAGCAACTTCTCGTAATTCTTTCCAGGCCGTTTCATATTGATTCGGGCTTTGGTAATCCA
>NZ_AQXX01000006.1 GCF_000376785.1 Hahella ganghwensis DSM 17046
GAAGTACCTCAATAGAGAAGGTTGTTTACCTCCTTATCTGACAACGCCTCTCTCAAAAAATCCATTGGGATTGTTTAATGGATATTTAAGCGATGAAGTGTATATAATAGATTAATTGTAAGTGATGAGTTAATTGTTGTTGCGTCCCCCGAGTTTCTATCTAAAGTTAAAGGGTGTGTGATGGAGCAGCTAGCAACAATGAGCTTGTTAACAGATCAGCATCCAAGGGTTATTACAGACTACCCCTGTTGGGAAGAGTTCTTTGAATATTTTTCAATTCCATATGTTCAGCCTTTAAGTATTACTGAATATAGTCAGCAATGGATGGTTCTGCAGGCTGCCTCTGAAGGAGAGGGTGTGGCCTTGGTAAAGCGAAGTTTAGTTAAGCAAGATATACTGAAAGGTAGCTTGGTTCAGATAGGAAAGAATGAAATAAAGTTGGAGACGGGCTACCATTTGGTATACCCTGAACAGCTTCGTAATGATCCGATTGTTACTGCCTTTGAAAATTGGATCTTGCACTGTGTTGCTGAATAGCCAGGATTGGTAGTGTTCAGAATTCTGTGTCATTTCTTTATCCTATGCAAAAAAAGAGATGACTTATGACCACACCCTCCTTCGACATGGAGGCCGTACTGCAAGCATTGCGTGAAGGCAAAGACGGTATTCTAACTCCACTGATCAAGGCGCTGACGGAAGCTGCCATGAAAGCTGAACTTGATCAGCACCTCAGCTCTGACGATCAGCCCAATGGCAAGAATGGCCCCAGTGACCTGCCCCCAGCATTTAATCCAATCGGCTCTTAGTAATGTCCATGGTTTTTGATTCGTTTTTCTCTTGTAGGATGGCTGATGCAAACTCTGAGGGTGTCTGGTACCCCAAGGAAGAATGCGGTCGCCGTTCATTGTAGTCCTGCCGCCAATCGTAAATCATTTCGCGTGCATGGGCTACTCACGAAGCCCCCGATGAGTCGGCTCACGGCCTCGTCGGGTAAGCATAAATCATTCTGGTCCTTCGCTTTCCCCGATTCCTACCGGATATTTCCGTTAAACCAAATTTCAGGCACAACTCCCCCTTACCCCGTGGTTTGGGCCGGGCCGGCCCGGAGTGACTATGTTGCTCCTAAACGCTGAACAATACCGGCAAAGAGCTCCTGATGGGGATAAGCTTCACTGAGCAGGAAACGAATGCGTCGGGTATTGCGAAGGATGACAGCTCCGATCTTCAACAGCCGGAGTC
>NZ_AQXX01000007.1 GCF_000376785.1 Hahella ganghwensis DSM 17046
CCTCTATCGGCGTCAAATGCGCCACACTTGTAGTGTCAACAAACAAGTATAGAGGAGGCATCCATCATGAATATTAAGCTCATCGGAGTGGATTTGGCAAAGTCAGTTTTCCAGGTTTGCGTGCTGAACCAAGCTGGTAAAGTTCAGATTAACCGGGCGCTGTCTCGTAACGCTTTTGTTGAATTTATGCATAAACAGCTGCCCACCCAGGTTGTCATGGAGGCCTGTGGTAGTTCTAACTTTTGGGCCCGGAAGCTTCAGTCGATGGGGCACACCGTTCAGCTAGTACCTGCCCAACATGTGAAGCCATTTGTCAAAGGCAATAAGAACGACCGTAATGATGCCCTCGCAATCTGTGAAGCAGCCCAGCGTCCTCATATTCACTTCGTGCCCGTTAAGTCGCAAGTACTGCAGGATCTTCAGATGTTGCACCGGATACGTCAACGCTATGTCCAATCGTCAACGGCAATCTGCAACCAGATCCGAGCCTATCTGCGCGAGAACGGGATCTATCTGGACACCAGGATTCAAACTCTGCTGAAGGAGATTCCTGGGGTGCTTGAGGAGGCCGAGAATGAACTAAGCGTTCTGGCACGAGAAGTGATTCGACAGCTCTTTGATGATCTCTTGGAACTGCGCCGGCGAGTAGCCACTATTAACCAGAAGCTGGATAACTGGATGGCGAATCACGACGATTGTCAGAGGCTGAAGCAAGTACCTGGATTTGGTCCGATTGTCACGACTGCTTTGGTGGCCGCCGTGGGCAACGGTGGCCAATTTTCGAAAGGACGTCAAATGTCAGCCTGGGCAGGACTCACTCCCCGGCATACCGGAACCGGAGGTAAAGTTACCGTGCTTAACAGCACGAACATGGGAAATGCCTATTTGCGTTACTTGCTGATTCATGCAGCGAGGACAGTGGTCACCTGGGTAAAGGATAAACAGGATCCGTTAAGCTGTTGGATTCGCTCTATGCTGGAACGTCGTGGCAAACATAAAACCTATGTGGCATTAGCGAATAAATTGACTCGGGCAGCTTGGCGAATCCTACAAGGAGAAGAAAACTATGATGTTCGCAAAATAGCAGCATAAAAAGAGCGGGACTTATACGCACGCCAAACCAGGTTGCAAAGTATGATGACATAACCGGTTTCCGGCCCTCTGCAGAGCCTGAAGGGACAAAGGTCAAACACCGAGTGGGTGAAAAGGCGTAGAGGGGCGGATCTCATCATGGTCAGGCGCAAAATTGCGCCATACAAAGACCGGAT
>NZ_AQXX01000008.1 GCF_000376785.1 Hahella ganghwensis DSM 17046
CCGACCGTTACCGTAACCCCGATGACGATCTCCCGCTGGACTTCGACACCAACCGTGAAAACTATTATCAGGATCTCGGCCAGACTACCGATGCAACGGCTTTCGTTGAGCAACTGCGTAACGAAATGAGTTCAGCGCTGGAACTACTCAATCGGGAAATGCCAAAAAATCGCAAGGTGCGGATCTTGTCCCAAGGTAAAAACCGGATATCCATTACACCGCTCACCCCGCAAGAGGAGCCAATGAACCTGGCTTATCTGAAGCGTGAAATTACCGGTCGATGGCCCATGACCAGCTTGCTCGATGTGCTGAAGGAAGCCGACCTGCGAATTGGATTTAGTGACCATTTCAAGACTGTAGCAGACCGGGAAAATCTTGATCGTCAAAGCTTACAGCAGCGAATATTGCTTTGCCTCTATGGCATGGGCACCAACACCGGATTAAAGCGAGTCAGCGGCAGTCGTCACGGGATCAGCTATAAAGAACTGCTCAATGTGCGTCGCCGTTTTATTCACAAAGCCGCTTTACGCAATGCCATTGGACAAATTGCCAATGCGATTTTTACTGCACGCAATCCCGCGATATGGGGCGAAGGGACGACCTCCTGTGCTTCGGATTCCAAGAAGTTTGGCTCCTGGGATCAAAACCTGATGACTGAATGGCACATTCGCTATGGTGGCCGGGGCGTCATGATTTACTGGCATGTGGAAAAGAAATCGACCTGCATCTACTCCCAGCTCAAGCGTTGTTCCTCTTCGGAAGTGGCAGCCATGATCGAGGGCGTTTTACGTCACTGCACGGACATGGAGATTGACCGGCAGTATGTCGATAGTCATGGCCAAAGTGAGGTCGCTTTTGCCTTCTCTCACTTGCTTGGGTTCGATTTGTTGCCGCGCCTCAAGGCCATTGCCAGCCAAAAACTCTATCGGCCCGGTGATGATAAACCCGGCGATTACCCAAACCTGGAACCCATACTGACACGCCCTATCAATTGGGATCTGATCATCCAGCAATACGACGAGATGATCAAATACGCAACCGCGCTCAAGCAAGGTACTGCCGATCCAGAAGCCATACTGCGCCGTTTCACCCGAAACAACGTCCAGCATCCCACGTACAAGGCGCTTGCCGAACTGGGCAAAGTTATCAAAACCATCTTTCTGTGCCGATACATTGGTTCTGAAGAACTTCGCCAGGAGATCCACGAAGGGCTGAATGTCGTGGAAAACTGGAACAGTGCAAATTCATTCATCTTCTACGGCAAAGGTGGTGAAGTTGCGACCAAT
>NZ_AQXX01000009.1 GCF_000376785.1 Hahella ganghwensis DSM 17046
CAAAATGGCCGGAAAAACACTCTGAATATTCGGCCATATATCGTCGAGAGTTTGAATTACCTCAGAACCTTGGGGTTATTCAGACTCTCCTTAGAATTGACCCAGGATGTTTTCAACCAAGACGGCAAGACCATGAAAGTTGACACCATGCTGGCCTACACCACCGACCAAAGTGCCGATTGGGAGACAATCGGTGACGGTGGTGGAGAAGGAAATAATAAAGCTACTGAAGGGCAGATCGCTTTAAGACAAATGAATATCCAAGCCACAGGCTTTCTTGGCTTCGCACCAGAAGCGAACCTTTGGGCAGGTAAGCGCTTCTATCAACGCCATGATATTCACCACTTAGACCTCTATTACTGGGATATTTCAGGGCCTGGTGCAGGTATTGAAGGGATTGATGCCGGAGCCGGCAAATTATCTCTGGCGGTTACTCGTCAGGACGGAGATGATTTCGATCCGAGTGACGACATTAATACAAATGTGTTCGATATTCGCTACTCTGGCATTCAACTTGGTGACAGCACTCTGGAAGTTGGATTG
Organism: Hahella ganghwensis DSM 17046; assembly: GCF_000376785.1. Taxonomy (GTDB): domain Bacteria; phylum Pseudomonadota; class Gammaproteobacteria; order Pseudomonadales; family Oleiphilaceae; genus Hahella; species Hahella ganghwensis. The sequence goes on from NZ_AQXX01000009.1 coordinate 544, forward strand.
GATTATAACTGGCGCAATCTGACGGACAGCCAAGATGACGCTGACATTGCAGACGATGGCAGCATAATGGTCACAGGAGAACTCACAACTCCGTTAATGGGAGGTTTTAACAAGTTCGTTCTGCAATACGGTGATGAAGGATATGCCTGGGCGATGCGTTTTGGCGGTGGTGGCCAATGGGTTGGAGAGCTCGGTGAAGGCAATTCCGGCTATCGGATTATCGATCATGGTGTAATCAATCTGTCTGATAACATCGAAATGGGCTATGCCGCCTACTATGGTACAACTGAAGACAACAGACATGACCAAGATAGCAGCATATGGAGCATAAGTGCCCGTCCTGCCTATAAGTGGACAGACTATACCCGCACTTACCTCGAGGTAGGCTATTTTGAGGGGAATGCATATGACGACGACGCTGCTGCAGATGTCGATTCTTCTCAGGCCAAGCTTACGCTTTCACAAGCGTGGTCCGCGGGCTCAAGCTATTGGGCCCGCCCAGAAATTCGGGTATTTGCCACCTACATCGTCGACAATGAAAATGACGATGCTTTTGGCGACGGTGAAGACAGCACTCTGAACTTTGGTGTACAAGCCGAAGCGTGGTGGTAAGCTAATCATCACCGTTTAATAAAAAGCCCCCAGACGGGGCAATGCTGTTCACTTAAGTGTTTGAGTTAGCGCAGGGCTTAATAGAAAATCCAATGATGGAAACATCATCGGATTTTTTATGGATTTTCAGC
>NZ_AQXX01000010.1 GCF_000376785.1 Hahella ganghwensis DSM 17046
TTAAAGATTTTAAAGATTTTAAAGATTTTAAAGATTGATCACACTCAGACAGAGTTAACAAGATACATATACCTTATTAGAAAATTAAGCATGATAGATGTATTTAGATACGGAGGCTTTACTTATTTCTACCCTATTAATGAGAAAGTGCAAAAGGTTTCACTAGGGAAAGTTTCTGACTTTGATGCCAGTAAAGCCAGAATGAAGTTAATTCAAGCTTTCATAGGTAAAAAGGAAGACTCCTCTTCGAGAAAGAGAATGACTGCCTTGAAACATATTCGCGAGGCAATAGGTAACCAGCAATGAATATTGAAGAGTATTTGACCGAGTTATTGTATGTTGGACCTGATCTTCTTTACAAGTTTGCATCCACATCTTCACGTAGATATAAAACCTACCAAATAAAAAAGCGTTCTGGAAAAGGCGTTCGAACAATTGCACACCCCTCAAAAGAATTAAAGTACATCCAAAGACTTCTGGTTGAAAAACTTGAACAGCTACTGCCCGTCAGTGACAACGCGTATGCCTACATCAAAGGAAAAAGTATACGCGACAACGCCCAACAGCATGTTAATAACAAATACTTTTTAAAGATAGATTTTAGCGATTTCTTTTATTCAATAACGCCAGACATTTTCTTTTTTATGCTAAAAAAACATAAAATAGAGTACTCGCAAAAGGATCAATTTCTTTTAAAGAACCTTCTTTTCTGGCGGAAGGAACGGGATGGAGGCCTAACTCTGAGTATCGGAGCACCGAGCTCACCTTTAATATCAAATTTCGTCTTATACGACTTCGACAAAAGCATAAATAGTTGGTGCCAAGGAAATAAAATTGTTTATACAAGATATGCAGATGATATTAGCTTCTCTACAAATAAAAGGAATGCACTATTTGATGTATTGGCTAATGTCAAGAAAACATTGAATGATTGTGGCCTTGAAAATATAAAAATAAATGATTCGAAAACAATTTTTTCTTCAAAAGCACACAACCGGCACATCACCGGAGTAACCATTACAAACGATAATAAATTGTCGATTGGTAGAGAAAAGAAACGTTTGCTCTCCTCTATGATTCATCATTTTTCGCAAGGTAATTTACCAAAAGAAAAGTATGAGGAACTGAGTGGGCACCTCGCACACGCTTTTTTCATTGATCCCGATTTCAAAAATTTTGTAATTAAAAAGTACGGTAATGAAGTACTAAAAAATTTATTCCAACGCAAGTAACTTAAGGAGAGTCTGAATAACCCCAAGGTTCTGAGGTAATTCAAACTCTCGACGATATATGGCCGAATATTCAGAGTGTTTTTCCGGCCATTTTGG
>NZ_AQXX01000011.1 GCF_000376785.1 Hahella ganghwensis DSM 17046
GCCTTCGGCATTCTGCTGGCTTCCACTGGAAGCACGGAAAACGACTATCGGTATACCGGCGAGCAGTATGATGCTGGGTTGGATCAGTATTACCTAAGGGCGAGGTATTACGACCAAGGAGTTGGGCGGTTTACGCAGATGGATACGTGGATGGGGGTTAATTCTGATCCTATTACGTTGCATAAGTATCTTTATGCGAATGCTGATCCGGTGGCTTATACCGATCCTACTGGAAACTTTGGGCTATTCGAAGCTTCGGTTACAAATACAATTGCTACAGAACTTTCTTTAATGAAGGTTGATGCCGGCTTAAGTGCTTTGGACACTGTTTTTGGGTCTTTAGGAATAAATGATTCTACGGTGGAGACCGTTAGGACTGCTAGTCAAGTGGCGGGGATAATAGCTCTTGGTGCTGGAGGAGTTAAACTTCTTGTAATGCTCTCAAAGAAGGCGAGAGACTGTATTAAGAAAAACTGTGATTTAGGTGTATGGAGTAGAATCTCTCCGACTGGAAGTAATCATCCCGGTTCTGTTATTCCTGTAACATTTAGATACTCCTCAAACTCTGGCCATGCGGTTTGGGTCAATAGTAACGCGACTAAACATTTGGCCGAGTATGCTCAAAGTTTAGCCCGCTCTCTTACTCCAGAAAAAGTACGGTTGGGCTCTCAGCTGCAGTTAGAGAGTTTGGGGAGCGCAATTGATACCGCAACTAAAAATGGGGTGCCTCTGAATACGCGCTTGAATATAGATGGTTGGCAGTTAGAATTCCGTAGATCCGATGGAGATGAACTACCAGTATTGATACATGCTCTTTATGAGGGATAGCCTATGGACAGATTAAAATGGGATGAAACAGACTTCCTGGTGATTACTGAAGTGGTCCCTATTATTGAGGATTATGAGGTTCGCCATCAATATGGCTTTGAAAGAGGCAGTTTGCGTGTCGAATTAGACGTTAGGCAACTGGAAAGCTATATATCTATTGATATTCGAGATAAGGGTGATAGTGGTGGGATTATCCTTGAAATGAGCTTTTATTGTAGGGCTGGCGCTACAGTATCGGATAATGTTATTAAATTTCAGGACTGCGTTTTTGTTGAGGGGCGTTTTACTTATATAGAGAAGCGTGAAGTTTTGCATAAAGAGAAGATTCCATATGGAAACGATGTGTTTTTATATATTTCGCAAGATTCAGTAGGAGTTCGAATTAAGTAGGATAAGCTAGAGCGCCCACAAACCAGAGAAGAAAGGGACAGCCATAATCAATAGTCTACAGAGTGATCGTCTGCGCAGGTTTATCCAGCAGCCTGCGCAGACCGTTCCGGCACAGGTGGCTAAATGGGCAGGCACTCTGCGCAAAAATACCCAGTGCATGCAGTTGCAGATTCTTGTGATTTTGAGCACTCCTACCGTGATTTTGTGAGCACTGTTCCATTATCTTCTGCGCAACCTGCTGTTTATTTTGAGCAGTCACAGCCATCCTAGAGATGAGAATAGAGGGGGCTGGCTATTTTCTTGTAAATACTACTG
>NZ_AQXX01000012.1 GCF_000376785.1 Hahella ganghwensis DSM 17046
TCGGAGAAAGTCATCTGATCCATGGATAGTATTCCTGATGAGTGAAGTTGGCCGTATTATGACTGATTTGGGGAGTTATTCAGAGCCTCCCTAAAAAAATACTGGTATACTGTGGCGCCTTTCGATCAATAGTTGATCATTTTGCCGCAAGAGTATGTGTGAAAATGGTCAACGAAGTCGATTACCGAGTGTTAATAGCGTAACAAGTTGCAACAGGCCGGAAGACGAATGTCATCAGTATCTCTTGAAGAATCCCTGGCGCTTATCAAGCGCGGAACAGACGAAATTACCAAAGAAGAAGAGCTGGTTGAAAAGCTCAAACAAGGCAGGCCTTTGAAAATCAAAGCCGGTTTTGATCCCACTGCACCTGATTTGCATCTGGGGCACACAGTACTTATTAATAAGCTGAAGCAATTTCAGGATTTGGGGCACGAGGTGATATTCCTGATTGGGGACTTCACTGGAATGATCGGAGACCCTACCGGCAAAAGTGCTACCAGGCCCCCTTTGACTCTAGATGATGTCGCCAGAAATGCGGAGACATATAAAGAGCAGGTATTCAAAATTCTCGATCCGGCGAAGACCAAAGTTCGTTTCAATAGCGAATGGATGGGGCAAATGTCAGCGGCGGACATGATTCGTCTGGCAGGGCAATACACGGTTGCTCGTATGTTGGAGCGAGATGATTTCAATAAGCGTTATGCCAATGAGCAGTCGATTTCAATCCATGAATTTCTGTATCCATTAGTGCAGGGGCAGGATAGCGTTGCTTTGGAGGCGGATGTCGAGCTGGGCGGGACTGATCAGAAGTTCAATCTGCTTATGGGGCGTATGCTGCAAAAGAATGCAGGACAGGCTCCGCAGGTAATTATTACCATGCCAATCCTGGAAGGGTTGGATGGCGTCCAGAAAATGTCGAAGTCGCTTGGTAACTATGTTGGGGTGAATGACCTCCCGGGTGAAATGTACACCAAACTGCTCTCTATGCCGGATGATTTGATTGCGCGTTACTTCGAGTTGCTGAGCTTCCGGCCTATGGAAGAAGTGGAAGCTTTGCTTCAGCAAATTAAAGAGGGAAGAAATCCTCAAGAGGTCAAGCGTGAATTGGCTGAAGAGATCATCACTCGTTTTCATGGTAAAGAAGCGGCTGAGGGTGCGCATAAAGGAGCGGGTAACCAAGTCCGATTGGGTGAAATTCCTGAGGATGTGAAAGAAGTTGAGGTTAGTGCCGAAGGGCAGGCTGAAATCTTCGCCGCTTCCTTATTGCGTCTGGCTGGGTTGGCTGCAAATGGTGCTGCCGCAAAAGATGCGCTTGGGCGTGGTGCTGTTTTTGTAGATGGCGAAAAAATTGCGCCTGACTATAGATTTCTTCCTGGTACGACCCAGATCGTTCAGGCGGGTAAAAAGAAGATTGCCCGGGTGCGTATAGTTTAGCTCTCTGCTCATATTGGTCCCGGATATGAAGGGGATATCCGGGGCTTCCTGTTAACGGTCTATCGAGTGCTTTTTAACCAAAATATATTATTTTGGATTTTTCTGAAGAAAGGGGTTGCAACGTCGAGCAAGCGACGTATAATGCGCACCTCTTCTGCAGCGGAG
>NZ_AQXX01000013.1 GCF_000376785.1 Hahella ganghwensis DSM 17046
TAACGGAAATATCCGGTAGGAATCGGGGAAAGCGAAGGACCAGAATGATTTATGCTTACCCGACGAGGCCGCGAGCCGACTCATCGGGGGGCTTCATGAGAAATCCGGGTTAGAGTCTCAAATGCTCTTGCAGAGGCGATTAATGGAAAAATCAGATCTATGCGAGTGAAGGCCAAAGGTTATCGAAATAGAGAGCGATTCAAGAGAGCCATGTTATTCCACTTTGGAGGGCTGGATATGGCTCCCAACCCACTGAAATAAAGGAAGACCCTTATTTATCCACATACCCACGGTGGAAATTCGGATTGATCACTGACTAATGGGTAATTTAGACATTTTTACTAAAGACAGTTGCTGACCCCGGTTACTAAGCCGCATAAACGAGTACCCTGAAAAAGAGAAAAATGGTGGAGATGTTTAGCATAACAGACAGTATAAAAATCTCTATACCACTAGTTGTATTAGGTTTACCTTTAAGTTTAAATAAAATCAACTTACGAACAATCAAAAATGCTGAAGCATAGGTCATAAAAAGTCCCAATATGTCAAAAAAAGTTATATCTTCAAAGGATCCACTAATCAGCACTTCAAATACTCTGAAGCTATAGAAGAAAACAAAAAATGGATAAAATATCAAACCAAAAAACCAAGCCCCGACGACTAAAAACACAAGACTTGGTTCTTCAGATCCGTCTAATTGGAACATCAACACAAGAGCAAGAGCAATCAAAAAATTTATTACAAAAAGCAATACCAAACCCCCTGAAGAAAAACTGAAGCTAGAGCTTTTAAAGTGACGATGAATGTATATCAATACCTCACAAATAATTTCAAACATAGTAATTAGAAGTTACGCATTGATGGATGACTTAAATTGTGGTTCAAGCTGACGCATTGTTGGAGCAAACTCTTCGACAAGTGCACGAACCACATCGTTAAATAGTGTTCTTTGGATGCTGTAGCTGAAGTGGACCCCTTAGTCAAGATTCAGTCTTTTCCAATATGAGATGAGTCTGAAATAATCTCGCCAGTCGTTCATGATCACCGGATGCATACGATCATGAGCTTAGCCCGGATTTCTCACGAGACACTAACAAAAACGGCTGATAGGTTTATATTTCAATTATTTAAGTCGAAAAACAAGCACACCATCCGTTGGCCAAAATGCTACCAGAATCTCTGTCCTTTTCGCCACTGCAAAAACGTCTTGTTCAAGCCCAATTCTCGGGTGGACACATTACCTCTGACGCCGGGCTATTGTTGCTTCGAGAGATTGACCAGAAGACCGGGGTCGGTCGCGACCTGGCTCAATGTGTCGTCGATGAACGGCAACCGGCAAAAGTACAACATCCGGTGCAGGATCTGGTGTGACAGCGACTCTACAGCATCGCCTGTGGCTATGAAGACCTGAATGATCACGATAGCCTGCGCGAGGATCACGCGTTCCAAACCGCGTTAAACCGGGTGACTCCTCTGGCGAGCAAAGCCACTTTGGGCCGGATGGAACAACGGGTAGAACGGGCCGCTGTGATTGAGGCGCACCGGGCTATGTGGGAACGGTTTGTCGCCTCATACGCGAAGCCTCCCAAAAGGGTTGTACTCGACTTCGACGCCTCGGATATTCCGGTCCATAGCAACCAGGAGGGCCGATTCTTTCGGGGCGGCCTTCCGCATGGGTATTATGACCATTACTGTTTCCTGCCGCTGTATGTCTTCTGTGGTCGCCAGCCACTGGTCAGTTACCT
>NZ_AQXX01000014.1 GCF_000376785.1 Hahella ganghwensis DSM 17046
GATCCGCTGTGCCGTCTCCGTTACTGTCATCGGTATAAGACAGTCGATTGCCTTGGTCGTCGTAGGTGTAAAAATAAATACGATTAGGCGCTCCGTCCCGGTCTAAATCTTCAATCCCAGATAGTAGATTGCCACTATTGTCGTAGGTATAGACTTTGGTCGGGTCGCCCACCGAACCAGATTCCATATAGTTTTCTGACAGCCGATTTCCCCACCTATCATAGGTATAGCGATAGTAGTAAAATGTTCCAGAAGCATAAGTTAAATCATCAGCGACCATGCCGCCGGAACTATCAAAATCGTAGCTTTGATTGTAATCAACGGAGCCATCACCATCGCTATCGACATCACTATACCCGGGAATGGGAAAAGAATAGGATATCCCCTGAGCATTGTAAAAATGATCCAGAGCTTGCATGGTTTTAAGGATACCGCCATATTGAAGCAATCCAGCGTTTGCTGCCCCGTTCAAAATTCGCCGAAGATTATCATCATCCTCAAAATCATCGTAATCCTCTTCAAAATCAATACTCACCCCATTAAACAGCGCACTAACTTCCGCAGTGATACGGATGCCATTGTCGGAACTTGAATCTTCATCTATGGATTGAAGAAAGGTCAGGATATTGTGCAGACGGTTAAAACTGGTTTCATCCTGTTTGGAGAGGTCACCGTTGTAGATTCTCTCAATATCTGATGCCCTTGTGTAAAGCTTGGCACCTGTCACAATATCCACCGGAGTCATATGCGCCTTTGCAGCCACCGAGTCCCCGATCTGCATATCCCCGACAAAAAAACTGATTTCTTCACCTGCCTGATAAAGAAAACGACCCTCCTGATCTGTATAGCCCGATTGACTTGTCGTTGTGTATGTCAAACCTTCGACAGGACTATCACTGAAATAACCAACCAGAAGAGAACAGTCGACCTCCGCTTCCGTAGAAGTACTACTGCGATCCAAAACGACACAAAGTTGCTCTGGCTCTGAAGGCTGGCTGGCGACGGACAGCACAGCGCCACCATCATCATCGACAGAAGTCTCGAATGAGTGAGTCCCATTTTCAGGAATGGTAATGGTGTCCCCACCACTACTCTGGATTATCAAATCACGACCGACCAAATCCCTAACCACAACATCAATCGTTATACTTTCGCTCCCTGCAACTGCATCGTTGTTATCACTGCCTCCTCCAGACCCACCACAGGCTACAAGAGCACCCAGCAGGAATGACATTATCACTGCAGAACAGAGTTTACGAAGTTGTTGAATTAGAGGTTCCACCATCGACTCACCCTAAACCAATTTGCCTCCTAAGACGTATCGCCGAAAGAAGTGCATCAAGTTAGTCACAATTTCTAAACCATAGTTTGCATATTATAAATGTCGTCCGCGCGCGACGCAAGAGCCTCATGATTTTTTGCAACGCAAACCGGTCGCATGCGCTCCACCAGTTCATCTCGTTGCGCCTGGGTTCTAGTCTGCATTTCTCATGAAGCCCCCGATGAGGCTGTCCATAGTCTCATCGGGTAATCATAGATTATTTTGTCCTTCGTTTTCCCCAATTCCCGATAATCACTGCCCCAATTTGGAGTAAACGGAGTCGGAGGGTGTTGATGGAATCTTTGGCCCATTCTGTACCACTGAGATACTTTCTCAGAGCCTCGAAGAGCAGATAGGCATAGGTCGAGAGCATCATCCGCCACTGATTGGTCCACCAGTTCGAGCT
>NZ_AQXX01000015.1 GCF_000376785.1 Hahella ganghwensis DSM 17046
AATAATCTTAGCTTTAAATTCTGCGGAATATTGGCGACGTTTTCTGGAGGAGCGAGGTGCGCTTATGACAATCATAACAAGTGTCCACTAAAAAAATAAGTGGACACTATCCAGTCAGTTGGTAGCGCGCTCAAGATGGGGTTACCGGACGCTTACTTAACTATCTATAAATGAAAGCAATCAGAGAATCCCTAACGACACATCCAAGCTGCCAATATACACCTTTCGCCCACCTAAGTTCAGGATTCGTTAGCGCTGCACTTCAAGTCGCTTTCGAAACAGGCACCGCCTTTATTGCTACATTTTTCCAGGGTAACACCTTTGGCTTCAGCTTCCGTTGCACCGACGCCGTAGATACCGCCGGCCCTGACATCATTCATATAGCATCCCCAGCGATTATTTAAGCTCACATCCACAGGAGGTTGACGGGCCTCATGCATTTCGATGATCAGGTCCTCGAGCCGGGCAATATCAGCACGCAAAAGACGGACTTCTTTACGCAACTCTCTAAGTTCCTGCTCTTTACCATATCGCCGGTATTCTTCAGCATCAGACATTGTGGAAGCACTGAATAAAATCGCGGCAGACACCAGAATGGACGTTAATTGCTTCATCGAACTCTCCTTTAATGATGAATCACCAATACACACAAACATGACGTGACTAAACAACCTGTATTAAATAGGTGTGTAGCTTAATAAACACTGAATAATGAAAGAAGCTTAAAAGAGCCATGTCATCATCTTTATTATCTGATACAGGCGCCGCAATTAGACGACAAAAGATCACAAAAACCAAGGTGTTCTACTTCTGCCCTCACTTCCATCAGGCCAGACAAACAATCGTTTTAAGAAACCCTGACCAATCTATCGACAGGAAGGTAAAACATTGACTATTATCCACTATCGACATTTCTTCCATGCCGATCTTTTGGGATTGTGAACCATTGCATATACATTCTATTGCAACTGTGGTTTCAGGAACCAAAAACAAACGCCAGGACGTAGGCTGGAATTGAATCTGTCAGCGGTAACAAGAAAGCATCACGTTCGGTTGGGCAGACTGCATTATAGTCCGTAATAATGCAGCACCTATTCCACCCGACATATCAAGTCTCCAGGTCACTGGGATGAATCCTCTTCCCACAAGACCGGTGCTTGGTGCTCATACTAAAAATTAAAACGACACAACCAGGCGGCATTTGTATGGATACTATTGCAACCAGATCGACCGATAAAAAAGGAAGTAAAGTAGCCAAATCAGACACCAGTCAGGGCAAGTTGCTCAGCGCAGCCCCGACAAAAGCTACCTCACCACTGAAACTTTCTACCGAAATCACCGAGATCCTTATCACTGCGTTGGCTCAGCATGTCGGGCCAGTCTCCACTCACCTCACCCAAAGGGTCGCAGTACAGTCAGAATCCCTGCCGGAGATGATCAATAAATTATCACGATACGTCCCCGACGGCCCGGAACGACACGACTTTATTGAACAGACCCGAACAAAATGCCTGAAAAGCATCACCGGGAAAAACCAGAAACTAGATAGTCGCAAAGCCTCAAACATACCGATCCTCGGAAGACCCAACGCCAAATATAAAAGCACCGTTGGCACAGTAATCAGCGAAGAGAAAATCCAACGCCTGATACAGCTATTAAGTACCTACGTGGGACCTTTAGCATCCCATATCGTACGTAGCTGCATTGAAGAATCTCACACCGAGATAAAACTCTGTACGGCAATCGCCAATTACATTACCGATGAAAAAGAGCGGAAGCTTGACGTGGTCAACTGATTTGTGACAACCCAGTTAAGCAACTTCTCGTAATTCTTTCCAGGCCGTTTCATATTGATTCGGGCTTTGGTAATCCAA
>NZ_AQXX01000016.1 GCF_000376785.1 Hahella ganghwensis DSM 17046
CCAATAAAAAAGGCCCATCCGCTAGGATGAGCCTTCTTTATGTATTAGAAGCCTGACGACGACCTACTCTTGCATGGACGAACCACACTACCATCGGCGCTGAACTGTTTCACTTCTGAGTTCGGAAAGGGATCAGGTGGTTCCAGCTCGCTATGATCATCAGGCGAAACTGCTAAGCCTTGGCTTGTTCGTTTCGCAACCCTGCTTTCTTACCTTCGCAAGGCCACTGATAAAATCGGCATTCGATCACTCGTAACAATCGGATAAGCAAGTTGATTATACTCTTTCACAAAACACCTAAATCACTTCGGTGTTATATGGTCAAGCCTCTCGGGCAATTAGTACTGGTTAGCTCAACGCCTCGCAGCGCTTACACACCCAGCCTATCAACCTCGTGGTCTACAAGGGCCCTTTAGGAGGATCAAGTCCTCAGGGAGATCTCATCTTGAAGGGGGCTTCCCGCTTAGATGCTTTCAGCGGTTATCCTGTCCGAACGTAGCTACCGGGCAATGCAATTGGCATCACAACCCGAACACCAGCGGTTCGTTCACTCCGGTCCTCTCGTACTAGGAGCAACTCTTCTCAAATCTCCAACGTCCACGGCAGATAGGGACCGAACTGTCTCACGACGTTCTAAACCCAGCTCGCGTACCACTTTAAATGGCGAACAGCCATACCCTTGGGACCGGCTTCAGCCCCAGGATGTGATGAGCCGACATCGAGGTGCCAAACACCGCCGTCGATGTGAACTCTTGGGCGGTATCAGCCTGTTATCCCCGGAGTACCTTTTATCCGTTGAGCGATGGCCCTTCCATACAGAACCACCGGATCACTATGACCTACTTTCGTACCTGCTCGACGTGTGGGTCTCGCAGTTAAGCGCGCTTATGCCATTACACTAACCGTACGATGTCCGACCGTACTTAGCGCACCTTCGTGCTCCTCCGTTACTCTTTGGGAGGAGACCGCCCCAGTCAAACTACCCACCACACAATGTCCTCGACCGGGATAACCAGCCAGAGTTAGAACCTCAAACATACCAGGGTGGTATTTCAAGGATGGCTCCATGACAACTGGCGTCGCCACTTCAAAGCCTCCCACCTATCCTACACAAGTAGGTTCAAAGTTCACTGTGAAGCTGTAGTAAAGGTTCACGGGGTCTTTCCGTCTAGCCGCGGATACACAGCATCTTCACTGCGATTTCAATTTCACTGAGTCTCGGGTGGAGACAGCGCCCCCATCGTTACGCCATTCGTGCAGGTCGGAACTTACCCGACAAGGAATTTCGCTACCTTAGGACCGTTATAGTTACGGCCGCCGTTTACCGGGGCTTCGATCAAGAGCTTCGCCGAAGCTAACCCCATCAATTAACCTTCCGGCACCGGGCAGGCGTCACACCCTATACGTCCACTTTCGTGTTTGCAGAGTGCTGTGTTTTTAATAAACAGTCGCAGGGGCCTGGTATCTTCGACCGCCTTCCGCTCCAGCCGCAGGGCTTTCACGTACATGACGGCGTGCCTTCTCCCGAAGTTACGGCACCATTTTGCCTAGTTCCTTCACCCGAGTTCTCTCAAGCGCCTTGGTATTCTCTACCTGACCACCTGTGTCGGTTTGGGGTACGGTTCTGTATTGCCTGAAGCTTAGAGGCTTTTCCTGGAAGCTGGGCATCAACCACTTCAGTCTCGTTAAGAGACCTCGTCATCACCTCTCAGGATTATGAACCCGGATTTACCTAAGTTCACTCCCTACGGGCTTAAACACACATCCAACAGTGTGCTGGCCTAGCCTTCTCCGTCCCCCCATCGCAGCAATACAAAGTATCGGAATTTTAACCGATTTCCCATCGACTACACCTTTCGGTCTCGCCTTAGGGGCCGACTCACCCTGCGCCGATTAGCGTTGCGCAGGAACCCTTGGTCTTCCGGCGGGGG
>NZ_AQXX01000017.1 GCF_000376785.1 Hahella ganghwensis DSM 17046
AAAATGGCCGGAAAAACACTCTGAATATTCGGCCATATATCGTCGAGAGTTTGAATTACCTCAGAACCTTGGGGTTATTCAGACTCTCCCTAAGTCTTCAGGCGCACAATTCTTAGGTGTTAGGTTTTTTTGGTCAATGAAACCGTAGGCAAAACTATGATTATCCTGAGTGCTATCATAAAGATGTATATTAACCCTCACATCTGAAACAAATAAAGATTCAGTGGTGCCAGACCTTACTACGGGGAATTCGTGATTGTACTTTTCTAAAGAGCCTTGGACCTTAGCGCCATTAAATCTATCATGGTTGCCAGGAATAATTATATATCTTCTATTTTCATCCTTGGAAAGATTCAGCCCTACACTATGGGCTCCAATATTTATTTCATTTTCCAACCAATTTCTTACATACTCAAAACTTTCACTGTTACCAATCCTTGACACATCCCCGGTAATTACTAGCAAATCCCAATCTTTCTTTTTCAGAAATCCATCTAAGGCTAAAAAGGCTTGCATATTATGACCATACCTGTGAGGCCACTTAAAGTGAGAATCAGCGCCTCTTGTTAAATGCTCAGAGATATGCAAATCAGAAATATGTACAATTTTTATTGTTTCCATGTCATCTCCTACAACCTATAGGAAGTTTCGCGCTATAACATGTGTATATCGCGCACGCGCATTTTTCCATTCCAACAATTTGAAGATAGTTCCTCCAGCCCACTGATTCCAGTGTGAAATCCAAGAAGGTCAATCAACCTCATTTACGAGAAACCGTGCGTGCGCATATACACTCTCTTGGGATCTCGTTACCACAACAGGCTAGATCGCAATTTATTGAATCGAAGCACTTTTCAGGACAACATCATCAGAAAACTGCGCCATTCGGGCTGATGGTACTTACGATAAGAGGGCCGGCAAATACTTTGATTTCGACATCTACGGAGATTGAACCCATTCGAGGCGCATAATCATTTTTTGCGCCTCCCCCGAAAAACTATGTGGTATCAGCGGCCTCTAACTTCGAGCACTCCAGTTGTACTCAAACTCCCGCCTCTGAGTTACCGACTGCCACCGGATAATGTGGGGAATCACTCCCAATCGAACTAACGCCGGATAGGATGCACTGGCTCCTTCAAAGGTACTCGGATTCTCCAGTTCAAACCGGACGATGCGCCCCTGATCAATTTCATATTTGAACAGAAGTTCAATATCTCCGATTTCATGATTCAGGTGGAAAACTTCCAGCGACAGATCTACACGTTTTCTCTGGCAAAAAGCCTGGGCAAGTTGGGGGGTGCTTTTCCCAATACGAACCCAGAACTCGGCGGGTTTGACTTCCGGATAAGTGGAGGCTCTCAACTCTCCAGAGCTGCCCTCCATATCCATGGAAGCCTTGAAGAACATAGTCTCAAGCGCAGTGGATACATCGATGCCTCCCATTGTTATGGCGGAGTTATCCTCGCCTGGGGCGACATCAATATCACTGCCGTCAATCTTGAGGCGAAGATAAGCATTTAGCGCCATGTCTCTCTCCTCAGCGTTCGTTTACCTTTATCACCATTGGCGGACGCGACAAAAGCCTGTCTCTTGAGACCGGGCCTGACGACTGCTCAATAGTTGTTCAATACTTCAAGTGTAAATCAACCATCCCGGCAGGACCACAACCCGTTTATCTGGCCTTTCAACGACACCGGCCCCTTCAACCAGGCCCATGGATATCGTGTTAACATTAAACTTGGTTTCGTTGAGGCCTCGCGGTATGAACAAGCACGTCCTCATGTTTCTGCTGGTGGTAGGAGTGCTGTCTGCAGGAACAGACAGTTCAGTGATCTACGCAGAGATCTACAAGTGTGTGAAGGATGACAGAACTATCGTAAGCGTCCGGTAACCCCATCTTGAGCGCGCTACCAACTGACTGGATAGTGTCCACTTATTTTTTAGTGGACACTTGTTATGATTGTCATA
>NZ_AQXX01000018.1 GCF_000376785.1 Hahella ganghwensis DSM 17046
CTTTTGAGTACTTCTTTCGTGTGGTCAATTTCTTCATCTCCAGTTAGGGGTATTATCCTTAACTGGGTTGGTCTGTTCTATTAGGCCACGTCATTGCCCACTCTACAGAAACCCGGATTCCATTCGGAATGTTGGAACTATGCGGTAATATTCCAAGGGAAATCGAACGTGTAAATATAAACTCATCTCCAAAATGTAAACTGGCAAGATGAGCAATTTTATCCAATTCGCTTTGATCACTAGAAGTGCTCGGTGGTGGTAAAACAAGACCTCTGTCGTAGTAATCAACTAAAAGATCGCATATTGACGTGACAGTACTTTTTACACCGCAGAAGATTGCAACAGGCCCTTGATGGCATAATTTAAGCCCTAAATAAGCTGCGATGCTGGGGTTATCGTTTCTGGCGGGAAAAAGCCGATCGGTCCTCTCTCGACCTCTCGTTCCGAGGTTTATTTGCTCAATCACCCTAGGAACGAAAAAATCTCTATCTGCCTCACGATCTTGATCGATATATTGGAGTTGACCCATTTCAGTTTGCCAGCTTGCGAAGGCTGTACTTCTTACTGTTGGTATACATCCGGCACCTTGAATCTCAATACCGGCCTCCCCATTAAGCCATTCGCCAATAGAGTTTGCGTTAGCCATTACTGCGGAGATCAAAACCTTCTGAACATCATCACCTACTCGGGATTTGAGGTAGGCCATCAATAGCTCATAAGTGACACCTCTCCTTCCAGTGTCAAACTGATGACCTTCGTCAAAAATAAGCAAACCAATTGAGTCAGCTAAAGCAGGTTCATGCCTCAAAAGATAAACAAGTTTCTCGGGTGTGGTAACGACTATAGACTTGGTCGCCATTCCATCCTTGGAGGCTTGTCCGGTTAAAAATCTTATGAGATCGTCGTCACTATCGGAAATATCCAGAACATCTTGCAATTCATTGATATTTACATCTTCATCTTCGAACGCATGTTCAAATGTAGCGGTAATCTCCCTGCACAAAGCTCTAAATGGCGCTACAATTACGGCAACATCAGAACGCCCTGACAAAAAAGAGCTTCGAACTATTAATTCTGTCGATTTTGTCTTTCCCGCGCTCGTGGGCATCTGCACAACGGCAGATAAACCAGACAAAACGCCTTGCTCACCCAGCAACCTCTGAGCTGGCCAAAACTCTTGAACAAATTTTGGCTTAGTAATCACATTGACCCATTTCTCTATGGGGATTTGTGTATATTTTGGCAAACAGTTGATTGACGAGTTTTTGATTTTTCTTAGCAGGATAGAAGAAATAATATCAACAAATAAAAGCTCTCTATCAGAACCTTTTCCGTAAACTTCGTGCCTTAAGACCTGTATTGCCCGTTTTAAACTCTCAGCATTAACGCTTAAACTAAAGAATCTTCGAGTGGCATAGCCGACATCATCTATAGCTTGAGTTAAATAGGTTTCTTCGACGCGATACCAACCTTTGTCAAAGTCAGACTTTAATATCCATATCAAAACCCCCTCAAGATTAGTGTCAGTGAGCAGCTCTGTTTCATAGGGTAAACTTTTGGCTAGAACGATGGAGCTGCCAGGCATGTTCGCTAGATAGTAGGCCGCCGAACCTATAACCTTTAGATAAATAGTCATCTCATCAGCCAGATGCGACTGAATCAAAGCATCAAAATATTGCCCAACGGATATAAGCTTAGACTTTAACTCTTCATGTTCATCAGTCTCTTCAACCTGTTGTTCTTCACGAGCTTCGATAGCAGACAAGTCGCCTAATATGCCAATAGTCGTAACCAATAGCTTACGTGGATCGACAGGCAGCTCTATATGGGATGCTTCATCAATAGCAAACTCATACATCTTTGCTTTCGATTTCGTAATTGCCAGCATTTTCTTTGAGGGCGCTTCAAGCTTCATTAGCAGCCCTCTCTGACGTGGCCTAATAGAACTGACGTGGCCTAATAGAACAGACCAACCCAGTTAAGGATAATACCCCTAACTGGAGATGAAGAAATTGACCACACGAAAGAAGTACTCAAAAGA
>NZ_AQXX01000019.1 GCF_000376785.1 Hahella ganghwensis DSM 17046
CGGAGAAAGTCATCTGATCCATGGATAGTATTCCTGATGAGTGAAGTTGGCCGTATTATGACTGATTTGGGGAGTTATTCAGAGCCTCCTTAGTAACTGCACACGATGATTGGACTATTTATGATGTAATCGGCCGCCTAGAACTTCAATTAACTAATGAGCATAAAGAACAGGTTGTACCCGTCAACGGTTGTTTTACGCAAACAGTAATAAACTGTGCGAACAGAATTGTTCAGCACTTTGATGACCCCAAACAGCCGCAGGCTGAATGGCTGATTATCGATGAATTAAACAGAGCACATCTAGATAAAGCGTTCGGAGAGCTATTCACAGTCCTGGGGACGGATGACTTGGTGCCAGTAAATCTCCCGCACCAACCCGAAGGAAATCGCCGATTGATTATTCCGCGAAGATTTCGTCTGATTGCCACATTGAATTCTTATGATAGACAGTTTGTTAACAATCTAAGTCAGGCCATTAGAAGAAGGTTTACTTTTATTACAATCGATATTCCACCGCGTAAGCCAGACGGGGTGAGCTGGTCAATAAATAACAAATCAGAAATAGCGGCTATAAAGGAGCTCAGCGCCGTTATCGATAAGGTGTCATCTAAGGCTGCTAGACGTGCAACAACTTTAGATCCAGATTCTTTTGCTCATAAAAAGTCAGAGTTTCTTGAGCTTTTAAGCACGACATATTTTGATGCAATAGAAAAACTTATGGATTTGATAAGCTCCGTAAGATACTCAACAACCACTGACATTCCCTTCCTGCCAATAGGAACTGCTCAAATCATCGATACCATTGAACTCTTTCTTGTTCAATTGCTTCAATCTGAAAACGTGACTCAAGGAAAGATTAATGACGCAATGGACTGGGCTTCATCTGTAAAGATCGTGCCTCTATTTGAAGCAGATGCAATTGATCACGAAACCATACTCTCGTTAGCCAACAACCTGAATTCTCCATTCAATAAAAGAACAAGAAGGGAGCTACTTACAATTGCAAATGCAGGCTTAGTTTTTACTCCTTTAGATTAATTAATCATGATTGAGAATCGTTTCTTTAAAGAATCTATCCCCTTGCTCGCCACTTATTTTTCAGGCAAAAATGTCGCGTTACGCGATATGAGAATTTCTTTATACGAGGGAGGTGAGAGCGACTTTTCCGTATTTGAAAATCAGCTTAAGGCTCGACACTACATTTCTATCGCCTCACTTGTTCTAGAATCAATTAGAGACTTACAGGAAAGGCATTCAACACAAACAATATCATCAAGAACAGACTCTTATGGTTCAATCAGGGGCAGGCTTGATACAAATAGATATGTAAATCAAAAATTCCAAAGAAAAAAGTATCCACCATCATACCCTGTAATCGTTAGTGTTCAGTCAGCTTCAACACCAGAAAACATGTTCGCAAAAGCACTGATTGATTATACGCTTAAAGTGCTTTTGTCAATTTCAATACCAACTCATTCCGCCGAATTTGAAAGAGCAAAAAAGCAAAGAAGATACTTGAGAGATTATTTGAAGATGCCGCCATGGTCTGAAATAACTGTAAATGGAAAGCTATCGAGATTATTTTTTGAAACTAAGCGTAGAATTAATCGGCGACAAACAAGTAACGAAAGAAGCTATTCAAAACTATTGCTTGCTTATGAAAACCTCACTAACTCAATAGACGGCGCATCAAGTATTGACAGCAACCCCCATCTAAGGGATGTTTTTGTCACGTTTCCCAGTGACCAGTCCTTCCTTGATCGTATCTTTGAGGTTTGGTGCTTAAAAAAGATTTTTGATGCCATAGCGGGTCTGGGAATAACTTGTTCTCAAATTAACTCATTGGAGTTTAGAAGAACAAAACCGATATTTACCTTTTGCTACAAGTCAAAATTAATTGAGATTTGGTTTCAAAAGCAGCTACCTCCATCAAAATCAATGTGGTCATATGACACTGGCGGCAACCTCAGAGGTATACCAGATATAACTATAATATGTGGAGATGCAAATTTAATCGTAGACGCAAAAAACCGTGTAATTACTACCAACACGAGATCTGAAGAGACATATAAAATTCTCGGATACCTAGGGAGGCTCTGAATAACTCCCCAAATCAGTCATAATACGGCCAACTTCACTCATCAGGAATACTATCCATGGATCAGATGACTTTCTCCG
>NZ_AQXX01000020.1 GCF_000376785.1 Hahella ganghwensis DSM 17046
AGTAGGGTGACACCATGGTTGCGGTCGTAACAGGAGAAGGGTTAGGTCTGTTTGGCAAGGAACTGACGGGCGGGGCAGGTCTGTCCCAACTCCGGCAGGGCCAGTCAGGAGAAGCCGCCTATGTGAATGCGACCACCGGTAACCTGATCCTGCAGACCCGGGACGAATTGCTGATGGGCATTGCCCGGGACAGCAGCCTGGTTCGGACCTACAACAGCCAGGGCCAGTTCACCGATGATAACGGTGACAACTTCTACTTTAACTTCAACCAGACCCTGGAGTTTGACAATGCGACCCTGGGGCAGGCCGGCAGCACCATCACCCGGGTGGCCGGAGACGGCAGCCGCACGGTATACACCTACGATGAGGCGACGGGCCTCTATGTATCCACGGTCGGCAGTGGTGCCCATGACACCATCAGCTACAACCCCAACAGCGTGTACCGTTTTCTGTGGACGGAAGGGTCCACCCGACAGCAGGAAATCTATGATGACCAGGGCGTGCTGTTCGGACTCAAGCATGAAGACGACCCGACCCGGTTAGGGATCAGCCGGACGGCGTCAAAAGTCACGATCGCCAATGCCGCTGGCGAGAAAGTCGAGATCTACTACGACAGCGAAGGGCGCCCGGAGCGTGTCAAAACCCGGCTGGCCAACGGACACCTGCAGGCGACGACCTCCTACCACTATGACAGCCAGGACCGCCTGTATCGGGTCAAAGTCGACATCACCCCGGAAGACAGCAGCATTGCCGATGGTCAGCGATACATGACCACTTATGCCTATGAAGGCACCAGTAAACGGGTCTCGCGCATTGTGCAGAGCGATGGCACGGTACTGAGTTTCGGTTATGAGCTGGTGGACGGGGAATACCGGGTCAGTCGGGTGATGCAGGGGGAAGGAGACGATGCGCTTCTGACCACCTATGCCTATGATCTGGCGAACCGGGAAACGGTGATCACCCGGGTCAGCGACCCCACCACCGAGACCGGTTACCAGACCCTCCTGCGCTATGATGCGGAAGGTCAGATCACCGAGATCGAACGCCCCCAGAATGCCACGGCCAGTGCCCTGCAGCAGTACCGTTATGACAGTGACGGCAATCTGGTGGAAGTGATTGACGCCAGTGGTGCCCGACTCACCTCCCGTTACGATGAACAGGGCAACCTGTTGGAACAGCACGATGCCCTGGGCTTTGTGACCACCTACACCTACAACGACCGTAACCAGATCGAAACCCAGACCCGCTACCAGGTGGCGGATCCGGACGGGATCGAGGGGCCCCAGAGCGCCAGTGACGGACAGACCAGTCGCCGGATCTACGATGACAACGGCCTGCTGCGGTTTGAGATCGATGCCCTGGGCGGCGTGGTCGAATACCAGTACAACGCGCAACATCAACTGCAAACCACCCTCGGTCATACCCAGCGCTATGACCTCAGTGGTCTGGCGGTGGACGCGGTGCCCACATTAAGCACCTTGCAAACCTGGTCCACCGGAGCCCTGCAGGCCGGGGTGAGCCGGGTGGATTATGCCTACGACTTCCGTGGCCAGCTGAGCCAGAAAACCACCTACAGTGAGACCGATGCCAATGGCGCGGGCATCACCGCCACAGCGGCCACAGCCTTCTACGTCTACGACCATAACGGCTGGTTGCTGAAAGAAGTCAGTGCCGGTCACCAGGCACCGGTGGAAACCGCCAATGACCTGCCCAGTGCCATGGGCCACCAGGCCAATAACGGCGAGACCCTGTATGTGTATGACGGCCTGGGGCGTCTGTTGTCGACCAAAGATGCCCTGGGGGTGATTCGTTCAAGCACGGAATACCAGGGCAACCAGGTGGTGACCACCGATGCGGTGGGCCATCAGAGCGTCAGTCACTTCAACAGCGCCGGACAATTGACCCATGTGGTGGAAAACGATGTCAGCAGCACGCTGACAGAACTGTCCCGCACGCACAAGGAATACGATGACCTGGGTCGCTTGATCAAATCGACGGACACCCTGGGCAACAGCACGCACTATGTGTACGACGCCCAGGACCGGGTCAAGTACAGCATTGATGCCGACGGTTATGTGATCGGCCATGTGTACGACACACTGGGCCGGGAAGTGGTTACCCAACGGTTTGAGACCGCCTATCCCGGCCAGGAAATGACCTTGTCTGCCCTGGAAGGCTTTGCGGCAACACAGTCGGCACCGGCGCAGAGCCATACAGTGTACGACGCCAAAGGCCAGCTCAAATACAGCATTGATGCCGAAGGCTATGTCATCGAGCATGAGTATGATGCCCAGGGCCGGGAAGTGGCCACGTACCAGTATAATGCCGTGTAT
>NZ_AQXX01000021.1 GCF_000376785.1 Hahella ganghwensis DSM 17046
AAAATGGCCGGAAAAACACTCTGAATATTCGGCCATATATCGTCGAGAGTTTGAATTACCTCAGAACCTTGGGGTTATTCAGACTCTCCCTAAATCTTTAATCAATTCACCAGGGTCGTCCAAATAACGTCTCATATTGTTCAACATCGTTGTTAAACCCACGTTATAGGCACTAACGGTTTGCTCGACTCCTTCTAAGAGACCAAAACCAGCCCCATTAAACGTTGTCGCATTAACAACCTTATCTGGATGAAGAATGGTGAATACTTGGGCCATATGGCTACCCAAAGAGTAACCGGTTACAGAAAGCTGCTTATCGGGATTTTTTAAATAGCTGGATATTTGACTTTTCTGGGCTGCATCCAAGTTTGATATCCAGTCACCATCGCCTGCTACCAGTTGACCATAATACTTTTCCATATCCAGTAACTGCCCAAAGGCAAAACCTTTTTTTAATATCTCTCCATCTGCTCCTGAGCCTCCGTCTCTCTCAAAGTCTCCCCCTAAGCTACTAGGTAAGGATTCAGTGCTACGAAAAGAAAGAGCTATTTCCCCGTCTTTGCTTTGAAGTATGGTTGCAGAAAAGCCACTACTTGTATTAGGTAGTTGATGCAGTACTGACCACTCGCTAAAGAAGTCGTCTAGCATTAACCCTGTGGATTGCGTAGCGCTTTGCTCATCTCCAATAGGCTCTGGAAAATGATCATAATGGTTTGGCCCATTTGCAAGCCGCCCTCTCATTTCCCACTCTTTTCCCAAGACATCATCCAAAAAGCTTTCGGCTGAAACCTGTGCTAAAAGTGAATTCAATAAAGCCCGGGTATCTTGATAGCTTCCACGATTATCTACACTCATTCGCATTCCCTAAAATGTATACCTAACGACAAGTACATAACTTCTATTTACAACCAGAGTACGCTAGTTCTGAAGTAACGCTTTTTCCAAAAGAGGCCAATTATTCAACTTCGATGAATTCTCAACTGCATATTGATATGGACTAACTCCTGTTTTAGGGGACACTTTAAAAGGATCTGCCCCTAACTTAACGAGTATTTCTACTGTTCTAATTCTGTCCAAAGATGTAGACCAAACAACCGCATCAAGCGGTAGTGCCCCATTTTTTCTAACAGCATTGGGATCAGCCCCCTTTGCAACAGCCAGTGATACTCCGGTACCACATGCCATTCTTAGTGAAAATTCGAGAAGCTCTTCCGCACTTTGAGAAGGTTCTAATCCATTCCTCTCAAAACGTTCAATAAATCGTTTGTCATAACATCCACCGCCCGATATCCAAGCGTTATATATTTCTGCCTGATAGTTATCTCCGCATTTGCTAGGATCTGCACCACTTCCAAGTAAAGAGCTAAAAACATCGTAACGTCCTTTACCTATCGCATGTATGAGCAAACATCTCTGATACACAGTGTCGTTGGCATTTTTTGTGGTTACGCCAAAATTGGCTTTTGGAGAACAACCGCTCATAGAGGCATAAACCGGGTGCCAATCCTCACAATGATCTGATGACAAACCAACCACACCTTGTATAGCACGTCCGGCGTAAAAGCATCCGCTCAGAATTAGGCTTAATAAAGTTATTCCTACGAAAAACACGAAATTTCTTTTATTCATTTAACACTCCTTATTTAAAATTCGCTTATTATCACTTGGTTATTAAGTTCTGTGCTGATTTGGAACACGTCATTAAATATTGAAAACACACTTTCCTTCTCAGACAATTACTTGCACACAGAGTCAGACCTGTGTCGTTCCGATTGAGCTGCTTCAGACCGATCATAGTCGCTTATTCAGCACGCACTAGTCGCCAATATCACATCGGCCGCAACACATAATTAACCTTAGATTCAACCGGCAGACCTTGATACATGATCAGGTGCGGAAACACCAACGCTATGCCTTTAAATCCTTGGTTTTCGACACTCCATTTTTATCTTAAAACCACTTTATCAATTGATACGACAATATATGTCGCCACCAATACTTCCTTATAAATTACGACTATTATTTTCTATTAGTTATCTTGGAATTTTGTGAGGATCGACTCCAATCTTCCTGAGTTCATTAGCCCTTTTCATTACGGCGTTGCCATAGCAATCACTTCGCCTCCCCAGCTCAGTTATTATGTTTTCCAAGCGAGTCATTTGTTCTGAAGAATATTTATTTTCTATTTCCTGCATCGAGGCTCTTGGTGAGAGTAAGAATCCTTTCATAACTTCCCTGAAAAACCAGCTTGCTGCTTCCGAGTCAATTTTTTGCATCTTATTAAACTGACACTCTATCGATTCCTTATCGATCTCTTTTCGTAATTGCGTCCAAGCCTTATCATTAGGCTTTTGATGTGTTTTATCGAAGTAAGCAGAGCTATCATCTATAGATAACCTCATAAATTCGACTGCATCCTCCAACGGTTTAGCGCTCTCATCTGCCCTACTAGGGAGGCTCTGAATAACTCCCCAAATCAGTCATAATACGGCCAACTTCACTCATCAGGAATACTATCCATGGATCAGATGACTTTCTCCG
>NZ_AQXX01000022.1 GCF_000376785.1 Hahella ganghwensis DSM 17046
AAATCCACTCCGATGAGCTTAATATTCATGATGGATGCCTCCTCTATACTTGTTTGTTGACACTACAAGTGTGGCGCATTTGACGCCGATAGAGGAGAGGCATCCATCTCATCACCCAGATAACTATTCGTTGATTAGTATGGAGCGAAAAACGATTGTCCAACTAGTTTTCGGACGTCTCACACACCAATCTGTTATGCCAAAAGGTCGATCCCGGCAGCAATCTTAGTTTGGTAGAATCGCCTGCACCAACAAGGAATCAGGGAGTACAGTTGTGCAAAGGAGTTACAAAGAGACGATAAGTCGCTATGAGGCTCTAAGACAGGTCGTATTTGAGTTTGCTGAAAGCGAATATTCGGGATACGGCCTCAAGTTCTCAGAAATTTCCTACAAGGACGCACAGACAGCAGAAACATGGGCGGGACTGTGGAAGAATTCCAGTCGGGCAGCGAGCTGGGAGTGGACACGGATGTATCATAGTTACCACTCCAATGCTGGCGTAAAGAGATTTGATATAGCAATCAAGCATGCCGGACAACTGGTAGCCCTTTGTTATGGCGTCCCAAGCCATAGAAAAATGATTCTCAAGTTGCACGCACTTGAACGCTCCCCTTTAACCTCGCAACTTAACGGGATGGTGCTTGAAATAATGCTATTCGCCGCTACCGCCTACGCCAGGATGCTTGGATCAAATGAGCTCTGGCTTTGTGAGCCTGTGAGTCCAGCACATGTTAGACTGTATTCAAAGGCTGGTTATGAACCAAAGTACAACAGTGCTGGCAATTGCACTCACCTGACAATGAGGCTGACTTATGAATGATCTTCGTAAAAAGCTCGAAGGAATGAGAGAGCAAATCAGAAAAGACATTGAAAAGGTCAAAGAGGTTTCGAAAGAGCTGCCAGAAGACGAGCATCGGCTTCTCGGACCACGAAACGATATAGAATACCAGCGGATGATTAAAGAATTGAAGGAATCAAAAGATGAAGACTGACCAATCTGAGCAAAAGACCATAGAACAGATCCGTGAACAACTTCAGAAAGAGCGGAATAAAATTAAGGCGGATACAGTCGCGTTTGCTGCGAAACTGAAGGCAGTAAAAAAGATCAAGTAAGATGTAGAAGTTCAGATGGATGTCCCATTTTTCCGGTAGGTAGCGGAAACCTCTCGATCAGCTTGTTTTTTGAGTGTTTCAGATATTCTCCACAGATTCATGGATGTCACTTTTTTTCGTTCAAAAAGCAGGGGGAATAATAGCCGAACTTAGAGAAATGAATGTTTCCCTTTTGGATTGGGAAGCCCGTGCTGTGCTTGTATCTCTTACCAGTGAAATTGCCAGACTGCAACACATAGCTAATACGTCTGAGGATGAAGCCGCCGATGCGGGCAATGATTGCTTAGAGTTAGTAGGCCTAAAAGAGCGCCTTGAAAAGGAAGCCGTCACAGTATTTGGCGCACAAATTACCAACTTCGACAATGAAGCTATGTAGCCGCCCCTGCAAATCTCGGTTATTCAACTTACTCGTTCTCTAGGGTCAGGAGCAGAAATGATCAATGCCCCAACCAACCCCAAAGCGATTGGAGCAATCTAATGAGACAGGTTGGTAATTTGTGGCTTGCTCTAATGTGCTTCGTCCTTATCGGTTGTACACCTGCACAAGTACACATATCCCCCGGCATTCTTGAGAAAGCCAGTTACACGAATGGTGGAAGGAGAAGCCTTGATCTTCCCCTGACAGGTAGCTATCTGGCTTTTCGTTTTCATTCCAGCGAAATCATCAAACATGTTGATGACGACCACGACAACTACTCCTTCAGAGTCATTGCCACCCTCTTCAAGGATGGGAAAAAGATTGATTCCTCGTCAGGAATACCTCTAACCACCAAAGATAGCGACACCTACTTTGACATGAAAGGCCCGAACTATATCAGCCTGAATTTCTATGATTTATCGCTTATCAGCAATGACGGTAAAGAGGTCTCTCTACTGGAGATCGACTTTGACAGGATAGATTTTCAATTCCAACAACCGTCCGTCCCCGGTCAGTCTGTAACCAGCAATATCGTGTCCTATAGCAGAAGTGACGTGTTGGAAGTGCTGACTCAAGAAACGAACGAGTTAAAGGACTCTTTGCGGCAGCCCTAACGTACTGGGGAGCTTGGGGGGCGTTACTTTATGGGTGTGCGACATGTGATTGCAGGTTTATGGATGTCCCATTTTCTTCCAGGCCCCCAAATATCATGTTCACAAAGTAATTCTGAGCCACAAACCTCTATAAGCTTCTTTTTTTTAAGCGGGGTCAATGGATGAGACGTAACCAAAATATATCGAGGAGTGTTTAACTTATGAAGAGCCTCTTTCTCACGATTCATCCTATTCTTTAAAGTAGAAAATGTTGAACCTGCATAATGTTTGGCCTGAAGGACTATTAGATCAGCCCCCCTTAGAATGTCTACCATCCATTCCACCATCAGGACCTTCAGAGAAGGCCTCAAACCTAACCCCATTTCTTTGCCGATTAGATCTCTTGCGAGATCTTCGAAATCCGCGTGGCTAAGGTTCCTAAAATCATAAGTATTCACTGCTTATCCCCATTACTGCCCGAAGATTGACGCAAATATTTCTTCGAATTCCGTTGACCTATCTACAGATAAGGGCTGTGACAAACCTAAAGCATCATCTCTGGACGAAATGCGTTCTGTAACCTTCAATGCTCTTTCCGGTTTTGAACAGTTCGATGTTACTTCCTCTGGGTAATACTCTTCTATGGCACCTTTACTGTAAGCGTCCGGTAACCCCATCTTGAGCGCGCTACCAACTGACCTGGATAGTGTCCACTTATTTTTTAGTGGACACTTGTTATGATTGTCATAA
>NZ_AQXX01000023.1 GCF_000376785.1 Hahella ganghwensis DSM 17046
GGCGATACCAATGATGTAGTCCACGCCATGGCGATCCATCCAGTCCAACATGCGGTGATCGCCCAACTGTGCTTGGCTGCATCGATGTTACTTGGTAACCCCGTTTTTTACGCCGTCGTGAGCTGAGTTGAGTAAAACTTCCCTTTATTGACCAGATAAAATCCAAGCAATTGCATTATTCTTTCGACATTGTCGGCAGTTGCCTGCCATAAACCTAAGGCACAAAGAAGCTCGGCCAGCTTCTTCAAGATCTTTCTCAGGTTGAAGCCCGTCCCGCACAGTAATGCATGCACTTCGTTACCTTCTTGGCCTTTCAGATAACAACGATCCAGCAGGCCTTCCTGCTTGAGATGACCGATAATCGGCTCCACGCTGTTGCGCCGCCCTTGCTGGACGTGGGCTTTGTCCCGGCCCTTTTGTTTGCCGGTAATATGTACCTGAGCATAGGGCGTGGTCTCGCTGCCGCGATAGCCTCGATCCACCAGGGCATGCTCCGGCATGCGGCCCACGTGATCGAAGATCCGTAGCAAGGCGCCTTCCAGAGTGTGGCCGTCATAAGGGTTGTGAGGCAGTGCCTGACAATCCACCACCAGCCCCTCTTGGGCGGTGCTGGCGACACTGACTTTGCAGCCAAACTAATACGGCGTTCGGGACTTGCCCTTGGCAATGCAGACCACCTCAGGTTCATGCAGACTGTAGAGTTTGTGGGTGGTTTGGCGATCCAGGGTTTGAAGCTGGAGTTTCAGCGCCTGATAGTATTTCCGCTGTAACGCCGGACTCTGCTCGGGATAGGGTTTCTGCCGCATCACCTCACGAGCGACCCGACCCAGATAATTGCGCAGGGTCTTCAGCAATTTTCGCATGCGCTTGAACTGACGGGCATGGGCATAACGACTGATCTGGAATTGCAGGGATTTCAGCTTGCTCTCATAGGTCTGCCGGAAACGTACGCCTTCACGCTTGGCCAGCGCCACCAACTGGGTCAGGCATTTGGCCATCAACCTACTGTCGGTAGGATGGGCAATGGCCTTGGGCATCACGGTGGTATCTACCGCCACCATCTTGAAACTCTCTGGGCTGACCGTCCCCGTTGCCTCCGCCAGGCCCACACTCATCTTCAACAACACTCTGTCCCCTTTCTCGCCAATACGGCGACGGAAGCGGGACAGGGAGCTGCCATCCATGGGAAAGCGATGCTGGAACTCTTCTTCGCCACAGAAATATTGCCAGTAAGGGTTTTCGACCCAGCGCATGACCACCTGTTCGTCCGACAGTGAATGCATGTGTTTGGATTTTATTTGGTCAATAAAGGGAAGTTTTACTCAACTCAGCTCACGACGTACTAAGAGCCGGTTGGACTAAATGTTGGGGTAGGTCAGTGATGGATTTTTCTCGCTTAAGTTCTCCACAGAGGCAAGAGCTGTACTAAAAACTGGGGCAGGATCACCTGAGGAGGCTGAAAGAAAACCCATCTTCAAAGAAGGTGGGTTTATTACTTTTATCCATTTCCTAATATATTTACATTGAGGTACCAGGACTTACTATCTCTGAAGGATTTGCATCTTCTATCAACTTTTTTAAATGATGACTTATCACTAGGTGTTGTTTTCCTCCGGTCTTTGAACAGCTCTCCACTATCAGTACTGGTTTTGGGATTATTCATAAAAAGCTCCACATTTATTGAATTATATATCATATGTTTTTGTGGTTTTATATGAATGGTTTTTCTGTATTGTTTACGTTTTTTAAAGTTAAAAATGTTATGTATTTTGAAAGTAAATTATAAATAAATTTAATTTGGTAATATTTCTAATTTTTGCTTATAAAGTTAATGCTTTTGAAGCAGAATGAAAATAAAACATATTAATTAAATAGCCACCCTGTTTAGTGGTGGCTATCACATAGTCTGGATAGCTTTATTACCAGGGCTTAAACCGGGATCTTGAGGGCGGTGTGGTGATGGTTTTAACTTCGGGATGGAACTGGACAGTGGCCATAGCTGCGGTGCCGAGCGGTGCTTCAGAAGTATCGCCAGAAGCGCGAGAATAAATAGCCTTGCCCATTGGGCCAGGCTTCGCAAATGAATCCATCGCGCCAAGGTAGCCAAAAAACTGACATGACTTATACCCTAACGAATACATATAGTTCGCTAACTTCTGAGCAAATGGTTTCGATGAACTTGTTTTGGAAGGTTCTCCACTATGACAGTTGTAGCAAATAAGTTTACCTTTGTAAGAAAGAGGTAAATTTGAACAAAAGATACGATTCGCAACCTGTTGAAAAGAGACTTTCTCGCCTCCAGACTTAGCGCCATATATATAATCATCGCCTGGATGACAATGGCCGCGAACCAAAATCTGGTCTTCCTCTGTATAGTATCCGCGGAGACTAGTCGAATGTCCTGTACCTTCCCACTAAATCTCGCTGGTTAGAAATCCGTCGGTCATGTCGTCAGTCATGCAGTGTAAGTTTTTTTGAAAACCAAATTTCCCATCGGACTTAGTGTAGACTCCAGTAGCACGATATTCTTGGTAGGTCTTCAGAATTCCCGGATATTTGGGGTCAAATGGCATAAAATAAATCTTTGATGGCATAATTGATTACTCCAATTAAACAACAATGTAAAAGGTCCATAAAAACAATGAAGACCACTATTTAAAACCTGTCGACATCGACCACCTAAAATGACCCAAAACATCGTAGTCAGTATATTTTTACTACACTCTAACTCAGGCCTAAAAATGATTGGGCAGTATTCCCTATGACCAAATATTCGTCCTAATAATCTAGCCATGTATAGTAAACCGCCCATCCGACGTATTGGGGCGTTATCGTTTCTGTGCGCTCTGGAGTGCCATCAGCATCATCATCTCTTGTGTAAGAAGTACGCCCACCACTAGCGTCGTAGGTGTAAAGACTAATCTGATCCGCTGTGCCGTCTCCGTTATTGTCATAGCTATAAGACAGTCGATTGCCTTGGTCGTCGTAGGTGTAA
>NZ_AQXX01000024.1 GCF_000376785.1 Hahella ganghwensis DSM 17046
ACTCTGAATATTCGGCCATATATCGTCGAGAGTTTGAATTACCTCAGAACCTTGGGGTTATTCAGACTCTCCTTAGCCGCAGGCGCTTAGGTCCCGTTATTACTTTTATAGCAGAAAATGTGATT
Source organism: Hahella ganghwensis DSM 17046 (assembly GCF_000376785.1). Classification (GTDB taxonomy): domain Bacteria; phylum Pseudomonadota; class Gammaproteobacteria; order Pseudomonadales; family Oleiphilaceae; genus Hahella; species Hahella ganghwensis. The sequence goes on from NZ_AQXX01000024.1 coordinate 126, forward strand.
TCTGCACGCCGCAGAGCAAGATAAGGGAGGGTGAATCGGTGTCTGGAAAAGATAAGAAATTTTCCGGGTATCCTGATATAAAGAAGCGTTTACAGTGGGTTATTCAGTCATCACTTGGTTTATGAGGTTGCTTCGTGGAGTGGTCCGTTCTGGTTTTATTTATTCCAACGTTTTTCCTGGTGTCTGCGACGCCGGGGATGTGTATGACTCTGGCTTTGACCATGGGGCTGAGTATTGGACTGAAACGGACGCTGCATATGATGTGGGGCGAACTGATCGGGGTAGGGTTGGTCGCACTCGCGGCAGTGGTCGGAGTTGCCACTGTGATGTTGCAATATCCTCAGGTCTTCGAAGTGTTCAAATACCTTGGAGGTGCTTATCTATTCTATCTTGGCGTTCAGATGTGGCTGTCAAAGGGCCGTATGGCGATTCCGGATAATATGGAAGAGGCTGTCGATGTTCCCCGGCTAAAACTGGCGTCACAAGGCTTTGTTACTGCTGTGGCGAACCCGAAAGGGTGGGCCTTTATGGTGTCTCTGTTGCCTCCATTCATCGTGACGGATAAGCCTCTGGTGCCACAGTTGGCATTATTGCTGGTGTTGATTCTCGCGATTGAGTTTATTTGTCTGGTTCTCTATGCCACCGGTGGAAGAACTTTGCGCCAGTTTTTGTTTAACGGTGGGAATGTCCGGTTACTCAATCGAATTTCCGGTTCTGTGATGATGGCGGTGGGTATCTGGCTGGCAGTACAGTAATTGAGTGTTAACCTGCTTGAAGCTGTCTTGCCTATGGGATGAGAAATTTGTATTACCGGGCCGTTGCCGTCAACCGACCCTTCCCTGGGTCAGTACTCACACTTCTACCGTGAACCGCTATGCAAATTTTTCATAAAAGAATACGTTCTTTTCGTTCTTCCAGGTGGCCGGTGAGACATCGCGTAAAATCGCGTCACAAGTGTGTACATGGCAGAGCTTATTAAGTCCTTCGTAGTACTCTTTGTTCAAGCGATCAACATAACCTCCGACAGCATTGACTTTGACGCATTGATTGGTTTTGGTCCCCATAATCACAACTGAATCAATATTGTTCTTTTGGATTTCGCTCTTCATATCCAGTGAGGCTTTGGCGTTAAACATACTGATATGTGGTTTCTTAACGACTGTAGCGCCTTTAACTCTCAGGTCTTTCAGAGTCTTGACCGAAGGATTGGCGTCATTTTGAATAACAATGGGATTAAGTTTCTTATTGCGAGTTTCTGCGTCAATTTCCACCAGATAGACTGGTATATTCAGATGCGCAGCTTTTGCCAGTGTTGACGTCAGCGCCTCGATGTTATTAGGTTTTTGATTTCCCTGCTCGTCGATAACGATGACTGCAAACTTTTGTCTGCGAGCTTTTACTCCATTATTCATGGCATCCAGAAGACTGGTGTTCTTAATGATCATGGCGTTTTCCATATCCGCAAATTTAAAAGCAAAAATTCCTGAAGCGGAACCTTTGAGTTTCCTGGCAGTCATCCGTAACACTCCTTTGTACTAGGGCAAGACCCTCCTGACTGTCTTCTACCTTCCGTTATCGAAGAAAGGCGCCGGATAGGCACCTACACCTTCTATGATAGGTATAACTACCAGGGGGAACCTCTGAAAAACCACCTGCGTTGCCATTGCGGCGTTAAAAGTCAGCTCAAAATGTTCATATATTCACGATCATCCGCGCTCTTTCGTTAATTTCTCCATATAAACTATATCTTGGATGTTTTAATTGTTTTAGATCAATAATAAGCCAAGCTGATTGTGATTTTGGCCGTGGTTGATGTGCTAATTATAATTACTTTTATAATACGGGTTATGTTGTTGCATTTTTGTGTCAATGGTGATTAAGTAGATGTTTGTAAAGAGAATTTGTTTTTATTTGTTCTCTTTGAAAATGCCAAATAGTATCAATATGTTTTTATTTTATTCTGGTATTGAAAGAAAAATAAAATATCTGTACTCTTGCGCCCGTTGACCTGATCACTGGCAATACCTTGCCACTTCTACAATATTATATTTAAAGAGGTTGTTGGAATATGTTTTATATATTTCAGCTTGTGATTGGTGATGCATAATATTTATTTCTTCGTAATGTTATATAAACAAAAGGATATGTTTTAAATGAAGAAACTTACAGTAGGTGTGGTAGTATCTGGTTTGCTTCTGAGTGGTGGTGTTATAACGCCTGTGAGTGCGGGGGTGAAGACATCTGTGGTAGCCGAATTTAGTGTTGGTCCAAGCTACCCGAATTTCACTGGATCGTCAGCCACGCTTATCCAAAGAAAAAATGACGACGGTAAAATTGTAGAGTTTAGAGCAATTGTTAAAAAGGATGACTCTGCATATATCAAGTTCTTTTCTCCAGAAAAACTGAGAGATATTAAATTGGCGATATATAATATTGAATCTCAGGAAGGTTGGAAAGATTATGGATATTACTATTTATGTGATCTCCCTCAAGCAGATATAAGTGTTGGTGGAAATGATCTGTCAATTACTTCATTTTGTGGGCCGATGCCTCAAGATGGCTCAGCGCTTCCAGAGCCTTCAGAAGAAGCCTTGGCTCTTAAAGATCTCTTGAGTCAGATCAATTATATGACGATCGATTCATATGATGCGGTTGCTGAGGTTCAGGATCAAAAAGCGATCGATGTTTCCAAGTGGGTCACTTATAACATTTGGCTTGAAAATGTATGGGAACCAACTGGACCTCATATAGAGACTCGTGATCTGAGAAAAACCGATTGGGGTTATGAAGGATCCAGCACCAGATTGAACGCATTTGAAGACTTTTATAATGTGCTGGGTGATAAATTAGGGAGAGTCTGAATAACCCCAAGGTTCTGAGGTAATTCAAACTCTCGACGATATATGGCCGAATATTCAGAGTGTTTTTCCGGCCATTTT
>NZ_AQXX01000025.1 GCF_000376785.1 Hahella ganghwensis DSM 17046
GCGCGCCTCATCGGGATGAATGCCCGGGCGAGAAGATCTTTAAAAAGTCAATCAAGCAATTTGTTGTGGGCGCTAGCTGAGGCGGTTGTGAGACACAAGACAGCCTTAAGTTAGTGACTCGTACAATTCAAAAAGTACAGTAGTTTTTAACTTGAGCAAGATTTAGATCTTAAATGATCTGCACTCTTTAAACTGAAGAGTTTGATCATGGCTCAGATTGAACGCTGGCGGCAGGCTTAACACATGCAAGTCGAGCGGAAACGACCTAGCTTGCTAGGGGCGTCGAGCGGCGGACGGGTGAGTAATGCATAGGAATCTGCCTGGTAGTGGGGGATAGCCCGGGGAAACCCGGATTAATACCGCATACGTCCTACGGGAGAAAGCGGGGGCTCTTCGGACCTCGCGCTATCAGATGAGCCTATGTCAGATTAGCTAGTTGGTGAGGTAAAGGCTCACCAAGGCGACGATCTGTAACTGGTCTGAGAGGATGATCAGTCACACTGGAACTGAGACACGGTCCAGACTCCTACGGGAGGCAGCAGTGGGGAATATTGGACAATGGGGGCAACCCTGATCCAGCCATGCCGCGTGTGTGAAGAAGGCTTTCGGGTCGTAAAGCACTTTCAGTCGGGAGGAAAGGGTAAGTGTTAATAGCGCTTACAGTTGACGTTACCGACAGAAGAAGCACCGGCAAACTCCGTGCCAGCAGCCGCGGTAATACGGAGGGTGCGAGCGTTAATCGGAATTACTGGGCGTAAAGCGCGCGTAGGCGGTTATGTAAGCTAGATGTGAAATCCCCGGGCTCAACCTGGGAACTGCATTTAGAACTGCATGGCTAGAGTTTTGGAGAGGAGAGTAGAATTCCAGGTGTAGCGGTGAAATGCGTAGAGATCTGGAGGAATACCGGTGGCGAAGGCGGCTCTCTGGCCAAAAACTGACGCTGAGGTGCGAAAGCGTGGGGAGCAAACAGGATTAGATACCCTGGTAGTCCACGCCGTAAACGATGTCGACTAGCCGTTGGGCACCTTAGAGTGCTTAGTGGCGCAGCTAACGCGATAAGTCGACCGCCTGGGGAGTACGGCCGCAAGGTTAAAACTCAAATGAATTGACGGGGGCCCGCACAAGCGGTGGAGCATGTGGTTTAATTCGAAGCAACGCGAAGAACCTTACCTGGTCTTGACATCCAGAGAACTTTCCAGAGATGGATTGGTGCCTTCGGGAACTCTGAGACAGGTGCTGCATGGCTGTCGTCAGCTCGTGTTGTGAAATGTTGGGTTAAGTCCCGTAACGAGCGCAACCCTTGTCCTTATTTGCCAGCACTTCGGGTGGGAACTTTAGGGAGACTGCCGGTGACAAACCGGAGGAAGGTGGGGACGACGTCAAGTCATCATGGCCCTTACGACCAGGGCTACACACGTGCTACAATGGGGCGTACAGAGGGTTGCCAAGCCGCGAGGTGGAGCTAATCTCTTAAAGCGTCTCGTAGTCCGGATTGGAGTCTGCAACTCGACTCCATGAAGTCGGAATCGCTAGTAATCGCGAATCAGAATGTCGCGGTGAATACGTTCCCGGGCCTTGTACACACCGCCCGTCACACCATGGGAGTGGGTTGCACCAGAAGTAGCTAGTCTAACCTTTGGGGGGACGGTTACCACGGTGTGATTCATGACTGGGGTGAAGTCGTAACAAGGTAGCCGTAGGGGAACCTGCGGCTGGATCACCTCCTTAAACGATATCTTATGACTGTTTCAGTTCAGCGTTCACAACAAATTGCTTGATTGGTGAGAAGAGAGCTTGGATTTGGGTCTTGGGCCCATGAGAATTGGGTCTGTAGCTCAGGTGGTTAGAGCGCACCCCTGATAAGGGTGAGGTCGGTGGTTCAAGTCCACCCAGACCCACCAGAATTTCCTGATACGGCGTTATGGCTTCACTTGCATAGCAGGCTATGCGGCGCGAAGACATGCCTTGTCTCAGAAAATTCTCCGAATGTACTTAAGGTATTTGAGTAGGTTTGGGAAAGTAGCTTTTAAGATGGGGCTATAGCTCAGCTGGGAGAGCGCCTGCCTTGCACGCAGGAGGTCAGCAGTTCGATCCTGCTTAGCTCCACCATTCTTCTTCAGGGAGATTGGCCTCGATCGAGGGAAAGTGAAGGTGAGTCAGAACAATCCAAGTAATCGTCAGATGATAGAAACGAGTTCATGCTCTGGTAGAGATGAATGAACTGGTTTCTGGCATTTGGTCAGAGAGCTCTTTAACAATTTGGATAAGCAAAAGTAAATCGAAACGTAGAGATTGATTGTTGCAGTTTGACAATGAATCGAACGGATAGATTTTACTGAGTGATTATACTCAAGCGCAAAACACCGGTGTGGTGACGCGAAAGCGACATCACCAAATCGTTACGGTGAAACCAGCACTGTATAATCTGTTGGGATCTAGGCAACTAGATTACTTCGGGTTATATGGTCAAGTGAATAAGCGCATACGGTGGATGCCTAGGCAACTAGAGGCGATGAAAGACGTGATAGCCTGCGATAAGCGTCGGCGAGGTGGCAAATAACCTTTGACCCGGCGATCTCTGAATGGGGAAACCCACTGAGCTTGCTCAGTATCCTGCACTGAATCCATAGGTGTAGGAGGCGAACCGGGAGAACTGAAACATCTAAGTACCCCGAGGAAAAGAAATCAACCGAGATTCCCTAAGTAGCGGCGAGCGAACGGGGAGCAGCCCTTAAGCTGTGAGACGGATAGGAGAACGCTCTGGAAAGTGCGGCCATAGTGGGTGACAGCCCTGTATCCGAAATCCCATCACAGTGAAATCGAGTAGGTCGGGACACGTGTTATCTTGACTGAATATGGGGGGACCATCCTCCAAGGCTAAATACTCCTAGTTGACCGATAGTGAACCAGTACCGTGAGGGAAAGGCGAAAAGAACCCCTGTGAGGGGAGTGAAATAGACCCTGAAACCGTATGCGTACAAGCAGTGGGAGCAGACTTGTTCTGTGACTGCGTACCTTTTGTATAATGGGTCAGCGACTTACATTATGTGGCGAGCTTAACCGAATAGGGAAGGCGTAGGGAAACCGAGTCTGAATAGGGCGTTTAGTCGCATGGTGTAGACCCGAAACCGAGTGATCTAGCCATGGGCAGGTTGAAGGTTGAGTAACATCAACTGGAGGACCGAACCGAAATCTGTTGAAAAAGATTCGGATGACTTGTGGCTGGGGG
>NZ_AQXX01000026.1 GCF_000376785.1 Hahella ganghwensis DSM 17046
CCACCCCAAACTTCAGAACATACGCGAGTCAGGGCCGCTGTCAGAGTAGTCTTACCATGGTCAACGTGACCAATGGTGCCTACGTTAATGTGCGGTTTACTACGCTCAAACTTTTCTTTTGCCATTGCGACCCTCTCCTGAAGAAAACGCTTTGTCGTACCTTTAGCACTTGCCTCAAGACAACTTAAAAACAAACTCAAGACAAATCATATGTGGAGCTCATGACCGGAATTGAACCGGTGACCTCATCCTTACCAAGGATGTGCTCTACCGACTGAGCTACATGAGCACTCAAACTCACCAATCATTAATTAGTGGAGCGGGCGGCGGGAATCGAACCCGCATCATCAGCTTGGAAGGCTGAGGTAATAGCCATTATACGACGCCCGCTAAATAATGGTGGAGGGGGCTGGATTCGAACCAGCGAAGCTTTCGCGTCAGATTTACAGTCTGATCCCTTTGGCCGCTCGGGAACCCCTCCAGAGCATACGATTTAGCTTTAAATGCGACACTTAACTCTTTAAGAATTAAATGGAGCTGGCGGACGGAATCGAACCCCCGACCTGCTGATTACAAGTCAGCTGCTCTACCAACTGAGCTACGCCAGCCCTTACTCGCCAAATCGCGAGGCCGCTATACTACGGAAGTTCCCCCCCCGATGCAACACTTTTACAAAAAATTTGTCTGGCTTCTATATTATTTTTTTGACCCGCCAATACACTATCAATTCGACCCATTAGCTGCACATTGGCCTCATCTTCCGAAAGAAGCCAATATTCAACTTTTTCTCGAGGCAACTCCTTCATCTTTGCATCAAACCCCTGCCGAACTCTCTGGCTCTGCAGAGCTTTAGCTGAGTCAATATTTCGAAATAATCCTAAACTGATTCCGTTCCTTAACTCCCCTTGAGCAATTAGATAGCTATCTATCTTCCTTACCTGAAGCTCCTTCAGCTTTATAATTGCTGCCTTTCGACTATCCAAAGGCTCAAGATAAATCCAGTACTCAGGTGCCAATTGGATGGTGTTTTGATGAATCCTGGTCTCCACCTGCAATTCCAACAAGTCCTTTTGTAACAGCGCAGCCTGATCCTCCCCCTCCATTGGTCCTATCAGGAAACATAACGCTCCTTTATTTACCTTCTCAACTCTCTCTTCCGACTCAAACTCTTTTTTACTTTGCTCAGGCACTAGCTTGATCTCACTTAGGAGCGTCAATGTTCCTCCATCACCCCCAACAGAAGTAACCCTTGGACTGCCCATGCTAACCGAGTGCCTTTTTTGCAACTCGAGCCATTGCACTAGAAATACAATAGCATTCAAGGAAAGTAGCGATAAAAATATCCAACGCACTTATTCACCCCTTCCCATTACTGCAACGTCATCCTCGTAAGCCAGACGAAGACCATCTAAAACAAGATCCGTAAATATTTCGACTGAGTTTTCGTCCAACACTGAAGAGAACTGCGCACTACCGCCACCAGTAACAAAACATTTCAAACCTGAAACGACCTCCAACACCTGGGTTAAAAAGCCTAGCTGCATCATATAGACCCCGCTCTCTATACAACTCTTTGTAGACAGACCAAGCGTGCCCCCGGACACATATTCATATTGCCCGGCCAATGAACCTGTTGCACCTAAAGCCTCGAAACAAAGCCTGCTACCCGGAGCGATATATCCCCCTAGATGCCTGCCCTCACCATCCAGTATGTCAACAGTAATCGCACTCCCAAAATCTATAATGCAGCACGCACTTCCACCCGACTTATTAAAGCCAGCCAAACAGGCAAGCCATCGATCAACCCCTAATTTTGTGTATTCTTTATAACCATTCAGAACACCACATGCTTCTTGAGAAGACTCAGCCCAATAGGCGGTTGGCACCTCGAGCTCGGCAAACAAATTATTCAAAGCTCGCCTTATCTCCTCTCCAGCAACACATGAAACCAGCACCAGATCAGCTGGACAATCAGACAACTCTTTAGCAAGCATCTCTACCCCCCCCCTCGTTGAGGGTAAATATTTGCCCGAGACCCTTTTCCTCCATTTTATATAGGTGTTTCCTACATCAACTTCATACTCTGTCATTGAGAGGCCTTATTGAAACTTCCCCTGCAGAATATGCAGCTACACCTTCATCTGCCGTTTCCATCAGCAAATTCCCCATATCATCAACGCCTTTATAGACACCTTCGATCTGATTGTTATAGCCAAGCAACCTGATAGAGCGCCCGATCAAGACATCATGCGATTCCCATAGATCTCTAACCGCCGAAAAGCCACCTTCCATAAAAAGATCTATTGAATTCAATACCTCATTCAACAATGAAGACAGAAGCTCATTTCTGTCCAGCCCTCTTCCAACCTCCCTCTCAAGAGAAGTCCAAGGCTGGTCTATTGAAGTCGCCTCTTCTTCACTCATTGAAACATTCAACCCTATACCCGCTACAACTAGAACCGGACCATTGTGCTCACCCTCAACATCTACCAAGATCCCAGAAATCTTTTTACCGGCCACCCAGACATCATTTGGCCATTTCAGTCCTGCACTTAACCCCGCCGAAAAATTGATCGCTTCAGCTGTCGCAGCTCCCAAAGCCAAACTCAACCCACTTAAAGATGAGAACCCCCCTGGTAGCCTAAACGAAATACTTACATATAGGTTTTTCGCAATTGGGCTTACCCAGCTGCGCCCTCTTCTACCTCTTCCGCCGGTTTGCTCTTCTGCAACACAGACATCATAACTTCCCAGCGGCAAATTTTTTGAATGTGACTTCAAATACGAGTTAGTCGAATCCACAGAGTCCAACAAAAGGAAATCTCTTAACCCAAGTCTTTCATTATCCTTTATAGCGGAACAAACCAACTCTTTGGACAACATCGCAATAGGCTCACGCAATCTATAGCCTCGCCCCTTTACACTCTCTATCTCTATACCCGCTTGCTCCAACTGAGCAACATTCTTCCATATTGCCGCCCTTGTAAGCCCTAAACTTTCACCCAAAGCGACACCAGAATGAAATTCTCCATCAGAAAGCATTCGCAACAACTTGTAATTCATCTGATCTCAGCCTCTCCGGTTATGTCAGACACCCCATAAACAAGCAATCATGGCGGCCAAGTTCTAAAGTATTTCACTGGATAAATCAAGGAAGCTATAACTTTGTATAACCGAAAGGAAAAATAGGCCCGACTCTATCCTGGAATTTATTTCCAGACAATAAAAAGCCCCATCCGTGTATCCGGACAGGGCCTGGGGAAGAGGTTGGGGGTTTCATCCCACCAATAAAAAAGGCCCATCCGCTA
>NZ_AQXX01000027.1 GCF_000376785.1 Hahella ganghwensis DSM 17046
GAAGTACCTCAATAGAGAAGGTTGTTTACCTCCTTATCTGACAACGCCTCTCTCAAAAAATCCATTGGGATTGTTTAATGGATATTTAAGCGATGTGGTCAACCTGCAGCAGTTTGATTATGTCATGTTATCCAACATTTTCGATTGGATGAATGATGAAGAGATAGATGAAAGCATCGAACTGCTGCGGGAGCTAAAAAAAGGGGCTGTACTAGTTTATCGACAGCTTAATAACCATCGAGATTTGTCAGCCCGGTTAGAGCCTTCATTCAGGTTGCACGAGTCATTATCCAGGGACTTTCTAAGCCAGGATAGAAGCATGTTTTACTCCAGGTTAGTGATAGCTGAAAGGGTATAGCAATGATTTCAACCAAGGTTGTATCAGCTGCAGAAATACCTGCATTTGAGCACGAGTTAAGAGCATTGGAGGAAGGCTTCGAGTACCCCTTGAATGGTTCAAGCTCCTTCCGCATAAGCCATGGGACTGATTACGCGCAATTCTTCTCCAGAATGGGGGAGGCCTACTTTGTATTGGCTTTCTCTTCGGAGAGGTTAATCGGATGCATGGCGATAGTTTTCAAAACGATAGAGTTAAGTGGTAAGAAGGAAAGAAATGCCTGCTATTTTTGTGATCTAAAGATTTGTGATGACTTCAAAGGGAAGAAAGTCAGCGCCAAAATGTACCGGACGATCTTTCGTTGGTTTATCACCTCAAGAAAAATACTTTCCTGGCCCTTGGTGTACTTTATTGCGATGCAAAGTGAAAAAGGAGATTTCAAGAAAAGAAGCACCTCCAATTTCTTGCGATGCTTGTTCGGTTGTGTAGCTGATATGAATGTGTATTTTTGTCCTGTTCAGCAGTTGGAAACACTAGGGGAGGCTTCCAATCAATATCACAAGAAAATAAGGCTTTCTTTACCGTCACATGAAGAAGGTGTCTTAACAGAGCTGGGTGGAATAAAAGACCTCACGGATACTCAGACAAGCCAGCCTATTATATTGGCTCATGTCACGGCTCATCATGAGTTCACATCCAAAACATTGATGTACCTCGCTGGAATCAAGCCCGGATCGAAGAGCAACGCTTTAGCCTGTTTTGCTGTCGATGCTCGCGAAACGAACATTATCGATTCCCTTGATCGGCAGGGATTAACTGCCAATGGAAAAGCCAAAGTGTATTGCACATTCTGGGATCAACGATTGTTAAAACAACATGCGGTGTGGCTTGGTACCAATGAAATTTAATGTACTGAAAGGAGTAGAGCGAATGAACGAAGTTATCAATCAAATATTGTCAGACAGCGATTATGAGAATAATCCGTACTTTACGAATTTGAGGAATGGAAGTTTTTCAAAAGAAGATTTCATTGAAACTCAAATACAGTTTTATTTTGCCGTCGTTTTTTTCCCACGGCCAATGGCGGCCGCTGCAGGAAAAATACCCACCCATAAGGCTAGACTGGAGATTATGCGCAATGTTTGGGAAGAACACGGGGTAGGGAAGGAGGAAGAGTTCCACGGCAGTTCATTCAAGCTATTTTTAGAGCGAGTGGGTGGAGTCAATGAGTGCGATATTATTCATCGTAAACTATGGCCTGAGGTGCGTTCATTCAACACTCTGCTTATCGGGGCTTGCGTAATGGATGAGTACATCGTCGGTGTTGCGGTGCTCGGAATGATAGAGCTAATGTTCAGCCATATCTCATCATGGATTGGTCAAAATGTCGTCGAGAATGGTTGGATCACGAAGGCAGATTTAATTCACTACAATCTGCATGAAGAGCTTGATATCAAGCACTCTCAGGACTTCTTCGATGTACTTCGGCCTGCGTGGGAGCGATCAGAAGAAGATCGATACTTAATAGAGCAGGGATTAAGTATGGGCGCCTATGCTTTTAACCGGTTGTACTTCGATTTGTATTTAAGCAGAGAAAGGCGAGCGTTATCTGAAATGGAAATCCATCGACATCAGAGAACGTAAAGCCGGCCAGAGGACAACGATCTGACGAGCAAGAAATGGGTGGAACCCGACCTCATGCTGCATAATTCAGCCAGGTATCGTCGTAGCCGCATTCGGTGATGTACCCCATTACGACATTGAACAGTTTTAGCGTCCAAAACTCTGCATCATTAATACCTTCAATCTGGATATTATTGTGGTAGTCCTCGGTGGCCATGTCGGCCAATGCCCAGAAGGAGTCGGAAATTTTAACGGCATCTTCTTCGCTGGTAATGTCTGCACGAGATAAGACGAAATTCAGGAAGAAAGTGTCGTTCATTTTCTTTGCGTAGTGGATGGCCAGCGTTTTTGCGGTTGTTTGTTCTTCTGTAAATACAATCACTTGTGTATATCTCTTCAAGTAAAAAATTAATTATAGCTGATTGTTTGTTGATTTGAAGATAGGAAATTGGGTCTAGTTCTTTATGCATTTTGGCAACTTATTGGCCGGTTAAAAGCTGAACAATAAGTTGGGCGATTGAATGGACCTTGAGTAGAGTTTTGAAGGGGAGAGCTTTTACACCTTAACCGGACTACTGATTAACGGCCTAAAATTTGCGATGAGGACTTTGGCGGCCTGCTATCAATGAGTCTTCTGAAGGTTTTTTGTTTCGAGATTGAGCATGGCTAATAGCATATCCGTGAGTTCGTCCTCGCTGATGGTGTCGCCGTATATGCTATGCAAGGCTTTGGCGAAGGCGATTCGAAGGTCCTGGTTTTCTTCACTGGCTGTGGCTGGATTCGCCATGAGTTCCGTCACTGATCTCAGTACAGCTGCTTGCCACCGGGCGGTGGTCTTCAGACCGCCGCCGGTGTCATCAATCAGTTTTTCCTTCTTCAATTGGCGAAGGATTGAGTCCTGCATGGATCAGGCTGCCTGACTGGCTTCGTGCTCTTTTACATAGCGGACTATATCAAGCGTTTCCTGCCTGAACTGTTCATAGTCGATTTGCTGTGCGTTAATGAAGGTGCTTCCCATCATGCTGACAGCACCCATCAGACTGGCTTCGGCAATTTCCTCATCTGAGGCACCAAACATGCGTGCGGCTTCAGTGTGGAATAAGACGCAGTATTTACAGCGGGTTGCACCTGCTACGGCCAGACCAATCAATTCCTTATATTTGTTGGGTATTTGGGTATCTGCCAGCCAAAAATCCCGGGTGACTGTCCAGAAACCGTTCACACCACCTTCGGGCATTTGCTTAATCCATTCAGGTACCAGTCCCAGTGTCTGTTGAATTTCCTGATACGTGTCTTGAATAGCCATATAATACCCCCTTGCTCTCCATTGGATGAATTCCTGCGGAAAGCAAAAATCAGTATATCACCTGCTTGAATACTGGAGAGTAATGCGTCATAGGAGGATAGGGGAATAGCATGTAAATCAGATAGATAGGTTTAGAATGATTGGGCGCTAAAATTTTGTGTATAGATGAATAAAGGATATACATGGTGAGTCATTTAGCATGCTGAAAAGCCCCTGTCTCATTGGTGGTTCGATGACATATATGGCATATAAATTCATGAATATTGTTCCTTGTGGATTGTGGACCGGGTGTCTGCGTTGACCGATACTTTAAGAGGGAGAGCAAGAAGGAGAGGACAACGATAAATCAGCCATAAATCAAGAGCGGTAAATCTACAGATGGGTTTATGGCATAGACATGCAGGGCGGCTGGAATCCACCATCGAAGCTACCGATGCCTGCGCTTGTCGATATATTTAGGGAGGCTCTGAATAACTCCCCAAATCAGTCATAATACGGCCAACTTCACTCATCAGGAATACTATCCATGGATCAGATGACTTTCTCCG
>NZ_AQXX01000028.1 GCF_000376785.1 Hahella ganghwensis DSM 17046
GCCCCGAGTTCCACCAAAAATCAAAGTGGCCAACGTGATCCGGAAATGCGTCAGACCAAGAAGGGCAATGAATGGCACTTTGGCATGAAGATGCACATTGGTGTAGACAGCGCCCGAGGGCTGATTCATAGCCTTGAAGCAACTGGGGCGAATGTTCATGACATTACCGTTGCGGACAAATTGCTGCACGGAGAAGAAGACTCCGTCTTCGGCGATGCCGGTTATCAAGGCATTCAGAAGCGGGAGGAACACCAGAAGCGAACTGGTGTCGCCTGGTTCATCGCGCGGCGTCCAGGTGAACGTCGGGTATTGAGTGAAGATCATCAAAGAATGGAGACACTCAAAGCCAGTATCCGGGCTAAAGTGGAACACCCGTTCAGATACATCAAGCAGGTGTTTGGTTACGACAAAGTCCGCTATCGAGGCTTGGCCAAGAACAAGAGCCGGCTCTATCTGTTGGCGGCCTTCAGCAATCTGCTGATGGCAAGGAAAGAGCTGCAGGTATAGGGGCAGTGAGCCCAGATGACGCCCCACAGGGGGGTAGGATCCAAAATGGCCGGAAAAACACTCTGAATATTCGGCCATATATCGTCGAGAGTTTGAATTACCTCAGAACCTTGGGGTTATTCAGACTCTCCCTAGAACAAATTTAGCTCATAATCAAAGCTGCTGACTCCGTATCATAACGATAATCACCAATCGTTCCATCTTTAATTCTTTCAACCACTTCATCAATGACAAACAATGGAACAAGGAACCACTCCCTCGGAACAACAGGCTTTCCAAATCTGTCTTTGATCTCTATTTCCAGTTTCGCTTTCGCAAAAAAACGGTGCAGGATATTTTCAAGTTTTGTTCGGCTGATATTGTACAACTCGTAAGTTGCTACAATTTCCACGTCTGCCATTAAATAGGTTGGGTCTTGTTTAGCATTGGCAATGCGTGTTTCCACGCTACCGCATGTTACACCTATCTTGTGAATCAGTTTACGGTTTTCGGCTATGGTTGGGTGATCTGACCTGCTGCGAAGAACATAGATTGTTCCGCTGGCGGTATCTTCTTCGCCTGCAATGCTATCGAATAGTGGGCCAGCAGAGAGTGAAATAATGCGTCTGCTCGCATCATCCACATACAGGGCTTTTTGCATGGAACGAAGAAGTAAGTCGCTCTCGGTTTTGTTGTCAAAGATAACTCGAAGCCTGTAATCATTCTTGTCGAAGCCGTGAATGCGCTCTTTGCTGATCTCAGCGATATAGGCTTTCTGGCCGTTGACGATAAACCAATCTCCCTGATTGATTTCCGCCATTGTCGCTTGGCCTTTCTGGTTTTTGAGTATCTTGGCTTCGAGTAAACCACGGGTGAGTTGAGCTTGTACTTGATCGAATAAAGGTTTGAATTTGTCGAAGTCGGTGCAAGGCGTTCGGCTGGCAATTTCCTTTGCGGCTCGTACTTCGGCGCGTGGTTTAACGTGCTTCAGGAAGGTCACGTCATTTTCTTTGGGGGCTTCTACACCTAGCTCCGCAAGAAGCTCCGCGTCGCTTTTATATTCCTTTGTAGGCTCAGCAATGGCATGTTCGGCGGTAAGTAAACCTTGATGGTCTAACGCTGCTACTAGATTCTTACATTCATCGAGTGAACGAATGCGGTCTAGGCGCGTGGCGTATAGACGTTCAAAAATATCTTTATCTTCGCCGTGCTGTGGTTGGTGTCCATGCTCTTCAACAAAGCGCTGTATCTCTTCAAAGCCTGCGATAATGCGCTCTTCTTTTGGGGTATGGGTGACTTTTTTAGCTGGGGTAATATCAACACCTAGCTCTTCAAGTAATGCTTTATTGGATTTCCGTTCTTTGGTATCAGCCATTGTTTTCCTCCGCTACTTTTCGAGCAAGGAAAGCAATACCCTCGGCCATGCGCTTTTCCCACGGGTCGGGTGAAGTCAGTTCTGGCAATCGGCCACGCTCTTTCTTGAATTTGATGGCACGGTCAACCAAATCTCTCGCTTCTTCCTCTGTCAGCGTTACTTTTTTGGCTGCGATAACGGCGGCAACCTGTTTCAGACTTTCCTCGCTCATGGATTTCGCCAAGATCGCGTAGGCTTCACTGAAGGGGTTAATACGGTCGATTAAATCTATGTCTAAGTCGCGCACATCCATAGCAAACTTTCTTACGCCATCCACAAAAGCAGTGCTGCCACCACGTTCGGTATCATTGTCTTGGTTGACAATTTCTTTTGCTTTTTGGGTAAGGTTTAAGGCCGCAATAGCGTGTTGACGAATGGCTTCTTGGTCTTCGTCATCCAGCTCTGGGTATTTGTCTTTAACAATTTTACCCATCCGAACCTGTGTTAATTCTTCGGGAATCATTTCTTCATCGAAGAGGCCACGCTCCAGTGCGGTTTTATCCTGCACAAAGGCGGTAATTACCTCGTTTAAATCTTCCTGACAGATACGCTGCGCATCTGGGCTTTTGGGTTCGGCAAGCCCTTTAATCTCAATTTGAAATTGCCCTGTAGATTCGTTAAAACCTACGTTATTGCCGTTGGGGTAGTAGCCGTTCTCGCCATAGTCAAAGCCTTCTACTGGAGCGCTTTGTGCGTTCTTAGGTGTGAAATTAAATCGTGGGGCAAGTACCTGCTCCATGAGTAAGCTGGCGGCAATGGCTTTTAAGGTGTCGTTCACGGCATCGGTAACGGCTTCCTCTGAAGCGTCCGGCTCTGCAATGAGGTTGGTAAAGCGTGCGTGGGTTTTGCCTTTGGCATCACGCGTGGCACGACCAATGATCTGAATAATTTCAGTGAGGCTAGAGCGATAACCTACGGTTAAGGCGTGTTCGCACCATATCCAGTCAAAGCCTTCCTTTGCCATACCAAGCGCGATGATGATGTCTACATGATCGCGATTGTTTTTTGCTTCAGGTAGTTTTAGCGAGGCAGTTACTTTGTCGCGCTTGCTGGGGTCATCATCTACCAAATCGGCAATTTTGATCGTACGTCTATCTGCCGTTTGTACCAAGTGAAAGCCTGTGGCTGGGTCTGTGCCAAGCCAGTTGCCTAGCTCTTCAATGATATGCTCCACTTCCTTGATTTTGTCTTTCGTGCTTTCGCGGGAATTCACGTTGGGAATGTGAATAATGGTTTTTTCGTTCGGGTTTAATACGCTCAGAATGTCATCGGCGTATGAACCAGAATAAAAGTAATAGCCAATATCCAAGGTTTTTAAATACTCGTAGCCGTTAAGCTGCTCGTAATAGGTATATGTCACTGTATCGAAATTAGCTTCATCTTGTGGGGATAGAACTGCTTCAGCATCGCCTCTGAAATATGAGCCAGTCATGGCGATGATATGCACTTTGTCACGGGCAATAAATTGCCCTAATTGTGCGCCTAAGCGATTATCTGGATTTGCACTGACGTGGTGGAATTCATCAACAGCGATTAGGCAGTCATCAAAAGCAGGTATGCCAAACTTGTCAACGGCAAAGCGGAATGTGGCGTGAGTACAAACCAATACTTTGTCTTCACTTTCCAAAAACGCACTAACAGAATTAACCTTGCCACCATCCTCTCCGGGGGCATTACATAAATTCCATTTTGGGGCTACCTCCCAATCCCAATAGAAACCATATTGGCTTAACGGCTCATTGTTAAAGCTCGCCCCAATGGACTTTTCAGGCACAACGATGATGGCTTTTTTAATGTTTTGGTTATGCAGCTTATCCAGTGCAATAAACATCAATGCGCGGCTTTTTCCAGACGCAGGCGGCGATTTAATCAGAAGGTATTGCTCGCCCCTTTTTTCGTAGGCTCGCTCCTGCATAACGCGCATGCCCAGCTCATTGGATTTTTTTGAGCTGCCGTTACAGGCATAGTTTACTGAAACAGAGGGGATGGATTTATGTTCCGTCATTTTCAGGATACCTTCTTCTTGGAATTTGTTGTCATTTTTGTATAAAGGTCGAAGAGCTTTTCTAAGCGCTCTGTATCATTTTTAAGGAGGCTCTGAATAACTCCCCAAATCAGTCATAATACGGCCAACTTCACTCATCAGGAATACTATCCATGGATCAGATGACTTTCTCCGAAGCTGAATACCAGAATAAGAAGCGTAAGACCCGCCGGGAAATCTTTCTGGAGCGAATGGATAAGCTGATCCCATGGAAACGCATGGAAAAGAAGATCGCCCGCTATTACCCAAGGGCGAGAACGGCCGCCCTCCGTATCCGTTATCCACCATGCTTCGTGTCCACTGCATGCAGCTATTTTATAACCTCAGCGATCCTGC
>NZ_AQXX01000029.1 GCF_000376785.1 Hahella ganghwensis DSM 17046
ACAACATCATAAGGCGAGAAGCATCGATTGCGGCGGTAAGCTTTGATCGAGCCCCGTCTGACATTCGCTTCAAACCAGTGTGTGATTATATTGCTGTTCAGTTAATTGTGATGGCGGCTTCCAATCCGATATCTGGAACAGGTCGGCGCTTGTCAGAGTTAAGATCGGGAATTAGTAGTCTGTTTTTGGAGAGGCGTCCGAGGCCTACGACACCTCGGACGGTTAAGATATCAAAGACCCGATATCCAGTAGATCGCAATGCTGCTCCTCTTAAGTGAACAGCATTGTGGCTGATGCCGGGCATTTTTTTAACTTCCATACTCGTTTAAATAGACGACAGAGATAGGCTCACATTGGAGAGACGACATTCTTGATGACGTGTAAATGTATAGAAGTATACGAGGCGAAGAAACCAAGGCCTACTTACAGAGAAAATCTTCAAAATGCCGGGTGCGAGTTTGTGTTGATCAGCGATGATGGAAACCCACCCTCCTGGTATTCCAATCGGGTTTATCAGTGTCTTTGTTGCAGCCGATATTGGGAAGAAAGATTTGTTGAGGCTATGCATTATAGCGGCAATCACTGGATGCCAATGAAATCGAAATCGTGAAAGACCTACAGGGTCTTCCAGTTTATTTCAGTTTTCCGGGTCATAAAGGGTTTCTGATTTGCTCTGGAAATAATAGGTTCCTGTATCGGCGATTGATGCTTTGCAGGTGAGACAAAACGGGTGTGGAATGAAAGAGGTTGCCAAATAAATGAGAGCTGAACTAAGACAAAAGATCATCGAGATCTGTAACAAGAAAATCGCTGCAAAAGGAGAATCCGTTGGTGTCTCGTTCTATGCCTTTTTTGCCAATAAGAATGACGACCCGGAACTATTGATGGAAGCGGCCACGTGGTGGATCAAGCTGCACGAGCTGGATCACTTTGAAAAAGCTGTCAGGATAAGAGATATGGTGGAAAGTGGCGTATAAAAAAAGGGCCCATAAGGGCCCGGGAAAAACCATCAATGTCTGATCAGATCTGAAGTTTGATAGATCAACAATGATAAGGAAGAACTTATTTACTGCGCTTGAATTGGCGAACTCCCAGGAATCCCGCCAGCCCCATTCCAAACGCTGCTAAAGCGGCAGGTTCAGGGACGGCCTGCAGGCTGACGTTATCAATGAATCCACCAACGGAATTACTGTTGCCAAGGCCTGCGAATGACAGTGCCATCAGCTCACTAGGGGCTTCCAGCATCAGCGTGTATTCGGTCCAGTTGGCCATGTCCCGACGTTGCATATTGTCGATACTGATGATTTCGTTCATTGGATCGAACGAGGCGAAATCACCGTTAAAAACATCCCAGTAAACACCAATGCCGTTGTCATTGTTATCGTTATCGGTACGCGGCATATAGTAGAAACTGAGCTCGTAACGGGTGCCGGCTTTCAGGTTGAGACTCTGGGTCATGGCGCTATTGGCATAGGAATCCAGTTCAACATACTGATCACCGGACTGAGCTGACACGATCGTGTTACGCTGAACTTCAATGCTGTGGCCCATGGTGGTCTGCCAGCCAGGAATGCTGTCAAACACTGTCCAACTGTTGCCACTCAACTGGGTGTCCTCAAAATCACCGTTAAGAATCAAGTTGGCCTGTGCACTGCCTGCAACTGAAAGCGCCAAAAACATACCTGAAATAATGGATTTCATACTGCTCCAAACCCTGTTTAGGAATTTATAACTTTGGGAATCTCAGAACGAGAGCGTCAGCAATGTCCCGGTCATATTGGAAATTGTGAGCGCATGTTACCTTAGGGAGGGGGCACAATCTTAAAACAATTGTTAAATGCAGGATTGCCTAAGCCCTGGCATGTAGGGCCACAGTGGCACTGGAAGCAATGCCTGGCTCGTAAAAGAAATTACTGGCAGGAAAAGAAACATTAGACCCTAGGATAATTGGGAATCTATGGTAAATAGAAGTCTATGGTAAATGGCGGCCTGTGATAAATAGCAGCCTACGGTATACAAAGTGGAGCGACCGATGGATAAGTTAACCGGTTCTTGCCTGTGCGGCGGGATAAGATACGAAATAGATGGCAGTCTTGAAAGTTTTTACCTGTGTCACTGCCATCGCTGCCGAAAAGATACGGGGAGCGCCCATGCGGCCAATTTGTTTTCAACAACGGCAACTCTAAACTGGCTGATCGGGGAAGGGCAGATTACCACTTATACGATACCCTCGACCCGCCATAGTAGATCGTTCTGCAGGGTTTGCGGTTCTGCGGTTCCTGGTGCTCAAATGGACGGGAAGTTGCTGGTTGTTCCGGCGGGAAGCCTGGATAGTGAAGTGCCGATTAAACCTGATGCTCATCTCTTCATTTCCGAGAAAGCCAACTGGGATAGTCATCTTGAAGGGGGCCCCGCATTTGATACATTGCCTTCTTGAGCTGTGCCATATTGAACAGGGTGGTATAGGGAGCAGGCGTAACGAAAAACGGCCGCATGGTTTGCGGCCGTCGTGTTTAAAAAGTTCGTTTGAACGGCTGTTTCTGAACTAGGGAATGGCGAATCCGTCTTTGGAGATGATGACATCATCGTAGTCAATGGCGAAAGATTCCGTTCCCGCCTGAGACCAGCCAAACAGGCCGACTTTTTGAATGTAAAGGCTGTTACTGTAATGGCGGTTAAAGACGCCTTTGGCATCAACGTAGACTTTTCCGTCGATCTCCAGGTAGATAGCGCCGTCCGCGACTTCGTTTGCCGCTGTGGTACCTGAGTTGAACTTGAAGTACATCTTAAACTCGTGCCAGTCGTCTCCCCAGTCATCTGAAGAGAAGATCTCGTTCTGTGGCGTTTTAACCATTGCGGAGCCATAACTGCGGCCGACCAGTTTCGGAAGGGCACCTGAGAGCACGATAATGTTCTGGGTGTCGTTGGTGACCGTTGAACCATCGCCAAAGCCTATGGAGTAGAAGCTACCGTTATCAATGCCGGTATAGTCCAGACCGTAAGTGACGTTGGCATAACCGCCGCCGGATTTTTCGCCGAATATCTTCAGGAATTTCAGGCCGTGTTTAGCGTCTGGCATACGGGCTCTGAACTGCACGTATACTTCACTGATCTGTTCATCCAGTATTGTTTTATTGAACCAGATGTAGCTTTCGCCATCGGGGACCGGATACTGGCCAGCCGCATAGCCGTTACTGAAGTCCAGTTGACCGCCGAGTTGTGTTCCGATTGTCCAGTCGGAAGGTTGTTGCAAGTCGTCAAAGTCTTCGTGTTCCAGCACGATGGCTGAGGATGACATCTCTGCATTGCGGAGTACGATATTACTGAACTGACTGTCGGACTGGGGATTATCCCTGTCCTCGTCGTTGATAAATACCATGCGGCTAAATTCGCCAGTAAAATATTCGCCGACGGGGATGGTGATATGCTTCTTGCCGCTACCTGAGTAACGGTAGGCTCCGGTAACGCCCCAATTTTCAGTGCCGTAGACCTGGAAGATGTTGTTTGGGCTCAGTTCATTATCTGTATCAAACCCCAGACCATGGATCTCACCTTCGGTATCACTTTCAAAATCGAATTCCAGAACAGTGTCAGGAGTAATCGTGATGTTTTGATCGAACTTCAGCCAGCGGTTTCCATTCAAAGAGAGTTGATTACCTGTATCGCTAACCTGGGCGTCACCGGAGGTGTCTTCTCCACTGCCGTAACTGGTGAAAAAGTAGTTTCTGAGGTCCAGGCTCCCGGCTGTATCTCCGCCATCGTCACTTGAATCTGAATCGTCATCCGGTTCTGTACTATCGTCCTGATCTGAAGAGTCACCTTGAGAGGAGGTATCGGTCTGGTTGGTATCTGTGTCCCGATCAGACTGGCTTGAGTCACTGTTGTCAGATCCACCGCCGCAGGCTGTGAGCAGTGTTATCGTGGATACTAAAAGTAGTGATTTCAATCGGGAATTAAGAGAAAATTTCGGGTCCCCGGGGATCATTGGCATACTCCATCGCAACAAAGAAAGTGGCAGTTCATCAAACTCTCATTGAATCTTGAATAAGAGCCTGCTTTTTTACGCTAACTTTGAAAAGCTATCTGCACTGGTGTTGTGACGTGATAAACGTTTTCAGAGGCTTCTTATTAGTGGACTGCGAACCGTAAAATAGTCATGTATCTATATCAATAGGTGGTGGGGATTAGGTCTTTTTTTATATATAAGGAGATGGCTTTGAAAATCACGGAATCTGACCGATTATACATTCGGGAATTGTCTCAGGAAGATTTACTTCAACTAACGGAGATTCTCAGTGATCCGGAAGTCATGAAGCACTCTGTCGGTGGGGTGCATGATAAACTGGCGACAGCCCGTTTTATCGATTGGTGTATGAGTTGCTATAGCACACGGGGGTTTGGTCCCTGGGCATTAGATGACAAGGAGAGTGGTGAGCTTGTTGGGTTTTGTGGTATCTCGCCCGAGGTCATTGATAGCTTTGAGGAAATTAATCTAGGGAGGCTCTGAATAACTCCCCAAATCAGTCATAATACGGCCAACTTCACTCATCAGGAATACTATCCATGGATCAGATGACTTTCTCCGAAGCTGAATACCAGAATAAGAAGCGTAAG
>NZ_AQXX01000030.1 GCF_000376785.1 Hahella ganghwensis DSM 17046
ATCTCATACAGCGCATCTTCCATGGCAGGATCGCTGAGGTTATAAAATAGCTGCATGCAGTGGACACGAAGCATGGTGGATAACGGATACGGAGGGCGGCCGTTCTCGCCCTTGGGGTAATAGCGGGCGATCTTCTTTTCCATGCGTTTCCATGGGATCAGCTTATCCAATTCGCTCCAGAAAGATTTCCCGGCGGGTCTTACGCTTCTTATTCTGGTATTCAGCTTCGGAGAAAGTCATCTGATCCATGGATAGTGTTCCTGATGAGTGTAAGGTGGCCGTATTATGACTGATTTGGGGAGTTATTCAGAGCTTCCCTAGCTTTTTCAACTTTCTAAGCATAATGTGAGCAGGTGTTTCTTGTGAGCGTCAAGCAAAGATACTCGTCAATTCATGTAAAAGGCATTATATTTTCTTCCAATTCTCCCACACAAATGTGTAACACCAAACTCTTTTGTGCGTTTTACTTAAAGCCGATACTATACTGTTACGTTTACTTATCGCACCTTTGATAAAATTATGGAATTGAATCTGGTATTCTTCCACAATTGTGAGTTTGTCTTTGTCGGCGATATGTTTCAATAGCGGATACTCGCCACCTTCAATATTTATTTTCATCAAATCGACATGTTCTATATCTAAATCAGAAAGCACTGAGAAAAACTCTCTAATCTCACATTCAACCCCCTGTTTTTTTTGATGATTTCGATTTAGAAATGATGAGCCATCAACACTATCCGATAACAAAAAGAAGCCGTTCTCGTCCGCAATACCAAAATTCAATGGCATGATATTCTTATTATCGGCAAATCTATGTACACATCTTTCATAAAAATCTGGATGTGGCTCAAATACATAAACTTTACATCCATATTTTTTGTTAATTTCGTACGCGAAATCTCCAACGTAACCGCCTAAATCTAATACAACTGAGTCTTGATTTAGTGATGGGTAATTGAGTCGTAAAGTCTCATCGCCCTTGTCTGCAAACCAACGTGCTGCTTCAACTGTAAATTCGTCTTTAGCTATGTGTAATCGATAGAAGCGCCGTATTCGTTCAAACAACTTTTTAACAAACAGTGCTGGATTCGTTACAAGTAAAAAAAGTTTATTCACCTTTTTCTTCCTTCTCCGGGTTCACTTTGTTATGGCAATACTCTTTCGTAAACGGTGTAGGAGTTAGTTGCGCTAAGATGCAGGCTTCGACCTGAGCAAGAGTAAGTCGTCATGCTTTTTTCACGCAGCTGGCTCGGGAATAACAATATCAGATTTATGCCCCGAGAAAACCACTTCTTTCATAAGACATGATCACGTGAAATGTTGGAGTGCACAGTTCTTCCTTCTGACCTGAATTACGGTGATGTCAGGGTATCGGAGCCTATTGTAACCAGTGCAAGTCCTGCTAACGTTTGTATGCTCGTGTTGGAATTGCTGGCGTGCTTGACAGAACACACTGGGAGTTAGCGTACTTGTACTAGCAGATACGGATGGACGCAGAAGCGTGTTATTGATGGTAAACGACGAGTTTAACCGTCGCTGTAATGGCGACGGTTTGATTGACACTTCTGCTACATAGCGTGCCGGTCTGGTGTGCCGTCAGGTGTTTGCTGATGGCGTCTCGATGTCTTCCGGGGCTGATAAAAATCCGCCTTTTTGAAGATAATCCACGATTTCCTTAACGGCTTCCTCAATGCTTAATATACTGGTATCTACATTGATTTCCGGATCTTCCGGCGCTTCGTAAGGTGAATCAATGCCGGTAAAGTTTTTAATCAGGCCGGCACGGGCTTTCTTGTAGAGACCTTTGGGATCCCGCTTTTCACAGTCTTCAATCGGAGTGCTGATAAAAACCTCGATGAATTCGGTAGGTTCAAACAGTGACCGCACCATTTCGCGGTCTTTGCGAAATGGTGAGATAAAGGCGGTGATCACAATCAAGCCAGCGTCTACCATCAGCTTGGCGGCTTCACCGACTCGGCGGATGTTTTCGACACGGTCCCGGTCTGAAAAGCCAAGATCCTTATTCAAACCATGGCGAACGTTATCACCGTCAAGCCCATAAGTATGGTAGTCATTGGCATGAAGGACTCGGTCAAGGGCTTCTGCAAGTGTTGACTTGCCCGCGCCGCTAAGACCGGTCAACCAAATGACGCAGGGCTTCTGGTTCTTAATCGCTGCGCGATGGTTTTTGTTGAGCTTATAGTTGTGCCAGACAATGTTGGTATCTGTCATCAAATCATTTCCTGAGGTAATGAATATATCAATTAGTTCGTCTTTTGACGCTTCGTCAATGGTCGCTAATAATTCAGGCCAGTTTTGACAGCATCATGTTTTCAAGTTTGATCTGGTCTTCAGCAAACTTGCGAATACCCTCTGCCAGCTTTTCAGTTGCCATGGCATCCTCGTTAAGTTCCCACCTGAATTGCGCTTCGGTAATCGGCGTTGGAATGGGGCAAACGTCTCCTGAGAAAGTGAGCGCACGATCAAGTGCGGCGTTATCCGCATCCAGCTCGGCCAATAAGTCCGGGCTGATGGTTAACTTGTCGCATCCGGCCAGGGCGATAATTTGTCCTGTTGTACGGAAACTGGCGCCCATCACAATAGTATTGTAGCCATGCTTTTTGTAGTACTGGTAAATGCTGGAAACGGATTGAACACCGGGATCTTCTTCTGGCTCTATATGGTCTCTGTTCCAGGCTTTTTTGTACCAATCGTATATACGGCCGACAAAGGGAGATATTAAGAAAGCTCCCGCCTCGGCGCAGGCAACGGCCTGACAGAATGAAAATAGAAGCGTCAAATTGCAGTTGATACCTTCTTTTTGAAGTATTTCTGCAGCGCGTATTCCTTCCCAGGTAGAAGCTATCTTGATGAGTATTCTATCTTTAGGGACGCCAATGGAATCGTATAGCTTGATGATTTGTCTGGCTTTGTCCACAGTGCCCTTAGTGCAGAAGGATAGTCTGGCATCGACCTCGGTAGAGACATATCCCGGGACGACCATGGATATTTCCTTGCCAATTCTGACGGCCAGATAATCACAGGCTGCTGCCGCTTTTTGTTGCGTCGAGCCGTCTTGACTGGAACCATGAGAAACGGCTTCGTCTATATAGGAGGCATATTCAGGCAGTGAGGCGGCTTTTAATAACAGGGATGGGTTGGTGGTGGCATCATCAGGCTGGTGTGCTTTAATGGCGCTTATGTCACCGGTGTCTGCTACCACAGACGTCATTTCTCTTAGTTGTTGCAATCTGGAACTCATTAAAACTGCTCCTTGGTAATACTGGCTCTATCCGACATCAAAACTTTTCCGATAGTAAAACGTTATTCAGCATTTAAAACGTCAGACTTCTTTATTGCTGAAGGATGACATGATCTTTAATGCTTCTTCAAAGACTGCCGGCGAGGCGTCCTTCTTTACTGCATTCTGGCTTAAATGACGCCGGAATACCTTGCCACCTTTCTGGCCGTGAAATAATCCAAGACTATGCCGCACCATGTGCCATATTGGCAAGCCATTGGCGTGTTGCTTTTCAATATATGACAAATATTGGTACCCAATTTCCAATGCAGAGTCTTCAAGCGCTGGTCCGTTATAGAGATGATGGTCTATATCTGCCAGTACCCAGGGACGCTGGTAGGCTTCACGGCCGACCATAACGCCATCTACATATTTAAGATGCTCCTTAACTTCTTCAAGAGTCTTTATGCCGCCGTTGATAATGATCTCAAGGTTGGGAAAGAGTTGTTTAATCTTATATACGCGATCATATATAAGAGGAGGAATCTCTCGATTTTCTTTTGGGCTGAGACCTTTAAGTATGGCTTTACGGGCGTGGATAATAAAGGTTGTTGTTCCCGCTCTTTGTAATGTATCGACGAAATCAATAAGAAAGTCTTCGCTATCAAGATGATCTATTCCTATCCGATGTTTTACTGTGACTGGTATATCAACAGAATCACGCATTGCCTTTAGGCACTCAGATACTAGATCTTTCTCGGCCATAAGACAGGCGCCGATCATATTATTCTGAACCCGGTCGCTGGGGCAGCCGACATTCAGGTTTATTTCATCATATCCCCATTGTTCACATAGGTGTGCACATTTAGCTAGCTCCACAGGGTTGCTTCCGCCCAATTGAACGGCAATTGGATGTTCTTCATTGTTGAAATCTAGAAAACGTGATTGATCTCCGAATAATATCGCGCCCGTGGTAATCATCTCTGAATATAATAAAGCATGTCGACTGATCAGCCGCGCGAGATAACGATAATGGCGGTCTGTCCAGTCCATCATGGGGGCGATGGAGAATCTTCGGGTTACGGGGAGGATGGCACTGTTTGACACGGCAAATTTGAACTCTGAAAGATATTTTAAAAGCAAAAACGACCTGTAAACGATTACAGCTGAGTTTTCCGATACAGCGACCAGCATTTCATCTAATCACAACTGTTTGAAAACTCTGACATTGAGCCAAATGGCGTGTTAGAAAATTTGTCTGAAACAACTTACAGGGATCGGGCCGTATTCTAACCTAATTAATGACAGGAGTCTTAGAGAATCGACGGGGGCGCGAAAAACCTGATAGCTGTGGTTATTGGCCACAAGCCGGTGGCGAAGATGATGATGGCGGATCTGAAGTCTGGTGCAGTTTCAATGAACGTTGTAGGTTACTTCAGATCCTTGTGTTGAGAGATATATTGAGCTTATTTAATCGATATCAAATGACGATTGATTTCGACAGTTTTTTCGCCAATACCTTTAACAAGGGCTAACTCGTCAATTGACATAAAATCGCCATTTGTATTACGAAATTCGATAATGGCTTCTGTGACGTGGTCAACTGATTTGTGACAACCCAGTTAAGCAACTTCTCGTAATTCTTTCCAGGCCGTTTCATATTGATTCGGGCTTTGGTAATCCAAATATGAATGTAGCCGAAAGCTGTTGTAGAACATCGTGATGTAATGCAACACATCTTGCTGTGCTTCTCGTCGAGTCTGGTAGTGGTGCCATTGAATCCGTTCTTGCTTCAGGCTACCGAAGAAGCTCTCCACTACCGCGTTATCCCAGCAGTTCCCCTTTCGACTCATGCTGCCAACAAAGCCATGGG
>NZ_AQXX01000031.1 GCF_000376785.1 Hahella ganghwensis DSM 17046
AGATCCAAAATGGCCGGAAAAACACTCTGAATATTCGGCCATATATCGTCGAGAGTTTGAATTACCTCAGAACCTTGGGGTTATTCAGACTCTCCCTAGCTCTCTAACTGGGTAACTACCGATGGTGATTGCACACTAATATAACGAGTAATTGTTCTCGTTAAAAGCAGAATAAGTACTCTATACGAGCACAATACGTCTATAGCTCTATCGGCCTAGTCCCATTAAATATTGTGGAAATATTGGCTTCCCATTGCCAAAATGGCTGCCTTCAAGGAGTCAAATGGAACCAACAATGAAAAAACTCAAGGTAGTAGGCAATGGAGAGGCATTCACCTCCTCACTATGCAACACAAGTTTTCGGCTAGATCTGGGTGGCAGTGCAATCCTTATTGACTGCGGCTATCAAGTCCCACCCAAGCTTTGGGAGGAAGAGGATCACACAGATATTGACCTCATCTTACTTACCCATTTTCACGCAGATCACTCATTTGGCGTAGTCCCCCTCCTAGTAAGGTATCTTGAGGAGAAACGAACCAAGCCACTAAATATTTGGGGTCCGAAAGGGGTAGAGTCATTCGTCACCAAGATATTGAACCTCGGCTACCCAGGGGTTTCGAAGTATTTTAAGTACCAAATAGAATTCAGTGAGTTTGAAGAGATTGACGAAAAACACTTCGGGGAAGTCCAGATAAGATCAGCCCCAACTGTTCATTCAATCCCAAATCTTACCTACAGATTGGACTTTAATGGCTCGTCCTTCTCTGTATCAGGCGATGGGAAACTTAAACCAGAAGCCATGGCATTGGTTTCTGGTGTCGGAATTCATTTTCAAGAGACCTATGAATTACTGGATGAAATCCCGAGTCATTGCTCGTTTGAGGAAGTCCTGCAAATGCACAATGCCGGAACTATGCGTTCAATCGGTATTACTCATATTGCCAGACATGCAGTGGAACCCCTTACCACTCTTCACAATAAACTCACAATGGAGAACAAAATAGATGGAAACTTATTTCTCACCTACCCTGGGCAATCTTTTGAATTTTAAAAAATTAGCTCTAACAGCATCTTCCATAGCTCTTCTGATTGGTACTCCTGCATTTGCTGACGAGATTACTGTTGGATGGGGAAATACAGCTCAAGTACTTCCTGTTGAGCTTCAGGAAGAAAGTCAGACTCAAATATATTCGACAACTCCTCATCGAAAGCTGAATCCAGATCACATCGAGTCATCATTTGAGGGGTATATTGTTAGTCAACTAGCAGACCCATCAGTTGACTACGAAAAAGTCTATGTATTCGGAGATGACGGCTACATGTCAATGATCCCTGCTGATGTGATCAGGGATTCCAAGGTAATTATTGCCACAACAAAAGATGGCAAACCTCTTAAAAGGCGGGATGGTGGACGCCAAATAGTCTACCCGACCCGAGCATCTGAAACGGTACCTCAACCAATACAAGTAAAGGCTGCCTTTTGGACCTGGTATAATGCTGCAGTTATCTTCGGTAGCTTTGACAACAAGTTGACGACAAATGGAACACTCTTAGATTTGAGCAACACTGCCGGTACCCAGTATTCAGATTATAAGCGCCCATCAGTATTCTCATACGACCCAATCAAATGCCCTTCTACCCTACTAGCACCGCTTACGGCTGTTGAACATAATTGGCCGTCGAAACTCATTGCACGCCAGTTCTCAGGGCAATCCTTCGAGGTATCACCAGGGCAATCAGAGCTAATCTTTGCTCCCGGAAAAACGGCAATACCTGTAGAATGTGGCGGGCCATATATTGTTAAGCAGGGCGAGACAATGTATTTCAATGTCTATGCTTTAGATACCAACAATTCATGATTATTACCCATTCAGATTCATTACATGAAACGATTGATAGACCGCAAAGCCCGTAAATTGGGCTTTGAGGCCTATTCATTCAGACGCTTCATTGCAACCACCCTGATCATTGCGGTTGTCGGTTTCACCTTTACTTACTATATCTACCAACAACAGCAGATCATTAATGGCTTAGAAGTCACGGAAAGGACTTCTAAGCTCCTTTCAAGACAGCACATATCCATCATGCTTGGCCGCAAAAATTATGTCCACGTTGAAGATGCCATCGGCCAGTTAGCAGCTCAGTCAGCAATCCTTTACGCATATGTGATCGATGCTAACGGGCAGATCGTTGCGACCAGTGATAGGTTGCTCGATGTAGAAATACCTTGTTGTTATCCTTGGGAGGACGTTCAAACCGATACATTTCAGTTTTCCGCCGAAGAGTCGAGGCCAATATTCTCTGATGTATCCACTGGAGATACATTCATCCGACGATCAATCACAATCCACGAGCACTCCACAGAGGAACCTATTGGGCAATTAATCATCGTTGAAGCTCCAAAACTACTTAAAAGGGAAATTCGTGCTGAAGCGTTGTCCTATGCTTCACTAGTTGCGTTTCTGGTTTTAGTGACAGGCCTGATTCTATCCAAACTCATAGCCAGGATCTTATCAGTACCCCTAGAAAACCTAACCACATTTGTGGAGTCCATAGACACATCTATGAACTCTCTACCCTATTCAGGAGCCTCCAGTAGTGAGATCAATGAAATTGATAAGCTTTACAAATCATTTTTAGCCTTCGCTAAAATGACCATAAAACAAAGACAAAACCTGGAAGTTCAAGTAAAGCAGAGAACGTCAGAATTAGAGTTGGCTAGGGACGAAGCTATAAAGGCAACCGAAGAAAACCGTCGCCTGGGCCGCTTCATACAAATTGCAATAGAAGAAGAACGAAAGGCCATTTCCGCAGAGATTCATGACAACTTCAATGCTGTCTTGGTTGTACTCAAACTACATGCTCAGAGAATCACTAAGATGTCAGATGGTGACGTGCACACCACAGCAGCTTTAATGGTTAGGACTATTTCTGAAGCATATGAATCAGCAAGAACCCTAGTACGCCGCCTTCGACCGGAGGTTATCGATACCCTTGGACTACCAGGTGCCATAAAAGAATTGTGCAGTACATTCACATCCCAGGATTGCCAGTACAGCTACAACATAAATGATTCGTATGAAGATCTTAGTGAAGAGGTAGTTATAGCAATTTATCGAATCATCCAGGAAGCTCTAAGTAACGTAGCCAAGCATGCTTATGCTAGTTCAGTCACTGTATCCTTGAGTCGCGATAGCCATATCATCCTATCAATTGAGGACAACGGCATCGGAATTCCTGATGACCCCACCAAAGGAGTTGGATTAATTTCAATGCGCGAACGCGCAATGAGCATCGGTGGGGAGTTTTCTATTGGCAAAACAGATTCTGGGACCAGAATTCAGGTAGTTATTCCGATTGACATAACAAGAGAAAAATAAAGCACCTTTTTGGTACCTTTTTAGTACTACTAAGGTGCCTATAGAGTACTAGATTAGTATCGAATATATGGATCAATCTAGTTTTATCAGATTATATTTGATTGCCAGCTTCGTAAATTCTGCACTTCGACTAATTCCAAGTTTGTTCTTTATAGAAACTGTTAGCTTAGATATCGTTTTTAAAGAAACAGCTAACTCTTCAGCTATTTCAGGATTTGTCATTCCATTTGCCACAAGCCGAAAAACGTTTAACTCTTTCTCATCCAGGATCTTTGACGGGCTTGGAGAAATCGACATGCGAGCAAGTTTTTGCGCCACTTCAGGACTAAAATAGTTCTCTCCAGCAGCGGCATGCCGAATAGCCTCCACCAAAAACTCTACATCATCGTCCTTTTTGATAAACGCTTTTGCCCCTACTTCGTATGCAGACTGAATAACGTCTTCTTGGTCAAACTGACTAAGCATGACAATACGCGCATTTGGATCATTCTTACGTATCTGCGAACACAACTCCAAGCCATTCATGTTCCCAGTGAATCGAATATCCAAAACCATGACATCTGGCTTTAGTTTTTTATAAGCATCGATGACTCCATCAGGAGCCTCAAATGATTTAACTACATCAATGCCGAAGTCAGAAAGTGCAATCTTGAAACCTTCAACCAGAAGTCGATGGTCGTCGGCTAATATGACGGAAATTGACAAGATATCGCCTTATTTATCTTATTAAACAGTCACTTATTCTAGCTCAATTGTATTTATATTGGGCAATAAATTAGCAACGTTAAATTATGTCAGGAAAAAGGGGTCAAATTTAAAATAGAGCCCTTTTAATTTCATCTTCAGAGCTACCCTATTACATTGGCCATTTGGGGCAATTAGCGCGGGAACATTCATGGTCGACTTAGGCAGCGTAGGATTGGAGTCAAGTGACCCAGTCCTATTGGTTCTTAAAAAGATACTATCTCAAGGTGACGGTATATACCTCTCTCTTAACTTCCTACTTTGGGTGCACGAACTGACCGTTGGGCTGGAAGAGTTTGTTGAACAGGGCGAAGAACCACTTGAAGAACTCTCCCTTATAGCCAGCCAAACATCCTCTTGCTCTCCAGGTCTAAGGAGTCACTTTCTGATCAGTCGCTTAGCTCGAATGCGCTGTTTCCGTTACCGTGCTCGTAATGATATTAACGAAATCTGGTCTCCAATGATCGAACCATTTAAAAGATTTGCCCTCAGATCTAACAAATTTACAGTCTGGGAAAACTGCCACTCCGATACAGACATCCCAAAGCTTGAAGCTTGGTTTAAGGAAAAAATAGATGCGATTTCTAAAGAAAAAAAGGCCTGAACATAAAGACGCTCCTATAGATCCCATGCAACGCCTAATGCTTGAATCTGGCGTCTCACCAGAATTCTTCAACCGAGCAATCCTCGGCACCTTAAACACTTTTGGTAAGAGGCTCAATTGGGATTCACACATGTTTGACGTGGCCTAATAGAACAGACCAACCCAGTTAAGGATAATACCCCTAACTGGAGATGAAGAAATTGACCACACGAAAGAAGTACTCAAAAGAATTTAAATTGGATGCCATCAGCCTGGTTCTGGATCAAGGCTACAGTCAAACCGATGCTGCTCGAAGCCTTGGGATTACCCCCAATATGCTGGGCCGCTGGATAAGGGAACATCGCAGAGATGACGGCCAGGCTTTTCGAGGCAATGGGAAGCTAACTCCCGAGCAGGAGGAGATCAGAAGGCTCAAGGCCCAGGTGAAACGCCT
>NZ_AQXX01000032.1 GCF_000376785.1 Hahella ganghwensis DSM 17046
ACAATCATAACAAGTGTCCACTAAAAAATAAGTGGACACTATCCAGTCAGTTGGTAGCGCGCTCAAGATGGGGTTACCGGACGCTTACTAAATAATAGCCTTCTTTAATTCATATAACGCCTGCACAGCATGGGCCGGAAAAGCCGAAGGCTTTTAAGGTCCAGCCAGCTTGCTGGCGCTCATGCCTATTTTGTTAAGCGCTTTACTGGCTTTCTTAGCTCTTTGTCAGCCCCGTAGTTTTCCAGAAGCTCTACAATTGCACCAACATTCCATGACACTGCGTAGTCGTATGCGCGTAGATTGTTGCTCCATACTCTGTTGGGATTTGCGCCATATTTAAGTAGCGCCTCAACTATACTGAGGATTAATTCGCCTTTCGTGGTTTTCTCCACTTGGTACTCGTGTAATAAATGGTGAAGATGGTCATCAAGATCATCTATTGGATTTGGATTTGCCCCTGCTTTAAGTAAGGCCTTAATAGACTCAATATCTTTTTGTCCAATAGCGCATGCTAGATAATTCTCTAGCTGCTTTTTCAAATCTGGCCAGAATTCTATTTCTTCTAGTTTCTCAAGAATTTCTTCTCTATCTGGATTCACGTATCGTCCTTTGATGTATTACGGAGTGCTTAACGCCGCTAGCAACGGCCGACTTGAAGGAGGTCCAGCCCACGCAGTGGGCGCGTTGCCTAGCCTTGTTAAATGTTGAATGCCAACACATGCTCTGAACCTTGATACATTTTTAATAGTGAGTCTTTTAGCTCTTTAAAACGAGTGAAACCTTTTGGAAAGTATAAATGCGCAAGACTCCTATTGCTTAGTAGCACATGCATTCCATCATTTGTAATGGTGCATTCTTTGACAATATTAAAACCTCCATTCGACTGATCGTCGAATTCGAAGTAAATGCCATCGCTAGCGCCCGTTTCTTCTGTAAGCCCCCTTTGCCACATGAAATATCCACCGTCCCAGCCGCTTACTCCGACAGCTAGCACGTCATTTTCGATTATTTCAATTGACTCTTCGTTGTTCATTTCTAGATTAAATATAACGCCTAGACTAAGCCGCCAGCATGGAGTGCAGCGGAGTACCGGTCGGCTTCAGCCCCTTGTTAGAGTTTTTCAGACACAATTCCAGGAGGCTCGCACGGAACAGATTCACCTTTTTGCATGACCAAGGATACATTACCACCCACCTCCCAAATATTTTGCCATTCCACGACTTCCGTTTTGTAACCTTCTTTCGAAACACATGTATCCCAGTGAATTATATCCATGCCATGGATAACAAACGATTCTATTCTCCATTCATCAATTTCTCCGAACCTCACAGACCCGCTCTCCGTGGTATAGCCAATTACGTGGTTTTCTAGGCGAGAATAAGGATTAGCTACGGAATAGAGGTTTACCTCAGCTCCATGGAGGGGATTTCCATTAACATCTGTGACCAAGACTCTAGTTTCAGGCTGAATGGTCTTGTTTATTGGGAAACAACCACCCAACAGAACGATAATTATAATAAGAAGCGAATTTCTCATTTTTACTCTAACACTTACTAAAATCGGCCGAGTGATAGGAAGTCCGGCGCACGAAGTTCGCGGATTTCATGTCTTGGTTATTTGTTTTCGTCTCGGCTATAAACATTTTTCTCATACCACGATTCAGAGTGAACCTCTCCAGAGGCTGCTTCAATTATTGCCTTAACTTCAGAAACAGGCACTTGCACAATACCTTTTGACGTGGAGAACTCAATAAGAAGTTCCTCGCTCTGCTCATCGGCCAGTATAGACAGAAGAGGATATTGAATACCCTTGAGAGGGCGGCCATCTTCATCAGCTGCAAAAAGCTCTAGCTGCCTCCCCTCGCTAACAGAGTTGTACCACTGAAAGCGTAGATTTCTTAGCTTCCGAATGCTCATAAACTTCTACACATAACACCGAGCACAGAATAATGTGCGTGTTTCGCACATTTCTTTCTGCTGCGTATGGTTATAGATTGATTTAATGTCACGCCTCGGGTCATATTTGTTCGCCAAGTAAAAGACAACCAACCATCCGCCAAAATCTCTCTGCCAAAACCCTCCACTATTGGTGAGCTTATCTAGAATACTGGTAAGCTTATTCGATTCAGCGATCTCAAGAGGTAGTACAAAGTCTTCCATCAAGTATTCCGAAGATTCAACTACCCGAACGAACTCATATTTATCAGATTTAGTTCTAGTGAGTTCGACGACATCACCGTACTTCGCTGACTCCGAAAATATCGGATGTTCCATAAGTTTAAAGAAACCGTCCGGTAATTCTCTTACCATAACACTTGTTGTCAGCCCCTCATTGGCAAACAGAATTGAAATATTCATATTAAGATCCATAACACTTCGCTAAAGTGTCTATTTTTTGTCACTTTTTCAGCGGCTTGTTACTTTTTAAATTGCTCATTGTAGAACTCAAACGCAAGCAGCTCATCTTGGGTGTCGAGTAACATCATCCAAGCATAGGATATGCAATCAAGCCATGCATCAATAGTCATTGCCTCTAGACCTGATACCAGTTTATTACTTCTGAGCATCCCATCTTCATGCACAGCCCAAGCTTTACCTAAGCATAGAATTCCAGAAATGTCAGACACGAGGCTCCTATCGATTGCTTCACAATTATTTAGCGTTGGAGCCAACACCCTCAAACACTCAATTACTTTATGGAAATTTTTCTCTACTGCATCCATCCCTTTGTAGGGCCTTAAGCTACCTAGAAAACCGTGCTCCCAGCGCTGATCGTCAGTATTACCATTTCTACCACTGTGAAAACTTAGCTCTTCTCTAGCTTGATCTACATTCATATTGCTCAACGCCTGTATATGGGGCCGGTGCACGCAGTGCGATGGTTCCAGCCCACGAAGCGGGCGAACAACATGCACTTGTTAAGTGTTTTCATGCACTGTGCTCCGAATAGTGTTAAACAATTGATAATCTTCTTCAGTCATGTACGACTCAAGTCGTTGCAGCCATGATTTAGCAACACTCCAACTCAGACCTACTTCAATATCCGTGGTCCTGTTTACGAGAACCGGAGGTAGATAACCTCCGAAAGTTCCATTGCTGACCTTTATGGGGAGCATTAACCAGTACTCAGATGAATCATCAGCCTGGAAGCTTATAACAAGAGAACCGCCGTCTCTTAATTTCTCGACGCTTAGGATATGGCTTACATTCATATCTGGTAATTACTTCCCTAATAATGGGTGAAGCTGCACAGCAGCGGAGATTCAACCCGTAGGAGACATTGTTTAGTTTGTTATACGTTTTCAGGTGCCTTGCCAATACATTTTGCATGACGTTCTCCCTCATCTAGCCAAAAGAATTCTTGGGAGTTACTATCAATAGACATTGCTTTGGTACCACCGGTTTCTGGAGACCAACCCTGAGATTGAGCCCATTTAATGGCCTTAGTAACATAACCTGGGCCGATTTCTACAGCATATGGAAACGGATCTATAAACAAAACAAATGGCTTACCTGATTTTCCAGCTGTAAATACGTCGTCGCTACACCAAGGACAACAAGCATCGTAATGCCAAAGGAACTCGTCCCCCTCTATAACTATTTTTCGTGTTCCTCTTTTTGGCCAAGTCATATCTATTCGATCCCGATCCCAAATCACCTGCATTTTTCTTGTTACGCGATTTTAACTATGATGTGTGCAGGACCAGCATTGACCACTCCCTTTTGAATAATACAAAACACCACATTCCGGACATTCTGTGGGCCTACCTTCTGGACGATAGGGATCCCAACCTTGACGCAAATGATAAATAGCCATTGCCTCCTCAAAGTTACACGCCGTAATTACATAGAATTTCTTCTGGCAATCTGGGTCGACGGTACCGTCATTGTACGTTAGAGGACCATCTCCCCCAACCAGCATGCTCGGCCATTTATCATCTCTTAACCCCCATGCGGTAAACATTTTCTTTGGAACTTCGTTTCTCATTTTATTTCTCGGCAGCGCATAACACTTTTAGTTGGAGCAGCCCCGCAGGGACATCCCTAACCTTTCCTTGTTACGTATTTATAGGATAGAAGCAAACCCCAATGACATCTACTCCGACGCCATCTCCATATTTTTGGATTTAATGCCCACCCTTCTGATGTAACTGAAAAAATTTCAGGCCTGTTCTGTACAGAGTTCTCACCCCAAACTCCCTGCACGGACATAGATCACCGAAGTACTAATATAAGAGATTGCGCGACCACACAGCCTATAGGGCTGAAGCGACTCAATCCCCCCCCCATAACGAGATAGAGAGGTATTGCGGCAAGCCCTACAACCCTGTTTTTTGTGACGCCTAAAGTAGGCAACTACGAAAAAGTTTAAACTACAGAACATTAGCAGAGGTATTTTTTGGGGCAGAAACCGATATGGCTGGATTGGGTGAGTGCTGCGATTATTGGCTGAATCCAACTTTGGCTACATAACGCCCAACTTCGCAGTTTATCTGCAACAGCAACTTGTTAGGCGACATTTTTTTGATTAACAAGCGTTTTTAGCACCATCGCTGTAATCAACAAATAGACTACAGTTACAACATGCTTAATAACAACCTTACTCTGCGCCTCGGCTTCAAAGGCCAAATATGCGTCTGTAATAGGCATAACAGTGCCAAATAGTGCGCCATATATTAGTATTTTATAATTCCTAATATATAAGAGATATCCAATGATCAGAGAGACAAAGAGCGTTCTTGACCCATATATTCTCACCCAATCGCTATCTTCAAAAACGGCAAGATCGGTACCTCGTAGCGCAGCGAACCCTGTTGGATCAGCAAAGGAATATATAGCATAAAACCCCTGCAATAAGACCATCAGAAAAACCAATACCCTAGCTACATTTTCTAACATCCTAACTTTAGGGAGAGTCTGAATAACCCCAAGGTTCTGAGGTAATTCAAACTCTCGACGATATATGGCCGAATATTCAGAGTGTTTTTCCGGCCATTTTGGATCTTCCCCCCCTGTGGGGCGTCATCTGGGCTCACTGCCCCTATACCTGCAGCTCTTTCCTTGCCATCAGCAGATTGCTGAAGGCCGCCAACAGATAGAGCCGGCTCTTGTTCTTGGCCAAGCCTCGATAGCGGACTTTGTCGTAACCAAACACCTGCTTGATGTATCTGAACGGGTGTTCCACTTTAGCCCGGATAC
>NZ_AQXX01000033.1 GCF_000376785.1 Hahella ganghwensis DSM 17046
TGGAGGATGGCGCCGTGCCCATCGACAATAATTGGGTGGAAAACCAGATCCGGCCTTGGGCGCTGGGTCGTTCCAACTGGTTGTTTGCCGGATCGCTGCGCAGTGGTCAGCGGGCAGCGGCAGTAATGAGTCTGATCCAATCGGCCAAACTGAACGGACATGATCCCTATGCTTATCTGAAAGATGTACTGGCGCGTCTGCCGACGCAGAAGAACAGTGCCATTGCTGAATTACTGCCTCACAACTGGAGCGGTCCGGTCAACCTGTGATAGCCGGACGCTTACATTATTTAAATACTATGGCTACCTAAACTGTTTCGGCGGCGGATTTAGACATGGACAACATTGCAAACAACCTTTTGTCCCGGATCATCTGTTCAGCGTTGTTCGTAATCATTACTATGGCCGCGCACGGCGGTGAAATTGTTGAACCCAATCCTGAGAAGTGGCTGGTGGAGGCTGAGGCCGCCTACGACAGGGTCGAAAGTTACACCGCCATTTTTCATAAACAGCAGCGGATAGCGGGTGAACTCCTTGACGAAGAGAACATATTTCTCAAGTTCAGGAAAAAGCCATATTCCCTGTACATGAAGTGGGTGACAGAACCCTACAAGGGGAGTGAGTTACTCTACGTAGTGGGCTGGAATAAGGGTCGCATCAAGGCGCACAAGGGCGGATTTTTCAGCTTTATCGTTCGCAATCTCGCCCCAAATGACCCGAAACTCATGGAAAATGACCTTCGCCCGGTGACCAGTACAGGGGTTGGCTTCCTCCTGCAAACTGTTGCGATAAACATGCGCAAGGCGATCAAAGCTGGCGTGCTCACGTTTAACGATCGCGGAAAAGAAAGTGTCTACGGCAGGAGCACGCAGGTCATGGTAATAGACATACTACCCCACGAGAATGCGGAGGACTACGACGGTGCGCAGTTTGTTATCAACCAGGATGTCGAGAGCAAGATCCTGATAAGGATCAGAGTCTATGACCGGGACGGCCGGCTCGTCGAGAATTACGGGTACGAGAACCTGAACCTTGACGCGCGTCTGTCAGACGCCGACTTCGACCCAAAGAATCTTGAGTATGACTTCTGAGTTTTATCCATTAAGATCAGAACGAGGACCTCTATCTGCGTAGCGTCTTCATGGGGAGATCGCACATAACAATCGCTTTCAGTCGACGTGTTTGCCGTCGCCCCGCTCTGGCAAACCCGCAGCTAAGGAGGGTCGTTATGTGCTTGTAGGTGGATTCAACCAATAATTGCAACACTCAACCAATCCAGCCATATCGGTTTCTGTCCCAAAAATACCTCTGCTGGTGTTCTGTAGTTTAAACTTTTTCGTGGTCGATGATTAAGTCGATTTACCACCTTCTGCACCTCCTGATCTGTCACATGTCTAAAGTCTGTTTTCTTCGGGAAATACTGTCGGATCAGCACCTGCAGGCGCTCGTTTGTTCCGCGCTGCCAGGCCGAATAGGGATCAGCAAAGTAGAATCTGGCCTTTAGTGATTTGGCAATATCCTGGTGCTGGGCGAACTCAGATCCGTTGTCTGAAGTGATGGTTTTGACCTTGTCTTGATAGCGTCTGAGGCAGGTCATTGTTGTGTCTCTGACGGAGTCACTATGACGTGGCCTAATAGAACTGACCAACCCAGTTAAGGATAGTGCCCCTAACTGGAGATGAAGAAATTGACCACACGAAAGAAGTACTCAAAAGAATTTAAATTGGATGCCATCAGCCTGGTTCTGGATCAGGGCTACAGTCAAACCGATGTTGCTCGGAGCCTTGGAATTAACTCCACTATGCTGGGGCGCTGGTAAAGAGCATCGCAAAGAAGACGGCCAAGCCCTCCGTGGTAACGGCAAGCTAACACCAGAGCAGGAAGAGATTCGGCGCCTGAAGCAGGAAAATCGCCAATAGAAAATGGAGAGGGAAATCTTAAAGGAAGCAGCGGTCTTCTTTGCCAAAGAAACGAAGTGAAGTACTCGTTTATCGCCCAAAACAAGAAGACCTGGCCGATTGACCTGATGTGTCGAGTTCTGGGTGTCCCCCGTAATGGCTAGTATAGTGATCTAATTATGCTTGATATATCGCCTAATATTGAAAACACTGTTTACTGAATACGACTAATTGTTCGGCGACAGTTCAATTGAGGAGCGGCTTTTCTGGACCAAACTGTTGAATAAAATGGTGATAAGTCATGCCGAAATGATGCAGATAAAAGAGGTCAAGGCTTCCATCGCGAATCATTGACTCGAGCGCTGATTCAAACCGCTGAAATTCGAAAGGCATTTGGTCAGAAAAACTGAGCGTTAAGTAACGTACTTCAATAGGGGGGAGTAATGGTCTGATATTAAAATCATGTTGCACTTTCATTAGGCGAACGCCGAAAAGGTCGCCTATAAAGAGGTCAGCACGTTGCGCATTGAGCAGTTGTAATCCCAGTAGATCATCGTTAAGTGTGCGTCGTTCCTTGAAACCTGAAAATGATAAAAAGGATTGGGGATAACCGTATGCGATGGATTGAGCCACAATGTGGTTGTCGAATTGTGACAGCTGAGTGTATTCCTTATGAGGGCTTTCGTTTCGCACCCAAAATACGATAATCCAGGGGATAGGGCGGTTCTTTCCATTCAGCGATTTGGGAAGTCGAATGCCGCCGTCAACAATAGCATTGACGTGCCCACTCTTAAACTCACGGACACATCTTGCCCAAGGCCTTGGTGTAAAGGCTACGTTCAGTTCGGCTCGGTCAATGATGGCTTTGTAGATCTCGATCGAAATGCCAGCTGCTTTACCGTCCTGTTCGTAGCTATAAGGGTACCAATGAGTATAACAAGCCTCTATCGGCGTCAGGTGCGCCGAGGCATAGGAATACATGGATATGTGAAAAGCCACCATAAGCAGGAGTTTGGCGCGTGCTTTCATCCGTATTCCCGAAAAAGACTATAATCTTATGCAGTAACAATAGTCGAAAAAGAGCTATGGTCAAATCTGGTGCATGACGAATCACGCAGCACCCTGTTTTTGATCTAGCTCCACTCGTTCGCCGTCCGTGAAAACGGGGTAGAACCCGTATCGGAGATGCTAAATTAGTGGAGCATACAGAAAATGACTCCTATTGGGATGATGGTGGTAATGGCAGCGGCAAAAACAAGCTGGGTTTAATTTTAATGGGAATTCGGGATAAATTAAGCACATAACAAATATATCAAAATGACGCCTGGCGGCACATTTTACGCAGGCGTTACATTTCAAGTCGAAAGTTAAGGAATTAATTTGATGTCTGTATTTACTCGAATGCTCGGGAAGCCAGATGAGGCAACAATACCTTATGCTTCAGATTCCTTGGAAGGGCTTATTGCCAGATGGGTTCAATGGGGAGCTTCTTCAAAAGTAGAGGTCAATCCAATAGCAGATTTTACTGGAGAATATTCAGGTAATTTACAGCCCGAAGATGTTTGGTTTCTAGCAGGTTGTTTCGGTGGCGTAGTAGAGCGAACATGTGTTATTCCTGGAAATAAAAAACTATTGGTCCCAGTATTTAATATGTGGTTTACAGAACACTACCAGCCTCCTGATCTTTCTAAAGCTCATGGATTTATGACACTAAATGGACAAGAGGTTCCGTTAGATACAATTCGTACAAAAGACCATTTTGTTGTACGCGGCGTATGGGGTAACCCTGTAACAGGCTCAATATTGCCATGCAAAATGCGTGTTGGTGGTCTGTGGAAATTACTAGATCCGTTACCAGTTGGCGAGCATGAGCTATATTTCAGAGGTGGTGACGGTGATGGCTTTTTTTTAGAAGTAACCTATAAACTAAAGGTTTTGTCATAGGCGCTATGTTGGTAGGAGCAATAATATAGCAAATTGCTCAACTTGACGCTTGGCGGAGCAAATTAGCAAAGCGTTAGCGATTCAGGTAGATCCGGATTATTCGATGGAATGTATAGCAATCGAGCCACCATTATCGCATGACGAGAATATCGAAATTGTATATATAGACTTCGATATAGAAACTCTCGTGGTTACTGTCCTTATCGATGGAGATAAAATCGATATTTCCTTTGACTCTCCTGCTGGCTATCGAGTATTAGACGAAGGGGATCTTTCAGAGTTCTGGCCGAGTTGCTCTTCATTTAACGGTTGGCTCTATGAGATCTGTAACGGTGGATGGCTCGATCAAGAACGAAATAGAGAAGGGTTTGTTTCAGCTGCAAGAACAGACTCTAAAGAGTATTTCATTGTTGGCTGCAACTATTGCATAAATGTACTAGCCTGGGAGGCTCCTAATGTCTGCCAAAGTATTCGCTAACAAAGCCATCAATTTAACCGCCTTACGCTACACTTTAGTTGGCAAATTATGGCGGCGTTAGGCATATATGAACTGTATTTCTGAGTTTGAATGGCACGGCCTCCCAGTAGTCGACTTCTCCATCGGGGAAGGTGGAGTTGAGCTGGTGGTCACGCCTTATGATAGTCCTTTTGGTCTGTACAAGAGCTTTTCCCTCAAGCTCTTCGGCTATGAGGAAGTGCGTGTAAAAATGGATAGCGAAATCACACTTCCCACGATTTCTGAGATGGAAATTCATAGTTTTGAATTTCAACAAATCGGAGAAAAGCTCTCAGGTAAGCTTTCAATTCTCACCGGATCGACTGGTTTCTGGTCAATTGAGTTCAAGAATGCGGAGTGGTCTTTTGACTCCTCCATTTAACCAGTCAATAAGGTTCGATCCGGGCCTGTCGGCCCTACACCGGACAGCCTTGTCACCGCTTCGCTCTGTCATGGCTGCCGCCTATTTTCGGCGTTATGCAGCAAAAGGTGGATTCAACCAATAATTGCAACACCTACCCAATCCAGCCATATCGGTTTCTGTCCCAAAAATACCTCTGCTGGTGTTCTGTAGTTTAAACTTTTTCGTGGTCGATGATTAAGTCGATTTACCACCTTCTGCACCTCCTGATCTGTCACATGTCTAAAGTCTGTTTTTTTCGGGAAATACTGTCGGATCAGTCCGTTCAGGTTCTCGTTTGTTCCGCGCTGCCAGGCCGAATAGGGATCAGCAAAGTAGAATCTGGCCTTTAGTGATTTGGCAATATCCTGGTGCTGGGCGAACTCAGATCCGTTGTCTGAAGTGATGGTTTTGACCTTATCTTGATAGCGTCTGAGGCAGGTCATTGTTGTGTTTCTGACGGAGTCACTATTCTTCTCTTTAAGCTTCTTCAGGCACAGGAATTGACTCTTTCTCTCAGTGATCGACAGTAGCGCACTTTTGTGCTTGCGACCGATGATGGTATCGATCTCCCAGTCGCCAAAGCGCTTTCGCCGCTCGACCACCTGAGGCCTCTCGCGAATGGAAACCCGGTTAGCCACCGGTGGTTGCGAGTATTTCGAGCGTCGCCTCTGATCGCCCAAGTAACTGGTGCGTCGGCCAACTTTGCGTAGTTGCTTGAACAACTCTCCGCCCCACCAGTTATCTCGTTGTAGGTAACGGTAGATGCTCTGAAAGGAAAGAGGGAGATGGTGACGTAACAGCAATATTCCCGAAATTTGTTCTGGGCTCAGATCCAGAGCTAGGTAAAACAGCAAGTACGATTTTAGTTGTCCCTCAATTTTGAAAGACTTGTGGGCGTTATAGCGAAACCCCAGTGCCTGTTGATGGGCTTGTTCTGGCTGATACGCTGCAATACCCTGGCATCGTCGTAATTCGCGGCAGACGGTAGAGCGATGTACACCAATATTACGGGCGATCTCGGCTTGTGAAAGATGTTGTTTTCTTAGGGCATAAATCTGATATCGTTGTTCTCGAGTCAGCTGCGTGAAAGAAGGCATGACGGCTTACTCTTGGTCGGGTAGAAGTCTGCATCTTAGCGCAGCTGGCTCCTACACGGTTTATACAAGAGTGTTGCAGTAACAAAGTGAACCCAGAAAAGGAAGTGCATGATTTCTTTTGAGAAAAAACCAAGTTTCTACACCGTGCTTGATAGATACCTACTGTTTATTTCGTTGGCATTAGTATCTATAGCGCTGCTAATTGGCTATCAATCCAGCGAAATTGGTGGGGCTATATTTGTAGCAATAGCTGTTTCAGTATTTAGGGAGAGTCTGAATAACCCCAAGGTTCTGAGGTAATTCAAACTCTCGACGATATATGGCCGAATATTCAGAGTGTTTTTCCGGCCATTTTGGATCTTCCCCCCCTGTGGGGCGTCATCTGGGCTCACTGCCCCTATACCTGCAGCTCTTTCCTTGCCATCAGCAGATTGCTGAAGGCCGCCAACAGATAGAGCCGGCTCTTGTTCTTGGCCAAGCCTCGATAGCGGACTTTGTCGTAACCAAACACCTGCTTGATGTATCTGAACGGGTGTTCCACTT
>NZ_AQXX01000034.1 GCF_000376785.1 Hahella ganghwensis DSM 17046
CTTACGCTTCTTATTCTGGTATTCAGCTTCGGAGAAAGTCATCTGATCCATGGATAGTATTCCTGATGAGTGAAGTTGGCCGTATTATGACTGATTTGGGGAGTTATTCAGAGCCTCCTTAATTCTTTCCCAGCGTTAGAAAGTCTATCGCTGTGACATCCAGGGGAGATAGGTTATTTCTACGGAATCTTTGCCTAATACTCCGAAGTTTCCATCGCTTGAGTCACTTCACAGTTGCCAGCAGTGGCACTAGGGTGGGCACCGGCGGGCTATTATCCCAGCCTGGCAAAAGGGTGAAAAGCTGCGGCTTGTATAAAATCAAGAGCCATCCCGGGACGCATTTACCTTTACGCGTCCATTCTCCTGCTCTGATGATGAAGCCCTGTCTACACAGGGCTGATTCTCTGCTGTCAGTGATAAACCAATGTCGGCCGTATATTGATGCCCATCATCAACCTGTCAGCCACGAGGCAGACGACTGAACACCACCGAGGCGTTTACCCCACCAAATCCAAAACCATTACAGAGCACATGTTCCAGGCTTTTTGGTCGGGCATGATTGGGGACAAGATCCAGATCCGACATATCCTGATCCT
This sequence comes from Hahella ganghwensis DSM 17046, assembly GCF_000376785.1. Classification (GTDB taxonomy): domain Bacteria; phylum Pseudomonadota; class Gammaproteobacteria; order Pseudomonadales; family Oleiphilaceae; genus Hahella; species Hahella ganghwensis. Next base: position 597 of record NZ_AQXX01000034.1, read on the forward strand.
GTTGGTTTAGGTTCAATGTCGGCGGGAGCTGACCGTGACACAGCGCCAGCACTGAAAAGATACTTTCAATCCCTCCCGCGCCCCCCAGCAGATGACCTGTGGCAGATTTAGTGGAGGAAACCGGTACCTTTGGCAGCAGACCGCCAAAGACATTGCGAAGTCCGGCAATCTCGGCTTTGTCTCCAACCGGCGTTGAGGTGGCATGGGCATTCACATACCCAATGTCTTCCGGTGTCACATTTGCCATCCTCATGGCAGCCTCGACTGCAGCGGCGGCTCCGGAACCGTCAGGTGGTCCGGCAGAAATATGATAGGCATCGGCACTGGTTCCATAACCGCTCAGCACAGCCAGCGGTTTGGCACCTCGGGCCAAAGCATGGTCAAGAGTTTCGATGACCATCAGGCCAGCCCCTTCCCCCATGACGAAACCATCCCGCTCCTGATCAAAGGGCCGTGACGCCTGTTCAGGCTCCTCGTTACGCGTGGACAGCGCCTTCATGGCATGAAAAGAACCCAAAGACAAAGGATCAATACAGCCCTCAGTTCCCCCGACTAACGCCACTTCAGCTTCACCACTGCGAAGCATCCTCATGCCGTCGCCAATGGCCTGTAATCCTGCGGCACAAGCTGTAACGGGACAACCAATAGGCCCTTTGAAACCATAACGTATGGAGATATTTCCCCCAGCGAGGTTGGCAAGGAACGCCGGTACGATAAACGGCGATAAGCGCTTTACCCCTTTACGCTCCAGGATAGACTGGGCATTGGTAATGGTTGGTAGACCGCCATTCCCCGTAGCGATGACTGTCGCCGTTGCACGCCGGTCAGCCTCACTGGAAGGAAACCAATTGGCCTGGGTCAGGGCCTCCTCTGCCGCCGCCAACGCATAAAGAGTAAACAGATCCACTTTTTTGCGTTCCTTCGGACTGATCACAGCATCGACATCAAAGCCAGCCTGAGCATCCTGTTCTTTGGAGGGAACCGAACCGGCGATCTTGACGGGAAAGTCAGATGTATCAAACCGATCAATCCTGCCCACACCGGAGCGGCCTTCCAATAATCTCTGCCAGACGGTGTCAACGCCACATCCCAACGGGCTGACAATTCCCATACCCGTGACCACGATTGGTGTCATCGTCATAGTGTCCCCACTCTCTTAAAGTATTTAAAGACAAACTTTCTGAAACTCTATTGGCCTGATCACCGCTATGACACAACGGGCAGGCACATAAAATATCAGCAAGTTCAGCCGCAGGCGCTTTGCTATCTATTGGTTACCCTGCTGCCTTGTCTATGGTCATATTGACAAGTCACAGCCTGACCTCTGACAAATCAGCAGTACGCCTATCTGATAAGGGACACACTAATTTCAATTAATATATGATCAAGATAATATTCTCTTCAGACTCGATTGGAGGAGGTGGAAGTCCATGCCTTATTCAAAGCAACATAAACTGAAAACCCGGGAGCGCATACTACAGGCTGCGACGGATCTTTTTTGTCGTTATGGTTTTGACAAAGTCTCAATTAATCAGGTGATGTCTTCCGCCAAAATGACCCATGGGGCTTTTTACGCTCATTTCGATTCCAAAGAGGCGCTCTATCGGGCTTCCATCGTGGACACAGTACGCCGCAGCAAAGTGGCCAGACTGGCCAAGGACCCTTTGTCACTCAAGCACATGACAGAGCTGGTCAGTAATTACCTGAACCTGAGAGATCTGACACATGCCAATGTTCCCGGCCCCGAATCCATTCTGTTTAATGACATTGACAGCACACACCCGGAAATCAAGAAGGCTTATGAAGAATCTTATCTTCGTTTGGTGAAACTGCTGGAAACCCGCTTGAAAGCGCTTCGCCGTCTTAATCGGTTGCCCGTTACAGACAGCGTTACAACTGTGGCGGACAAAGCCAGGGTGATTGTTGCATCTCTGGTCGGCGCCGTTGCGGTCGCCAAAAGTATCAGCAAAGAAGAGGAGCGACGCAGAATTCTTTCGGCGGCTCAAAAACAGATATTGTACCTGTTGGGGTACAGTGGCAGCGAAATGAGGACAGTCTAGCCAGCTCAGAGGGGACCGCTCCAAAGGAGCGGCCAGATAGGACATTACATCTGCGATTGCAGATAGTTTTCCAGCCCAATCTTTTTGATCAGTCCCAGTTGCTGTTCCAGCCAGTAGGCATGATCCATTTCAGTGTCGTCCATCAGCGTTACCAGCATTTCACGGGTCACATAATCCTGTTGATCTTCACAGAGTTTCACCGCTTTCTTGAGCGCTTCATCAACGGCGTACTCTACATCCAGGTCACTTTTCAGCATGGCAGGAACATCCTTACCAATATTCAGCCCCTCACGAGTCACCATGTCTGGAGTGCCCTCAAGGAAGAGAATACGCTGGATCAGCTTTTGAGCATGGCCTTTTTCGTCGTCGAATTCATGGGCAATCCGCTCATGAAGTTTATGCAAGCCCCAGTCAGCGTACATTTCAGAGTGAATGAAATACTGATCCATGGCAGCCAGTTCATAGGCCAACAGTCCGTTCAGGGCTGAAATAACTTTCTTGTTACCTTTCATAATCAATCACCATCCGAAATTTGCGCTTGTAAGTAGTTCTGGATGCCCATGTTGGCAATCTGGTACTGCTGGGTTTCCAGCCAGTCCACATAGTCCTCTTCATATTCCAGAATGTCGGTCAGAAGAGCACGGCTCACAAAGTCCTTTTCCTGTTCGCAAAGTGCGATAGCGTCCCTGAGCTGTTTGATCTGATTGAGCTGAAACTTCAGGTCACACTCCATCATTTCTTCGGTATTTTCCCCGATGTGGAGCAGATCCAGTTTCTGCAGGTTTGGCATACGTTCAAGGAACAGAATTCGCTCGATGAGATCATCGGCCTGCTTCATGTCCTTAATCGATTTTTTGTAACTGGCTTCATTCAGTTCTTCAAATCCCCAGTTACGATACATCCTAGCGTGCAGGAAGTAGCGGTTAATGGAGGTCAGCTCTGTCGTGAGAACTCCATTGAGAGCGGTAATGATCTGATCATTCGATTTCATGCAGCAGCACCGAAAGTTTGATGTGTTGAACGAGTTAATTAACTACGTAAGTTAGATCGGCACAGTTTAGTCGCATTCAAAAAAAATCACAAAATTTCCTTGTATTTCAACTACATACAAATGGTATCGATTATCATTAAGATGTCCTTTTGTATTTGAGACACAGTGCTATTTAGTGTTGTCTGGCTCTGCTAAAAACATAAGAAAATATCCACCTTGCGGGATAGGTGGTAACCACGACTCGGTTTCTGCCTATGGTGGTTCACACGTATCCAACTAGGCTTACGGGCCCTGGGTCCGTTAGCACGATTAAACCGACTATACTTTCCCTAAACTTGCTCTACTTTCTTGAGGCATTTATGAAGTCAATTAGTGCATGGGTTCTATTGCTGCTTTTTTCGCAAGCTGCTTTGGCAGAACCGGAAACCTTTCAATTGGTTACAGAGAATTTTCCTCCCTTCAACATGAGCCTGACTGGCAATGAGTTTGAACATGATGAAGAGAACATCGGAGGGTTCAGTACCGAAGTGATTCAGGAAATGTTCCAACGGGCACAATATCCCTACCGCCTGAAACTGCGGAACTGGAACTTCGCCTATAACTTTGTACAGCGTGCTCCCTACCGAGCGGTATTCGGTACAGAGCTGACAGAGGCCCGACAACCGCTGTTCAAATGGGTTGGCCCAATCGCGGATAACGACTGGGTTTTGTTTGCTCTGGAAGACAGCAATTTCAATATTAAGTCGTTGGAAGATGCCAAACCCTACCGAATCGGTGGCTACAAGGATGATTCCCGGACACAGTATCTGAAGGACAATGGATTCAAGGCATCAGAGCTGAGTGACGATGGTCTCAATCCGAAGCGCCTGGTCGACAAACAGATCGACCTGTGGATCAGTAGTACGGTATCCGGCTATTACTACGCCAGAAAAGCAGGCATCACCAACATTAAGCCCATTTTTAAAATTCGCAGCGCCAACCTTTATCTTGCACTCAACAAGGATACGCCAGACGAATACGTGAATAAGCTGAACAGCATTCTAAAGGATATGCGGGAAGAAGGTGTGATTGACGAAATTGCAGCGAAGTACCGCTAACTCGTGACGGCTTAATCAGCAAACCGGGCAGTGGCGATGTACTCTGTCCGGCAACCTCTGACTCACTCATGCCCTGTCATCCGGGTATAAAGTCACACCCAATTCCCTTGCCGATAAAACTCAAAAGACCTTCCCGTCCATTTCCTGAAAGCCTTCCTGAAGGCGGAAACGCTATTGAATCCCAGCTTTTCAGCAATCTTGTAGATGTACATATTACTGAAAGCCAGCATCTTAATTGCCTCCTCCTTCTTTACATCATTGAGAATGTCCTGGTATTTGATATCGCAGTATTTCAACTTCCTTCTCAGGGTTCTGCTGGTCAGGTTCAGCTTGAGTGCGGCTTCTTCCTGTGAAGGAGACATGTTGGGGTGGCTGAGCACCAGATTGCGGATAGAGGTGATAATGGAGTCCGGTGCATCGTATAGCTTCCGGCTCTGTATCGCATGAATCATGGCCGCACACTTTACAGGATCATAGGTGTCGATACACCAAGACAATACATCACACCTGAATCTGATCGAACTTTGTTTTGTATTGAACCTGAAACTGATATGGCTCAGGTTGTTTTCATTGAATATCCTGGCGATGTTCTGAATTGGGAGGCCGTCTGAGAGTCGATGATTAGCATCATGCGCCTTACCTGGTGTATCCAGTCCCTCATCACCCACCACGGAGCGAAACAGGTACATCGTAGAGAGCCCAAAAAGTAATTCAAAATAGACTTTGGCTTCTCCAAGCTCCTTTCGGGCACTAAATAAAATCTCGCTGTACTTTGGCGTTTTACGCAGTTCCAGTACACTGATAACGCCTTCCACGCCAAAGTATCTGACATAGGTTTCCAAGGCGACTTCAACATTCCTTGAAGACCTCACAGCACTGCCAATCATGCCAGGGGACTTTATACCGATGTACCGACCAATACTCATCCATAGCCGGTCGTCGGATGCTAATTGGTTCACTCTTTCAATGACTGAAATCTGGGTCTGTATCGGGAGTTTTCCGGTATCACCTGACAAAAGCCCATCAAGCAGATCTGCGCCCTCGACCACCTGTTCGGCATTGTATCCATTAAATGCGAGCCAGCAGCAAATCTTCCTGACAAAGTAACAATCCAACAACTTAGTTCCATTCATTGCTTGTACTTCATTTTGATAATGACGAGATTCTCACATCTCCTGTCAATCAATCATGTCATCGACCATCAAGACATCCAATGAGGGTTTTCCAGTGCCCGTGACGAAGAACAAAAGATAGAGGAATAGAGGATGAGAAAGATTAAGACCGCAAGGGAATCTAAAAGTTTCTTGATAGGCGGAAGTGGCCAGTGAAACCATGACAGCCGCCCAGTGCGATACTGTCACACCTCAAACGACGGTATGGAAGGTATACAAAAAGGAGACAGAAGCTCCCTAATTAGTGCAATGCTGTTCACTTAAGAGGAGCAGCATTGCGATCTACTGGATATCGGGTCTTTGATATCTTAACCGTCCGAGGTGTCGTAGGCCTCGGACGCCTCTCCAAAAACAGACTACTAATTCCCGATCTTAACTCTGACAAGCGCCGACCTGTTCCAGATATCGGATTGGAAGCCGCCATCACAATTAACTGAACAGCAATATAATCACACACTGGTTTGAAGCGAATGTCAGACGGGGCTCGATCAAAGCTTACCGCCGCAATCGATGCTTCTCGCCTTATGATGTTGTAGCACAG
>NZ_AQXX01000035.1 GCF_000376785.1 Hahella ganghwensis DSM 17046
CTGCTAACCTGCTGCCTTTTGCACTGGGGAGTGGGGATGCCAACCAAGAGACTATCAATGCGACAACTAAGAGAAATATTACGCCTGCGGTTGCAGGCAAACCTCAGCGTTCGGCAAATCCACCGTAGTTTACGCGTCAGTGTCGGCGCCGTTTCCAAGGTGCTGACCCAAGCGCAGGCGCTGTCTTTACATTGGCCAGCCATTGAGCAGATGGATGATGTTCAATTGGCTTGTCAGTTCTATCCCAATGCGGATACACGCCAGTCTACCCAGTTTGAAATGCCTGATTGGCGAGAGGTCCACCAGGAACTTGCCCGCAAAGGCATGACCAAGCACCTGCTATGGGAGGAATACACCCAGCAATATCCCAATCGGAGCTACATCTACCCGCAGTATTGCCATCACTATCAACGCTGGCAGCAAACGCAGCGCCGCTCCATGCGGCAGAGGCACAAGGCGGGCGAGAAGCTGTTCGTGGACTATGCCGGACAAACCGTCCCGATCGTCTGAGCCAGCACCGGGGAGGTCCGCGACGCCGAGGTGTTTGTGGCGGTGATGGGCGCCTCCAGTTACACCTTTGCCGAAGCCACCTGGAGTCAGGCGCTACCCGACTGGTTGAACAGCCACGCCCATGCGTTCAGCTTCTTCGGTGGTGTGCCGCAGATGGTGGTCCCGGATAATCTCAAGAGTGGCGTCAGCAAAGCCTGTCGTTACGATCCGGAAGTGAATCCTGCTTACCAGCAACTGGCGGCTCACTATGGCACCACCATTGTCCCGGCCAGGCCTTATAAGCCCAAAGATAAAGCCAAAGCGGAAGTTGGCGTACAGGTGATTGAGCGTTGGATATTGGCCCGCCTGCGCCATCAGACCTTCTTCTAGCTGGCGGAGCTGAACACCTGTATCCGTGTTTTGCTCAACGACGTGAATGCCCGACCGTTCAAGCAGCTCAGCGGGTCTCGGCAGTCCTGGTTCGAATCCATCGACAGGCCGGCACTCTCACCGTTACCCCTACAGGTTTATGAATACACCGACATCAAAACCGCGAAGGTCAACATCGATTACCACATTCAATACGACCACCTGTACTCTGTCCCGCATCATCTGGTGGGGGAGCGTGTAGAGGTGCATGCCAGCCGCACATTAATCACCGTGTTCTTCCACAATAAGACGATTGCCAGTCATCCCAGGCAGCACCGTCCAGGCATGAGCACGACCCCTGCCCATATGCCGACCCAACACCAAAAGCACCATGCCTGGAGTCCGGGGCGATTGATGAACTGGGCTCAGGACATTGGTGATGAGGTGCTTGGTTGGGTGAAGTATCAGCTCAACAGCAAGCCACATGAGCAACAAGCCTATCGAGTGTGTCTGGGGCTGCTCAATCTCTCCCGCCAGTACCCCCGGGAGCGTCTCAACAGCGCCTGCGCCATTGCCAATCATCGGCACCTGTATCGGCTCAAGCACATCAAGTCCATCCTTCAGTCCAATCAGGACAGGCTTTACCAGGGGGCCGACGAGACGGCTCCTCAATTACCACAAGCTCACGAGAATATCCGTGGGCCTCATAGCTTTCACTAGCAGGACAACCTTATGATCCAGCATACCTTAACCCAACTGCGCCAGATGAAACTGACCGGCATGGCCGACGCGCTGACCATGCAAACTGAGCAACCAGGCAACTACGACGCCTTAAGCTTCCAGGAGCGTATTCAATTGCTGGCAGATAGCGAGCAGCATGAGCGGGAGCAGCGCAAGCAGCAGCGCCTGCTCAAAGCGGCCAAACTGAAACTGCATGCCACCGCCAAAGGCATCGACTACAGCCACCCTAGAGGACTTAGGCAATCGCAAGTGGCCTCTCTGTTGCCATGTGACTGGGTGAGCAAACATCAGAACCTGCTGCTCACAGGTCCCTGCGGCTGCGGGAAAACCTATCTGGCTTGCGCCTTGGCCCATACCGCCTGCTTGAAAGGCTATAGTGCGAAATACTACCGCCTCTCCAGATTGATGCTGGAACTCTCGCAAGCCAAAGCCGATGGGACCTACAGCAAAGCCCTCCAGCACCTGGCCAAGCTGGATCTGCTGATCCTGGATGACTGGGGGTTAGAGCCGTTGAAAGCAGCGCAACGGAATGACTTGATGGAGATTATGGATGACCGCAATGGAAGCTCATCCACGGTGATCATCAGTCAACTCCCCACGGATCAATGGTATCAATCCATCGGCGACAACACGTTGGCGGATGCCATCCTGGATCGTCTTATGCACAACGCACACAGAATCAACCTGAAAGGGGAATCGATGCGAAAAACCCGGTCTGAGTTGACCGATGGTGAACACTTGGCGTAAAAAAGGGCTTCGCCCAATGCGGGAGATCTCAGGTGTTCACGATGCGCCAGAATGCCTGTTCACGTTCGGCAGAATACGCATCCGGTAGAGGGTCCGTTTGTCTTCCCACAAACTGCTGACCACAAAGCGCGGATTAGGTCCTTTTTCAGTGACTTCCAACTTCGCCAGGATGGCGCGGGCCTTCTTCCATTCTTTAGCGCCATAGATCACCCGGATAAAATGAACCTGCTTATCCCCGGTGATTTCGTGCATCCGTTTTACCACCTCCATGCCTTCGGAAACCGCCTCCAGAAGGCGGCTGTTCTTGGCGATACCAATGATGTAGTCCACGCCATGGCGATCCATCCAGTCCAACATGCGGTGCCGACAGAAGCCGCTGTCGGCCCGCACAATAATCTGGGTTTTGGGCCAGTGGCGACGAAGGAACTTCGCCAACAATGCCGTGATCGCCCAACTGTGCTTGGCTGCATCGATGTTACTTGGCCGCAGGTAACTGACCAGTGGCTGGCGACCACAGAAGACATACAGCGGCAGGAAACAGTAATGGTCATAATACCCATGCGGAAGGCCGCCCCGAAAGAACCGGCCTTGCTGGTTGCCGTGAATGGGAATGTCCGAAGCGTCCAAGTCCAGAATCACCCGCTTGGGCGGTTTGCGGTAGGAAGCCACAAAGCGTACCCACAAGGCTCGGTGCGCCTCAATCACTGAGGCCCGCTCAACCCGTTGCTCCATGCGCCCCAAGGTAGCTTTGCTCGCCAATGGCGTCATCCGGTTCAGCGCGGTTTGGAACGTGTGATCCTCGCGCAGGCTGTCGTGATCATTCAGGTCTTCATACCCGCAGGCGAGGCTGTAAAGGCGTTGCCGTACCAGATCCAGCATGGGATGCTGAACTTTCCCGGCTTGGCGTTCATCAGGGACACAATGGGCAAGCCCAAGACTGATGCCAGCTTTCTGATCAATCTCTCTTAACAACAGTAACCCGGCATCGGAGGTGATATGACCGCCGGAAAACTGGGCTTGAATCAGGCGTTTTTGCAGTGGCGAAAAGGATAAGATTTCTGGTAGCATTTTGGCCAACGGATGGTGTGTTTGTTTTTCAACTTAAGCAATTGAAAGTTAAACACATTCATCCGTTTTTTGTTAGTGCTTCATGAGAAATCCGGGCTAGCGCCGTGACCGCCCTGAGGCTGGCAGTCTCGGTGATCGCTTCGCAGCTCTCACCTCGGAGTTCCTCGGCTACATTGTCCCCGAAGCTTTGCACCATGCATCGCTGCCATCGCACAGTCGGGTAGGGAACCGCTGATGGGACAACGGGTCTCTTATCCATAGCCTCCCTGGCTGGATGAAACAATCATAGAGGCGACTTCGTGTCGCACCACAGAGTTTTGAACACTACCGCCCCCCCCTTCTACGACCAAAGAAATTCGCTACTGGCAAGAGTCCTTATATGATTGATCAAATGCCGGAGGAACTAAAGAGTATTTCTCAAAGGCCGCTTTAATTTCCCCTGATAGCCGCATCTGATCTATGGCCTCCTGCAGAGGCCTCTTGTATTTACTGTTCTTCGCTAGGCCGAAATAGATGCCAATATGTTGGTTAACTTGATACTTCGCATATTCAAAGTCCACAATATCAGCCGCTGATAGCGCCTTTTCAAGGGCAACCTTATCTATCAGTGCCATTGTGTCGAACCTATCGCTGAGGAACATTCTACTCATGTTGTCATCATCATCGGATTCCACAAGCTTTAGGTCAGGGGTTTCATGAAGTTTAGAGAAGTAGAAGGTTCCCCGTTTAACTCCGATCCTCAGATTCTTTAAATCTCCGAAGTCCTTAATACTGTTGGACATTCCCTTTTTGACCAAAAAGTATACTGGTTTTTCTAGATACCCTACCGGACCAACAAAGTCCACTTCCTGAGCCCTTTCTGGTGAACAGAGTAGTCTCGGGAGAATGTCGATACTCCCTCTTTTTAGCAGCATGTAACTGGCTTGAAAGTGCCTCTCCTGGAACCGAACGGAATTCCCTGTTCTTTCGACAGCTGCTCGAATTATGTCAATCAATGGGCCAGATGGAACTCTGTTTTCCACTATCATATTAGGAGGCCTATGGCGGATATCAACTGTTAGTACTTCCGACCACGCGCTGGAACTTAGTAGCCACAGAAACATCATCAAGGATATCTTTGCAAAGTAGATAATAATTCTCATGTGAATGGCCTCTCTTTCATAAATACTTCTGTTGATCCACGTTCTTCACTCTTCAAGTAATGATTTATAGTCTCTCAAGTTTGATGGCGTTAGTCCATGACTTATCAGTATACTATGTATTTCTCCATTGTAGTAAATGTATAGTAGAGCATCATTAAACTTATCTACTACCTCCCGACTAGTCGAAAGCTTTGGAAATCCCACATAATAGTCTAGAACTCTATGGGTGTATGCAAAACGTACACCTGTTAGTTGATTCTTAGCAATGATGTAATCACCGACACTTCTATTTGAGTACACAGCTTGAACTCTTCTTACATTGAGCTTCTTGAATCCTTCAATATCGTCAGCTCCCATCTCTATTGTCATTTCTCCTACAAGTTGGGCAACATTCTCTAGGGATCGTGATGTATTAGAAGGACCAAACACCGCTACACGGTATCCACTAAAGTCAAGCAGTTCTGAATACTCTTTATTGTCTTGAAATGGCACGAAGAAACCATACTCCGTTCTGGCAATGGGGAGAGTAAAATGTAGCCAAGCTTCCCTTGATCTATTTCTTCCTAGAACAAACAAGCCATCTACTTTGGCTCTCTCAGCGAGCATGAGAGCTCTACGCCATGGATATAAAGTTACGCTGCATTTTGTTTCCATTAACTCGCACGCGCGCAATACAATATCTACTATAGGTCCCTTCGGCCCTGAATCAGATTCATAGTGAAATGGACCAAAGTCTTGTGTAGCAAATTTTAGCTCGCCTTCAACACCATGGGTTATACTTGTGAATAGGGTAAAAAAAAGTACACTGAGAGCTTTCATAATCACTCCTGAAACTAAATCTAATCTAGTAAGAGGTTTGGACTTTCTAGTAGCTCTTTGGTAATTCTATGAGCCTGGTGGAGAGGATACGTTATAGCGCTGGAGTATTATTTGCGCTTCACCCGAGCTATATAGCTTTTTCAAGGAAAAGTTGAACCTCTTCACAAGCGATCTATCGGCTTTTCCTTTTACAAACCCCACATAATAGTTGAGTCCTTTATGGCTCCAAGCATATCTTACTTTGGGTGTTGCTCTAAGATTCTTAGCTATCATCCAACCAACATCTCTATTGGAATAAACGGCATCGACCTTTCCATTAATAAGGTCTGAGAAAGATTCTATGTCGTCCTGTTTCAAGGATATCCTCATAGATGGAATGGCCCCCTGCACTATGCCAAGGGATTTCGAAGTATTAGATGGACCGAATACTCCAACTAAGTGATTTGAAAAGTTACTGACCGTAGAATAGACCCTATTGTTGCCGCTCTTAACAAAGAACCCGTACTCTGTGTATATGATTGGCAAAGTATATCGAAGCCACTTTCCGCGTTCTAAATTCCAGCCTATAACAAAAAGGCCGTCAACTCTCTTCTCTCTCGCCTCCTGCTGTGCTTTAGACCAGTCCATTATGTTGATTTTACATGCTATTCCTGCGTTCAAACAGATCTCTTGGACAAGCTCGACTCCAACGCCAGAGGGTTGGTCATGCTCAATCATTGAGAAAGGAGGGAATTCCTGAGTATTGAATTTAAGCTCTGCTGCATTACTGAAGGGTAAAAAAGGGACTATTACTAGTACAGAGAATATAATGTGCTTCTTCATTCTTACCTCACTAGCAAGACCATGCTACTCCGATTTACTTATATAAGATATTAGCCTCCCTCCGAAATAGGTCAAATTATAATCAGGAATATTGCTACGATTGGCGCGTAGAGTGCAAAAAATGTAAGCGTCCGGCTATCACAGGTTGACCGGACCGCTCCAGTTGTGAGGCAGTAATTCAGCAATGGCACTGTTCTTCTGCGTCGGCAGACGCGCCAGTACATCTTTCAGATAAGCATAGGGATCATGTCCGTTCAGTTTGGCCGATTGGATCAGACTCATTACTGCCGCTGCCCGCTGACCACTGCGCAGCGATCCGGCAAACAACCAGTTGGAACGACCCAGCGCCCAAGGCCGGATCTGGTTTTCCACCCA
>NZ_AQXX01000036.1 GCF_000376785.1 Hahella ganghwensis DSM 17046
GTGCTACAACATCATAAGGCGAGAAGCATCGATTGCGGCGGTAAGCTTTGATCGAGCCCCGTCTGACATTCGCTTCAAACCAGTGTGTGATTATATTGCTGTTCAGTTAATTGTGATGGCGGCTTCCAATCCGATATCTGGAACAGGTCGGCGCTTGTCAGAGTTAAGATCGGGAATTAGTAGTCTGTTTTTGGAGAGGCGTCCGAGGCCTACGACACCTCGGACGGTTAAGATATCAAAGACCCGATATCCAGTAGATCGCAATGCTGCTCCTCTTAAGTGAACAGCATTGCCCGCAGAGCGGGGCTAAAATAACTATAAAGTTAACGTGAAAAGTAACCTGAAAGATAAATCAGGATTTGCCTCTGTTATCCAGACTGAAGGGACCTGGTCCCGCCACCATCAATCCAAAGAAGCCCCCAGCGACAGCAAGGTTTTTCATAAAGAGAATGGATTGCATCTGGTCATCGAAATTGCTGTGAAAAATCAGCGCCGCGATGATTGAAAATCCTGCCAGTAGAAAGGCCGCCAGTCGGGTCTGAAATCCGATGACAATCAATATGCCCAGGCCAAGCTCCGTCAGAATGACCACAGGGAGCAACATGCCGGGGACACCAAAGGCTTCCATATACCCCTGGGTGCCTTCATAGCCGGAAATTTTACTGATGCCAGCAAGAATAAACATGAGTGCCAGGAGTATGCGAGCAGGTACCAGAAATAGAGGGTTGGAGAGTAGTTTGTTCATGGGGAGCATCCTCGTCAACAGTTTGATGTTGTTAGATTAAGTCCATTTTTATCGAAAGAAAATGCGTATATTTTGCTTTTTATTTTCTAGATATTAGAACGTTTTGTGGTTCAGGCCTGTATAACAGGACTGTCTAGATAGTATAGGCGTCTTTAAGAACTGAAAGGTGCGCACTGAATCATTTTCAGAAACCCGAAGCGGTTCATCAAAGCGATTCTGGAGCAAGGCCTCATGGCGGCTTCCTGCTCGAATATCCGGATTAAATCAGATTTGAATGTCCCTCTTGGGTATCGTTGCAACACCGTCTGTCGATCAGATTTATGAATTTCCCCATAGCGGGCACCAATGACATCACAGGCCGTACCGGCATTTAGATAATGCGCTATCCAGCCGTTTTCCTTTCCATCGACAATAGGGTTCAAGTGCAGAGTGATAGCTCCGAAAATGGTATCCTGAGTCTCTTCGGCCACATCGTGCTGCTGAAGAAACTGCTGACCCGCTTGGGCGCTCTCCAAGGTAAAGCATTCCGCCCCTTCCAGCTTGCCGTGCAATGAAGAGGTCAGACCGAGGTCATGGAAAAGACAACTCAGGTAAAACGTCTCTTCATCCATGGAGTGATGTGATTTCAATCGCAGCAGGCTGCCCCAGAAATAAGCGCGAATACTGTGGTAGAAAATGGTATCCGTTGCCAGATCCCGAACATAGGCTTGAGCCTCCTGAATCAATGGTGAAGAAGGAATCTTCACCTGCTCCAGTAACTCTGCAGAATGCTTCGTTGATGGCCCCTCAGTCAAAAAGGGTAAATGGGGCAAACGAGCCTTGAGTTGAACCAGGGCACTCGATCGCACATAAGTGATCTGATCCTTGAAGGTCATTCTACCCTTACGACGCAAAGTCCAATGCATGGAACCCATTCGTGTTGACGTCATCATTTTTCCCGTATGTATCTCAATAAAAAATAGCATTGGGGATAAGGAACCGGGGAGGGAATTTAGGACATTGATGGGGTGTTTAATGACAACGATTCGCTAATTCTTCAAATTCTGCATCTTTAGAGCTGTTATATTTGAAATTGGCGGTCGTCCTTTTCGTTAGATTGGTAATACACTCTGGTATATCGAGAGCTTGAGGGAATACCTAAATCAAAGCTGTGCGAAACGCCGTTCTTGGGAAAATAATTATCTGCTCCTCTCCAAAATTTCTGCGGAGTTCGGCGATTCACTAATTCAGGTTCCAGCGAAAACCCAAGAGGTGAAATTTTTGAAGATGATCTATTTGCTTATTCTTGTTTTACTGCTGTTAGTCGGTGTTGCTTTGTTTGCAATGAATAAGAAAGTAGGCGATGAGCCACAATTGAGAAACGACTATTTAGAGCTTGTTGATATTCTGTCGCAGGGAAACCAGCAAGCAAGGTCTGAAGTACAGTTGTTCTTCGATAAAAACGACGATTATTTCAATCAATATGAAGATGACCTTCTTAATCGGGGAATAGAGAGTTCCGAGGATATTCCTCCGGTGATTGTTTTGGTCGATGCTCTAATAAGACATGATAAAGTTGTGTACCAGGATCATGCGGCAGAGCCGGGTTGGGCGTTGGCCAGTCTAAATAAGCTTTCAAACGCTGTACTGGATAAATCCGAGGGCTACTGGGAATTGATGGAGCACTATAAAAGCACTAAATATGGACTTGGAACATTTTTAGATAAAGAGGGATATGGGCCGTCCATCTTTCAGTGTGTAAAGTCACAGGGCTATCGCTTGCTGTCCATTGACGAAGGTTCTGATTCCTATGCGCTGATTTTGGTCGAGGAAAAGGATCTACCTGAGTTAATCCGACTGAGTCAGAAGGCTGGTGTCAAGATCAGCTATCTGAATAAATAGTGTCACCAAGAAAAGTCAGGAAGACCCTTGTTGGCGAGACTGGTAACGGCGTTAAGGTGGAATTGTTTCAATCTGATCTGACACTTCTTCTTGAATAATAGATGGCTACTACTACCTGTCAGTACCGGGAGCTGTTAAAGATAACTTTGACCAAATGATGGTCGACTTTTATAACGCTAAGGATGCCTCAGAAGGGATGAAATTTATGTTGGACTGCTACAAGGATTGGAATTGAACTCAACTAAAGGACCGCACCGGGTCTGACTCTGCGAGTCTGACCCGCTTGTTCAGCATTGAGATAAATGTGGCGAGAAAAATTTGGGATGCACAGAAGTTTATTGGGGCACTTTGAGGGCGGCAGACTTTACCCTGCAATATTGCCTGATTTACATAGTACCCCGGAACCTGAGATGGGAAGCCAATACCCGCTGGTGAGCTTCTTCGGCCTTTTGGCGTTGTATCTTGTCTTCTTCCTGGACTAATTTATCCCACTCATCCATGGGCAATCTATTATTGTGTTGTTCACTAATGAGTTTTGACAATTCAAACTCATCAAACACCGGGTATGTCTCAAACTCATAGGGAGGCAGATGCTCGGAAAGTCTTTCGTCCGGATATTCTGACTGTACAGCTTCCTTTTGCTTCTGGGCATCTTCTGACAGCTCGATGGTAAAGCTCGACATCACTTGCTCGATCAGCTTTTGATAGGTTTCGTGTAGGCGGCTGTTTTTGATACGGATGATTTGTTTGAAATCCACGTTTAGCATGTGCTCATCCGTAATTGGCAAATGCCAGACTGAACCGACCACTTCTTCAGCATTATGGAGTCCAGGGTTCCCCTGATATTGATAATTTACCCAGTTGAACCCACTGAATTCTCTGATCTTCCAATGTTGTCGGCTTAAACCGGATACCTGAATTGAGTTAGGAGAGGCATAAATGTATCTTTCGATAGAACACTCCAAATGCCTCGGACGAAACAGACTGCTGAACTCAGGCATCCTGGCTAACGTAACGTGAAACTTCAGATCCCCGATACGCCCTTCCAGCAAGGGTAGACCAAAGAATACCCAGTCCTTCAGTGCAAGGCCGCAGCTAAGGGGCCTGTATTTATTTTTGATGCTGTTACGTTCAAATACAGCAGGATCATATATATTTTCAGTGACTAACAACGGCGCACGGTAATCAATCAGTTCATGATTGTTCTTAGGCGCGCTGTAGGTAATTTCAGTGCCGGACAACCGTATTTTATGATCCTCCCAGCGGTTTGGGCCGCTGGGGTGTCTGCGTGAAGCCAGTCTCCACATAGGTTTATGCTCTTACCATCATTTTATGTAGGGAATTTCGTTCGGCGCTGTGTTGACCGCCGGATCTTCAGTGACTTCCTGATGGCTTTCGGTCCATCCCTATAAGGTAAAGGGCGCTCCCAAGGCATATTCCTACATGGCTTTTGTCCCCGCAAAGATACTGTTAGGTCACTTGGCCTGACTAACTTCGGCCATCACTTCCTCATAACGCTGTTGAGCATCGGGGGCTAACTTGACGTGAACGTGAGACATGAACTCTTGGATCGTCTTTTCAACTGCCCCGTCTAGGTCGTGGTCAGGCTCGTAGTACTCACGGTTTTGGGCGCTGGGTTGAAAATGGAGCATCAATACATGATCGTCGGAAATGGGAATGCTCCACAGTCGACGTTTGGGTCCATTCGGTTTCTCTATAGTGCAGCCGTACCACTCTCTACCATGAATTACTTCTCTGCAAATCTCGTCTGCAGATTTTGGGTAACGCCAGAAGTGTTGTTCAGGATCAATAGTAGTGTCATAGTTTTCCCGATTTTCCCATAGGTCTCTGTTCATATCCCCCCATACACCATCACAATGTCTCAGTATCCATGCCTTGGTGTCTACAGGGTTGAATAGAGTGTCAACCTTGCGGTAATGAGGGTGACGCCTTTGAAGCTGGATGTCATGCATCAAATAGCCGATTAGACCATCCCCGAAGGGATTGTCTCGGAAGTCCCAGCCAGTGGCTACTAAGTTTACAGACATCCCTATGCTTTCCACTGTATTCCAAGACTCGTAGATATCGTCCTGATAAATATTCAGAGTCTCTGGCGCAACCTTCATTTCTGCAGTCATCTCATGAGGAGGACAGCGGAACCGTAGCTCTGTACCCGACAGATTGAAGGTCATCCAGGGAGCGTTAGCAATATCCGGCCCTAGAGGATTCATCTTGGACGCTTTAAGACGGCGCAGGAACTGCATTAAAATTGCCTCCTCCAGACACTTCCCAGCTCCCGAACTAAGGCAACGAAAGACTTACAACTCTCCCCACTCTGGCCACTCACCCCGGAAGCGTGCAACGATCTCACTGGCGGGAAGAAAGCCAACGACTCTGTAATCAGAGGGAAGCTTTTCTTCACAATAAAGATCATACCAGCCATCGTCTTTCCAATAGAGCAACTGGTTCTCACCGAGG
The DNA here is from genome assembly GCF_000376785.1 of Hahella ganghwensis DSM 17046. GTDB lineage: Bacteria > Pseudomonadota > Gammaproteobacteria > Pseudomonadales > Oleiphilaceae > Hahella > Hahella ganghwensis. The sequence goes on from NZ_AQXX01000036.1 coordinate 5,105, forward strand.
CCGTTGGGGAAAATAGTTGCAGCTAAGAACACCCCCTCCCATTTCGGAGTGCCTTTTTCCCAATTAACTTTTGACATCAATACTGGTCCCTAAACTCTCTTGCCATATCAGCGAGCCTTCTCAATCTAGGTGAAGGAGGTTTTGCAAGGTCATGTGCATTGGCTGAGAAAAAATCTAATATGAGGAATAAATTCTCATTAAGAAAGCCTTTAGTATATACCAAAGCCTTATCGTTCGGTGGATCACCAATGTCGCATGTCAGGCTATATGGGTCAATATATCTATTTTGTGCCATTGCTTTTTGACGTCTCTGAAAGGCTTTAGAAGAGTCATGCAATATATGTATATGGAGTAGGCCGGCATCCCTAATCGACTGGGGATAATCGTAAGAAGCGTCTCTTCCGAAGTAGGGTATGAGAACACCTTTCTTGAACAGTTTAAAGTCTTGAACCAACTGCCGGAAATACAAATTTTCTTGATATGCATCGTTTAGTGACGGGTGAAGCTTAACCTGGATGTTAGACATCTTTATAGTCTGCTTTAGTCAGCTTCTTGTCTTCTTGAAAAGCCTTTTTATGGCGTGATTTCTCAACACTTTTCTCGATGCTATCCAGGCTTGCGATTGTTGGAGTAAGTTTGGGTCTGTCTTTGATGTTGTCAGGTTTACTCATCTTAAAATCCAATATTTTGGTATGTTCGTTGCCTTGGGGGATTAAATTTTAAGAAAGCCCGCTACTCAAAATAAGTAGTCTCATGGACTAGTTCTGCTCAGTAGGGGCTAAGTCATTTCATATACGCATGATGTTTGAACGCGCTCAGGTTTATCCTCGCTACGGTCTATTTCTGACTTGTTGCATATAATTTTTTATAAATGAGTCGAGAGGGCTTTTTGAGATTTGTCGCGCAGAGAATGTCTGTTATCAGGGAGGCAGGATTGGCAGTATGATCGAATACAGATACGACGAAGAAAAACAATTTGCACAGTATTTTGCAAATGTGTTGAACGAGGAAATTGTCCTAAATATTTTCCACACAGGTACAGTCCAGAATGCCGATGAAGCAAGGCGTTTAAGTCGCTTCTTCTGGAAAATGGTGGATAAGTCTATCGAAATGGAAAAGGCGGGTACGAAGTTCCCCTGGGTAGAAAATGCTGAATACTGGACCGAAAAGTTATACAACACTTTCGGTGGCTACCTAGAGCGAATTGGCTATGGAGAAATCTGGGATGAGGAAGTTGATAACGCATAAAACTTGAAAGTTTTGTGACAGTGGCAGCCCCCAGATTTGATGTGAGTAAAAAATATGTATGACCTGCACTGGGGCCATAGAAGGTGGTCAAATTTGAGGGCTACTACGCATGTCATTGGCAAAATGTAGTTCTCAGGAATGTGCTATGTTTTTAGTTAGCATTTAGTGGCGAATGTCCGCTTACGACCCATAGCGGACATTTAAACAAACAAAAACCAATACTAATGGATTGGCGAGCAGCTCTGTATGCCTTGGACAAATGAACATCTTGCTTGGCTTCACGAAACTGGTGAAGTAATTGCTATATCAACAGGTGAGAATGTTCCTGTTTATGAGTTCGCATATGATATAGCCAATGAAGAGGTTATGTCTCACTGGGCAAGACATTTTAGAAATCACTATTGCGCTGATGCGGAAATAGAAATACTAAAGCCTGAAGGGATGACGAACTCCGAATATTTGTTAAGCCTGAAGTTTCCGGACAATTCTTCTGGCTTAGGGCCAAGCACACGATCTGGAGATTTTGCAGAAATATTGGTCGCTGATTATTTGACGTTTCTTCACGATTACTATGTTTGACGTGGTCAACTGATTTGTGACAACCCAGTTAAGCAACTTCTCGTAATTCTTTCCAGGCCGTTTCATATTGATTCGGGCTTTGGTAATCCAAATATGAATGTAGCCGAAAGCTGTTGTAGAACATCGTGATGTAATGCAACACATCTTGCTGTGCTTCTCGTCGAGTCTGGTAGTGGTGCCATTGAATCCGTTCTTGCTTCAGGCTACCGAAGAAGCTCTCCACTACCGCGTTATCCCAGCAGT
>NZ_AQXX01000037.1 GCF_000376785.1 Hahella ganghwensis DSM 17046
GGGATCAGCTTATCCATTCGCTCCAGAAAGATTTCCCGGCGGGTCTTACGCTTCTTATTCTGGTATTCAGCTTCGGAGAAAGTCATCTGATCCATGGATAGTATTCCTGATGAGTGAAGTTGGCCGTATTATGACTGATTTGGGGAGTTATTCAGAGCCTCCCTAGTTCGTTCTAAGAACACTGCTAGACAAGTGGTTTAATATGGACATAAGCTCTTAAAGGAATCCATTTCACGAAAAATAATGTGGCTATTGGGTGAGTGTTGCGATTATTGGTTGAATCCACCCATGAACTACTAACGAGCTAGTAAGGGGAATGGCAACAACAGCTAATACAGGAGCAAGAGAATATAGCGACCAACGAGCTAATTTCAGCGTTTTTTGTTAAGGGCTTTTACGACAGCAGTTTCGATATTGTAAGCCACACCTTTGACAGCCAAAGCATCAGACCAGTTTAAATTACAGTCTCAGGATATGTTCAATGGACCAGCCGCGATTCTACGGTGAGCTAGGCTTTCATTTGTTTCCAGTGACCTATTCTACCTCCGATAGACTGCCTGAGCCTTTCGATGAAGCCCAGCGAACATCAATCTGCGATTTGACAACTTTTATATTTGGCCAGTGGAGCTCCATATCTCTTGGATTCCGAAGCCATTCCTCGTCAAGTTCAACAGAATCATCTAACCATCCAGATTCCATGAGATTAACATCAAGAATCTGTTCTAGTGCCCAGCCAGCAATCCGACGATGCTCTATCCTCTCCATCTGTTCCAATACCCAAGGCACAAACTCTTGTCGTTTTGCAGCTCCAACAGCAATTAGACAGGATCGTATTGGTTCAGGACGTTCCTGAAGAATTCTCATCAGCCGGTCAGCAGGCTCTGAATCCAAATGCTGGAACACCTGCTTTAGCATCCTGTCTCGGTATGGACCTGGTTCAAAAATCAAAACCGAAATAGGTAAAGACTCGGGGGAGACACCCAATTGCATCAGCCGTTCTGATACTGCTACTTTTTCAGCGATTTCCATGGTTTCCACCAAAGAGATCAGTTCGGGTACAGCTTCCGCACTGCAATACAGGGTCAAAGCCTGAATAGCCACGCCATTATTGGCGTTAGTTGCCACTCTCATCAGCTCAGTCCAAGTTCTCGGTGGCAGGATATCCATCTCCATGAGGGCACAAAAACCAAGAGCGGCATGCGCCGGCTTTCCGGATTTCACCATCTGTACGCAAAGATGCTTAATCTGCTCATCAGGTTGCCACAGCAATGCATCCAACAAGGCATGCCATGTGGCAAAGGTGTGAATCCCCTGATCCACGTATACCTTGAAGCGTTCCAAATCAAACGGCCGTAAAGACAGAAAGCAACCTACAAAGAATTCCCCGCCCCAAGAATTCTCGATATCTGGTTCCGCTTCTTCCCAGATATGCTCTCGGAGTAGAGTCGCCCCTTTCAAACAAGGTTTGATCCGGTGTTTCAGTTCACGAATATAGTCATGATCAGGTTCTGGTAGCTGACGCTGACTCCACCACTGGTCCCACAATCCAGCAGCGTCCTCGACAAAAGCGGCAGTTACTTCGGGAATATGCTTCACTTGATACCCCGATTACATCGCAATATTTTTCTTGTTATGAAATAGCGGGTCACCTAAGCGGCAGACATTCTTGCCCTCGAATTTCACATCGAAGGAATACATCATAAATTCCGCCACATTCTTGATGGTACCGGACTTGATTCCTCCGCCAGCAGTGCCGCCCTCGTCACCAGTGGAGGTGGCATATTGAGCGGTCTTAATCGAGGCCATTTGACCATCCGTTTTGATTGTCTTGGTGCCCTTGGTTAGGTTGGAAGACATCGCAATATTCGGGTATGGGATTGGGACTGGACCACCAGGGGTAGGTGTTTTACAGACATCAGGAAATACGATGCTTTTACCACCGCTTCCCTTGTGAGAAATACCACGCGTATTCGCAAAAATGGTGACAGACATAGGATCTCCTTATCTACAGGTAGTCATTGTTTAACAAACGAGTGTAATTACGGGTGCCGACTATTTTTCGCCCGCAAAGCCGTCCCAATTTTCAGGAGCCATAATTTTCAGTCCAGAAAACCCTTGTGATGCCAATGAGGAAGCTAAGGGATCTTCTAAGGCAATAACCCGCTCATAGAAGTACACTCGATAAATGAGGCCATAGTTCTTTGAGTTAAGGACAAGTGTTTCCACTTCGTATATGTCAACGACCTCACCCTCTTCTATTTCGACTACAAGGTCGCTAGCATCAAAGTCAATACAGTTCACCATCCCCAAGATGTTGCATGCGAAAAAGCCCTGTAGTGGTTCCGCACCAGGCTTCTCAATCACAGTGGCCGGATAATAGTCGATATTATCGACGCCAAGCTGGTCTAGAACATTCTTTAAGGCGCTAGAGACGATTGGGCAGCCAACATCTGTAACAGCAAAATCGGTCATTTTACCCAATGGCAAGTTCTCACAGATAAATTCTAAGCGAGACAGGTCGTAATTGTTCTGATTGATTGGTTTGCCTCTTTGCCAAATTGGCTCATAACAAGTGCAATTATCTGAGCCAGAAATATTTGGGGATCGCTCAATATCAGGGAAAAGCAGTTTTTTAGTCATAAGTCGTTTCTAGAGTTTTGGGTATTTAATTTCAGTGAGTCCGTGCTTCTTTTTGACATAGTCTTCAGCATCATTCAATGGGATCGGGTGAGCGATCCATCCGGTCGTGGCTGATGCGGTATTTTTAAAGGCGATGTCTTCTTTTATGATCACTAACTCTTTAAGTTTATTTTTGAATTCATCATCGGGCTTTTTGCAGAACTCTCGACGCAGCGCCGAGTTCATGACGTCCTGCAGCATGAGATTTGATTGTCCCAGAAAATCCTTCTGGTGCCCGCCAATATGCAACTGTAGGGGTTTTCCAGCAAGCACGGCTTTTTCAAATTCCTTGAAATGCGCATGTTTGTCTCGGTCTCCTCTGGTTTTTCGTCCAGGAAGATCAATACAGTTATTGTCATTATTTGGATCGTAACCCTTTTCCTTCAAATAATGATTGAGGCTAGCAAACCGATCTTTTGGACTCTTTCGCGCATCCATAATAAACGCGCTGAATGCTAGGCAATGATGGCCCTCAGCGCGATAGACTTTAGGAGGAGACTCCTTGTTTGGGTAGAGATTTTTCTTCGCATCTAAAAAGTTACCTCCTACACCGGCAATAGCAGATCGCTTCCAACCACTAGGCTTTATCTCATCCTTCTTTTGCAGATCATGCTGCTCATCGCAAATGATGCATTTGCCCTCTGCCAAGCGGGCAATGGGAGTTGAAATAGGTTCCCCGATTTCAGTCACATCCAATCTCCATATTTTTTCTACTGCGTAAAGCTCAAAGCTCTATCTATTTTCTTGCAACCAAAGCGCTACCGCACCCCGGGTTTCATAATCAGAAGCACACCAAGTCAGTACGGGGCCTTCAATATCGCTGTCTCCCAGCATGTTCGCTACCATGGCGATAAGCACTGGGGCGCTGGCTGCGCCAATATCGCCATATGACTCTGCAGGGTGTATGAGACTCGCCTGGTTATCCAACTGGCTGTCATCCAGGCGATTAACCGAGATACCCCACTCCTTAATGTGGGAGGACTCTCCGTTGAGACCACAGGCCACATGGCGCACAGGAGTTCTGAGGGGCTCACATGCCTTCTCAAATACAGCCGTTAATCCCTTACCCAAACACACATCTTCAGTATTATAAAAGTGTGCAGTTTCTTGACTGACAGCAGGTGCTCCGAGCTGGATCTGAGAGTGTTCACTCGTACGCTTGAGCAATAAACAGCCGGCAGCCTCTCCGGGTAGAAATCCATCACCGACATTAGACAACAAGAGTCGCTCCTCTTTTTCCCACTGTAGGAGGGTCCTGGGACAGGCGCAGCTATCCACACCGATCACAAGCACCTGTTCTATCTGACCTTCATCGATGAGCGACCAAGCATCTTGGAGAGCAGAAAATCCTCCAGCTCTCCCCAGCTGGTAAACTCGGCTGTTTATCCAGTCAATTGGCTGGCCCGAGAGACGATGAATTTCCTGAAGAACCTGTAGAGACTGACCGTCGATGCGCAGATTGTCAGGTAAATTAACCATCACTGGTAACGGTGTTTTCCGGTCAAGCTCGATTTGTTCCAGAGCCAGCGTGAGTAACTGCAACATCCGTCTATAGCGATAACTGCTCTGTCTTGTGACGCCATTGTCGAGTACCGGCAGACATTCATCTGGAACCAGTGCCATGCGATATGGTTCACCGGTAGACGACAGATAGTCCTGCTCTTTTATCATACTGATTCCCGCCATGGCGGCGGCTGCCATCACCGAAGGGGTCAGTCCGATGGCTGATACGGCGCCAGTAGAATGAATCGTGATAGAGCTCATGAGTCGCCCCGCCTTAATCCATTCCACAACATTGTCCGACAGTTGATACTTGGCAAAGAGCAAAACGATTGTTTAGTCTCGGTACTGTGACTGACTGAATGACTAACGATATTCATTACTTCCTCTTATACTCCAATCCTGATCCTGACGGACTCCACTTTTGTGACTCTTCGTTCACAGGGAAACAAAGCCCGCATCACCAATTGCTGACGGTTTTGCTCGGACTCCAGGATCAAGGTTTCCATGCGTAATGGAAGGGCATGCTGATCCCCACCGAAATCAATCACCGCACTTAAGATGCATTCCGGCACCATGGATTGAATCAGCGGCCGCTCCGGATGGGTATGGGTGATCGAAATAGGCTCGCCTCCCAGAAAATACTGATTCAATGCACTCAGTCCTGGGGAGCCGCTCATGAAGTAGCGGCGGTCAAAGTCTTCCGGTAACACTGGGGCTCGATATTTTTGCCACTGCCCATCATAGGTGCCGACATAACTGAGGCGAGGCTCCCAAGTTGGGGAGACATAACCCACGCCAATCGGTAGCGGCTGATCCTTCGGTAATTCAATCAGGTGTTTGGGATCTTCGATGTTGGGTAAGGGGTGCCCTATCATCTCTGAAGTGGAGCGTTTTCCCCGGAATCCTTTGCCGACCGGATTATAGGGATGGATCTGCATGGAGTCCGGCCCTGGCGGCAGATCAGGATTAAAATGATGCTGGCCACCGAAGGCGTTTTCGTAACGTAGCGGCATCGTGATAAAAGGTTCGGGCTCGCTATGCCCTGACCATTCCCAATGACGATCGCCAAACACCGCCAATGCCTGCTGGAGAGCTCCTACCTGAACATGAACCACCAGCTGCTGATGGGGCTTGGCCTGCGGTGCCCAGGCATTGCCAATCAATACACAACTGAGCCCCGGCTGAGGCAGGTGGTTTTCCGCCGCATACTTCAGGCTGGATTGCTCCGGCTCGCCATGAAACTGATTTTGGCTAACGATAGGCGCCTGATCCGGATGTAATCGCGGTGTTCCATCCAGCGAAAACGACGCTTTGGCCACCACCAATACAGCGTCTCGACCCGTTTCATCACGTATCACATCCAATTGGGCGGCGAATGGAGTTTGGTTAATCAGTTGCAGCATGAATGAAGCTCTGTCGATCTCTTCCTAAGTTCTTGGCATGTGCTCTAGTTGAGTTGGATACTGCCGCCCTTGATGCGTTGGGCGCCCCGGGCACGGCTGAGAATCTGCTCGCCTTGTAGCAAAATCTTACCGTCCTTGTTCAGGGTGAGACGGGATTTACCGCAGCGCAGCGTGATGGAGCCTTCGGCCTGGATCTCCAGATCCTTGCCGTTGTAACTCACCTTCGGTTGCTCCTGGGAAGAGATGTCGATGGAGGCTCCCAATGCCTGGGTATGGGCCACGGATTGATCCAGACGACTATACAGAAACCCGACAATAATCGGCTGACCGCCGGCATTACGGGCGAAAGAGATCGCAATGTCACGACCTGCATCGTCGTTTGAGACGGGTACTGTTGCCAACGCCACCTGAGGATTTTGACTGGAGGCTTCATCCCAGGCCACCCGAGGACTTCCACCCGTATCAATGTCCACAATCCATCCTACCAACAACCCAGATCCTTGGTCGGTTTCTGAAGTGGTGAGATTGGTTTCGTTACGAAGTTCAGTCGTCATTATTCACCCTGTCCGTTTGGCGATATCACCCTGGATGTCTTGGAACACAAAATGTGGTCTGTAAATGCAGCCAACCAATGTAATACAAAATATCGCTTCATATCAGTCGTAATCCCCCCTAAACCTTTCGTTTACCCGAAGGCTGAAAACACGTTCTTTTTCATAATGTTTCGCATCGCTCATACCCCTCGACGACGGAAGAGCTTGTCTTCTTCAAGAGCGACAGAGAACTGACATTTTGCCTTGGCAACGGAGCCTGGTTTTCTACCATTGACGCCTTTTCCAAATGACGGCTGGCGACAGTCGCCAGGAGATCATTGGAAGAGGACTGGGTGGGAACTGTCACCGCCAGGATCATCAGTCCGTACCGTATTAACTGCCAGCCTTTTTCCACCATGGATCGCTGAGTCTTCATAGCTGATTGTGGGACCGCTGCAAACGGTCTCATATTGGGATGTATCGGAGTCGTCCATACCTGGGTCTGTCCCTCCTCTGGAACAGTCGGCTGGAGTTCCGATACCTCGGAGACAAAACCGAAACGGGATTTCCATTGCTGAATTATATGCAGGATCCTGAACTTTTTTAGTAATCGAATTAGCAGGTTTGTATGCGTCTATGCTCCTTCTTCAAGATGAGAATAGTGGAAGTTTACACTGGACCCCTCGCCACGAATAATGTATCCGGTAACGTGCCTCCATTCACACATGCTTACGAACTGCCCTGTTTGCCCCACAAGACGTCGGGGCTGATTAGGATTACCTGGTTTACCATCTATTCCAACTGCCCCACAGCTACATTTAACCATCCATCCATGACTTTCAATGACATCATTGCAAAGCCGACACCTGAGTCTGCATCGCACTAATTCAATAATTTTACTCACGACCCTACCAATTTTTATCTATGATCTCGATTTATACTCTTTAATAAAGACACTTATTTTGACGCTTCCTGAGATGATTAATTATCAACAGAAAAAGTTGTCTTAATTTCCCTGCCAAAATATTCCAATAGTTTCTGGCGGAATGCCCCTAAGCACACTAGCGAAAAACGATCTGGAAAGGTGTCAGGAAGGGAATTTAAATGCGATTCTCCAAATTGGTCGCAATAAAACGATCCAGCTAATGTTTCCTGAGAATCTACCGGCATTTCATTATGATATTCATTACAGTCACTGCCAGGCCCAAAACAAAGATCGCCTGAGGGGTATGGCACAATCGTGAGTATATTTTGTTCTGGTAGATCTTTAGCTACACGTTGAGCATATTCAACGAGTTGCGGTTCAGCTAATGTGTATAGCCATGCAGTCGCAACCCCATTTCCCGTCATTCTCAATATACGTCCCAATACTTGCCTAAAATAGAGCTCCGTAGTGATACGACTAAGATAGCAACAGACCTGAAGACGTGGGATATCGGTCCCTTCACTAATCATGCCTACGCTTACAATCCATTCATCGTCATTACGACGAAAGCGATCAATAATTTCCTTTGAATCCTTATATTTATACACAACTACGGACACACTACATCGAAACTCGACCTTCAATAGTTCTGCTATCATTTCAGCATGAGAAACTGAAGACGCTACAACCAAACCTCCTGCGTTTGAAATAGACTTACGCAACCCTCGGAGGCGTGAGCACCCTAAGCTTAAGCAATATCTAAGAGCGTCTAGATTAAGCAACAGATGTTGATAGCTAACTTCGCTTTTTTTAAGTAGCTCTGCAACTCCACTAAACTCTTGAACTTCGCCGAGGCAATCTACTTTCAGCCGTTCATTGTCGATAAGGACTATAGATGGGGAACGACAGACCTGATCTTGAATAGCTTCTTTCAATCCATAAACAAAATCACACTGAACTTGACCATCTGGATTTGAATAGTCTGCCAAGACTATAGGACGCCTATCAGACCTCCAGGGCGTTCCTGTTAAAGCTAAGGTATATGTTGCTTTATGCTGAATTCGCAATAAAACTTCTTCTCCCCAGCTGTTCGTAGCTCCTAACTCACTGCCTGCACAGTGATGGATTTCATCAAATACCGCGAGAATTCGATGTGACGTGGTCAACTGATTTGTGACAACCCAGTTAAGCAACTTCTCGTAATTCTTTCCAGGCCGTTTCATATTGATTCGGGCTTTGGTAATCCAAATATGAATGTAGCCGAAAGCTGTTGTAGAACATCGTGATGTAATGCAACACATCTTGCTGTGCTTCTCGTCGAGTCTGGTAGTGGTGCCATTGAATCCGTTCTTGCTTCAGGCTACCGAAGAAGCTCTCCACTACCGCGTTATCCCAGCAGTTCCCCTTTCGA
>NZ_AQXX01000038.1 GCF_000376785.1 Hahella ganghwensis DSM 17046
AGGTCTTGCTGAAAATCCATAAAAAATCCGATGATGTTTCCATCATTGGATTTTCTATTAAGCCCTGCGCTAACTCAAACACTTAAGTGAACAGCATTGCCCTAATTAGTGGGACTTTTGTCTTCTGTCTTTCTGATTGGAACGAGGAATATCTATTTTGGTGGGCCGATCATTGTCCAGGTCTACCTGCAAGTATTCCAGATAGGCATCCAACCCCATCTGTGCTTTTTCCTGACTGGCATATGGTCCGATCGCTAAATTCTCGCGTGTGGTATAAAACCACTCACCGTCTTCGATAAAAAAACGATCGTTAAGATCATAGTTTTGCCTTTCGATGGCCTCTCTATCGGTGGATGTTTTCATCAGGTTCTCCTCCGTTAGAAACTGATATTCTTTGATTTTAGTCCTTTTTCCTGCAAGAACAATGCGTATTGCGACCGACTTTGTGTGTGAAATCTCTTACATTTGCCTCCCCGCAGTGTCTGTTTTTCCATCCGGTTTGTATTAACCCAAAGCTCCTTCAGGTCTTCGGCGACCTCACTCCAAACAATTGCTTGAAATGAGTTTTTTTGTCACAAAATCAAAGTGATAGATACTCATAAAACCCACTGCATTTTGTCCTGAAACCTACCTAATTTGGCCAGCTTGTGACCTATTGAAAACCCACCTGAAATGACAAAGTAACTCGCCCTTTGCCCCGACTGTGTCCAAGACCCATTCCAGCACAGGGAAAAGTACAGAAGCCTGCCCTATCGCCTGCAGGCATCTGTCGAAAGGATAGAAACCGTTACGAGTTAATAAGGAGTATAAAGATGAGTGGTTGTAAACCATTAGTCGTCGCAAGCCTGCTTGCTTTGCTTCCCGCAGGTACAGCTCTCGCGGCTGAATTCTGTGCGGTCCCTGAAAAAAACAAATATGAAGATCTCGATTCAATCCAGAACGACTTCAAAAATCGTCACGCGGAATATAATCCCGAGAATGTCGGTAAAACAGCGTTTGACGAAAGCGATCTGGCAGAGCATACAGGCCAGTCCTACTTTTCGCCTGACGAAGAACCTGAAGGGTTCTCCACACTGTTTTCGGACGTTTCGGAAGACCTGGGCAGAGTGGGTGAATCCATTTCAACGACGAATGTCGCCACCGGCGAGATACTCGCGGACAACGTTCTGAACAGTAGCCTGGAAACCATTGGGGAAGAAGCCGGAGAAGTATTGGGGCCCGTCGGTGAAATTGTGGCTGTGGGCCTTTGGGGAGAGGCCATTATCTCCACCTTTGAGAATCAATCCTCCACTGATTTCGACAAAGCCTCTGCCGTCCTCAGCATCATTCCGGTTGTCGGCGATATTCTCGGTGCCATCCGGGAGCCGGTCGATCGGGCGATACTCAAAGCTCGCGCAAACAAAATTCAGTCAAGCGGTTACCCTTATGACCGCCAAAAACCGGAATTGAATGACTACAACAAAGACCGAGAGAGATGGGAAAGATTTGCTTCCAACTATGACCAATACTTTGTGCCAATGCTCGCCAAAAGCGTCATAGAAGATGTGGTGCTGGAACAGGAGCATATCTATCAGGCAGCAGTGAAAGCTCACAATCAGGCGCTTGAGCATATGTTCGCGAAAATTGATTATGAGTATTTCAAGTCCAATCAGGCTGGCATCCTGGGGCTGAGCGCTGATTCTGATGATGGTCAGATCCGTGTACACGGCAACCTGGGTAAAGTCTGCGACACCCTGGCGAGCGATTCCATTGCCCGGATCAACTGCCTGAAAGACGATGTCTATATTGAACGCCTGGAAGAACTCACAGGCTATGTAGAGTCTCAGACGTCCAACAATGTTGCCTCAATCAATGCCAATTACGCCAGCTTGAGAAAAAGGGCTGTCGATCAGAGCCTGGAAAACCTGAACAATCTGAAACAGGATCTCAAAGACAAAATCAAAACAACGGCCAATGCCCGTTGGGACCAGATTATCGCCGCCAACTGGTTCAAAGACATCGGCAACATGCTCCACGAGAACGTTTATGTTCCTGCGTTTCATGAGTTTGCCGACAATCAGCTCAACCGTGTTCCCACACAGGCAGAGATCAATTCCGGCCGCTTAACCGTAAAAGAGCCCAGTGAATCTTGCACTTTCGGTAATGTATTACTCAACTGCAGTGATATCCCTGGCGAATACCGCCACTTCAATGACAGCGCAGACAGTCGTCTGAGAAACAGCGTGAATAGGGTTAACGATATCAGGAGTCAGGAACATCTGAGCTAGGTGATGCAAAACCAACTTGATAACTACCTGCCTGAGCTGTTGTCCGGAGAAGCATTGAATGCCAGTCTGGGAGAGTGGGATAAACGCCCGACCTGGTTCTCAATGGTTGACTTGATGGTTGCCAATTATCAGGAACAGGTAAGCGGCCCACGTCAGGCCTTGAATCAATTCAAATCCGGCGTTGAAAGCATCATGCGGAGTAACACCGGCGGTTCCTGGAGTAGCGGTTATCTTCAGGAGCAAGGCTTTACTGCTGCAGAAACAGCCAGCATCAATGGTGGAAGCTTCGATATCAACCTGGTCTGGCGCTTTAAGGAATTCATCGACAAAGAAGCCGAAAGCAGCACCAATCAACCCGGCTCCAGCCTGGGCAACATGCGGCATCGCATCATCACGTCCGTCCAGGCGCTGTATACCCACGACTTCATTAACAATTACAATGCGTACCTGCAATTTGTTAAGTACCCATTCCTGTCCCCTTTCCCCACGCCGGCGTTACTGAATCAGGAAGCGCCTGAGCTGGTGTCACTTGCACAGTCCCTGGCAGACAACAATGAGCTGTCCACAGACCAGAAACGACTGGAAATCTTTAACAAGATCGGTGAAATCTATCGTGCCAACAAGTTTGATCATGACGCAATACAGTCAAAACTTGGTGAACTTGCGCGGATACAACAGTTTATCAACGTGGTGGAAAACACCGGTGCAAACAATCCCAACGGCCTGTTCTTCCAGGACCAGTTGTCTATTGAATATCTTGCCTGGAGCAAGGGATCGATCGTCAGTGACGCCAGAACTGCCGCGCTGGATATAACCTCCCGGCTGTCTACACGTAATCTTAATGCCCTCAAATCCGGGTTTGATCAACTGACAATCACCGGCGAAACCATCTGCGGCATTGACCCGGAGTTTAACGAAAACACACTGAGGCAGATTAAAGACCTTGGCTGGGACCAGTTTATATACATGCCTTATATGTACCAGCAGATGATGGAAGTCTTTGCCTATGGCGATCAGGTGATCAACCTCATTAAAGCGAAACAGTCAGCCGAATGCAGTTAGATTCACCTATTGAAACCAATCTATCGGTGACGTTATACAAGGAGTAATAAAATGAAAAAAATAGTCGTGTTATTGACTGGCTTGTTAATGAGCCTGTCGGCCATCGCCGTCCAAGTACATTCGGTACAGACACCAGGCGGTAACCAGAAGATGTTTGACGGCCTGGTCAAAGCTTCGGAGGCAGCAGCCCAAGAGATGCAAAATGTCTCAAGCAAACCTGCAGACTTTGCGACGCGTTATGTTGAAAGGTTCAAGAACGGCACCATCTCCCGCTGGAGACTGCTCCACAAAGATGGCACGGTGCTGGATCATTTCTATTCCAGAAACGGCGTTGATGTTCCAAGAAATAACGCCACGATGGTGGAACATGTCAGCAAGCATGCCTCAGGTCAGGCGGTCAAGGAACAACGCCCGTTATTTGCCCGGCAAAAGATTCGTTCCGAATCAACAATTCCAGACGCTATCACAGGGCCTGATGCCGCCAATGATGTGAAACGTTTCGGCGATGCTGAAATCAAAGCGATCCAGAGAGCATTCCGAACCAAGCAGAAACTGGGGTATAGCGCAGATGATCTTATCCTGGAGGGATACGTCGACAAACCCAACTGCCCGGTTTGTAGCCGAAATCTGAGACACTTTGAAGGTATCGGACAGGGTAAACTGGCGAAAGAAATCCGAATCACCCATTTTTCCAAGAATGTCCATGATTCATCTTTCAGACCCCAACGGGGGAATGTGGTCACTCAGGTCACAGGTTGTACGACAGTCCATTAGATACCTATCTTTCTATCTAACCGGGCAATGATGAAGCCTTAAAAATGAGACGTGTCAGTATCCCTCTGGCACGTCTCATTTCCTCTCTTTGACCCACCCTGTTCCTCACTTATACTTAGCCGACCATCAGTCCCTAATGTCAGGACTGATTAGCATATTCCCGGCATCACCTTTATGATTCACTACCTTCACTGTCCTGACCCGATCCAAGCGCACTTCCCGCCAGGGCGATATTCAACGCGATGGTCTTGGCTTCGGCATAGTTCATCACTTTGCCGCCGGGTTGTGGTAAAGCTTTTTCGTAATCTTCCTTACTGCAAAATAGCGACAGCGCAAACGGCATATATTTGTCAGGCAGATCCAGAGAGGTCAGCGCTTCTTTCACTTCCGTGCCGCTATACCCCTTCTTCTTGCCGTGACGCTTGCGTAACTCAGGCCCCAACACACCAATGTACTTTCGAATGGCGTCTTTTCTTTCTGATTTCTCTTCAATATTCATTCAATACCTTGCTGTTGCCCTAATAAAGTATGTTGTCTCTAAGAGTAAATGCCCCAAGGCAAAAGAAACAGTGAATTTATGCACAAGCCTGAGTAATCTCGCGTTCCTGAAGTTGCCTGTTCATTTTCCTGGCAAGCAATCCCAGTTCATGGGCACTGGTAATGTAATAGGCGCACACCGTAAAGACAGGCACCAGCAACAATCCCACGCCAGTGAACGCCAGCACCGTATCCACCAGGAAAATACCCAATAACAACAGCGCCCAGCAGATATAGAACTTCAGAAAATAATGAATATGTCTGATGAACAGCAGAAAGTTTGCCGGCGCATTTAATAAGGTTTTCCAGTCGCCACTCAGCGCATACCTGATCATGCCCGCCTGAAATACGGGAAAGGAGATCACCCCCCAGATCATATAAATCATTAAGGTCAGCAGCCAATCCGATGGCTCGGACTTGGCCCAGGCACTAAAACCCTCGGTAAGAATCTCATAAATATCCGCCACAAACCCCAACGGACCACCAATTCCCAGAATTGAACAAAGCACGCCGGGAATAAACACATGCCCCATCATGACTACCCACAGCAGCGCGCCGGTTTTCAACATGGCAAGAGGACGAAATACCGGCAGTTCCTGAGAGCCCTGCGCTAAATTCCTGACCATGTCCAGCCGCCAGCCTTTTAGAAGAATCACACTGACCAAGCCTAAAACAGGAATAGCGGCAATCACCGGTAACGGCCATAACTTACCGAGCCAGTCCCGGTCTTCAAAGGGGTATATCAGACTTTGTTTCATTCCTTTTACAAACGACATTGCTGTTCCTTGTTTCACTATTTTTAATTTATGAAGTGGATAGAGATGCAGGCTTCCCACATGGGAGGATGTTTCCACGATTCAAGAAAGATATATAGGTTGGTCTACCGGCCACTCGTGCTATCAAGAACATACTTCCACTGATCATCCTCCGTTGGAATTAAAGCAATACTATACGCATCACGCTGGTTTAAATCGGCACTACAATAATTCTTTCAGGCTGATTGACGGTTACCTACTAAAAAAATCGCAACAATATAGGAGGCAGACTTAAAAGAGCCCGGTCTGCCAGCTAATTATCAGGATGATGAGGATAAAAATATGGCAAAAGGATACTACCGACATGATGGACGTTCACCCAAAGTGGATTCCCAAACTAAGTTTTGGATAAGTTTTGGTAGTGGTTTAGGCAACTGCTTTGTTGTTTCGGGAACCAGAACCGGCATTATCGAGTGGCTAGAGAGCAGAAAACATTGGGATATTCTCACCCAATATGAAGATGAAAAAATCTACCTGACTCTTTCTAAACATAGTAAGTCCGGTGGGGTTATCTATCTGCAAGAAGTCGGTGGGGCTGTTTTGGGAGGTGGGACTGGCATAATAAGAGGTTCACTTGCAGCAGTATCTAAGGTGAGTGAGTCGGTCCAAAATGTCGCCAGTCAGGGACACCTTGGCTTCCGTGTTGCTCAGCATATAGCAACCCATGGTCCTTCAGGTACCCTGCCATCGAGCTCGAAAGGCTTTCACTCACTGGAGCGAGTCCTGGATAAATCAGGCTGGAGATCAAAGTACAACTTAAGGATCACAGTTCAAGGCTCCTCCAGTGGAATGGCCTTCCATACATTGAAGTCAAATAGGTCTACACTTATGGATGTTTGGAAAGTAGCCAAATCCGGCAGCATATGGAGCTAATTTCTAAATATATCGCAAGAACCAAGTGTCAGACTCTACGAGTCTGACACCGCCTTTGAAAATTCAGGAGCAGGGTATAACCCACATGTATTTACTCTAATGCCCAACAATTAATGAAAACGTCTAGCGCAGCACACAGAGAAAGGTCCCTGAATAATCCCATGTGCTATATTTCTGGAGAGCCAACAGACGAGCACTCGTAATGAAGGACTGCAGAGCACAGTTGGATACGACCGGATACGTCCACCTCCCCGCCTTTCTTTCCACCGATTTGATCGCAAGTTTTAACAACAGACTGACTCACGTCCTGAATGACTGTAAGTGCGCCCCAGTCCAACATGTTGCGTTCAGCGGAGCCAATGCTGTTTTCCGGGTGAATGAACTGCTTCGGTATTTTGGCGCACATACCCTTTTCATCCTCGGCATGCCCGCTCTAAGGGAACTGACGCAAACCCTCTGCGAAGACGAAGCTATCTGTATGTACGAATCCTTGTTGGTTCGCTCCGCCGAAAATGCCAGCGTGGTTGACTGACATCGTGATATGAACTCCCTCAAAATTTGCGAATCATCAGAGACCGGCCAGGACATGCTTCCTTAGTCGTAATCCAAAAAATGCCCGTTACCGATTTAATAAAAAGTTTAGAACTCCTTTCGAAAAGATCCGAGCATATCGGTCGCATTAAGGTATCGCCAATATGAATATCCACGAACCAATCAAAAATCTCATTACTTGTTACGCAGGCAAATTGGGTGATGGCCAAATGTTGAGAATCATGGAAAAGCTATCTTTGGATAGTGAGCCTGAAGCCCAACATGTCCTTGAGTTTTGTGAAAAAATGTTTGATTTAGCGCTTGAGATGGAAGAAAGAAAAGAAGTCATTCTAGGCGAACCAGCGCAGGCTTATGACGCAGAAAAAGCCTACTCCGTATTGAATGACTTTGTTAGCGATCAAGGCTTTGATTATCTGATTGAAGATTAAATTCTTGGGTCAATAGTGCTTCCATGAAATTTATAAGGCCGAGTAAGCCCTAACTAAACTAATCGACGATACCGAAAAAGGAAGTATCAGGTGGAAATTGATAAATCCTGGATGCCAACGTTACTTTGCATCATTAATGACAGTATTAAATACAATGACTCTTTACGAAACAGCCAAACAGTATCGGATGCAGAGGACATCGAGGATGTGGATGATGTCCATATACCAGTTTCAGGATTACTTGTCTGAGAACCTTAAGAAGGTCAACGAGTTATTGGATAAGTGCAAAGAATATCTGTGAAGACAAGGTGTCTGACTCTGCGAGTCTGACACCACCACTCTGAGCTCAAGTTTATACTGAATCTACGCAGAGTATGACCAGGAATGGTGAGCGTTAGTGTGTAGGGAACTATAAACTCATTATTCAACTTTCAGGAGTTCATATTTCAACCTTCCTATCCCATAGTTCAGATGACACCTGTAGTCTGCAAAGATAAACTGATCGCCCCTTTTGTTCTGGATGAATAGCTATGGAAACACAAAATTGTTGGCTGATTTATCACAAAGCCAGTATGGGTGAGAGATCGTCGATGAATATGGACGGCTCCACGTATGGATATGGAATTGCCGTCGTTCCAGAGAAAGACCTAAAAAAGGCTTTAGATCGCTTTGAAGCAGAACTGAAGTCAGACTTTATGGAACTTATTGAGATTCATAAATGTGTCCACTATGGAATAGAGCCTTTCAAATACGAGTCTGAACTCGTGGACACTCTTGATAGATCTGTGCAAATAGCCACAAGTCGGGATGCCGTTTACATACTTGGAATAGGAAACGAGTCGTTCCCAGACGCAGAGGATGCATGAAATGATGAAGCGCAATGGAGCTGTGGCACTGGCCGAAGGAAACCCGGACTTTAAAGTTGAAGTAAATCTCGTATTTAACAACGAACGCGTCAAAAAGGACTTTGTTCTTCGAACGACACTAGATCAGTTAAGTGTTTGGAAAGCTAAGCATAGCGTGCCAGCCTCCCCCTTTCGTGCCAAACATAAAGAAGTGACTAAGGAAGCAGCATTTATCGACAACGAAGTTTGGGTGTTTGGCATTGATGCCACCAAATCCACTGATATTTGCGCTGCAGTTCAAATAGGTATGCATTGTTATAAAGCGAAAGCGGACGAACTGCTTGGTAATATTTATGTAAAAAATCTCAACGCTGAACGAGAGAACGAAATGGAGGCTCAAGGTAAGCGTCCGGCTATCACAGGTTGACCGGACCGCTCCAGTTGTGAGGCAGTAATTCAGCAATGGCACTGTTCTTCTGCGTCGGCAGACGCGCCAGTACATCTTTCAGATAAGCATAGGGATCATGTCCGTTCAGTTTGGCCGATTGGATCAGACTCATTACTGCCGCTGCCCGCTGACCACTGCGCAGCGATCCGGCAAACAACCAGTTGGAACGACCCAGCGCCCAAGGCCGGATCTGGTTTTCCACCCAATTATTGTCGATGGGCACGGC
>NZ_AQXX01000039.1 GCF_000376785.1 Hahella ganghwensis DSM 17046
TCAACCTAGGGTTTTCATCTATTGAACCGTAATGGTATCTCCCTTTTAATCGTCGCCGACGAATGAAACGGAATATTTTGACAGGGTAGTCGTTGTTACTTTTCAAAGGCTTAGTCGTACCTTCTCAATATGGACGTTACATCTCGTCGTTAGATTATTTTATCTATCTAACCGCATAGGGATATTACATGAAGCGACCTTCTACAGGCCTGCCTGCACAGGTTATGGCCTTTCTTTGTGCATTGCTTGTCACCCTGACATCCAATGCCGCCAATCCACTCAGTGTGGACGCATATCTGTCCAACGAATCTTTATCCAACGGTGAGGATATCGAAGGATTCACCAGCACTCTCAAATGGCGGGTCAAAGAGTTTTCTCTGCCCGGTACTGGGTTGAATATTGATCTTTACCGGTCCTACGGCTACACCACAGGACTGGGAACTTTGGGACTGTGGCACATTGAGACGCCCCGCGTAGTCCTCAATGCCTCCTTTGACTATGACAAGAACTGTGACCGTATTTCCTGTCGTAATGATGGGGTTTGGAAAATCGGCACAGCACGTCTGGAGATCCCCGGCCATAAACCTCTCTCGTTAGTGAAATCAAAAACAGAAGACGGAACTTTTGTTTCGGTTAACGGCCAATATGGCTGGAAAGTCACATGGTCCATCTCTGATGATAAGCTCACCATGACCGGTTATGCTCCCAATGGCTTGGTATACCGCTTTGATTATCTTGATAACGACATTTCTAAGAAGGGCATAGCCACTCGTGCCATACACGCTTCCAAAGTATCTGACCCTTATGGCAACTATCTGGCCTATTCCTACACGCGCACGCGGTCTGAAGACTCAAAGCTGACTGACAGCATTTGGCAAAGTATCGTACTGCCGAACAGTATTACGGCGTCCGATGGCCGAAAGGTGACTTTCAGCTATAAAGACATTGAAGACTTCTGGACCAAATCCAAACGCAAGCTCGACAAGATCACAGTCCACGAATCTACCGGCAACCGTGTCTGGAGCTACGAGTACAGCCGATGGTCACACTCTGCACCGGTCGAACTTAAGCGCGTTAGACGCCCTGACGGGTTGAGCTGGTATTACACCTGTTCACTGACCAGCAGCCATCCCCGCGAACATCGCCTTTCCTCTGTAACGGTGCCCCATGGTGCGAAGATAAGTTATCACTATGACTACCAGCATGAGCTGGATTTTGGGCGAGTTGGGGTGTCTAAACGTATTCTTTCTATAGAAGGAAAGGATGACTTTATAACCACCTATTCCTATGACAAGGACGGTAATTGGCTGAAATTTATTTCTTCTAATCCCCTGTCGACCAAGATTACCACTTTTCATAATGACAAATCGAAGCTGTACTACCGAGGAAAGATTGCCAAGGAACAGGTGTTCAATAAAGCCTCGGATTCTCAGCCCTTGAGAACCACTGAGTATTCCTACAATAAGTGGAGTGCTATTGGTGACCACGACTATCTGGCCAATCCTGTACGTCTGACTCGCATCAAGGTTGATGGTCTGTTGGAAACTCTCTATTCCAACTTTAACAGTCACTATCAGGCACGGACTGTGACCGAACGCTTGGGGGACACTTCTCGCATCACCACTTTGACCCTTGAGAATAAGATAGGTGACGGTCGCCGTTACATCGGCTTACTAAGAAAGAAATCGGTAGATGTCGGGATTGGTAGCCATCCAGAAACGATTGTTGCTACCTACCAATACAACAACAAAGGGCGAATTGTCCGTAAAGTGGAGAACGGCCTTGAAGAGCGCTACGACTACCACACCTCTGGCAAGCACACAGCGGGATTACTGGCCAGCCTTTACTATACGAATCATCTCGGAGAGCAGGTTGTCCAATACCCGACCTATTACCGGGGAATTGCCACTGAGGAATCTCTTCCAGAGAGAACGATTCGTCGAACAGTCGATGATCGGGGATTGATCACCTCTGAAAGTGATGGCGCAGAGAATTACACCTCCTATACCTATGATGCGATGGGGCGTGTTCGTAGCGTCCAACAACCCGAACGGACCAAGCAAATTATCACATACACCAAAAACGCCATCACGTTAAAACGTGCGGGCTCCACATTCCAGCAAGTGGTGACTTTGGACGGCTTGGGGCGGTCAATACGAACGGACAACGAGCTGAACGGCGAAAGATTAAACTTTCTGATTACGACTTATGACGGATTAGGCAGAAAAACCTTTGAGTCTCATCCGATGGACAGAAGCAGTAATGAAGCAGGGGTCAAGTACACCTATGATGCCTTAAGTCGCATCACCCAAATGCAGGACACAGGACGGGGCACGATGGCTGGCTATTGTTATGGCTTGAGTTGTGTTTCTGGTGCTTTACCTTCAGACACTCTGAACGCTGCCAAAGCGGCAGGTGCACGTTATGCCATTACCGAAACCAATCTGATAGACGGGAAGTTCTATAAAACACACTATCTGAAGGCGGGCTTCGGTGGATACGGTTACCTCTACGATGTTCTGGTGTATCGCGTTATTGACCAACAGGGCAATGCTCAGGTGACCAAGTTCCAAAGGAATAAAGCGGGATTGGTGCAAAAAGTCACGCAGGACGGTGTTTCTCGGAGCTACACCTATTATGCTGGGACAGATCGAATCAAAATGATCAATGAGCCAGAGCGTCAGCCCATCACTTACACCTACGATGAATCAGGTAACCTCCGAACCGCTCTAATCGAGGGACAGGGGAGAATCAAGTATTACTATGATGCGCTGAACCAATTGCAAAAAGTCGACTACCCATCAGGCCATGATGTTTGGTTCCGGTATCATGCCAATGGCTTGCTCAGCTATGCCAAGAAGGGCCTGACAGCAAGGACCTATGACTACTCGGCGTCTGGCGATCTCATCAGTGAGAAACTGAAAGTTGATATTGATGGACCAGAGTACTACACACTTGCCTATCAATATGATGATGACGGCCAGTTGGAGAAGATCACCTACCCTAACCAGTTTTTCCTGGAGTACGATCTGGACGATGCGGGACGCCCCTTGGCGCTTCATTCACCGGAAGGCACACTGATCTCTGACGTTGATTACAGCTATACCGGTATTACCAAGACATACACTTATGCCAATGGAATGAAGGTCTCCCAGGCCTCAGATAAAGCGGGACGGATCACTGCAATCAACAGCAATCTCGGGTCCACTGTTGTGACCAGTCAAGCCTACAGTTATGACGGACACAACAATGTGACGTCCATCATTGATCACCACGACTCTGCCAACAGTTTTAACGACATCAAATATGACGGCCTTTCCCGTTTTATTAGTGCCGATTGTCCCTGGGGAGATTGTGGGGCTCGTTACAACAGTCGTGGAGACATCTTGAGCAAGTCCATGGGAACTTTAGGATCACTGAAATATTTCTATGATTCCGATACCAACAGGTTGGACCACACGACCGGAACCAATTACCAATTCAAGTATGACGATTTCGGGAATGTGACGGACAATGGCCGTTTTGACATGACCTATGATCATTCCGGTGACATGCTCAGCATTGTCTCAAAGAGCGGCGATATTGATATCGATTACGAATATGACGCCCACAATCTGCGTACTATCGAAATCCACGGCGATAAAGCCATTATTCAGGTCCACTCCAAAGACGGAAGTGTGCTTTATGAAGAGAATCTGCTGGAGGACACGGCGACAAACTATGTGTATTTTGACGGCAAGATGATCGCGGAGATCGAACGGGATTTTCAAGCAGAATACACCTGTGAGGCAGGCTGGATCTTGGATGGCGATACCTGCACCAAAACGGTGTTTGCAGAACCAACGGAAGGTTGCTCTGAAAACCTGTCAATTTCAAACGGAATTTGCCGATGGGAAGAAACAAGGGCGGCTAACCGCCGATGCCCTGTTGACTATGAGTATCCTTGGGGGATTTTCTGCAGCCCCGAACAAAAGGTCCAAGTGTACTACTGTGACCCCGGATATATGAGATCGGGCAAAGAGTGTTTCAAACTTCATATCGAGCCAATCATCCTATCTTGCCCCACGGACTATAGCCTGACCGGTAATAATTGTGCGAAAACGCAAATCAAAGCCGCAATCAGGAAGTAGCCTAAGGAGATCTCATAAATGGAAATTCTAGCAAAACTTAAATACTCGCTGTGTCTGACACTGACTGTTCTGATGCTGTTGGTCAGCGCTCAGGCTCAGTCAGAAGCCCGCATCACGTTCTATCATCACGACAACCTGGGCTCGCCTATTGCTGCCAGTGACAGAGACGGCAATGTTTTATGGCGGGAGACTTACGCTCCTTTTGGGCAAAAGACGGTAAACGACAGCGCCGCTGAAGAGGAACGTGTCGGCTACACCGGGAAACTGCATGATAACGATACGGGTCTGACGTATCTGAACGCCCGTTACTATGACCCTGTGGTCGGGCGGTTTATGGCGATGGACCCTGTAGGGCCGCTTGAGGGTGGTTTAGACCACTTTAATCGCTACTCGTATGTTTACAACAATCCGTTGAAATATATTGATCCTACTGGAGAGATAGGCCTTTGTGGTTGCGGAAATGCTGGTGCAGGAGGTGCCGGAAACCATACTGGGCTAGACCCAGAATCCAGTCCCGAAGTCCAAGAAGCTCAGGACAGAAGCTGGAACGAGATGAAGCGAATCTATCAGGAGCGCAATGAATCATTGGGTTGGGGGCTTCCAGACTCATTTTTTGATAGTGGAGATTGGCGTAATTATACTGCTGATTTACAGGGTCTATTAGCCTCTTCGGTTATTGGCGCGAAGAATAAGAGGGCCCAAAAAACTTATGTCACCTATACGAAGTACAATCCTAAAACTGGCAAGACATACTCTGGTATGGCCAGTGGATATGGGACTCCAGAGCAAGTACTCAAAAGGCGTGATAGGTTTCATCATATGAATCTTGCAGGTTATGGCCCTGCTAAGCTTGATAAAGTATCGAGTAATAGGGATGCTATAAGAGGTCGCGAGCAGGGGTTGATTGATTATCATGGAGGCGCACAATCAGAAGGCGGTACGTCCGGTAATAAAATCCGTGGTATTTCAAAGATAAATCCCAAGCTAGAAAGATATATGAGGGCTGCAGCAAAGGCGTTTGGGTCGTTGGGCCGCTAAATAAGGATTAAAAATGTCAACTGAGAAAATTGGAAACTTCAATATAGTTCACTTATTAGCCTTCATGAATGAGTTCGATGCTTGTTTTGGTGACCCTGACCTTGACTGTGATGACGTTGCAACGGCTTACAAAGCGAATATAGAAAAATACGGACTCAGCAAAGCAAATAAAGGACTCCAACAAGCAATTAAAGACGTGGTAGAGGATTTGCTCGATCTAGACCCTGATGATGTTCAGGAGTTTCAAGATAAGCTTAACGAGAAAGGCATTGATATCTCCGTCCAAGCTGTAATAAAGGACTACTGGAAAAGTTTCGAAAGGATAAAGAAGAGAGGAAAGCTAAACAACGACGAAGAGTACTCAATTATAATGGGTATTCTCAATGACACAGACAACAATCTTGAAGACGGTGAAATAGAGCAATTAAACAAAATGATCATCGCTTACGAAGAAAAACACGCAAGTTAGGACGGCATGCGTTTTAAACTTGGCATGAACTGACAGCTATCAATCAGTAGCCACAAGTAGGCACCTTATGAGAGAAACAGAAAGAGGAACGAAAAGTTATACTGAACGTTCCCTTTCTGTTTTTTCTTAACGATTCACTGACCTATTATTCAACCCCGTAGTTTATAACCATGGGGGGATTAGGTCGGACAGTCAACGTAACGAACCAGTTACGACAACTGACAGTTCCCTTTCGAGATAACCAGTAGATGACGTTCCGTGTCATCGTCAGTGCATCCATGCGACCGTTTACCGGTTAACCTTTAAGTTACTGAGTATCTCTCATAAGGTACTGTTACTAGCAGGTAGACATGATCTTTCCTGAACTTTGTTGTCTGACTTCATGTATCCGACATTTGGTTGTCTTACATGCTTCCGTCTGTTGTCTCCAGTTTCCTGTCTGGTCTGGATCATAGACATACTCGTTACACTTCTGGTTGTGACATTACGCAGGTACTTTCTGGGGTGAACATAAAGATCGTCATTAGGTGGAGCGATTGGTCAGGTGATCGAGGATAACCACGCCCCCGGTTCAAAAAGGCACTGAATTGATAAAGGAATCTTTCGGGTAACGTTAAGTTTCTCGTTACGAGTAACGTATAGAGTAACTTATAGTTTCTCTTATAGTAAGAATCTTTCCGCTATGGGCATTAGGATCATTTCGTGGAACCTATTGTTTTTTAATAGATTTTCAAGATCACCATTTCGACCATCACCGCCCCGGATAAATACAAAAATTCTGGCTGTTTGCCGTACAGAGAGGCTATAGGGTGATGCGTAATGAAAGCGGTAGGTTATGCCTATCCGTGGCCTGTTTGTGTTCTGAAAGTTGCCTGACAGCAAAATAAAACAGTTCACAGGGGTGGGCATGTGTCTGGCTTCCGAGAAGCGAAATGGAACACTTACCAAGGGCTGCGAACTGATGCCATTCAGAGCCTTTAAACGCGCTGTGAACTGTTTGTTTCCTTTAGCCTGTAGGGATGCCTAGGATTAAAAGAGAGGTCGTCTGACAGCTCTAAAGAACGGCTGAACCAGACCTTCAATTACAGCCCTACCCCTTATTAATCCTCAAAGCTCATACTCAAGATAAGTCTGTAGAACCTCTTCCTGAGTTATCCCGAGATAACGCATGGTCACGGCAGGGGTTGAGTGATTGAGAACCATAGCAATCTTTTCGATAGGAACGCCATCGGAATACATCGCCCATCCCCGGCTTTTTCTCATTGAATGCGTTCCGAGCTGAACGCCAACAATCTCCCCAATCTCTTTAAACTTCCTCGCCACCGTTTCACGGCTTATAGGCTTCCCTTTGGCTCTGTTAGAGTGGACCTGAAAGATGTAGTCGTGGTCTGGGTGCTTGGCTTTACGGGCCTCTATGAGTCTTTGAGCGGTGTTATTCAGTCTGACTAATCGAGACTTACCGGTTTTCTTTTCGTGTATCTTGATGTCATTGGAGGTCAGATCCTGATATCTCAGTTCGAGCAGGTCAGAGATACGTAACGCTAGATTAACTCCTATCCGCCATAGATCCCCGTAAAGATCACCTCCATGTTTTCGAAGCAGATGTTCTACCCGTTCGATTTCCTGTCTTGTCTTAACCGCTTCGACGCTATTCACCAACACTCCCGTTATTCTTGGACTTTCTATGTCACACAATATCATGAGGTAAGAGGTTATCTATAAGATAGGCGGAAAGTCAAGCAGTTAGATACATCTCTAAGTCACAAATCCTCATTCTGTGACATTGAATCGGAGGTAGTACGTCTCGATTTTCGGTGCACCAGCAAGACTTAAAGATAGGCTTTCCCCCCCTCCCCCAGACTAACCTTGCGCCTGCTGTCAGATTCCAAGGGGGTACGGGGGGATTTTCGGGTGCGTCGGGGGAGGTGTGTAGCCGCACAAATTTTAGGCGTATTTTCAAACAGGGATTGCCTAACCTATCATTCCCAAGCTTAACTTAGGAGGATAAATAACGCCACACAATGAGTACACAGCCTATTTACCAATAAAACCAAACCCCTTATAATTCAACACTATACAGCACATCGAAATAGTCACAATAGAATCGGTGGTTCGATTCCGCCTCTGGGCACCACTTAAATTCCTTAAAAAACAGGAACTTACGAGAAATCGAAGTTCCTGTTTTTTTATGCCTGATCCAAAAGTGTCAACGCAAAAATAGCTGGCGGTCTTTTTGTCCCCCTTACTACAAGAAACCTCTCAGCGTTGAATTGTTCCCCACCCTACTGATGCATCCATGATCTCTGTCATTTTGTAAGCACCTACACAAACGCCTTGCTAGTTTAAGCTTAAGGAAAGCAATTACGTGAATTCCTATAGCCTTTCATGAAATACCTCACAACAGCAATAACCTTGATCCTTTATTATGGCCGCAGTCACTCGCACGGATGCCTATTAAAACTGCAATGGATGCCTAGTGATTGCGACCTCTTCCGGGTCGCC
Organism: Hahella ganghwensis DSM 17046; assembly: GCF_000376785.1. GTDB lineage: Bacteria > Pseudomonadota > Gammaproteobacteria > Pseudomonadales > Oleiphilaceae > Hahella > Hahella ganghwensis. The sequence continues at coordinate 8,140 of NZ_AQXX01000039.1, forward strand.
CTCTAATATGGTGTTGCTGAAATTATTGGTTGAAACTCAATGACCAGCTCAGCGGCAGGCAAAGCTGGCACGTACTTGCGTAGCAATATGAATGACAGGTTTGGCAGCCTGTTGCTGCTTGTTAGGCATCATTCTTTAATGAGCACATTTTCGAACACTCCCTCTTCATTTACTATTCTAAGCTCAGGGATACAATCCTTTGGTTTTGTATCCTCAGATAATACCTGCTCAATAATATGTGCAATTTGGGATAAAGCCTCTGACCCAAGGCTAAATTCTATAGCCTGATATAGTGCTTCAATATATCGGTCACCATTGCAAAAATAGCCCGCACGAACTAAGAGAATAAAGATCTGGCTAGGCACGGATTTATTAAAGCTATATGCAGTTGCATTTACCCATGCTTCAACATCCCCCTTATTCACTAAAGCACACATCGTATAACAAAATGCTGCTTCCTCAGTATTTCCTGAACTGTTTTTAAGATGTGCCAGATTAAACCAAGCCAGTCCACAGAGAAGGTCTTGTTTTAATGCTTTTTCCAAACTTTCTTCTGCTTCTGTAGTATCAAGGTTAGTAACAATAGCTAATTCGAATGCTTTTTTTATGTTCCTATGCTGAAACTTAATATCTTGATTTTCAATCACTGAAGATAGATACACCAGCTTCAAGCGCCATTCAGCATTTTGGCTTCCAGTCTCAGTAACGTACTTTTCAAATACATCATGAGCCTCTTGATATCTACCTGAAAACATCAATGAATCAGCATACAAAGCTAATGTCTCTTTTCGGTCATCAATATCAATAGCTTTTCTGTAGAACTTTGATGCAAACGTAAACTTTCCTATCTCAAACAATACACCAGCTAGGGAGAGTCTGAATAACCCCAAGGTTCTGAGGTAATTCAAACTCTCGACGATATATGGCCGAATATTCAGAGTGTTTTTCCGGCCATTTTGGATCTTCCCCCCCTGTGGGGCGTCATCTGGGCTCACTGCCCCTATACCTGCAGCTCTTTCCTTGCCATCAGCAGATTGCTGAAGGCCGCCAACAGATAGAGCCGGCTCTTGTTCTTGGCCAAGCCTCGATAGCGGACTTTGTCGTAACCAAACACCTGCTTGATGTATCTGAACGGGTGTTCCACTTTAGCCCGGATACT
>NZ_AQXX01000040.1 GCF_000376785.1 Hahella ganghwensis DSM 17046
CCACCCTCAAGCGGCCCTACAGGGTCCATCGCCATAAACCGCCCGACCACAGGGTCATAGTAACGGGCGTTCAGATACGTCAGACCCGTATCGTTATCATGCAGTTTCCCGGTGTAGCCGACACGTTCCTCTTCAGCGGCGCTGTCGTTTACCGTCTTTTGCCCAAAAGGAGCGTAAGTCTCCCGCCATAAAACATTGCCGTCTCTGTCACTGGCAGCAATAGGCGAGCCCAGGTTGTCGTGATGATAGAACGTGATGCGGGCTTCTGACTGAGCCTGAGCGCTGACCAACAGCATCAGAACAGTCAGTGTCAGACACAGCGAGTATTTAAGTTTTGCTAGAATTTCCATTTATGAGATCTCCTTAGGCTACTTCCTGATTGCGGCTTTGATTTGCGTTTTCGCACAATTATTACCGGTCAGGCTATAGTCCGTGGGGCAAGATAGGATGATTGGCTCGATATGAAGTTTGAAACACTCTTTGCCCGATCTCATATATCCGGGGTCACAGTAGTACACTTGGACCTTTTGTTCGGGGCTGCAGAAAATCCCCCAAGGATACTCATAGTCAACAGGGCATCGGCGGTTAGCCGCCCTTGTTTCTTCCCATCGGCAAATTCCGTTTGAAATTGACAGGTTTTCAGAGCAACCTTCCGTTGGTTCTGCAAACACCGTTTTGGTGCAGGTATCGCCATCCAAGATCCAGCCTGCCTCACAGGTGTATTCTGCTTGAAAATCCCGTTCGATCTCCGCGATCATCTTGCCGTCAAAATACACATAGTTTGTCGCCGTGTCCTCCAGCAGATTCTCTTCATAAAGCACACTTCCGTCTTTGGAGTGGACCTGAATAATGGCTTTATCGCCGTGGATTTCGATAGTACGCAGATTGTGGGCGTCATATTCGTAATCGATATCAATATCGCCGCTCTTTGAGACAATGCTGAGCATGTCACCGGAATGATCATAGGTCATGTCAAAACGGCCATTGTCCGTCACATTCCCGAAATCGTCATACTTGAATTGGTAATTGGTTCCGGTCGTGTGGTCCAACCTGTTGGTATCGGAATCATAGAAATATTTCAGTGATCCTAAAGTTCCCATGGACTTGCTCAAGATGTCTCCACGACTGTTGTAACGAGCCCCACAATCTCCCCAGGGACAATCGGCACTAATAAAACGGGAAAGGCCGTCATATTTGATGTCGTTAAAACTGTTGGCAGAGTCGTGGTGATCAATGATGGACGTCACATTGTTGTGTCCGTCATAACTGTAGGCTTGACTGGTCACAACAGTGGACCCGAGATTGCTGTTGATTGCAGTGATCCGTCCCGCTTTATCTGAGGCCTGGGAGACCTTCATTCCATTGGCATAAGTGTATGTCTTGGTAATACCGGTATAGCTGTAATCAACGTCAGAGATCAGTGTGCCTTCCGGTGAATGAAGCGCCAAGGGGCGTCCCGCATCGTCCAGATCGTACTCCAGGAAAAACTGGTTAGGGTAGGTGATCTTCTCCAACTGGCCGTCATCATCATATTGATAGGCAAGTGTGTAGTACTCTGGTCCATCAATATCAACTTTCAGTTTCTCACTGATGAGATCGCCAGACGCCGAGTAGTCATAGGTCCTTGCTGTCAGGCCCTTCTTGGCATAGCTGAGCAAGCCATTGGCATGATACCGGAACCAAACATCATGGCCTGATGGGTAGTCGACTTTTTGCAATTGGTTCAGCGCATCATAGTAATACTTGATTCTCCCCTGTCCCTCGATTAGAGCGGTTCGGAGGTTACCTGATTCATCGTAGGTGTAAGTGATGGGCTGACGCTCTGGCTCATTGATCATTTTGATTCGATCTGTCCCAGCATAATAGGTGTAGCTCCGAGAAACACCGTCCTGCGTGACTTTTTGCACCAATCCCGCTTTATTCCTTTGGAACTTGGTCACCTGAGCATTGCCCTGTTGGTCAATAACGCGATACACCAGAACATCGTAGAGGTAACCGTATCCACCGAAGCCCGCCTTCAGATAGTGTGTTTTATAGAACTTCCCGTCTATCAGATTGGTTTCGGTAATGGCATAACGTGCACCTGCCGCTTTGGCAGCGTTCAGAGTGTCTGAAGGTAAAGCACCAGAAACACAACTCAAGCCATAACAATAGCCAGCCATCGTGCCCCGTCCTGTGTCCTGCATTTGGGTGATGCGACTTAAGGCATCATAGGTGTACTTGACCCCTGCTTCATTACTGCTTCTGTCCATCGGATGAGACTCAAAGGTTTTTCTGCCTAATCCGTCATAAGTCGTAATCAGAAAGTTTAATCTTTCGCCGTTCAGCTCGTTGTCCGTTCGTATTGACCGCCCCAAGCCGTCCAAAGTCACCACTTGCTGGAATGTGGAGCCCGCACGTTTTAACGTGATGGCGTTTTTGGTGTATGTGATAATTTGCTTGGTCCGTTCGGGTTGTTGGACGCTACGAACACGCCCCATCGCATCATAGGTATAGGAGGTGTAATTCTCTGCGCCATCACTTTCAGAGGTGATCAATCCCCGATCATCGACTGTTCGACGAATCGTTCTCTCTGGAAGAGATTCCTCAGTGGCAATTCCCCGGTAATAGGTCGGGTATTGGACAACCTGCTCTCCGAGATGATTCGTATAGTAAAGGCTGGCCAGTAATCCCGCTGTGTGCTTGCCAGAGGTGTGGTAGTCGTAGCGCTCTTCAAGGCCGTTCTCCACTTTACGGACAATTCGCCCTTTGTTGTTGTATTGGTAGGTAGCAACAATCGTTTCTGGATGGCTACCAATCCCGACATCTACCGATTTCTTTCTTAGTAAGCCGATGTAACGGCGACCGTCACCTATCTTATTCTCAAGGGTCAAAGTGGTGATGCGAGAAGTGTCCCCCAAGCGTTCGGTCACAGTCCGTGCCTGATAGTGACTGTTAAAGTTGGAATAGAGAGTTTCCAACAGACCATCAACCTTGATGCGAGTCAGACGTACAGGATTGGCCAGATAGTCGTGGTCACCAATAGCACTCCACTTATTGTAGGAATACTCAGTGGTTCTCAAGGGCTGAGAATCCGAGGCTTTATTGAACACCTGTTCCTTGGCAATCTTTCCTCGGTAGTACAGCTTCGATTTGTCATTATGAAAAGTGGTAATCTTGGTCGACAGGGGATTAGAAGAAATAAATTTCAGCCAATTACCGTCCTTGTCATAGGAATAGGTGGTTATAAAGTCATCCTTTCCTTCTATAGAAAGAATACGTTTAGACACCCCAACTCGCCCAAAATCCAGCTCATGCTGGTAGTCATAGTGATAACTTATCTTCGCACCATGGGGCACCGTTACAGAGGAAAGGCGATGTTCGCGGGGATGGCTGCTGGTCAGTGAACAGGTGTAATACCAGCTCAACCCGTCAGGGCGTCTAACGCGCTTAAGTTCGACCGGTGCAGAGTGTGACCATCGGCTGTACTCGTAGCTCCAGACACGGTTGCCGGTAGATTCGTGGACTGTGATCTTGTCGAGCTTGCGTTTGGATTTGGTCCAGAAGTCTTCAATGTCTTTATAGCTGAAAGTCACCTTTCGGCCATCGGACGCCGTAATACTGTTCGGCAGTACGATACTTTGCCAAATGCTGTCAGTCAGCTTTGAGTCTTCAGACCGCGTGCGCGTGTAGGAATAGGCCAGATAGTTGCCATAAGGGTCAGATACTTTGGAAGCGTGTATGGCACGAGTGGCTATGCCCTTCTTAGAAATGTCGTTATCAAGATAATCAAAGCGGTATACCAAGCCATTGGGAGCATAACCGGTCATGGTGAGCTTATCATCAGAGATGGACCATGTGACTTTCCAGCCATATTGGCCGTTAACCGAAACAAAAGTTCCGTCTTCTGTTTTTGATTTCACTAACGAGAGAGGTTTATGGCCGGGGATCTCCAGACGTGCTGTGCCGATTTTCCAAACCCCATCATTACGACAGGAAATACGGTCACAGTTCTTGTCATAGTCAAAGGAGGCATTGAGGACTACGCGGGGCGTCTCAATGTGCCACAGTCCCAAAGTTCCCAGTCCTGTGGTGTAGCCGTAGGACCGGTAAAGATCAATATTCAACCCAGTACCGGGCAGAGAAAACTCTTTGACCCGCCATTTGAGAGTGCTGGTGAATCCTTCGATATCCTCACCGTTGGATAAAGATTCGTTGGACAGATATGCGTCCACACTGAGTGGATTGGCGGCATTGGATGTCAGGGTGACAAGCAATGCACAAAGAAAGGCCATAACCTGTGCAGGCAGGCCTGTAGAAGGTCGCTTCATGTAATATCCCTATGCGGTTAGATAGATAAAATAATCTAACGACGAGATGTAACGTCCATATTGAGAAGGTACGACTAAGCCTTTGAAAAGTAACAACGACTACCCTGTCAAAATATTCCGTTTCATTCGTCGGCGACGATTAAAAGGGAGATACCATTACGGTTCAATAGATGAAAACCCTAGGTTGACCTGACCAAGTTCAAAGGGTTATGAAAACACATCCTTCTTTTTCTTCATCTCTGGAACTGCATAGAAGTGCAAAAGCTTTCATTACATGAAATCCAACCTTTACTGGGAGCCTTGTATTCCTGGCCTATCTATCGGATTGGCCGTTTCACAAACAAAGGGCTTACGCGAAACGCGCAGGCGTGGGGAGGAGTGAATTTTCACTGCAGAAAAGCCCCAGAAAGGGTTTCCCTACGATTCACACTGATCTATACATCCCAGGCTAATAACAGATCTGGCTTTTCCATGATTTCCTATAATCTTTTAGGAAATATCGCACAGCAATATCCCGCTCAGTTAATTAGTATAGCCGCCGTCGCTCGCACGGATGCCTATAGATGATCGCAATGGATGCCCAGTGACTGTGGTAGGTATGAGATTGCGTTTCATGCCTTACCACCCCACCTCAAAACTCTGCTTCAAAATACGCAAAATGGCCTACAGCCGATAGCCATTGAAAGAGATAAAATTTCAAACTCAGGAAGAAACGGACAATCTGTTATGGACGACTTATCAAAGTGTATTTGTAAACATTGCGGCCAGAATACATTCGTAGAATGGCAATCCCACAGGACTGATGCCGCAAGCCAGACCATTCATGTAGATACCGAGCTGACATGCCTTGGTTGTTTGCTCCTATGTGAGCATGAATTTACCGCAGACAAGGATTGTGCTTAATGCCACCAAACTATTTGCCCCTTGCGATTAAAAACACTGGGATGTCCCTCCAGGAAGTACTGCCGGAATTATTGAGGGCATCATCACCAAAGCTGTCCCATTACCTCTTTGTCTGCAAATCCTATCGACAGTTGGGTGTTGGTGAGCTGTTGATCAGCAATGACCCCGAACCGTTTTACTCAAGACTGTATAAAAGCGCCCAGGCCTTTGTTCACTTCCTGAAGATTGGAGACAATGCCGAGAAGGCGACCTCCCAGGCTTACCCATTTTTTGACGCCGTGGCCTGTGGGGCTGAAGACGTCGCCCGGAAAATTGCACTGTTATGTCCGGATACGATCAATCTACGAAAAGAGTATGAAGAAGACTTCTTATATTACCGTATCCTGATGAAGGCTTTTTATCTGGCCGCCCCGGATTCTGAAATTCAAGATCTGCTGGATGAATTCGAGTCCTATCATGACCAGAATCCCGATGAACGTTTTGAGTTGTGCAAGGCACTCATTGATAAGGACCAGGAATCGTTCGATGAAGCCTTAAGCGCCTGCGTCCAAGCTTTACTGGATAGCTATGGAGAGCAGAAGAAAGCCTCCAGATTAAATGCCGATGAGGCCGCCACGCTATCCCATGTATCACCAGAAGTTTTGGCCTGGCTCCTATTGGCTCGCAAGCAGGGGTTAACCGTCGCGGCAGAGTATCAACTGGCCCCGTCCACGGCCCAAAAGCTTCATCTGGCGGTATACCCACCTGCAGACAGTTGGAAACAGATCGAGAGCTTTACTGAACTTTCTTAGAACGATGTCATCCACCGGTAGTATCTCTTCATGAATTCACTTTCTATCTTAGGTATGGGTTTGGTGTCCTCGGTTGGCTATGACGCCCTCACCTGTACTTCCTCTGTCCGTGCTGGGCTGACACGCTTCCGCCCTTTGGACGATGTTGTCACCTATGACCCGGATGAGCTTGAGGCCCCCGTAATCGGTGCACCGGCGCATTTACTCACATCTGGCTTCGTCCAAAACGCCGCTTGGCTGCGCATGGTGGAACAGGCCATGAAGGATTTAATTCAGTCTGCAAAGTTACCCGCCCAAGATCCTACTTTTTGGCAAAATACGCCAGTAATCTGGATACTCCCAGAAATCACCCATTGGCGCTTTGGATGGCCGGAACTTGAGGTTGTCTCAATACTGCAACAGCACTGTGTTGCCACCCTATCTAAAACGCTCGGAGTGTCCATACAAACACCGGATCATGGATTGATTACGCAAGGAGCTACGGGGTTATATTCAGCATTGGGCAACCTTTTAAAGACAGACCATGCGGAATCCAGCACAGGTGTGATTCTAATATCAGTAGATTCTTTGTTAGATCCGCTCTGCCTTAAACAGCTCTCGGACTATGGTCGCCTACTGGATGACGAAAACAGCGCGAGCCTTATTCCAGGTGAAGCTGCCAGCTGTCTATACCTGGACTTTCAAGCCAATGGTCAGGGCGGACATGCCCCTGTGAACATCATCAGCACAGATACCCGCAAAGTTGAATTAAGGTCTTCCAGCACAGATGACGCTGAAGACAGGGACAGTCCTGCTGTGCAGCATTTAGAGGATAACGCTTCAGAGCTTGGCCAGGCATTGGCCCTCAGCATTAAAGACACGTTGTCTGTCCTGACTGATACAAGCTTTATCGGTGATATCTACATCGACTTAAACGGCGAACGTTGGAAATCGCTGGTATGGGGCTTTGCCCAGACTCATCTACAGGGCTTATCCAATATCAAACTGGATCACTGTAACGTACAGGTTCCTGCCACAAGTTGGGGAGATATCGGGGCAGCCAGTAGCGCCGCTTCATTATGTCTGGCCAACGCCAGCTTTTTACGAGGATACGCCAGAGGAACCATGGCACTTGTGTGTTCCATTAATGAAAGTGGGACTGTCGGATCAGCATTAGTGATCAAGGGAGAGGAATAAAATGGCAAAGAATTCAGGTCATTTTGGCGACAAAAGTTTAGGCTCAATTCACAAAGAGCATGCAACCGCTGACACAACGGAAGGTGGCGCATGCCTGACTGGTCACAAATCGAGTTTTACTAACTTTAATGGTAAACATACCTGTAATTACCGCTACCAATGTTATGAGCAAGCCAAAAGCCATGCTGATATCAAGAAATGTCTGCATAGCTACAGAGACCGGCTACCAACGGAGCCAAAACCAACCTCCGTGTATCCCACAAAATCAGGGAGCCACTACCCGGCCCGGTATTGCACAATGTTAGAGGTTCCAGAACCTGGTGACTGGGACATTGGAGGGCCAGAACGAGATATTGAGCGCGACACAATTGCAGGCAAAACAATTACTATCAAGGAAGGCTATAACTTCACTACAGATACTTGGCCCTATTGGAATAATGCCCACCATCTGATACCCAAAGGCACACTTTCATCGGCCATCACCAATGAAGGCCTGCCCGTATCGAATGTCATGCAAAAGGCGCTTCTCACCGCCCAGTACAATATCAATCATAAGAAAAACATGCTTTTCCTACCCATGGATAAGGAAGTAGGTAAAATCCTGGATGTTCCCCGTCACCTCATCTTGCGGGAAGATGACGAGCCAGACCTGGATGCCATGTGTCAGGCTCACCCGGTTTATGACGAGATGGTCAAAGAAATGGATAAGGGATTGGAAAAGATACTCAAAGGATATCGGAAGATCTGTAACAAGGCTGTATCTGACAACGATGATGAACACGTCATTCCTGATGCCAAACTTGATAAAGCAAAACTGGAAAAGCTTTCAGAAACACTACTAGAGACAATTTTGGATTGGGAAGGTGGGCGTTCTCTTGACGGCCACGCCAAGAAATAGATAACGAAAAAGAGTGACCCATTAATGACTCAGGAAACACGTTACTACTTTATTGATAACTATAAACGTTTAGATCGGGACTTCTGCTTTATTGAAAGTCCCGTAGAGGAGATCAGACTTGCCTCATGGAAAATCACAGACGGCGAAAGTATCAAGGCAGAATACCCTGAGGGTGCTGCTGTCAAAATGAGTGATAGGGGTGGAAGAGTTCTTAGTGACTTTATTGGAACAAAAACTCTGTGCCTTATTGTCAGCAAGCGTGTGAAAGAACTTATTGAAGGCTTTGTTCAAGGGTCGTTTGAATACTTGCCACTCAGTATTATCAACCATAAAGACCGCCTGGAAACTGAGGATTACTTTTACATAAATCCTCTCGGTAGCTACGACTGCTTAAACTACGATGAATCGGAAATTGACTACCTTGATGGTGATAAAGACAGAATCATCGGCGTAGATCGCTTTGTTCTTAGTCGACAGAAGATGGCAAGTATTCCAGACCTATTTCGAATCAAGGAAGATCCTTCCGAGTACGTTATCAGCCAAAGGCTCTTGGACGCCTTGAGATCCATGGACCCTGAACCTACAAACTTGGTAGTTGAAGAAATAGAAGTTTCTGAGTAGCAGAGGGGGCATACACTCCCCCTCCCCCATGGCTGCTGGAACTCGACTAACGGTTATAACCTCGTTCCAAATCCTTAATTAAACGAAATCCTCAAGCTTTCCATACCCTTTGAATCTTGGGGCTCGAACCCTTTTCCCTATTTCATAAACACGACAATCGTCCGAACCGCGCAGGCGTGGGGAGGAGTGAATTATCCCTTCTAGAAAGGGTGTGGTTGATTCAAAAGCCAAATCGCCTGTAGAACACAGGCTATCTCTTCTTTTGCTTGAGGTATATTGCACTACTGTCACAGCTAAACTTTCATTCGGGTAATCAACTCGCAATAGTTCAGTTTTTCCCAATATAGATATGATAATAATCTGGAGATTCTAAAAGTTCAGGAATTACTAAAAATCTTAAACGATATTCGCATTCTTCACTAAAAATCGCTGGTTTTTGCGCCCACCCCAATTTGTCTATTTCATCATCTGTAAGCGCTTTAATATACTCGCCTTTGTCATACCGTATAGGCGCATGTTCTAATTGAGGCAGGTTCTTTTCTAAATTTACATCTCTCTTAATTGCTGCCTCAACATCGCGAACCAGTTGGCCAGGGTCTTTGATTCTAACAACATACCTGCCAAACTTATGGGGTAAATCCTGTATGCGTCCAGAGCTAGGGGCAGACATACAGTATATATAAGATTCTAGGGAGAGTCTGAATAACCCCAAGGTTCTGAGGTAATTCAAACTCTCGACGATATATGGCCGAATATTCAGAGTGTTTTTCCG
>NZ_AQXX01000041.1 GCF_000376785.1 Hahella ganghwensis DSM 17046
AGGTTATAAAATAGCTGCATGCAGTGGACACGAAGCATGGTGGATAACGGATACGGAGGGCGGCCGTTCTCGCCCTTGGGGTAATAGCGGGCGATCTTCTTTTCCATGCGTTTCCATGGGATCAGCTTATCCATTCGCTCCAGAAAGATTTCCCGGCGGGTCTTACGCTTCTTATTCTGGTATTCAGCTTCGGAGAAAGTCATCTGATCCATGGATAGTATTCCTGATGAGTGAAGTTGGCCGTATTATGACTGATTTGGGGAGTTATTCAGAGCCTCCTTAGGAAAATTAGGAAAATTAGGAAAATTAGGAAAATTAGGAAAATTAGGAAAATTAGGAAAATTAGGGTCAGATCCACATATCTAAACAGTTAAGCAGTCTGTATAAAACACTGCTGATGCTCTTTAACAATTTGTTTGCGTAGTACTGGTAGCAGGCTAACAGGAACGGGGTCAGACTCGCAGAGTCAGACCCCAATCGAACACGAGTACAACGACGCCAACCAACTAACCCGCAAAGGCAACACCTATTATCACTACGATAATAACGGCCACCTCATCAGCAAGGGGTCTGACGCGGTGGCAGACCCTGCGGGTCTGACCCCGGATATTCGCTATATCTACAACGCCGAAGAACGCCTAATCCGCATCGAAAACGGCGCTGGTGGCACAATTGCTGAGTACGGTTACAACCCCTTCGGCCACAGAATGTGGAAAGAAGTCTCCGGTGTCCGCACCTACTTCCTGTATAACCACTCAGGTATGGTGGGTGAGTATGATGCTTCGGGTAACGCACTCAAAGAATACCACTACTGGCCAGGTGCCACCTGGATGACTCAGCCCATGTTCCAAAGGGATAACGGGCAGGTGTACTACTACCAGAATGATCATTTGGGAACACCACAGAGAATGTTGACTAACTCAGGCGCTGTTGTCTGGGAAGCGGAATATGCAGCGTTTGGAGAAGCCAGTGTTTTTGTCGATATGGTGTCGAACAACCTGAGGTTTCCGGGGCAGTATTTTGATGCGGAGAGTGGGCTGCATCATAACTATTTTCGGGATTATGATCCGGCGTTAGGGCGTTATGTGCAGAGTGATCCGATTGGGTTGAATGGGGGCTATAATCTTTATGGTTACTCTTCACAGGGCCCCATTTCTAATATAGATCCACTAGGATTGTGGTCGGTTTCAGTTGATATGTATTACTATTTTGGCGGTGGATTAACCTTCGGACAAGATCCGAATGGAAAGGGCTTTTGGACCCTTCGGTTTGGCCCAGGAATGGGGGGCGGCGGAACTTATGATCCAAATGGTACGAGCGCTGCCTACGACGAATGTTATTTACCAACGGGTAATGACGTGGCCCTTGGAGTTTTTGCTCAAGGGAGTGTAGGAATACTAAATCTAAGTGCTAACGTAGAAGGTAGGGCTGGTTGGGGACCTGGGAAAGATGACCCGAGAATAAGACGTACTCCGTATGGAAGCTTTATAGAGACCCCTAATAAAACATACAGTGATGGGCGTGGGTATGTTGGTCTTTCTAGCTCTTCTAGATTTTCAGCTCTCGGTGCACTTGGTATTGAAATTACCAGCTATTCTTTCGCTGTCCAATAGATTTATAGTTAATAGGGATATTGTAGGTTTATGAAGTTATCAAGAAGATATGCTGCATATGTATCTGTGATTTTACTTTTTGTTGTGACAATTATCATAATGTTAGGGGTCGTTTTTCCTTGGGAAAAGGCTATTGAACAACTTGAACTAAAGCACCCGGGAGAAACAGCTGTTTTGGTTGGCCTGGAAGTGGTGAAGTCCAGTTCTGGAGACTATAAAAAGGGCTACTATTTATTGTTGCCTAGTAAGAAAGTTGTGGTAGTTATGGATAGAGAAGGGGAATTAAATATTTCGGAATATCGTATGGGATTAATGTATTTTATTGTAAGCCTGTGTTTTGTCTTTTTTCTGTTTATGTATGCCTGCCTCCCTGTACTAAAAGGTATAGGGCGATTATTTAGAAAATTTTGATGGAAAGGAATAATGGGACACGGTAAGCATTATGAAAATTAGGGTCAGATCCACATATCTAAATAGTTAGGCAGTCTGTATAAAACACTGCTGATGCTATTTAATAATTTGTTAGCGTAGTGCAGATGGTAGGCCATCAGGAATGGGGTCAGACTCGCAGAGTCAGACCCTAGTGCTACGCAACATAATAATGAATACTTATGTAATAAATATTGGTAGTAAAAGTGAAAAAGCTCTTCTTTGTCTTTGGTGTTGTTGTTGGAATATTCGCACTCATTAAATTCATGGGCGGTGACGCCAGTGCGGGCAGCGAAGCCTATCAAGCCGGTTCAAACGCCGGTCAGATATTTATGATGTTATTTGGCTTAGCATGTGCTTGGCGGTTGTATAAAGGGGAGTAGTCCTTGGGCGTCTCGGGGTCTGACTCTGCGAGTCTGACCCTTGTTGGAGAATTCGAGGTCGTAGAAGTTAGTAGGTGTCAGACTCGCAGAGTCAGACACCGACAAGATTTGGCAAGATAAGGAAGTAGAAAAATGGCAAGGAAGCCAAGAGTTCATACCGCTGGTATTACTCAGCATATTGTTCAGCGTGGTCATAATCGGGAGCGCTGCTTTTTTAACGAGCAGTGTTACAGGTTTTATTTGCGTGTTGCCCGGGAAATGGCTGAACAGGAAGCGTGTGAGGTTCATGCTTATGTGTTGATGACAAACCATGTGCATCTGCTGGTGACGCCGCAAAAGAATGGTGCACTCAGTCGGATGATGAAGCGGATTAATGAGCGCTATGGACGGTTTGTGAATTATGAGTTTGGAAGAACGGGGTCTGTGTGGGAAGGCCGGTTCAAGGCAAGTGTGATTGATACAGAGAAGTATCTACTGACTTGTTACAGATACATTGAGATGAACCCAGTGCGGGCGGGATTGGTGAAAAGGCCCAGTGAATATTTATGGTCTTCAGCCCGTTGGCACGGATGGGGTGAAAAGGATGAATTGGTGGTGGACCATTCGCTTTACATAGCGTTGGGCCGCTCTCCTGAAGAGCGGCAGCGAGCCTATCGGGCGTTGTTTGCTGAAGATTTGAAGTAGATACGGGGTCTGACTCTGCGAGTCTGACCCCGCTAGGTTGAGTTAAGTAGTTAATAGACGGTGTCAGACTCGCAGAGTCAGACACCTGGTAGATATTTCTTGATAAAGAAATTTGGCAGTAATTTGAGTTGTAACAAAGGAAACATCAGGATGATTTCGATTCGTCGTTGGTTGTGGATCGTTGGCTTTTTGGGACTTTTGCTGGGTGGTAAGGCACTCGCGGAAGAATCATTGTGTGCCGTGGTCAAAATTGAGATATCCCAGGAGTTGACCCTGGAGCGGCAGGCGTTTGAAGCGACCATGCGGATTACGAACAGCCTGGATAGTTTCGCACTGGAGAATATCAAGATTGATATTCTGTTTAAGGATGCAGATGGCAATCCTGTTGTGGCGACTTCTGATCCTGATGCCGAGTCGGCCAGCTTCTTTATCAAGCTGGATCAGCATCAGGGAATCAACTCTGTCACAGAAGGTGCTTTTGGTAAGGTGACCGATGGCAAGATTGATCCCACTCAGGTGGGCGAACTACGTTGGTTGATCATCCCGACCAAAGGGGCTGGCGGAGACGGAACTCAAGGCAAGCTCTATTATGTCGGTGCGACCATCAACCTGACCTACGGTGGTGAAACGCAAACCATCGAAGTGGCGCCGGATACTATTGTAGTTAAGCCTCAGCCTAATCTGGTGCTGGATTACTTCCTGACGAAAGAAGTGAATGGGGATAACCCATTTACAACTGAGCAAGAGCCTGTTGAACCCTACACTTTAGGTGTGCGTATTTCGAACAACGGTAGCGGTACTGCCGGCAGTGTCAAAATTGACTCCGCTCAGCCCAAAATCGTTGAGAACAAAAATGACCTGCTGGTGGATTTTCTAATCACCGGCAGCTACGTAGACGACCAGCCAGCAGCGAAAACTCTGCTCCTGAATTTCGGAGACATCGAAGGCCAGACCAACCGTGTTGGTCGCTGGATCATGGAAACCTCCTTGACCGGGCGCTTTACCGAATTTAGTGCCCAGTTCAGCCATGCGGACGAGTTGGGTGGTGCGTTGACCTCATTGATAGAATCAGTGAATACCCATCTACTGATCAGTGATGTTCTGGTCGATCTGTCCGGTCGTGATACGAAGCGTGATTTTCTGGCTCATGATGGCGACGGTAATCTCAAAGTTTATGAATCCGATCGTTTGGGGACGACCGTCGCAGGTTGCAGTGATTGCACCAGCGTGAGCTCTTTGAGCGGGACTCTCGGCGCAGAACAAATCACTGGCAGCCTGATCAAGCGTTCTCTGACTGCCACGGCGACTACCGGTCTGAGTCATATCAAAATTTCTGACCCTTATGCGGGCGACAAACCTCTGACATCAGTGGTTCGTAACGACGGTAAAGTATTGCCCGTGACGAATTACTGGTTATCGAAGACCATTCAGGAAAACAAGATCGACTACGACTATTTTGTGAATGTCTTCGATTCCAACACGACTGGCCAATACACCCTGCAGTTTGGTGGTGTCAGTAATGTTAATGTTGCGCCATCTATTCAGCCGATTGCTGATCGTAGTACCTATGAATCCGGTCAGGTGGGCTTTCTGGTTCGCGCCAGCGATCCTAACGGAACGGTTCCGGTGTTGACGGCTTTGAACCTTCCCAGCGGCGCTACTTTTACCAACAAGGGGAACGGGGATGCGACATTCAACTGGTTCCCGGCGTCTGGACAGGCTGGGACATATTCGCTTTCATTTGAGGCTTCCGACGGCCAGTTAAAGGCGACGCGTGCGGTAACCGTCAAAGTCTATCCTGAATCTGACAAAGATGGCGACGGCATGGATGATGCCTGGGAAGAGGAGCAGTTCGGCAATCTGGACCGGGACGGATCTGATGATTTTGATGGCGATGGTATCAGTGATCTGGAAGAGTTCCTGGATGGTACTGATCCCCTGAATCCGCCCGAAGGACCACAGTCACCTGAACTGAATACGCCCATCTTTGATGGCGAAGTTACTTCCCTGGTGCCAACACTCAGCGTGACTAACGGTGCTCATCAGGACGGCACTTACACCTATCACTTTGAGGTGTACAGTGATGAATCCATGAGTGTGAAAGTGGCAGAGATTGTTGACGTTGCAGAAGGTTCCACTACCACTCAGGCAGAGATGAATGCGGAGACTCTGCAATCCGGTCAAAGCTTCAGCGATAACACGACCTATTACTGGCGCGCTCGTCTTGAAGGAACTGAGGCGAACAGTGACTGGGTGAACGGCCGCTTCTTTATCAATACAGCTAACGATGCTCCGACCAACTTTGCTGTGGCTGCCCCTGGAAACGGAACGCTGGTGGCCTCTTATAAGCCAACGCTGATTGTCAACAACGGTTCCGATATCGATGGCGACCCGCTGACTTATAGTTTCTACGTGTATGCAGAAGAAGATACGAGCTTTTCCTCACCTGTTGCACAAGTTGAGGGGCTGGCACCGGGTCTGAATGGACAGACATCCTGGCAGGTACCTGTACTGTTGGAAGAAAACAAACTCTATTTCTGGATTGCAGAGGTGGTGGATGACGAGGGCGCCCGTGCTTCCAGTGAAGCGTCCAGCTTTGTGGTGAGCACTGCTAATGAAGCACCTTCCAACCCCGTCATTTTGTCGCCGGCGGATCATGCTGAGCTGTCATCGACCTCTGTCGTTCTGAAAATTCAGAATGCTGTCGATCCAGAGCGTAAGGCTCTGACCTATATCTTTGAGCTGGATACAGTCAATACCTTTGATGGTGCGAATAAGCTCTCGCAAACAGATGTAGTGGCTGGTAACGATAATCAGACCAGCGTTCAGTTTGATGGCCTGGTAGACAATGCCCAGTACTTCTGGCGAGTAAAAGCTTCTGACGGCGAAACGGAGTCTGTCTGGGTGATGGCGGACTTCACCATCAGCACAACCCAGGAAGCACCGCCTACGCCAACCCTGGATATTCCTGGAGATAACGTTTGGGTCGAGGTGGGAGCACCGACTTTGGGTGTTCACGCTGTGGTGGATCCAGACGGTGATACTGTGTCCTACCGCTTTCAGGTATTCAGTGACAGTGATCTGACAAATCTGTTGATTGATCATGTCAGCACCACGGCCCAGTGGACACTTGATGTGGAGCTGGACGACAACACTTATTTCTGGTGGCGGGCAAGTGCTGTTGATGAGGCAGGACTGGCAAGCGGCTGGAGTGAAGCACAGAAATTCTTTGTCAATATCGATGGCCTGGATGATGCTCCGGCGATTAATTTTGTTCTGCCTGCACAGGACCAGACTGTATTGGGTGGCGATGTACTGATTCAGTGGACGGATACCGATCCGGATAGTGCCGCGACGATTACGCTCTTCGCAAACGGATTGCCGATTGCGACAGATATTGCTGAGGACGCAGATGGGACTGCAGATCAGTTCCTGTGGAATACCGATGCATTGGTCGATGGCGAGTACACCCTGAGCGCACGTATTGAAGATGCTGTGAATGTCATTGATGTCGTTGCCACTGCAAAGATTACCAAACAGTCCCCCACTGCAGGCGTTGTTGTAACACCTCTGACCACCCTGGATATCAATGAAACGGGTAACCAAGTGGCAGAAGTGGAGGTTGTTCTGAGTCAAGCGCCGGTAGATGCGGCCGGCGGACAGGGCAGTGTGCTGATTAACCTCGCTATTTCCGATGCGGAAGAGGGAGAGATTCTGTCTTCATCCTATTTGCAATTCTCCGATACCAACTGGAATATTCCACAGGTCATAAAAGTGGCCGGTGTGGATGATTGTCTTGTGGACGGTACGCAGGCTGTGAACCTGCAGTTTGCAGGAGTGGTCAGTAATGATCCTCAGTATGACGGATTGGGCATTGCAGACGTTGAGCTGTCTAATCTTGATGACGAAG
This sequence comes from Hahella ganghwensis DSM 17046, assembly GCF_000376785.1. Taxonomy (GTDB): domain Bacteria; phylum Pseudomonadota; class Gammaproteobacteria; order Pseudomonadales; family Oleiphilaceae; genus Hahella; species Hahella ganghwensis. The sequence continues at coordinate 7,020 of NZ_AQXX01000041.1, forward strand.
TGTCTGGTCAGGCGTTGGTTATCTGCCGGTATGATGCAACGATAAATTCCACTCTGAATGGTGTGGCAAATGTCACGCTAAAACCATACCTCAAAAATGATGGGGTGACGCTGTTAAGTGCCAGCGCAGTGGCGCAAGCACGTGCTGGCGAGAGTATTCAGTTTGTTGATACTAATCAGGCCTCGTTCCCAACAATCATCAAAGGGACCGACACCCTGTCCAGTAACGCCCTGATCATTGAGCTGCCTGAAGATGACGCGGTGAAAGGTGATTATCGTGGCATTGTCTGGGCGATTACCCCTGGCGATGCAGCGAGTCAGTCAAACGGAGACAATGGCGATAACATCATTCAGGGAAGTGATGAGGCTGACGTCATTGATGGCCAGGATGGCGATGACATCATTCATGGTGGTGACGGGGATGATGATATCACCGGCGGAGAAGGCTCTGATCAGCTCTATGGTGGCCTGGGAGATGATGTCTTTAGGGCTGAAGGGTATTTGACCTACCCAGATCTCTACTTCGGTGGCGAAGGGTATGACACCCTACAAGGGGGATCGGGAGACGATATTATCCGCATCACAACTTTTGGTACTGAGGTTGATGGTAACTTGGTCAGTGTCGAGAAAATCGATGGGGGTGCTGGATATAACCAGATCGTTGCACTGCATTCGTCGGACTACCTGGATTTTAGCAATACCACACTGGTGAATATCTCTCGGATTATGGCTCACAGAGGTAATGATACCGTCATTGGGAGTGCTGGAAATGACATCATTGAAGGCGGTGAAGGCATTGATACCTTACGTGGTGGTCCTGGCGATGATGTGTTCCTGATGGAAGGCCAGGGAATCTACGGCGATGACATTAATGGTGGTGGTGGCTATGACCAGGTATGGGGTGGTGAAGGTGATGATGTTATTCGCTTTGTTCACCTTGAACAGGTAGAAGTCATCGACGGGCGGGGAGGATACGATCTATTGGTGGTTCTTCCCAAGGCGATACTGTCGATCTGACCAATACACAGTTGATCGGTATTGCTGATATTTATCTGGGTAGAGGGGATGACACTTTTATTGGCTCCTCCGGTAATGACATCGTGGACGGTGGAGAGGGTGATGATCACCTGGAGGGTAAAGCCGGTGATGATACCTTCGTCTACACAACATCAACCAGTCAGGATGGGGATTTCTACGATGGTGGTTCCGGTTTCGATACATTGATGGGCAGCGCTCTGGATGATGAGTTGACATTGAACCGGGTCACTAACGATGAAACCAGTTTACTTGTTAGTGTTGAGCGGATTGATGGCGGCAGTGGCGATAACAGTATCGTTGGTTCGAACGACCATCGTAGGCCAGACTTTATTGATCTGAGAAGTATTGAAGTCATCAATATTTCCAGAATTGATCTAAGGCATGGTGAAGACGTGCTCTATGGCACACCTCAAGCGGATATCATCATTGGAGGAACGGCTGATGATCAGTTATATGGTATGGAAGGCAATGATATCTTCCTAACAGAAGGGAGTAATCAGGGTGCTGATGCATACATTGGTGGCGAAGGATTTGATACCCTTCAGGGAGGCGATGGGAACGATGAGTTTACCTTCGCGATCCCCGTTAACGAAGATATGAAAACCGTTTTGGATGTCGAAAAAATCGACGGTGGTGCTGGTGAAAACTGGATTTTGGGATCGAACAGTGCCTATGACAAAGACTATATCGATTTAAGACAAGTAGAAGTCATCAATATTGCTGGCATCGATCTCAGGCATGGTAATGACGTATTTTATGGTACTTCTGGTCCTGACCTGATTATCGGTGGGACGGCAGATGACAAACTCTATGGCGAACAGGGCGACGATACTTTTCTAACTGAAGGTGAGAATCAGGGAGAGGACATTTATATCGGTGGTGAAGGTTTTGATACCCTCCTTGGAGGAGATGGTAACGATTATTTTTCCTTTGCCAGGCCGACCGATGACAATATGAAAACGGTGCTGGATGTTGAGCGTATCGATGGTGGTGCTGGTGATAACTGGGTACAGGGATCGGATAAAGGTTATGACCGAGATTTCATTGATCTGAGAGGCATTGAGGTCATCAATGTCATAGGCATCGACCTTATGAATGGTCATGATGTTGCTTATGGGAGTGACGCTTCAGAAACCCTGATTGGTGGATTAGGTGATGACGAGCTCTACGGTATGGATGGTGGAGATACCTATGTCTTTGCTGCTGATGAGGGCGAGGATGTAGTTACCGAAACCGGTACTTCAGGTGTTGATATACTCTCTTTCCCTGCTATCAGTAAAAACTCTCTTTGGTTTGATGTTAGTGGAGATGATTTGAAAATCTTCATGATAGGTTCTTCTGGAATGGTCGTAAGCGTCCGGTAACCCCATCTTGAGCGCGCTACCAACTGACTGGATAGTGTCCACTTATTTTTTAGTGGACACTTGTTATGATTGTCATAAGCGCACCTCGCTCCTCCAGAAAACGTCGCCAATATTCCGCAGAATTTAAAGCTAAGATTATTGCTGCCTGCCAACAGCCGGGGGTCTCTGTTTCTGCCATCGCTCTGGATAACGGGCTCAATGCCAATCTGGTTCGACGCTGGATCAGCGACGCGAAGAAACTCGGCTCT
>NZ_AQXX01000042.1 GCF_000376785.1 Hahella ganghwensis DSM 17046
GCCGGCAGGTTTATGGGGACAAATGCCGACGTGGTAGAGCCGAGTTTCTTCGCGTCGCTGATCCAGCGTCGAACCAGATTGGCATTGAGCCCGTTATCCAGAGCGATGGCAGAAACAGAGACCCCCGGCTGTTGGCAGGCAGCAATAATCTTAGCTTTAAATTCTGCGGAATATTGGCGACGTTTTCTGGAGGAGCGAGGTGCGCTTATGACAATCATAACAAGTGTCCACTAAAAAATAAGTGGACACTATCCAGTCAGTTGGTAGCGCGCTCAAGATGGGGTTACCGGACGCTTACCCAGGCTGCAACGGGAGTACTTGTGATCTACGCAACCTGAGTCTAAATACTTCAATGCTTTTAACGACACAATTATCGGAAGCTTTCCGACAGAGCCAGGTATCACTCGGCCCTGATAAACACCACCTCGGCAATAAAGTTGCCGCTCAGATCATCCTCTTCACCAAATACCTCAACAGCCACATCAATTGGTGCGTCATCCAGATCAATTTCTTCACTGGAAAACTCTGTTTCATTACTGGTGATTAAATAAATGTTGGCACTACTGGCATCAACAATGACCGTATCAAGAGATTCCGTCTGAACCTCAATAATCTCTGCACCAGTATCCACTGCCGTAATCGTTCCCATCACAGTTTCAGATTCTTCAACGTCAGAGGACAGCAGGACAAACGGGGAACGTAGAACATCAGGCTCAGAATCCGAGGTAAAGAAAACTGCATCGACCCGGGCAAAGTGCCCTGTCTCGATATCATCCCGATCGAGCTCCGAACCATCATCGGAGAAAACTCGCGATTTTTCGTATAACTGAACAGGCAAAGCCGAATCCGTTTCAATCCCCTGCCCCTCATCAACTTCAAAATCGAACTGAGAAGTACCTTCATCGACCGGAGCAGTTACGACACCGGTGTAACGTGAATAGGCGGATAACGGACCTTTCTCGATTGTGTAGGCCATCACTGAAAAGACGTATTTGGATAACAGCCCCTCGTGACCAACCACTACAGCATTTTCTGGGACCACACCGATATCATCACAATCAACGGCATCCAACTGCTCGCCAGGATCCAGATCCAAGTACCATATTCGACACATGCCTTCAGGAGGTAATTGACCGTCAGGTATTTCTGGTAGCTCCGCCAATGAGGCCGTAATCCGACCGATAACCGTTACAGAAGTATTTTCCTGCAAATCTTCGGCAGAAGGCAGTCCATTACTATTGAAAACGCCAGTATCGATATCTGTCACAATTGTAAAACACTGGTCATCGCTTTCCGGTAGAGAATTATCAGAGTCTGTTATCAGTTGCGTCTGGCATAGTTCGAAAGATTCTCCAGACACGCTATCAATAATGCCGTGTATACGAACAAATTTATTATGGGGGGGCTCCGAATAGATATTGGCAAAAACGACAGGACGCAAAATGATTTTACCGCTACCTGTATGGGTCAGCTTAAGCGCTTTATTCATGTCGAAGTCGATTTCAAGGAAAAGAACATCACCAGAAGCAATGCTAAAACCACTTTTTGACAATACCTTTATCACGCCAGAAGGAAGTTTTGCCTCTTTTACAACGTCATTACCAGAACCGTCCTCTGATACCAGCTCGACTTTAGTGGCGGTAATCCAGACTGAGTGATACTCTCCCGGCGGCACCTCGGCCGTATCAACAAACTCATAGAAATCAGGTAGTTTCAGCAAGTCCAATGTCTGCTCACCAGAGAATAGAACGACTCGCTCATCATCTCCTACCAGTTCAGCTTTGGTAAAAGTTACCAATGCACTCTTGTACTCATCTGCCGTGGCATCGGTGATGACAAGACCTACCTTGGCATTCGCTTCGGTGGTGGTTGACCTTGAGTCGCCACTTCCACTACCGCCACCGCCTCCACAGGCAGTGAGAAAAGCAAAGAAAAATAATACAATCCACTTATACATCGAAACCTCCATAAATAACGTGTCCACAAAAACTGAGAAGCAGCATTGACTTTGTCTATACAACTGCTTCCATGGCCCGTTAATGCGTTTACAATAAGCGGATACAAAGTTATTTTGCTGAGAGCTCGAACTTCTTATAAAGTCTCGCGATATCAGGATGCTTCTTTGTAATCCAATGTAATTATTCTGTATATTTTCGTTATTTTTTGGGAGTTTTTTCCCAATTATTTTAAATTCTGTATAAAATCAGACCTAATGTCTATGGTGTTGGCAAAAAAATCCCAAATTTATGAATGAACGACTGAAACAGGCGATTTATTCAGCTGTATATCGAATGCTTCGGCCATTGGTGCTCACACTGCTTAAACAGGGTGTGTCCTACGCTGAATTCAGTGATCTGGCCCGAAGGGCATATATAGATGCAGCGACTGAAGATCTCGCCCTACCCGATCGAAAGCAAAGTGTTTCCAGGGTCTCTGTCCTGACAGGAATCAATCGCAAGGAAATTGCGCGCCTCCAGAAAGAACCCAATCCGGCCGAAACCGGTCAGGCTGCGGACGTCAACCGCGCTTATCGGGTGGTTAACGGCTGGCTGCAGGACAGCACATTCCAGAAAAACGGCGAACCAATCCCTCTCCATATCGAGGGAGAATCTCCGAGTTTCAGTGAATTGGTCCGGCGATACAGCGGGGATGTCCCCTGGCGGGCCGTCTTAGACGAATTATTACGATTGGAACAGGTTGAAAAGCAGGATAATAAGGTACAATTATTGACACAGGGATATATCCCTCAAGAAGACCTGGAAGAAAAGTTCCGTATCATGGGCAGGGCCGCTGCTGACATTATGGCTACGTTCGACCACAATCTGTCGCACACGCCACCCGATACGAGAGTTCAACGCACCGTTGCCTACACCAACCTCTCCGAGGACGTTATGGATATCATTCGTCAGAGAAGCAAGGAAGAAACCGAGAAGTTTTTACAGAACACCAATAAGTGGCTCTCACAGGTCGACTCCAAACACACTGACAATCAAGACGGTGAAGTATCAGATACCAAACAATACCGCGCAGGCATTGGACTATATTACTTCGAAGAACCAATCCCCCTTCCTGAAACCTCAAAAGTGAAATCGAAAAGGCAATCGACCGGAGACAAGAAATGATTTTTCGCCAGCTATTATTACTTGCCTGCATTCTGGGCGTAGTAGCATTTTCAGGTTGCTCTGGTGGAGGAGGCTCAGGTTCGGTAGCCGGAAATGGCGGCATCGAGGGTACTGGGGCTCCGGTTGCATCCATGGGAAGTGTTACCGCGTTTGGCAGTATTTTTGTCAATGGCGTTGAGTACGAAACCAATGGTGCTGATATCAGTATCAATAGCGTCACTTCACAGCCAGAGGACTCTCTGGAGCTGGGTATGGTAGTACTCGTACGCGGCAACCTGAACAGTAACGGCACAACCGGAGAAGCCACCAGCGTTGTATTTGACCAAAACCTTCAAGGTCCTATAGGTGACGTGGACAATACAGGCGACTCTCTTATCCTTACCGTCCTTGGCGTAGAAGTAGAGGTTAACGACGACACTGTTCTGCAGAATATTGAGTTCGCAGATCTCACAGCCGGCCTTGTCATCAGCGTCAGTGGTTTTACTGGAGCCGATAACACTCTGGTCGCATCACGGATAGAAAAAGTCTCCGACGGACATACCAATGGTGAGCAAGTAGAAGTAGAAGGTACTGTTAGCAATCTGACCGCTGATCAGTTTGATATCGGCTCTCAGCAAGTCAGACACAGCGGGGCAAACGTCGTACCTGCATCAGCTACTCTGGCAGAAGGCGCTACTGTTGAAGTCAAAGGATCAGCTTTTGACGGTGATGTATTGATCGCCACACAGATCAAAATCAAATCCAATAATCCAGGCTTCGAAGATGGTGATGGTGTTGAACTTGAGGGCATTGTTTCCAACTTCACTTCCAGCGCCGATTTCACGGTTAACGGTGTCAGCGTCAATGCCAGCAATGCGGACTTTAACAAGGGAGACAGTGACGATCTCGCTAACGGGGTTCGAGTTGAGGTGAAAGGAGAAATTGACTCAGATAATGTACTCCAGGCAACAAAAGTCACCATCAAGAAGGTTCCCAGCAACAAACTTAGAGCCCAGGCGGCCAATGTTGACGGAGACAACAACACCCTGACCTTACTGGGTGTCACAGTGGTTACCGACAGCCAGACAGTATTCCAGGATACCGGAAGCAACAGGCTCAAGTATTTTAGTTTTGAGGATATTGAAGAAAGTGATTGGATTGATGTTCGGGGAACATTCCTGGACAGCAACGGTGCTCTTATTGCCAGCCGGCTCACTCGACGCAATGACGCTGGATTATTGGTAAAAGGTGTCGTTTCTGCAAAAACGTCTGACACCCTGACCATTATGGGGATCACTGTTGACACCACTGATGTTGATGCCAGCGGCGTTAACATCGGTGATACAGTCGTTGCAGAAGGCCTTACGGCAGGCGCAAACTCGATGCGTGCCGACTCACTTACCGTTGATGACTAATATTCAATAGTGACCTTAAAAAGGCGCTGAAAAGCGCCTTTTTTATTTGCCTGGACCGCTCCTGAATTAGATTGGCCTTCCCGATTCATACAGACCCTCCCACCCCAAGTAGAAACTATGAGCACAAAAAAACCCGCCAAAGGCGGGTTGAAAATATTGCTTGCGCAATGAGGGAGGGTCGTACTATCCCCGATAAAAGCCTTTTACTTCACAGCTGCCAGGCTTTTCTCGGCAATAGATCGGAGTTGCGCCCAATCGCCTGCTGCAATGGCATCCTTGGGAGTTAACCAGGATCCCCCGACAGCATTTACGTTTGGCAACGCAAGATAATCTTTGGCTTTATCCAGAGTAATTCCGCCCGTTGGGCAGAAGCTTACATCCGGAAAAGGTCCACTATAGGCTTTCAATGCTGACACACCTCCGGCAACTTCAGCCGGAAAGAATTTAAACGTCCTGTAGCCAAGGCGATACCCTTCCATGACCTCTGATAATGAAGACACGCCAGGCAATAACGGAACCTTTGATGTCAGGCCATATTCCAATAATTCCGACGTGGAGCCAGGTGTAATGACAAACTGCGCCCCAGCCTTTTCAGCTGCTTCGTATTGAGCTTTGGTGGCCACAGTACCCACCCCGACCCAAACTTCAGGCAGCGCAGCTCTTAAATCGCTGATTGCCTGTAGTCCGTAAGGGGTCCGTAAGGTAATTTCCAGAATGCGTAAACCACCTTCAACCAATGCCTTACCCAAAGGCAACGCATCTTCCGGACGATCTATTGTGATCACCGGCACCAGCGGGCAACTGGATACAATCTGATCCAACTGCTCCTGCAAGTGTTGAGGATATGCTTGCTCTGTCATAGCTTTCTCTCTTTATATTTGCCATATCCGAGGCCATCGACTCAGATTGGCTTAACATGCCCTGGCGAAGCCTTTTCGGCTTCCGTATTTTTATAAGAGTTCCCGCCTGAATTTTTTAATTTTCAGGAACTCCAGAAAATATTCAGACCTTCGCGAATAAACCCACGAACAGGCATTTCGTTCACGTCTTCCAGCCCTTCCAGCACCTTGGCCATCGTGGCGGATTTGTCATCGCCAGTAACATGCAGCACGGTATGAACAGCATTTACCAGCACCGGATAAGTCAGAGTCATGCGGTCATGAGGCGCATCCAATGGCGTCAATGCCGCACATTTACTTGTAGAGGTCATTGCATTGGCCAACCCCTCAGTACCGGGAAACAGCGAAGCTGTATGGCCATCATTCCCCATACCAAGAATCAACACATCAATCGGCCACTCTAAGGACTGCAATGTTGAATCGAGCGAGCCTACCGCCGATTCCGGATCCGGCTCAGCGGTCTTTAAGGGAATAAAACGTGCTTCTGACGCTGAGTTTGCCACCAGGTGCTTCCTGACAAGAGCGGCATTGCTGGCGGCATCATCTTCATCCACCCAACGTTCATCAGCCAGGGTTACATCAACCCGGTTCCAGACCAGATTCTGGCGAGACAGGGCCTCAAAAAACGCCACCGGGGTTCTACCGCCCGAAACCACTAACAAGGCTCTTTCCTTCTTAGTCAGAGCCTCGCTCAACCAACCTGCAACCGTCTCAGCCAGCTCCTCTGCCAGCAATTGTCGATCATTGGTCGTTTTAAGCCGAACGCCCTGTGGAAAATCTAATTCATACATCCTCGTACCAACTCCTTCCATCACGGGCAATCATGGCAATAGAGGACACAGGTCCCCAACTGCCCGCAGAATATTTTTTGGGTGCCAGACCCAACTCTTCCCAGCCTGAAATAATCTGATCGATCCATTTCCAGGCCCATTCGACTTCATCCCGACGAACAAACAGATACTGGTTACCTTTAATAAACTCCCAAAGTAACCGTTCATAGGCATCAGGAACTCTTCCCGTATTAAAGGCCTCAGAGAAACTCAGCTGCAGAGGCCCCTGACGCAGACGCATGCCTTTATCCAGCCCCTGATCCTTGGTCAGAACCTGTAACGAGATTCCTTCATCAGGCTGTAACCGAATAATCAGTTTGTTGTTGGCGATATGCTTCTGGTCCGGATCAAAGATGTAATGAGGTGCCGGTTTAAAATGGATAATGATTTCGGAGAGCTTTTCAGGCATCCGCTTACCGGTGCGCATATAAAAAGGCACACCCGCCCAACGCCAATTACAGATCTCGGCTTTGATGGCAACAAAAGTTTCTGTAGAGCTGCCACGGTTAGCATCCTCTTCCTCCAGATAACCGGGAACAGACTTACCGTCGATATTTCCTGCGGTATACTGACCCCGAACCATGTGACCTTCCATCACGTCGGGGGTAATAGGCTTAAGCGCCTTAAGCACTTTTACCTTCTCATCCCGGATACTGTCGGCAGATAGATCCGAAGGGGGATCCATCGCAATCAGGCAAAGCAGCTGGAGCAGATGATTCTGGACCATGTCCCGCAATTGCCCTGCTTTGTCAAAATAACCCCAACGCCCTTCAATACCGACTTTTTCGGCAACCGTAATCTCAACATGAGAGATATATTTCTGGTTCCATTGTGTCTCAAACAGGTTATTTGCAAACCTGAGAGCAATCAGGTTCTGAACGGTTTCCTTACCGAGGTAGTGATCAATACGATACAACTGGCTTTCGTCGAAATACTCGGCCAGCTGACTGTTGATTTCATGGGATGATTCAAGACTGTGGCCAATAGGCTTCTCTACGACAACCCGAGTAGATCTCTCAATACATCCACTGGCTTTGAGATTGGCACCTATGCCGCCATATATTAACGGGGGAGTGGCCATATATATCAGGAGAGGTGCATCCGTGTCCGACTTCCAGGCCTTAAGCTGGTCATAGCCTTCAGGTGACAGAAAATCCAAACGCATAAACTCGACTTTGCTGAAAAAGCGCTTGATGGAGTCCGGATCACGCTGCTCTTCTGGAATCCGGTCTTTAAGACGCTCCAGCGTTTCGGCCTTGAAGGCAGCTTCATCGACTTCCTGCCTGGCCAAGGCAAGAATACGCGTATCATCATGCAGCAACTCAGAGCGCTCAAGCTGATACAGCGCGGGAAATAGTTTGCGTTGAGCCAGATCGCCCAAGGCACCAAAGAGTACGAAATCACATTGTGTTGTTGTTGATATGCTCATCTTTAATTCGTTTCGTAGTAATTAAACGCAATTTTCGACCATGAAATGGAATTTATCAAGGGCATTTTTGAAACAATTTTATATTTATTACTACATATAAAACATTCCAGTCTTATGAAAACCTAGTCGGTTACTAGGAAATTATGACCCCTTTTGGCGCTACTGCCATGAAAAGCAACCAGACTACCTTAGAAAAACAGCCAGAATAGTTACAGCAAATCACGCACCATGTACTTAGAAAGTGGTCCAATACATTCTTTTATAAAATGTGGTAAATTCACTACATCCTAAGAACAGTAATAAGATCATTAGCCGGCCATGCCGGTACCCGGAGAATTTCCGGGCCAACATTCTGGACGTAGCATGAACGAACACAACCCCGGCAATCTGCTGGAATCGATCCAACAACGCCTAGAAGACTTGAATAAGTCTGAACGCAAAGTAGCAGAAGTCATTCTGAGAGACCCTAAAGCAGCAACACGCTATAGTATCGCAGCGCTGGCAAGGGCCTCGCACGTCAGTGAACCAACGGTTAACCGGTTCTGTCGCAACTTCGCCGCCAGCGGATTCCCAGACTTCAAAATTCGCCTGGCACAAAGTCTGGCCAGCGGCACTCCCTATGTCAGTCAAAACGTGGAAGCTGATGACTCGGTTCAGGAGTTCAGCGATAAGATCTTTCTCACTACCATGGCCGCACTTGATAAGGCGCGTCAGTCTATTGATACCAACGCTATCTCACAGGCTATCGATTTTCTGATCCAGGCCAAGCAGATCTCCTTCCTCGGAATGGGAGGTTCAGCGCCTGTCGCAATCGATGCCCAGCATAAATTCTTCCGTTTCAATATTCCGGTGACCGCCTACGACGACTTCCTGATGCAACGAATGGTCGCCGCTGCGGCCAACACCGGCGATGCTATTGTCGCTATTTCCTATACCGGACGAACCCGGGAAATGGTGGAAGTGGCACGCATCGCCCGAAACCGGGGGGCCTCCGTGATCGGCATTACAGCTCCGAACTCCCCGCTGTCCCAGGAATGCACAGTCGCAATCGAAGTAACAGCCCCCGAAGATACTGATGTTTATATGCCCATGACATCCCGCATCATTCATCTGGCCGTCATCGATATTCTTGCCACAGGGGTGACACTCAAAAGAGGCACTGATTTCCATGACCACCTCAAGCGCATCAAAGACAGCCTGAAACCGACCCGGTATCCATCAGAGAGCTGATCCTATATAGATCCGCTCCCCAGTCAGGAGCGGATCTGCCGCCCAAAAGTCCTACTACACCTCCTACGCCCCCACTCCCCCCAATTACTCCCCCCTAAAAAGTTACCCCTCGGAGGATGTAACACTTCTTTTCATTGTCGAGTATGAGGTTATCCAATTTGCGATTTTGTCCTCCTGGCAAAACGTACAAATCGGGCACTGCGTTACCGCAATAGAACGAAGTTCTTAGCCTGCACCAAAGTAACGTAGTTCTTAACCTACATAACAGTAATAAGAGCAGGAAGAAGACAATGAGACACAATAACAACAAGTGTGTGTTCAGAATCGCCCCGATGGCAACCGCCCTGGCTGCTGTAATGGCGATGAATGCCAGTGCCGTGGAATGGCACGGATATGCTCGATCAGGGATTGGTGTGAGTGATGATGGCGAACAGAAATGTACTAACAAGCAAGTGATTGGCCGTCTTGGTAACGAATGCGAGACCTACGCCGAATTAGGGAGGCTCTGAATAACTCCCCAAATCAGTCATAATACGGCCAACTTCACTCATCAGGAATACTATCCATGGATCAGATGACTTTCTCCGAAGCTGAATACCAGAATAAGAAGCGTAAGACCCGCCGGGAAATCTTTCTGGAGCGAATGGATAAGCTGATCCCATGGAAACGCATGGAAAAGAAGATCGCCCGCTATTACCCCAAGGGCGAGAACGGCCGCCCTCCGTATCCGTTATCCACCATGCTTCGTGTCCACTGCATGCAGCTA
>NZ_AQXX01000043.1 GCF_000376785.1 Hahella ganghwensis DSM 17046
TGCACGGGTTCATCCCGAAACATTGCCATCCCCAAGACAAGCCAAAGTACTTGGTCTGATGGTAGTCGGCGCCTTCTAATCGTCGCGGAGGCACTCAAACGCAGTGCAGATTCAACCCATTCGACGGGGATGTTTTGAGTAAATGAGCTGAGGTCTGAGAAGTTAAAGAGGTCGCTGAGGTCGAGCAGGTCTTGCTGAAAATCCATAAAAAATCCGATGATGTTTCCATCATTGGATTTTCTATTAAGCCCTGCGCTAACTCAAACACTTAAGTGAACAGCATTGCGGCATCAGCCAGGCATTTTTGATTATGACTAACAAACCGGATTAATAGGCTCTGTTAGCTTTCATGGTTTTTTCAATCCAGTCAATATAACGGTATACACCAGTGTAGAAGCTACCAGAGTCTGGGTTTCCACAACCACCGCCGACGAAGCTCGCGATACCGACTAGTTTTTCAACACCGTTGTCATTCACGACCAGAGGGCCACCACTGTCGCCATTACAGGGACCTGAGTTGGGATCATAGATCGGCGTAACACAAAAACTGTTACTTGGAATGACATGGTTATTTTTCAGGTACTGAACGGTCGCAGGTACCTCATGAATCTCGCCAGTAATCTCATCACTGTTCGAAGACACCTGCTCCAATGTCTCGTTCAGTAACTCATAGTCACTGATCAGTGTGGCTTCTTCTGATCTCAAAGACTTGAACTCAGCCATATCATCAGCACTCAATGCCAGTTCCTGCTTCTCTCTCACCTCGGTGATCTGATCCACCAGGTCATTGATATCCAGAGAAATGAAGTGCTTGATCGCGTTCAGGTTCTCAAGATTCTTTTCCACTTCAGGAAGCTGGTTGTTCTGCTCTTCCACCGCCTGTTCAAACATTGGCAGAAAACTGGTTTTACAAACATCTGCTGTGTTTAGTTCAACCTCCAGGCTTTCCAGCCAGGAATAGCTGTATCCCTCTTCCACAACTTCTTCAATTTCCGCCTTGTAGCCGTTGTATTCAATCGACTTCACGTCCTCTTTATCTTCCTTGGCCAGTCCCCAGCCATAAAGCTTTGAAGCAGAAGCGGTAGCAGGGGCATCCTGCATCAGTTGCGCCAGCGGAGTGCTGGGGTCAGCCAGGTCTTTCAGACGAACCAACGCGATATCATTTTCGAGAATACCCAGTCGTCTCCAGGGACTTTCGTTATCGAAATATTTTGGATGGATCAGCACTCTGTCCACTTTACGAGTCTGAACGCTCTGGCGCAGGGTTTCATCATCCAGGCTATCCAGATCGTTGGTACCAATGACGACTTCAATATCGGTTGGTGCGGTGGAGTTAACACAATGAGCTGCAGTCAATACCCAGTCATGGGCGACCAGCATACCACCACAAAATTGTCGATCACTCGCTGCAACGTCCCCCACAGAGTCTTTCGTTGCCAACAGCGCGACCATCCAGGCAGGGGTTTCGCTTTCATCGACAATTGACCCGTTGATGATAGCCATACCTGAGCTACTGATCGTCCCAAGAATAGAAAGTGCTAACAGTTTGCTTTTAAGAAGCGTTTTTTGTCCCACTACTTTTTTGACAAATGGCATAAGTTCCTCAATTACCATGATAGAAACATAAGAGTGCCGCGGTGATATACATGCCCGCACCTCGACACCGGGGCGCATTGTCATAAAAATAAAAACTTTATTACATTAGCAATTTCACCTAACAAAAAGTTAATCTAATTAATTGATTAAAATAGATTTTCTTAAATTGATCACTGTTCACTAAATATACAAAAAACAGCATTGATTGCGCTTTTTTTAAGCAAAACCCTCTTTTATTAGTCCAAAGGATATAGGCATAAGGAGAATAAAAAATTTCGCCCCGGCTATCAGGTTTCGATTGCATGGTCTCGAATTTCCACTTAGACAGCTGGTCTAAGGTCAATGGCCTAATGGTGAAAACCAGATATTGAGGTAAGGTAGACAAGACAATACTGTTCAAAAATGAAACACCTCATCAACATTGTTGATGCCCTTCATGGCTTCTACAAATCAATAGCCGATTCAAATCAAAGGAAGGAACCCCCATGTATAAGAACGTTATTGTGCCTGGAATAAACCAGGCCATCCTCTGTCTGAGTCTCGCCTTTCTCGCGACCACCAGTCACGCCGAGACGCCTGTTGAGCAACATGGCCAACTACATGTCTGTGGGACCCAACTATGTGACCAGAACAATCAACCGGTACAGTTGCGTGGTATGAGTACTCACGGCATTCAATGGTATGGCTGGGGTCATTGCTTGACCGAGAAATCTCTGGACGTACTGGCTGATGAATGGAAGGCCGACATATTACGTATTTCACTCTATGTGCAGGAAGGCGGATACGAAACGGATCCGGAAGGTTACACCAATCAGGTCTCCCAACTTATCAATGAAGCATCTGAACGGGGCATGTACGCATTGGTCGACTGGCATCAGCTTGATCCCGGAGACCCCAACGCAAACCTGCATTATGCACGACAGTTCTTTACCGATATAGCTAACCGGCATAAGGATCAGGTCAATATCATTTATGATGTTGCCAATGAGCCCAACGACGTTTCCTGGTCAGCCATTAAAAACTACGCGGAACAAATGATCCCGGTCATCCGGAATATCGATCACGACGCCTCGATTTTTATCGGCACCCATGGCTGGAGTTCTCTTGGAGTTTCTGACGGGCGCTCATCCTGGGATATCATCAATAACCCGGTGCAACACAGCAATATCATGTATACATTCCATTTCTATGCGGCTTCCCATCAGGATGCCTATCTGAATGAGCTGGATCAGGCGTCAGACCGCCTGCCGATTTTCGTCACCGAGTGGGGATCACAAACCTACACAGGAGATGGTGATAATGACTTCGTCATGGCCCAGCGTTTTCATGACTTGATGAATACCAAAAAAATCGGCTGGACCAACTGGAACTTCTCCGATGATTTCCGCTCAGGTGCGGTTTGGAACAGCGGCACCTGTGCCAGTGGCCAATGGACTACGGAGAACATGAAAGAATCCGGCGTCTGGGTCAGAGATAAACTGCGCTACCGGTAAGCTGCCTTACAGTTTCTCCCCAAGGTGTCAGACTCGCAGGGTCAGACACCTGTCCTGGAAACGTCGGCACAGATATCTTCATCGGTAAACATAGATATTCACTCCAACGGCAGACCCGAACACGAAGTTGGTCGGATCTGCCGAAGAGAATGCCGTATGCGCCTTAAACCAGTGACGGTTACCGGGAGCCCCAGGGTCACACCACGAACCATTGCCGGATTCCTGATACAACCAATGCAGGGAGCCATCGTTTCGCGCCATTAAGCCGATGGAGAAGAGATGTCTGGCAAAAGGTCGTCTGACATAGGAATCCAGATAGACATGGGAGGCATTAGCATAATTGGCGACCACATTTTTCAGGTCTGTCACTTCCTGACCGTACCCTATTTTTCCAAACAGGGTTTCGATGCCAGGCGTGGTTTCAACCACCAAGGTAATACCGTGGGAGTTCCGGAGTATCGTGTCAACGATACTACTCGGCATTGTGTAACCACTGGCTTCCCGAATAGGATGTAAGTCCAACTCCAGCTCATCATCGTCGTAATCCCATTAGGTCGCATTGTTCTGATTGGGCAATTGGGTATTGTCGTCATAAACCAGGTTGCCTGCGGCAAGACCTTGTTCGTGGAGGGATTTCAGCCCCCATGCCGATGTACAACACCCGCACGAGGTCTGATCAGTCTGTTGCGCAGCAGTACCGTAATCAAATGGCATACCGAAGCTCCTTCTATAGTTAGAACATGATGACTACATACAGCTAACAATAAAGAACGCGCCTCTGTACGGAATATGCCGTCAGATTGTTGTGTTATAAAAACTCTCAGAGAATGAGGAAAACGATCACAAGAATGTAAAGGATGTCAGGCCCGGTAAACTTGTACCCAAGCCGGATACTCGCCCCCTACCAATGACTCTCCTATGTTCTATTCAGAATCTTTATAGAGAACCGTGACATCTTCAATTACCGACTGTGTACCACTTCCACCAAGCCCCCTGACAATAACGGTCCAATTGTTTTCCCATTCATATTGAATACCCGCATTGGTAATGTCCTCCGACATCCTGTAAATGGGAGAACTCACCACATAACAGCTATCCTTTCGCTCCGAATGCAACAGGATTCCGGATTTATAGGGATAGTCTCCCTCACAATTAAATCGTATTGTTGAAATGTAATTTCGACCGTTAGGCGAAGCCACTTTTTCAAGTGTTTCCCTGGAGCATTTCGCCGCCAGCTCCTCTGGCTCAAATTCATAATCGACGTCACAACATGAAGTCATCGTCAGAGCTATAAGAACGAATGCGAGCAATCTAATCATTCAAGTCGAATTCCTGATACAACCAATACAGTGAAGTGCCATTACCCCAATGGAAAAAGGTACCTGACTCAGCAAACTACGTCTGAATCTGGAACCTTTTCAAATAAACATGAGCCCCGATCAGGAGAGCTCAGAGAACTTCAGATTTTCGCCGACATAACGCAGAAAATCCGGTAATGGGACATAGCGGTCATAACCCGCTGGATTCGCCTCTCGAGTAGGGAATAGCCATTCACTGTCTTTACCATCCTCGATCCAGGTCAACAGATTGTAGTGGGAAGGTAGTGACACGACATACCCGATACTCTTGTCCTCCGGCAGGCCTTTCTTCCATGCAAGCTTTCCTGCACTGTCCGCAGATTGAATATCCTGCTGGCTTCCTACCCCTGTCGCCCACTCAATCGCCCGGGTTAACTCAATAAAGCCAACCACTTTCGCTGCAGCACTATCCAAGCCACGCCAGAAGTACTCTCCCGGCGGTTCATAAACCCAGGGCAATACATCGTAAACTAGACCTGTCGGATATTGAATGGCCACCAGAAAGTGGACATTGGCGGCTTTCCCCGGAGAGCTTCCAGCCGTCCATTGAGGTGTTTGTGTTACCATTCTGAATCTTCTCCTAATGAAACCGCATCTTCGTATGCACCGGGATTCTGTCACCTCCATTTGTTTGTAAAACGGGTCAGTTGGAGAGCAATATCAAATGAATGACCGTATTGAAAATTAGTTTTCAATAGGGCCGACATCCATCCCGTCATAGGAATCCAGCCCCTGCTCATGTGCAAGTTTGTATAGGTCGTTTCTTCTATCCAGGCTTTGAGGGGTGTGAGCTTCTACTTTTTCAACATGCAGCCAATATTTATCAGGCTCAGCAGGGTCTTCTTTCTCCGATAGGTAGATATCAACAAAACGGTAACCTTGAGATTCCAGCACACTCTTCACCGCTTCCAATTTCGCAGGCTCGTGATGGATAAAGAAATACCCCCACAGCATTTCACCTGACATATCCCAATCAGTATTCGCCCGAATTCTGGAAAACATATCTTCTAACTGGTCGATATAAATCACTTTCCCAGGAATTTCCGCCATCCCCTGCTCTTCTGCTAATACGCCAAATGTAAGCAGTGACATCAGCAATACTAGAACTCGCACCATAAACTCTATTCCCTACTTTCAGACACTATCGATACCCAAACCTTTCTCGCCAAGATTAAGGGAAAAACTGGCTAAACCCTCTTAGTGCGCCCCTTTATTCCAAGCTCTTGCTCAAGACTGCCCAACTTTCTCTCTTTACAACTAACAAGCGCCCGATAACTTCTCAGAAATACACCGCTATCCACTCCCCAGGAGTACTTTCCTTTATTCACAATCACCGCCCCCTCAGGAAATACCTGTTTCACAGGGCCGTCAAATGTAAAGCCATCAGGAACGTAGATGGCCTTATGCAATGCGGGATTTTTAACTTCCATATAAAAGGGATTGTCTTGATGAATGACTGCCATATCCCGCTCGACGCTAAAACGTCGTTTATTGTAGAAATCAACAATACCCAATTCATGGGTCGCATACGCTAAAAACTGCTTAATTTGAGTTGTTCCTATTTGCTCGTGCTCAATGATCAGCTCCCGGTACTTCTTTAAGAGTAAATCCGCTTCTTCATCAGAGACATCATTCACCAGAATCGTATCCTCACCAATCCCCTTGACCGACTGCCACGCCTGATCTTTGCCGTTAAAAAAGACAACACCGCGATCTGGTTGCCCTTGGACACCGGGAGTCATAAGCTGACCAGCCCGATCACAGCCTTCGGGATACACTAATGGTTCGCCACCATCATGTAGTTTCGGAATGTAGATGACAAAACGCCTGGTTCTGTTTACTACAGATAAAGCCTTTCTGAAATCGACCGGTTCCACTTTAAGTAATGGCAGGTTGTCTATACTCGTCAAAATTTTCCTTTGGGTATTAAATAATCCTGAGATAGATCGCTCGAAAATGCGTCCTATATATTACCAGGGTGTCTGACCCTGCGGGTCTGACACCTGTCTAAAGCTAATCAACGGGGTAGACCCATTTGTAGCAGATCAACTCTAAAAGCTTCTATCAAAACTCATAGATGATAAAACCTATTCTCTTTATATGTCTATTCAGGGTTCCATGAAAAATCGCAGGCATTTTTTTGAAGAGCCGGTCTGAATTGACGTTTGTGAATATATAGAGCAAAACCCTGTTGCTTCGGCTACGCCTGAGTTATTAGGCAATACACGGTCGATTATAGCTGTTGAGGTTGATGGAATTGAAACTCTCAGCTTTAAATATTCGGAGGGGACACTGACGGCTCTCGAGGATATTACTGTGCGCTGGCTGGAGCCTAGATTTCTAGAATAAAAAATAGATAAGATTCTTTTTAAATTTTATTATCTATATCCGGGCACCATTAACTCGCGCCCAGTTATATCACTAGCTATCTGGTCAATAAAGTTGTCTGTAGCTTTGTTCATAAACTCTGTTAAAAGCCAGTTATGCTGGCATTCAAAATGACAAAGAAGCTTTTTAGGGTCATAACGCGTCAATTCGCTTAATCTATGCATAGCAACAAATATTAAAGATGGTACCGGCCAATTCAATAGGTCAGAGGCTCTATCATTTCTTTTATAATACCAAAGCCTTTGATCACCATGTATGTATTTTATATCTCGCCTAATTTTTTGATGATAAGATAATAGCTCATTAATTCTATCTTCCTTCGAATTTAAACTTTCATCCCACCTAAACCGTTTTTTTCTGCGTATTATAAATTTATCACTAACACTCTTATCTATCTCCCACCCCCTCTGACGATCCATAACTTTATTATCGCAGTATTTTTCATCTGCAATTTCAGCACAAAACCAAGCTTCAGAACCACCATTTTGCCGAACAAAGTGAGGATCTTTTAGCGGAATAAATAATTCTTTAGAGCATCTGTAAGTAACAGTATAAGCTCTATGAACAAACGGAATATTATACATAACATTCTTCAATGATACGTCAATCCCCGAAAAATTTGAGCCGTAGTACTTATTGATAGAAAAAAATATACCATTGCTCTTTATTGTAGAGATTTCATTACATAGTGAAGTTCGCATACCGGTAGATTTTCCCGAAACTCCATGTAGTTGCGAGTACTTAATCCCTTTAGCTTCAAGTAATGCTTTTACGGCATTGAGAATACAGTAGTAGGCCAGAATAGCTCTAGACTCATTAGGCATCGAAAGGCTAGCTCTATAAAAGTTTTCTGCTTGCTGCCACAATATCCTGGCTTTTCGGTTTGAGTTTCTTTTAAGCCAAAGCTCAACATAATCATACTTATCAGACACCAATACCGTGGGTGCTTCAAAGTCTGGCATAACAAAAGCCTTATGAGGTCTTATTTTAGACTTTCTAAGCAAAATTAAATCATGCCCCACAGTTTTCACCCACATAAAAATGCAAAATCTTAATCAATTAACACTAATCACATCACACACTCAACTAAATTTACTCTATCCTATTTATGAACGCGATTATCTTTCCAGGATTAATAGGAACTCCGCTACAACCAAGTTTCTCCCATACTTTAACTATATTTTTTTCATCCTCATTCAGAACTTTCCCTCCTCTTCCGGAAGGACAATCACCACAAGCAAGAACAATATTAACATTATCTCTATTAACATGTATTTTTAGGCATATTGAAACTTCATCTCTTTGTCTTTTTTTTACTTGATCAATTATCCAGCTCGGCTTTATTTCAGACAAGTCACGCCCCTCTCCATTGATTTATATTTTGACCATATTCACTCCCTATAAACAAACCAAAACAACCATCAGAAATTGATTAAAACATATGTAATACCATGACAGCCCTTTCATAACTCAAGTATTACTAGCTATATCTAATGACAATGATACCCCCCAGTTTTATGATTCCTATGACACCCATTACTATCAGTTCCACCTGAATGAGCCATAGCAAACGAAGAGATACCTACCACCAATAACATTGCAATGAATAACTTTCTCATAATTCATTCTCCATCATGTATGCACAAAGATGCCCCTGATTTACAAACAAGGTGCACACAACAATAACTGTTAGATTGATCTTCTGATTAGAAAGGTAGAGGAAAGAACAAAGCCGCAGAGACAGTTCCCTAAACTTCCTGATTTCGTATTCAACAGCCATACTTCAATCCATCTACTTCCAGGGCTTACAGGATGGCTTTCTGCTGAACCATCCTTCATCGAACCAGAATGATCATTTTTTGATCACCCTATTTTTCTCAGACTAGACGATTATCGGCATTTGGAAAGGTGATTTTTTATAACTTATAGTTAGTAACTTATCTGGATTGGGAATAGCGGGAATTGCGGAACTTAATTCGTGATTCGCGGAAGCGCTGAAGTCTGACCTGATGAATGTTACCGCCTGGAAGTGGGTACCCAAAACGAGACTATTCTTATGATGACAGAGTATTTTGAGAGAACATGATCAGACCCATATACGAGCCTCCCAAGTCCGATCTACAATGCGATCAAAATTTATCCCCGCATCGAATTTATTGATCTGGCGGGTCCGGTCTCGCAAGACGTCATTGATGATTATCCGGGTAGTCTGATGCGCAAATACGTGCGCAGCTAAACATTGTTTATGCGAGCCCTCGAAGTCCCAATATTCCACTGGTGAACTATTCCTATATCGATCGAAAAATCCTGGTCCCCCATGCGCTGCGCGCGCGGGTACCATTGCCTCATCCATTGAATCGCGGGAAAGCGGAGGGGCTTTCTGCTGCTTTAAATTTATGACGTTCCTAAATCTTTCATTGTGCGCAACAAGCTAAAAATCAATAACTCCACTCTTGAGTACAACGCCAGCAATAAAAAATATAATGCCTGTAATCAGTAACTGGACACTTAACTTGGTAGACTCTTGCAAACAAGACTGAAATTCATTAGAGGGTGAATAGTAAATATTCACTACTGCGCCCGGTGAATATTGGAGAAGCAGTTCTTCAACTTTGTTCAGTTGAGTGGTTCCAAGAATGCGAACATTTTTATAGATGCGTGTATTCGTATATTTTTCACCATCAATAATATACTCATAAGTAATTTCTGGTCGGTAGTACGATTTACCACGACTTCGATAACTCACAAGCTCTGACCGGGTGATTTTTCCATCGGTTTGCTTGTATTTTTCACCAAAGTTTATATTGCTATGGCTAATGACATAGATGAGACAGGCAAGGAATCCTATTGCCATAAAAATATATGACAGTACACTTGGCCCGCTTCCAAGCATTTCAAAAAACATATCATTAGCCTCTAGTTGTATTACTGATTCCCAGCCCGGATTTCTCATGAAACTCTAACAAAGAACGGCTGGTAGGTGTCTAGGGAGGCTCTGAATAACTCCCCAAATCAGTCATAATACGGCCAACTTCACTCATCAGGAATACTATCCATGGATCAGATGACTTTCTCCGAAGCTGAATACCAGAATAAGAAGCGTAAGACCCGCCGGGAAATCTTTCTGGAGCGAATGGATAAGCTGATCCCATGGAAACGCATGGAAAAGAAGATCGCCCGCTATTACCCCAAGGGCGAGAACGGCCGCCCTCCGTATCCGTTATCCACCATGCTTCGTGTCCACTGCATGCAGCTATTTTATAACCTCAGCGATCCTGCCATGG
>NZ_AQXX01000044.1 GCF_000376785.1 Hahella ganghwensis DSM 17046
GCAGTGAGCCCAGATGACGCCCCACAGGGGGGGAAGATCCAAAATGGCCGGAAAAACACTCTGAATATTCGGCCATATATCGTCGAGAGTTTGAATTACCTCAGAACCTTGGGGTTATTCAGACTCTCCTTAAAGCGGCGACCAATATAAATGCGCTCCAGCACCTCGTCATTACGCTCGTGGGCATGACGCAAGTCTTCTGGCATTTTTTCAGGATCATAGAGGTTTGCGATTGTTTCTGGGAAGTGTGCTTCACGCGCTAGAAGTATGTCTTCAGCGCATCTATTTAAGTCAAAAATATTTTTCTCAGTTAAACTTGGAATGGGAAAAGTATTAAAGCAGGTTGATGATGTATACCTTAAATCCGTCTTTAATTTTCCAGCGACAGCACGCACCCAGCTCATGTGCAAAGTGGATGAAATTATGGAAAAAACATATGGTTGGGCATCTTGAACAATGCTGGCAGCGTTATTAATAATATACTCATCACTCAAATAACCAGCTGTAACATATTCCCTTCTTTCAGAAAACACTGTTGGCACTATTATTTGAAAGCCATTTTGTTTATTTATCCATGCGAATTTGTGAGGCCGCCCAATAGCAGTCTTTGCCCTCGTTCCCGCATTCTCACGAAACTCCCTTACCTTATTTACACGAGAGTAAATATCTTTACACTCCAGAGCTGTATCAAGCTCCTCATCGCTTATCCACAAACACCACCTCAAATTCCCCCTAATAAATTCGCTTGAACCAAGGTAAGGTTTTATAAAGTGAATATACTTTCCTTTCTCCAAGCTCGAAATAAATTCTTTATCTGACTTGTCAAGAATTAAATTGCCACCATCCAATGCGCCGCTACCGTCTGTAATCTTGGCTTTAAAGCCGATTGGTAGTTTGGACGGATCTATTATTATGTCTTTAGCATTCAACAAATATGCATTTATATTTTCCACTTTTCTTGCAACGGTTTTTCCATCTGCATTAATATCAATAATGTACTTTTGAGGATTATTATCACTCGTAATTCCAACGATAATCACTGAAACGCCTGCATTATGACTAGCTAGATTCGACCATTTGAATGATGTATGTGCAAATCTAATTATTGCTCCGTTTCCATAAATAATCGGCCACAATATTGAAGCCTGAGCACCTTGGCAGATCGAGTTTGTAGTTACAAAAGCACTTTCTACTCTACAAGATTTGCCATATTCAGATGCTTTCAATAGCCACCCTGCAACGTAATCTAAAGCTTTCCAGTTGTTTGACTTATTAGAAAAAAGCAAACCTAATTCATTAGTTTGCTCTGATGTGCGCCAATTACTTCCTTTGTATGGCGGGTTTCCGCAAATATAGGTTTCACCGCCTTCGTTCTCAAAATCTACTTCGGCTTGATTGGTTGGTGCACTAAAAAGGTCATCGCCTAACAGCTTTACGCTTGTTCCGGTGGGAGGACATACCGACAGCCAATCAATTTCCAGTGCATTTCCACAGGTAATCCAATTTTCTGTATCCAGAGGAAGAAACTCAGCAAGAGCAAGTTTCTGCCCCCGATACAACAAGTCGCATTGATACTCAGCAATGATTAAAGCCAATCGCGCAATTTCTGCCGGAAAATCTCTCAACTCAATGCCGCGAAAGCTCCTTAGTGATATATCGCTTGGTCGTCCTTTCTCTCCACGAAGCTCGTTAATCTTTGATTCTATTTCTCGCATCTGCTTATAGGCAATAACCAGAAAATTACCCGAACCGCAAGCAGGATCAAACACGCGAATGTTAGACATACGTTTACGCAGGTTTAATAATTTTCGAGGGTTATCTTCTGCTTGTTCCAACTGTTCGCGCAGATCATCCAAAAAGAGCGGATTTAGTACCTTCAGGATGTTGGGAACGCTGGTGTAGTGCATTCCCAATGCGCCACGTTCTTCATCATCTGCCACGGCCTGAATCATTGAACCAAAAATATCAGGGTTGATTTGCTTCCAGTCCAATGTGCCTACGTGTAGCAGATAAGAACGGGCAATTTTTGTAAAGCGTGGCACTTCGATGCTGCCGGAAAACAACCCACCGTTAACATAGGGGAAGCCATCTGCCCAAGAGCGAATGTTTTCTTTTTTGCGGTCTGCGGTTTTGGTATTCATTGAGCGGAAGATTTCGCTAATCACCTCATGGGTGTTTGAGGAATCTTTCGCGCTCATCTGTTCGATGGTGGCGGTAAACAGGTTATCACCAATAAAAATGTCGGTGTCTTCGGCAAAGAAACAGAATATCAGCCGCGCCATAAAGTGGTTCATATCGTGGCGGCGTTCTGATGTACCCCAATCGGGATTGTTTCTTAGAAGTTCTACATACAGGCGGTTTAAGCGACTGGTTGCCCGTATATCAAAGGTGTTATCACGAATTTGTTTAACGGTGGTAATGCCAGCCAATGGCAGAAAAAAGCCGAAGTGGTTGGGGAAGTCTTTGTAGTCGCACGCAACCGTTTCGCCTGAAGCAAGGTCTTCCGCCTCAAGGTTGATGCCATCGGTTGCCAGTATGAACTTGGCTTTGGCTTTGGTGGTCGCTGGGCTGGCTTTGAGCGCATTCAATGTGGCGGTAACTTCTCCCTCGGCACACACGGCAATGTGAATATTGCTGCGTTGTAATACACCACCTTCAATATCTGAAGCGTTGGTTGCGCCACTTTGCAGACGCTTGATGGTGGTTGCTTTGTTGCCAAACGCTTCCAGAAAGGCATAGGGGAAGGATTCAGCATTAAATGCCTGATCCGCCAGTGAGGAGATAGCTTCTTCGATTTCTACTGCGTTCAATGGATTCTTTCCCTGCTCTTATTCTTTTGATGCGTTTTTTTGTACTTCGATCCAAGCGGCCACATCTTGCTGTTTAAATCGCCAGCTACCGCCAACCTTAAAGCCAGGTAGTTTGCCCTCAGCCGCCAAGCGGTAGGCTGTTTTTTCCGCAAGTTTTAGGTATTCAGCTACCTCTTTAAGGGTTAGGATTTCGTCGGGCATCGTGACAGCTCTGATTAGTAAGATGATGAGAGAATAGGGGAAAATTGAGGAATTGGCAATTTCGTATTTGGTCTATTGCAAAGGCAAAATATGAATAAAATCATGGTGACTATTAAGGGATTACAATTGGGTTAAGAGGGAGGGCTGATCAATTAACGAACTGAATGATACTTATGTTATATGTATCAGGGGATAGAATGTTCGGATTATTATCGGTTTTTTGAATGCCGGATAGACAGAGTTAGCTAAGTGTCAAGTTTAGATATTTTAGAAAACCCAACAGCGAGCGAATATGCTCTGGGCCAGTGATTTCTAATACGATGCCATACAAGAAATAGCAGCACCTGCCATTGAGATGGCTATATTGTAGCCTTTCCGTTTCATGCAATTGACAATAGAGATTGGTCCCACAGAACTTCCTTGATTCCTAAGCTTTTTATGGCAATCCAGTAACACTTGGGTTACATGCCCAATGCCTGCCATCACGAAGCAAGTTATATTGGCCAACCGCATTGTTTGTATCAAATTACCCAAGAGGGTGGTGACATGACGATCAAGCTGACTCTCACGTAGTAGAGCCATATAAAATGATATCTCATAGCGGACAGTCATGAGTTTGGCATACATTGAAGTAAGACGAATTGCTGGATCATCCAGATTCGCGTACTTTCTGGCATTATCTAACATTGCGTTATGTATCTGAGTGTAAACCAGAGTCGGGTCACGGCGATTCTCCACCTTGATGGTGACATACTGGGCTTCATCACTGAACCATCCTCGTTTATCAAAGGGTAGTCTAACCTTATATTCATCAGGCAAGAGTATGCCGGACAGGCTATTTCTCAAAATATCTAGAGCGATATGGTCAGTTCTTTGCTGATATTGAGTGCACAATACCTACAGCAAGAAGATGGCAACAACGCGCATTTTTGATCATTAAGAAATCACAAAAATGTCAGAAATCAACACCTTTCGGTTAAAAAATACACAAAGCAGTCGATCTCAGTTACCCACTATATTTTGAATGTGTTAAAGATACTCAAGCGCCTTTTTGATTGCATCTATTGTACCTGGCTTAAAAAGCCGGTTACCTTGGCTGTCCACAACCTCGCCTCGATCACCTAGTACATAACCCCACTCTTTAAGGAACTCATCAGAAGCCAAGAACTCAAGAGCTCTGCGCTCAACATCTGACAGACGATGCCTGGATAGGCCACCTCTTCGGTCATCGACCACTATGGTAGTACCCGGAGGCACAATTTCTCTCACTAGGCGCTTCGCCTCATCCAACTCAGCTTGCTGCTTAGAAACAAGTAACCGAGTTTTGGGGTCTGTAATTTCATCAATCCAAGCGTCCGCTGACTTACGCTTGCGAGGCTGATTAGGCTTTACCATTTCAGCAAAGTGTTTTATTAATGCCTGGTACGCCTCACCGCTCCTATTTCGAATGGACTGAGCTTTAGGAACCCCCCGATCAGCCCCAATTCGAGCAATAGTCGAATAGGAAAAGTCATAAGCGTCGCGATCGACTTGCTCTTGGCATACCGCATAAACAGCATCTAAGGTTTTTGACTGCCTAGCGGATGCGCCCAGTTTTAACTTTTCTAATAGTTCTGAGGGGCTCAAAACAACTCTCCACTGACATATTCTACTCGATCAAAGTCAACATCAGGGTTTGCCAACTGCAAAAACTCTTGCTTGGTTATACGTTCTTCTGGTGCCAAATCTTTAAGGCTAATTCGACCATCTATTAGAGCATCGACTTTCTGCCAACTTTTCAACCGGTCTAACATAAGTCGCGTTATCTGGTTACCCACCACTAGCTGTTGCTGTTTGTCCAGAGTGAACATATGAACTGGAACCTTATTTCTAAGGGCCATCTTATCTATCAGCTGTGACCTCGGCGCTAGAGCCATTTCAGATGAAGCTGACTGATAAATTTCAGCATTTTCACAAACTTCTGAAAGCTGATTGAAACGAGACACTTCATTATATCTGATCTGCAACTCATGGTCTTTTTGAACAATTAGCTTTGTAGGGGATTTAACCTCGGCACTATCAGAAACCTCCACCTCCTCATTAACTAACGCTTGGCACTGTTTGAGTAGCTTTGAGGACTTATTCATATCACACAATAATGAATCGAGCTTCTTGGCTGCGGCTTCAATTTCAGATAATGTTTTCCGCTTTCGAAGTTCCAGATGATTTCTTGCTTCCAAACTAATGGTTTCACCTCGAAGTTCAGCGTCATAAGCTGCATCATCACATTCATTAATCTGCTGATTAAGCTCTTTCAGTTGTAATTCAAGCCCATGATAATGCTCATACTGTAAGTGAGATGCCAGGGATATCTCGTTACCGAGCGACAAAAGGCCGCCAATAAAAGCTGGGCCAGTAATAAAATGTCGACAAGCTATACAGTTCTGACTACCCAGATAACCCATCGGCGTAGCGGATCTGACTTGCGAACTCTGAATGATATCTCCACCATCCGAGCACCTATCACCGCCATATGGGCAAATTCCATAATCTCTAAACAAATACGTACCTGCAGGGGTTTCATTTGAGATTACGTTAAGCGCATCACTCGAAGTTGCGATTAATTCATTCTTAATATCATCAATCCGACCTTGCTCTATCATTCGCTGCGCCGCATACGATTTATTTTGCATCGCTCGCTTTTCACCCTCGGAGAAACGGCGGCGAAGGTCTTCGGAGCCAACCTTGCAGTAGTAAATAGTCATAACGATTGAAGAATGACCAGCAACCTTCATTATAATTGGGAGCGGCAAGCCAAACTCTTCTACATAGGCCGTAATTAAACTGACCCTCATTGAGTGAGGTGTATATCGACTAGAATATCGGCTAAGCACAGTTTCATCAGCGCCAGAAAGTGTCGCAAGCTTCAGGTCGTTTGACTGTGAATGGTAGAGTGAAGCCGACAGCCTAGACGCTAATCGCCCTGAGAAATGACCAGGCTCTTCATCCCCATAATCACGAAAAAGAAAACAGTTGGCACCTTTAGTCGACCTCTGCTTTTCATTAAGCGATGTTCTAACACATTCCAGCCAAGGAATTGGCCGTGATATGGGGTTGTACTTAGACTGCCAATTCCGAAACTGCACCATCCAGTACGCAAGATCTTCAGGCATCCAGGCAACACTATAGCCACTGCCATTTGAGCTGGTTTTATTAGATGTAAAGTACATGCCAATTTCACCATTCTCATAATACTTAACGAAACTTTGATTCTTAGTTAGCCCAGCTAATGATGACTTATTAACTTTCCACTCAATAGAACCTGATTCTGTAACAACAGCTATCTCTTTATCAGCTTCGCCGGAGTCACAATAAGCTATTTGCCGCCCCCTAGCAGGAACTGACATCAGAGCAAAGGTATGCATCCAGTAGCCAGGAAACCAGATCTGATACTTACCATTCTTTTCTCGAACCACACAATTTGGGTCGCTTCGATCTACCTTTCCTGAGTCTATATCGAACCAATCAGCACCAAAAACATGAAGATGCTTCAAGTCAGAGAAGCTTTTTGCTTCTTTAGGAACCATCCATTGCTTTGCTGACTCCACATACTGATATGCCAATGCATGCTTAACGGTTTCTCCCACACTTGAGCTGTATTTCGAGGGATTTTCAACTGAAAGATTTGAGAAAGGATTGTGAGTATTTGCTACTAAGACTAACTCGCCTGTATCCTCATCTTCGTCTGTCAGATACTCATGAATAACAAAGTCTAAAAACTCATTAACGGACGTTAGAGTTTTGTGAGAAACACCCTTATTTTCATTGACTAACAGCCAGTCTTTAAATGGGCGAATATCTTTTTTCTCAAGTGTTAAAAATTTTTGTGGTGATTCGCCCACTTCGTAAGCTTGAATGTAATAGCGAACAAAACGACATAAATGCGATTCTTTAGTACCGCCACCCTTAGCCCCTTTAAGAAAATCCTGAATACAATCTGCCCAAGGAGTGTAAGGTGATCGGATATTTTTTACTCTATAAGGTTCCCGATTCCCTAAATAGACATACCAATTGATCCATTCATCCTTATAAACTTGATCAGGTGTTCTTGGCAGTCTTACATTGCCAGATTGAATGATATAGTCTACGTACTCCCGCTTACTGGCTAACTTCTCTCCCGCTATCAGATCTACAGCCTCATCGTACGTATATGGTTTTATAATATCGCAAGTGTCATACCAATCTACCCATTCATTCTTAAAACTTCTATCTGGGTTAGCAGGCAAAATCGTGTATATTTTTCGTTTTTCTCGATAGTCTTGACTATTTTTAATGTCTAAAATCTTCACTGCCAACTTTATATCAAGCAAAGATTTATAGGTTCTTGGCAAAAGAAATAATGTCCAACCTTGCCACTCGTCTCTATATGTTTCATTAGGAGATGAGGGCAGTTGAGGGTCTAAATTTCGTTTTTCCTGGTACTCTGTTGAAGTTGTTATTCCAAGTCCTATGGCGGCAGCGGAAGCTTCTTTTAGCTTGGGGTATAACTGTCTCGATACTTTACCCAAAAACGACGGCCAACTTTCCCACTCCGATTTATATGTTGAGTTTGGATTTGACGGCAATTTAGTGTCTAAATACCGCTTTGCCCTATATTCAGTAACAGTCATGACCTTAAGCGCTATTGTAGCCGCGGAAGCTTCCGCTAACGAGAGATAGAACCTTCCCCCCAAAAACGATGGCCAACTTTCCCACTCTGTTTTGTATACAGTATTTGGAGATCCAGGCAAACTAGAATCCAAATGCCGCTTTGCCTGATACTCGGTAGAAGTTGCAATTCCAATCGCTTTAGCCGCAGCGGATGCTTCTGCTAGTGAAGGGTAAACCTGATTGGACTCCCCACCCAAAAACGACTGCCAATCTTTCCATTCTGCATCGTATACATCATTTGGTCTTGACGGTAATTGAGAATCCAATTTCCGCTTTAATTGATATTCATCATAAGACGTAATCCCAAGGGCTAAAGCCGC
Organism: Hahella ganghwensis DSM 17046; assembly: GCF_000376785.1. Taxonomy (GTDB): domain Bacteria; phylum Pseudomonadota; class Gammaproteobacteria; order Pseudomonadales; family Oleiphilaceae; genus Hahella; species Hahella ganghwensis. The sequence continues at coordinate 8,021 of NZ_AQXX01000044.1, forward strand.
TGCGGAAGCTTCCGTTAGCGTGGGATAAAACTGCCTGGGCTCATGCCCCAAAAACGATTGCCAATTTTCCCATTCCGATTTGAAAAATTTTTCTGGAGCTGCTGGCAAACTGGGATCCAAATGTCGCTGTTTCTGATATTCGAAAATAGTTGCAATTCCAAGTCCTATGGCCGCCATGGAAGCTTCCGCCAACGTAGGATAAAACTGCTTGACCTCTTTACCCAAAAACGATGGCCAACTTTGCCATTCCGTTTTGTACAGGCAATCTGGAGCTGAAGGGAGTCGAGCGTCCATAAACCTCTTTTCGCGATACTCGAAATGTGTCGTAATCCCGAGCCCTATAGCCGCTTTGGAAGCTTCTGCTAACGAAGGATAGAATCGCTTAACTTTTTTAACTAAGAACGATGCCCAGTCCTGCCACTCTGCTTTATACACACGATCTGGATTCAACGGTAATTTAGGATCCAGATACCGCTTTGCTCTATACTCAGTACGTGTCATAACCCCAAAAGCCGCTGCTGCGGCTGAAGCTTCTGCAAGCGTTGAGTAATACGTCTTAGCCGCATTATCAAAAAACGACGACCAACCTTGCCATTCCTCTTTGTATACGTCATAGGGCCTTGAAGGTAACTGATTATCCACATGCCGCCTGAGCCGATACTCATTAGAAGTGGCAATCCCTTGCTCTACAGCTGCTGCGGAAGCTTCCGCTATCGAAGGGTAGAACAGCTTGCCCTGTTTCTTTAAAAACATGGGCCAACTTTGCCACTCTAGTTTGTACACTTGCTCTGGGCTTGAAGGCAAAAGAGAATCATAATGCCGCTTTGCCTTATATTCGGTAGAGGTCAAAATTCCAAGAGCTTTAGCTGCTGAGGAAGCTTCTGCTAATGTGGGATAAAGCTGCCTAACTTCTTTGCCCAAAAACGATGACCAATTTACCCACTCCGCTTTGTATACGGTATATGGTGCTGCCGGCAAGCGAGAGTCCAAATGTCTCTTTTCCCGATATTCGAATGTGGTTGAAATTCCAAGCCCTATGGCCGCTGTGGAAGCTTTCGCCAACGTGGGATAAAACTGCTTAACCTCTTTACTTAAAAACGATCGCCAACTTTGCCACTCTGCTTTGTATACAGTTCTTGGATGAGCCGGTAAACGAGGGTCCAAATGCCGCTTTTGCTGATATTCGAGCTTAGTTGTGATTCCAAGCTCTAAGGCCGCTGCGGAAGCTTCCGCCAACAAGAGATAAAATTGCTTGGTCTTTTGTAAAAAAGAAGACCAACTTTTCCATTCAAATTTGTATAAGCACTCTGGACTTGAAGGCAAGCGAGGATCCAATTGTCGTTTTTTCTGATAATCTAGCTTAATTGTAATCCCAAGTTTTATGGCCGCTGCGGAAGCTTCTGCTAGAGAGGGATAATAATCCTTAACTTCTTTACCTAAAAACGACGGCCAACTTTTCCAATCCGATTTGTATACCTTGTTTGGGCTTGAAGGTAATTGAGAATCCCAATGCCGCTTTACCTGGTACTCAGTAACAGTCGCAATTCCAAGTCCTATGGCTGCTACAGAAGCTTCCGCTAAAGAAGGATAAAACTGCTTGGAAGCCTTACCCAGAAATGACGGCCAATCTTGCCACTCTGCTTCATATATATCATTTGGTCTTGACGGTAATTGGGAATCCAATTTCCGCTTTACTTGATACTCATTAAAAGTCGTAATTCCAAGATCTATGGCTGCTGCAGAAGCTTCCGCCAATTTTGAATAGAATATATTTCGTTTATTACTCATCAACACTCCTCTCAAGATCCTGCATGCTCAACCTTAGTTCTTCATCTGTCGGCTGCATATAAACTAAACATGAATCTGGGCTTTTGTGAGTAAGCGTCCGGCTATCACAGGTTGACCGGACCGCTCCAGTTGTGAGGCAGTAATTCAGCAATGGCACTGTTCTTCTGCGTCGGCAGACGCGCCAGTACATCTTTCAGATAAGCATAGGGATCATGTCCGTTCAGTTTGGCCGATTGGATCAGACTCATTACTGCCGCTGCCCGCTGACCACTGCGCAGCGATCCGGCAAACAACCAGTTGGAACGACCCAGCGCCCAAGGCCGGATCTGGTTTTCCACCCAATTATTGTCGATGGGCACG
>NZ_AQXX01000045.1 GCF_000376785.1 Hahella ganghwensis DSM 17046
TGGCGCGTCTGCCGACGCAGAAGAACAGTGCCATTGCTGAATTACTGCCTCACAACTGGAGCGGTCCGGTCAACCTGTGATAGCCGGACGCTTACGACAATTTGTGTTTCCCCGCAATAGGGGCAGCAAATCTCTTTATAACTCAGCATGAACTTAGCCCACATCTACTTCATTCCCTATCTAATTTGATAGATTAAAAAACGATCAAATGCAAGCGATGTTCCCTTCAATGGCTTGAACAGTGGGGATGGCTTGAGCAGGTAGAATTGTATGGACTCCCGGCCTGAAAATCAGGCTATGCCTTGTTTCATTGATAACCATCGCCGTAGTTGGTGGTACACCGCAAGATAGGCAATGGCTCCGGCCAGCCCGAAGGCGGTCCCGGCAAGAATTCCCCAGGAGCTATATGTCAGGGCGACAAGCAGGCTGTATATGATCAGGGAGCCCAGGCCCAAAGGATAGTATTTGATCAGGGTATAGACAGGCTGTGTACCGTAGTTGAGGTGAATGATAAACAGCAGCGGGAAAAAAGTGATAGGAAACGCGGCGAATAATCCCGCAACAGTGCTGCTGCCCAAATAGGCCAGGAGGGTAACAGAGATCACGCAGAAGGCAGAAATAGTACCCCTTATCAGAACGGCCAGATGGGAAAGCCTGATAGGCTGTTGAATATTCTGATCAGGAATGATCCGGTACCAGAATCCGAATCCGATGGTCGCCAGAACAACGAGGACAAAGTTTGTCGCCAAGTCTCCTGAGCACAAGCTTAAGAGACCGTTGGTGATAACAAATGCCAGAATGCCTGCTGCCGGGGCCAGGATGATATTGAACCGGAAACGCAGGCAGAACCAGTAGAGGGTTGTCATCGCCTGGGCAGAAATAAAACCCAGCAGAGTATGCCGGGCGCTGACGGCAGCAAAGTCCGCGCCCTGCTCGATACCGATATAGGCCAGGGCAATTGCAGTACCTAGTGGAAATCCTGCCAGTATACCGGCAACCCGGGTGCTGACTCTTTCTGCAATCAGGGCCAGCCCCATGACCGTAGCAATGGTGATCAGTATCTTACTCAGTTGGATGGCAAGATCATAAAATTCCATGATGTCGATGGCCTGAAAAGAGCTATGCTGACTACTTCAGGTCTTCTTCCTCATGCAATCCTGAGCGCGCCTGTTTTGCCATTTCCACCAACACGCTTCTTGCTTCTCCGGCAGAATTCAAAGGCCTGATCAGTTGAATCGCCAGACGGCAGGAAAGACTGTGTGCAACTACGTCGATATGCATTTCATTGGCATTGATGCTGTGCAATGTCGCCGATATGACGCCATCCACACCGCCAAAATACCGAACGTAATTCACTAGGGTATCGGCATGATCCTGGTTCATGTGCTCGACAATAGAGCTTACCTCATCTTCGGGTAGCGGCATGACTGGCCTCACTGGTTTGTGTTGCGGTTGAATGGGAATGGCCTTTATCAGCCATACTTTCCTTGTGTCCCGATGTCCGGTTTAGCCTGTCCAGAAACTGATAAAACCAGATGCCGAGTTGGGGGAGTGCCTGCTGCAGGCGATGGCCATCATTGACCAGATACAAAGTACATTGGTGCTGCATACTCCATTCGCACACCGTCGAGGCAGGAATCAGGTGATCTGACCAGCCGTGAACGACTTCTGTTACTTCAGCTTTGGGCGCAATCAGAGGTTGCCGGTATTCCGGTAACCCCAATGCCGGAGCCAATAGAAACAGGCCGGTCACTTTGACATGGTGAGAAGCCACCAGAGAAACATAAGCCCCCATACTGGAACCGACCAGTATCAGAGGTGAAAAGGTATCCCAATCCTGTAGATGCTTCAGTAGCTTTTCGGCCCGCAGGTCCGGGCTATGCATCCCTTGATAGTCGATGGTTTCAAAGGTATACCCTACCTTGAGCGCCAATTCTGACAAATGCCGGATTTTGCTGCCCCAGGGGCCGCTCTCCTTGCCATGAGAAAAAATGATGTGTCCCAAGGTCTCTCCTTTGTCACAGGTACCTGCGCAGCAGGTACGACTGACACTCAGATTTCAGTTGTTGTGTGGTGAGCCGTTCAGTCCTCGCGCCATTTTATATTGCATCCCATGCTGGGGATCTGCTCCTCGCTGACTGCCTCACCGGCCAGAACCTGATTCACCGCACGACGCAGATCCTCCCCTGTTACGGGGACATCATTGCCTGGCCTGCTGCCGTCGAACTGTCCTCGGTAAACCAGTTTTCGGTCCTGGTCAAAAAGGAAAAAATCAGGCGTACAGGCCGCATCATAGGATTTGGCCACCTCCTGACTCTGATCATAGACATAGGGGAACACGTAACCATAACGTTCCACTTCAAGGGCCATGTTCTGGGGAGAATCTGCGGGGTATGTCTCTGCGTCGTTGGCACTGATGGCGATGATTCCCAGGCTTTTATCACTATACTCCCGGGCAAATTTGGCAAGCGCAGATTTCAGATGAACCACGTAAGGACAGTGGTTACAGATGAACATGACCAACAGGGCTTTGTCATCACTGAAATCGGCCAGTGACCAGTGATACCCCTGTTGATCCGGCAGATTGAAATTAGGCGCTTTAGTGCCGAGTGGGAGCATGGTGGATGTGGTTAGTGCCATGAAATCGCTCCTTGTTTCTTTTAGGAAATAGACTTTCGTAACAGTCGTTAACTGGCGAACTTAGTGCTCAGAGTTTAACATTAAACGAAACAGAGGGGAGAAGAGCGTGGCGCAATACGAACTGGTTTTTTCTGGTCAAATAGTCGATGGCTTTGACCTGGCTCAAGTGAAACAGAATGTGGCGAATCTATTTAAAGCCAACCCGGCCCAGGTGGAGCAGATGTTTTCCGGACGTTCGGTTGTATTGCGCAATCGACTGGATGATGCAACGGGTAAAAAATATCTGGCCATACTCAGAAAAAACGGCGCTCAGTGTGAGCTGCGTCCTATGGGACAGGCAGCCCCCTCGCCGACAGAAGATCAGAAGCCTGTGCCTCAGGCTCCGCAATCTACTGCCCCTCAAGCTTCAACCCCACAGGCGAGGACTTCTGCCGCCAAGCCCATGGCATCTGGCGCCGGGAAAGTGCAATCTCCTCCGGGGGCATTACCTGTTGCAGGAGAAAAAGTCGACGATATTCTTCAGGAAGTGTCCTGGGATGTTGCACCAGCAGGGTCTAAATTAGCAGATGAGGCTCCTGAGCTACCTACCGCTGAGCCTGATACCAGTCATCTTAGTGTGGCGCCAGCCGGGAGCGATCTCGGACAGAAAAAAGCGTCCCCACCTCCGCCTGCACCGGATACCAGTCATCTTAAGCTGAAAAACTGATTTTCAATGTAAGTTGATGCTTCCCAGGATCCCGGAGGGCCATCACAGGCCCTAATTAAACGCCCCAAGCAGTTCAAAGTAATCACTGTCACAGGGACCACTGGTTCTGGAATACCGTAAAGCGCGGAATTCCTCTCCGGGACTGGTTTCAATATCTTCTGAGTGATGGACAAAAGCGATATCGCCAGGATAAAAGCGCATTGTCCATTTCCCCTGCTCGACTTTCTCTACTTCAGCGATGCCCTTATTGGGGTGAAATACGCAGTTGCTGACATGTTGCTCCTCAACAGCCGGTGTGGTTGCCACGGTCTCCTCTACCGGAGTATCAGGTATTAACACTGGCGTGGGTTCAGGAGGTATGACAACCTGTTCTGGCTGAGTTTTTGCCGTGGGGGTGACAGAACAACCCTGCATGATCAGCAGGATGGAGGCGGTCATAAAAAGCAGAATTCGTGAATCTGCCATGGGTTTTACATTCATTATCATTGGCGGGTTTGAGCGCGAATACATTCAATGATCAGTTGGCATTGGCCTTTGGCATATGATTCGAGTATAGCCTGTAACTCTACCTCATTATGTTGTTTTATTGCATCCAGTGAAGCCCGCATATATTCCAGACTGTCGTGAATGACAGTGGGCCCCTGTCTTAAAGCGAGAAAGCTGCAGCGTTTGGCAGATGGCCACAGATCATTGATCATATTGACCAGGAAAGGATTCTCCGCATAAGCCAGAGATGCCTGGGTATATTCGATTCCGAGATTGTGAAAATTCAGCAGATCGCCTTTTTCAAAGCATTCACTCATCTGGGTATAGAGAGATTCCATCCGTTCCATATCATGAGGTTGCCAGCCGCGAAGCAGCTTAGCTCCGGTGTGGCCGAGAATCAGTAGTAAAGTCTCATAAAGACTGGTAACAAATTGCTCGTTGAGCTCAGTAACAAAGGTGCCCTTGCGGGTAACGTTGGTAACGAGATAGCGCTTTTCCAGCAGTAGCAGAGCTTCCCGAATAGAGCCGTGGCTGACTTCGAGTTCTTTGGCCATCGCATTTTCATATATTCTCTGGCCGGATTGCAGCTGGCCAAGTACGATCATGTTTTCAAGATGCTGGGCGACCTGTTCAGTCAGGGTCTCCTTGGGCTTAAAGGTCATTAAAGCTCCGTATTACAACAATAATTCAGGGCAACGATGATGATACCCCCCAATGTTCAGAATATTACCAAGTAAAATACAAGTGGTGTAAATAGCAAGCTGGCGGACCGCAGGCATTCTTCCGGCTCGTGCCTGTCAGATGCTAAAAGTATACTTTTAACATTTCATCCGGCAAGAAGATTGGTGCAGTCCGCTGATTTGAGTTTCATATCCAATAGCAGAGGTTCAGCCAACAGCGCATCTATTTTCAACTGACCAATTAACCGATGAGGAATCCAGGGCTGTTGAAATCGTCAATACCCTCTAAAGTTTGCTAAGTTTATGCCGATTTCTGATAACAGGGAAAATATACAAGAAGCCTCAGAAAAATTACCTGCATTGCCATTGCGGCGTCAAAAGTCGACTCATAATGCTCATTTAATCAGGATAAATTGCACTTTTTCGCCAACGTTATTCAGAGGCTCCATAAAAAAAGCGGAGCCTGGCAGGACTCCGCTAAGCGCAGCAGATAAAGAACGACCCCCGCCGACTACACACGTACGAGAGCAATCGTGGCGTGTCTGGCAAGGGTTTCTCTCGTCCTTTATTTAAGTGTAGCCCGTTCTATATCTTTTACCATTGCCGCCAGAAATCTCGCTGCCTCCCCGCCAGTTGCGGCTCTGTGGTCAAATGTCAGTGATAACGGCAATCTGCGTCGGATCTGCATTTCACCGTTTCTGGCAACCACTTCATCCCGAATCATTCCTGCACCGACAATGGCCACCTGCGGGGGGACAACAATAGGATTCGCATAGCGTCCTGCCATTGTGCCGAAATTGGACAGGGTGATGGTTGCGCCCTGCATCTCCCGGGGAGGAATCTTGCGAGCCTTGATATCTGCTCTCATGGCATTCAGTCCCTTGCGCAGGTCGTTGAGTTTGCGACTGTTGACATCCCGTAGTACGGGGACAAACAGTCCGTCTTCCGAGTCCACTGCGATACCGATATGGACAGCCTCAAACAGACGCCTGGAAGGACCATGTCCGTCAAACCAGGCATTCAGCGCCGGTGAGGCCTGACAGGCGCTGGCTATGGCATGCACCAGTCGCATAGTGATATCAGTGCCTGCAGGCCAGTCGTGTATATCGGCATCTTCGTACAGGGAAACCGGTACCACTTCTGCGTGGGATTTCGCCATATTCTGTGCCATGGTTCTGCGGACCCCGCGAAGAGGCTCAGCTTCTCCAAAGCTGCTTTGCATTTCGGCTGCTTTCTCTACATCGAGAGCCGAAATTACATCGCCATGGGACGGTTTAATCAGATTCAGGTCCACACCCAGGCGTTTAGCCAGAGCCCTGACTGCAGGAGTGGCTCGTGCCCTGTGCGTGGCTGGTTGTTGACCGGCCGCGCCAATGATGAAGTGATCTTCGCTGCTGCTGGAGGCTCGCTTGAGTTCTCCGACAACCGTTCCGGCGTCTTCACCCTCTCCCTGATACTCGACCAAGGGTTCTCCCACATGAATGACATCTCCTGGTTCTCCGAACAGTGCTGCGATGACCCCGTCCTGGGGGGACGGGACCTCGACAATCGCTTTGGCTGTCTCTACTGAGACCAGCAGCTGATCGACCTTTACCTTGTCCCCTTCCCTGACATGCCATTCCACAATCTCTGCTTCTGCCAGTCCTTCTCCCAGATCCGGTAGTTTGAAGAACTTCATAGTCCTTCCTCCATTAGTATGGTGGCGGCTTCGCAAATCCTTTCGACAGTTGGCATATAATGCATCTCGTTCCGATAATACGGCATCACAGTGTCATATCCGGTGACTCTGCTGACAGGCGCTTTCAGGTCAAACAGCGAGGATTCGGAAAGTTCGGCGGCAATTTCAGCACCGACTCCGTGGGTCCTGGCGGCTTCATGCACAATGCAGCAGCGCCCGGTTTTGGCAACGGAGGTGCGGATTGTGGCCATGTCCAGCGGTGAAATACTGGCAACATCAATGACCTCGGCGCTGATATCCTGCTCCAGTAACTGATCTGCCGCCTGCAATGTTTCCTGAATCATGGCTCCCCAGGATACCAGTGTGATATCGGTCCCTTCCCTGAGAGTGAAGCAGGTATCCAGCGGGAGTGCCTGTCCGTCATCTGTGACATCCTGAGAGCTGGCGCGGTAGATCCTTTTGGGTTCCAGAAACACCACCGGGTCATCGTTGCGAATGGCTGCGAGCAACAGACCATAGGCTCTTCGGGGAGAGCTGGGAATGACCACTCTTAAACCTGGGATGTGGGCAAACAAGGTTTCAGTGCTTTCGCTATGGTGTTCCGGGGCATGAATGCCTCCACCGAAGGGCGCCCGCAGAACCATGGGGCAGCTCAGTCGGCCCCGGGTTCGGTTACGCATGCGGCTGGCATGGCTGACTATCTGTTCCATGGTGGCATAAATAAACCCCATGAACTGAATTTCCGCGACCGGGCGAATACCCTGTGCTGCCATTCCTATCGCCATTCCCGCAATAAGTGTCTCAGCCAGTGGCGTATCCATCACCCGTTTCAGTCCAAACTCCTCCCGGAGATTGACTGTCGCTCTGAACACGCCACCATTGACCCCTACGTCCTCACCCAGCACTACGACGTTCTCGTCTTCCTGCATGGCGCGGGCCAGGGCCAGATTAACGGCTTCCACCATGGTGATTTTATGACTGACCACACTGGCATCTGCTGTGTCTGATTTTGCTGCTATGTTCATTTCAGTCACCTCCTGCTAATGGGAACCCTGTTGAGTGCCGCCAGGTCCGGCGAGAGATTTCACGTCGATTCTCTGTTCAATGAGAGGTGCCGGCATGTCGGCAAACAAATGATCAAACATGGATTCCGGTGGCTCTGGAGGTGTATTGAGATAATCACTAACCGCTGTTTCGATGATCTTCGTTGATTTGTTCTGTAGTTCCTTTTCCTGAGATTCTGACCACAGGTTCTGGCTGAGCAGATAATGCCGAAGCCGTTGGATGGGCTCTTTTTCCCAGCCGGCTTTCAGGTCTTCCTTGGACCGATAGCGGGTGGCGTCGTCTGCGGTGGTGTGATCACCCAATCGGTAGGATATAGCTTCGATCAGAGTGGCTCCCTTCCCGGCATGGGCTTTCTCCAGGGCGTGTTGAACCGCGTCCGAAATGGCGAAATAGTCGTTGCCATCTACCTGGATTCCTTCAATTCCTGCCCCGATCGCTTTCTGGGCGATGGTCTGCCCAGCACTCTGTACCTTGCGGGGGGTGGATATCGCCCATTGATTGTTATTCACAACAATCACCATCGGTAGCTGCCAGACCCCTGCCACGTTAAGACTTTCCAGAAAGTCGCCTTTTGAGGTGGCGCCATCGCCACAGGTAACGACGGCGGCTCGCTTTTCCCCTCGTATCTTAAAAGCGGTTGCCACGCCTGCTGCATGGCACATCTGTGTGGATATCGGCACGCAATTGGGGAAGTCTTCCGGACAATGCTGGTATTGGCTTCCCCGCTCGTCACCGCCCCAGTACAGGAGTGTTTCGACGAGTCTTACACCTCGGAGATATTGGGCTGGCAGGTCACGATAATAGGGGATCAGTACATCATCTTTTCTCATGGTCTGTCCGACAGCGACACCAATTGCCTCCTGCCCCAGAATAGATGGATAAGTCCCCATCTTTCCGGTGCGTTGCAGGGCCACAACTTTCTGGTCAAAGTTTCTGATCAGGACCATGGTTTCGTAGGCCTCGATCAGGCGTTCCTGATCTCGGCTCCACTCCGGCAAAGCCTGCTCCAGTTTCCCCTGCTCATTCATAAAACGGTTGTAGGGGATGAAGAAATCAAAGGTTTTTTGCATCATCACCGGTCTCCTACGCAGCTTCAGAAAGTTTCTGGTAAAGGCGTTGTTCTGCCAACTGGTCGGCCATGACACTGGTCGCCAAACCTTTTTGTTCCGATTGTTTGAATATTTCGGATAAGGTATGGGCAATACGCTTGGTTTTGTCTTCGATCAGTTGCTGCGGTTTGCCCAGGTGATGCAGGGAGGCATACACCAGACCTCCGGCGTTAATGACGTAATCCGGAGCATATAAAATACCTTCGTCGTGCAACCATTGGCCGTGCTGGTGATGTTTGAGCTGGTTATTGGCAGAGCCGGCGACAATGGCACATCTCAGGCGTTGAAGAGTCTCATCATTGATGATTGATCCGAGGCCGCAGGGGGAGAACACTTCGCATTCCGCATCATAGATGTTGTCAGGGTCTACCACCTGCGCAGAGAAATCTGCCTGGGCACGTTTCAGAGCATCCTGATTAATGTCGCTGACCAGGAGAGAAGCGCCGGCCTCATGGAGAAGTTGGCATAGTTGGTAACCCACATTGCCAATACCCTGAACGGCCACACGAATACCCTGCAGATGTTCATTCCCCAGTTTGTACCGAACAGCCGCTTTCAGCCCTTCAAACACTCCCCGTGCAGTATAGATGGCTGGGTTGTCCTCTGAACTGGTGCTGGTCACATGACGGGTTTCCTTGTTGATCCAGTCCATTTCCCGTGCGGTGGTTCCAGAATCTATGGCGGTAATGTAGCGCCCGCCGAGATCTTCCACAAAGCGTCCAAAGCACCGGAAAATGGCTTCAGAATCAAATTGGCCATGTGGCTTCATGATGACAGATTTACCTCCCCCTTGAGGCACTCCTGACAACACGGCCTTGTAGCTCATTCCGCGAGCCAGACGCACAGCGTCCAGTAGTGCGTCATCTGTTGAATCGTAGGAGATAAACCGACAACCACCCAGGGCGGGTCCGAAGCGGGTGTTGTGGATGGCGATAAATGCTTTGAGTCCACTGGCTGCATCGTCTCTGACATGCAACTCGTTGACCCGATAATGATCGAGCAGGTCAAACATGACTGCACTCCTCTGTTGAAACTCACATTCAGGAGAGGGACAAGTGGCTTGTGGCCTCTGACCTCAACCTTTACTGTGAAAGGTGATAACCTCGCGTTCGAAGTAGAGGAAACGCGTATATTTATGTTACGCCCTGACAGCATCAACCGATTGATTGAACCCTGGACAGGGCAAGCTTGCATGGCTGACTCAGCAGCTAAATGGAGGGTATCTCACCAGACTGCCGGTCAGTGTTGAGAAAGGCCGGTGAGCTTAACGCAACGACTGCACACTTATTATTCAGTATAGAACGAATTTGATGGCAAAACCTTCAGCTTGGTTAATAAATCGTCAACTATTGTCATAGTGCGCCGGACGAAGCTTAAAGCAATCCACAGTAGATTAGGGAGAGATTATGTCTGATTTATCTGGCTTGAACAGCTGGCTGCAGCGCAATGCAAAAGGCCGCATCATTGGTCAGACTACTGTCGCTGGAGGTTGTATTAATGAGGCTGGTATTCTGCGCACCGATGCCGGTTTCTGTTATTTCCTCAAGCATAACCGGCGAGCACCTGCGGGAATGTTTGAGTGTGAGGCCCGATCACTCAAGTTGATGACTGAGACTGGCACCATAAGGATACCTGCTGTTTATTTCTGGGATGAACAATGCCTGCTGATGGAATATCTTGAGCCTGCGCAGGCCCGGAAGGACTACTGGGAGAACTTTGGCAGAGCGCTTGCCGCCATGCATAGACATACTGCCCAGGCATTTGGGCTCGACATTGACACGTACTGCGGTACGACGAAGCAGCCGAATACCTGGACACAGGACGGGTATCAGTTCTTTGCAGAACAACGTCTCTTAATGCAAGGCAGGCTGGCACAACATCAGGGCCTCCTGCAACAGACCGATCTTGAAATGCTTGAGCAGATTTGTGGAAAACTGCCCGAATGGATTCCTGAACAACCGGCATCATTGATACATGGTGATCTATGGTCTGGGAATGCGCATATAGGTAAGCGTCCGGCTATCACAGGTTGACCGGACCGCTCCAGTTGTGAGGCAGTAATTCAGCAATGGCACTGTTCTTCTGCGTCGGCAGACGCGCCAGTACATCTTTCAGATAAGCATAGGGATCATGTCCGTTCAGTTTGGCCGATTGGATCAGACTCATTACTGCCGCTGCCCGCTGACCACTGCGCAGCGATCCGGCAAACAACCAGTTGGAACGACCCAGCGCCCAAGGCCGGATCTGGTTTTCCACCCAATTATTGTCGATGGGCACGGC
>NZ_AQXX01000046.1 GCF_000376785.1 Hahella ganghwensis DSM 17046
CCCAAAAGTTAGAACTACCACAGGCCTCCATGACAACCTGGGTGGGCAGCTGTTTATGCATAAATTCAACAAAAGCGTTACGAGACAGCGCCCGGTTAATCTGAACTTTACCAGCTTGGTTCAGCACGCAAACCTGGAAAACTGACTTTGCCAAATCCACTCCGATGAGCTTAATATTCATGATGGATGCCTCCTCTATACTTGTTTGTTGACACTACAAGTGTGGCGCATTTGACGCCGATAGAGGGGAGGCATCCATCTCATCACCCACAAACCAATTGACTAAGCTGTAGTCAACTTGTAGTCTTTTGTCTGTTTAAATATCCAGTATTAAGGTTCAAGGATGACCCGCGCCAGAAAGGAACTCATATCCCTCTCCGATACCCGTTATTATCATTGTATTGCTCGCTGCGTTCGCCGGGCGTTTCTCTGTGGTAGTGACCATTTCTCAGGTCAAAGTTTTGAACATCGACGACAGTGGATTGTCGACCGGCTGTTTGAGTTGTCTGATATTTTCGCTATTGATGTAGCGGCCTATGCAGTTATGAGTAATCACTACCATGTGGTGCTGCAAGTCAATGCTGAATTGGCTGATTCCTGGTCTCAGGATGAAGTAATCGAACGTTGGCGGAAACTTTTCAAAGGGCCTCAATTGGTTGAGCGCTATCTGAATGGAGTTTCATTGGATAGAGCAGGGCTCCTGAAGCTTTCTGAATATGTCGAAGAATGGCGAGAACGGCTTAAATCAATCAGTTGGTATATGAGGTGCGTGAACGAATACATTGCCCGCAAGGCAAATGAAGAAGACGGTTGCAAAGGTCGATTCTGGGAGGGACGGTTCAAATCACAAGCGCTACTGGACGAGGCAGCACTGTTAACCTGCATGACCTATGTGGACCTGAACCCAATTAGAGCTGGTCTTGCAAAAATACCTGAGACATCTGATTACACCTCCATCCAGGAGCGAATTGAAAACCGCGATCTCGCTCCCCAGAAAAACAGACTGGCCAATCTGGCGGGTCATGAGCACCAAGAAAACCTACAAACAGATATACAGTTCCACATAGACGACTACCTGGCCCTGGTTGACTGGACCGGCCGAGCAATTCGGGACGATAAGAAAGGTGCTATACCGTCGCATATACTGCCAATACTCCAGCGCATTCAAGTAGACCCCAGTGAATGGTGTGAGGGTGTTTCCTGCTTTGGATATCGCTTTCCTCGACTGGCAGGGAAAGTCGCCCAATTGGAGCGAGCAGTGACCAGATTAGGGCAGCAGTGGTGTCGGGGAAGACCCATGGCAAGGAAGCTGTTCCTGACCTAGTACCTTGAAGCGCATAGAGCAGCATTTCTGATTCGATGGTAGTTGAATAAGTGTTGGGTTTGACGCGATACTTTCATGAACACATTGGCTAACCCGTTATTTATGAGCGATCACTTCAAATATGCTGTGCCTGTGGAAGCGCTCTGGTCATAATCAAAAACTGGTTGTCGATCAATTAATTGATGCAGGTTAACTTTTAACTTCAGACCGTTTAATAGCATTAGTGATGTAGCATGTTAATAACGAGGCAGGCATGGAAAATACTGACACTAGTACAAAGGCCCATTGGCACAGTATCTCAGCCAATGTCGCGCTTGAAGACCTGGAGTCCTCAACCGAAGGTTTAAGCCAAACAGAAGCCGAAGCGCGCCTTTTAAGCTATGGCGCAAACCGTTTGCCTCAGGTAGCCCGGCGCTCACCTTTCATTCGTTTCCTTCTGCATTTTCACAACATCCTGATCTACGTGCTCATTGGATCTGCGGTAATTACGGCACTACTCGCTCATTGGGTCGATACCGGCGTCATCCTGGCTGTTGTCATTGCTAACGCAATTATCGGCTTTATCCAGGAAGGAAAGGCGGAACAAGCCATGGATGCCATCCGCCATATGCTGGCCCCCCGAGCCAATGTGATTCGTGGCGGTGAGCGTGTAACGATCGATGGCGCAAAATTGGTGCCTGGCGACATCGTGTTATTAGAGGCAGGGGATAAAATCCCCGCTGATCTTAGACTGCTCACAGCTCATGGCTTGTCTGTGCAGGAGGCAATTTTAACCGGGGAATCGGTCCCCGTGGAAAAACACACGAAGCCGGTCGCTGATGACGCAGCCTTAGGAGATCGTGCCTGTCTGGCATACTCTGGCACCCTGGTCACCAGTGGGCAGGGCAGAGGAGTCGTGGTAGCCACCGGTTTAGGTACAGAGATTGGTCGAATCAGTGGGCTTCTGTCGGAAGTGGAAGCGTTAACGACACCACTGGTGACACAGATGGGCGTGTTTGCCAAATGGTTAACCATCTTGATTCTTGTCATCGCAGCGGCCCTGCTTGTGTTCGGATACTTTGTTGCACATTACGATTTCACTGAGATTTTCATGGCTGTGGTGGGGTTATCTGTGGCAGCGATTCCCGAGGGTCTGCCAGCGGTGCTAACGATTACGCTGGCGATTGGTGTACAAGCTATGGCTCGGCGCAACGTCATCGTACGTCGATTACCAGCCCTTGAGACCCTCGGGTCGGTATCAGTTATATGCACAGATAAAACTGGAACCCTGACTCGTAACGAAATGATGGTAGCCTCGGTACTTACTCACAGTCATCTCTTTACATTAGAAGGTAGTGGCTATAACCCCAAAGGTGCGTTGAAGCTTGAAGACACCCACGTGTCTCCTGCGGAACACACCGTTCTGGAAGAATTGGCCCGAGCCGCAACGCTCTGCAATGATGCCGCGCTACGCGAGCACGAAGGTGTGTGGATCGTGGAAGGCGACCCAATGGAAGGCGCGCTGTTAAGCTTTGCAAGTAAAATGGATCTAAACACTCGCCAGGAGCAAACTGCCTGGGTGCGAACGGATGCTATTCCGTTCGATGCCAAACATAGCTTTATGGCAACACTTAATCACAACCATGAGCAACACGCCTTCATATTTGTCAAAGGTGCGCCAGAGCTTATGTTGACCATGTGTTGCAATCAACGCAGCGGCGATGGTGCCACCAAACCCTTGGATACTGCCTATTGGAGCGAACAGGCAGATGCGATTGCCGCACTTGGCCAGCGCGTGCTGGCTTTTGCCGTTAAGGCCGTGTCACCCACACATACCGTATTGGAATATGCAGAGGTATCAGGTTCTTTAACCTTGATCGGAATGGTGGGAATGATTGATCCACCCCGCGCTGAGGCGATCACCGCAGTGGGTGAATGCCATGATTCTGGCATCCAAGTGAAAATGATAACCGGTGACCACATCAAAACCGCGACTGCCATCGGTAAGCAGATTGGCCTGCAAAATACTGACAAAGTCCTCACCGGAAACGATCTGGATGAACTCGACTCTTCGGCGCTGCAGCAGGCAGTATTGGAATGTGATGTATTTGCCCGTACCAGCCCTGAACATAAACTGCGGTTGGTTATGGCCCTGCAATCCCATGGCATGACCGTGGCTATGACGGGGGATGGCGTTAACGATGCCCCCGCACTAAAACGAGCGGACGCAGGAATCGCCATGGGGCAAAAAGGCAGTGAAGCGGCAAAAGAAGCCGCAGAACTGGTGCTGGTCGATGATAATTTTGCCTCCATTGTGGCAGCTGTACGTGAAGGCCGGACTGTGTATGACAACTTAAAGAAAGTCATCAGTTGGACGTTACCAACCAATGCCGGTGAAGCGATGACGATAGTGGTAGCGCTTCTGTTAGGGATGACACTGCCTATTACTCCGATCCAAATTCTTTGGGTAAACCTCATTACTGCCGTAACGCTCGGTATTGCCCTGGCGTTTGAGCCAACTGAAGAAAACACCATGCACCGACCACCGCGCGAGCGCCACGAACCGCTGTTAAATGGCGGTCTGGCGTGGCATATCCTGTTGGTATCGCTATTGTTTGTTTGCGGTGTATTTGGAATTTACCACTACGCGATAGATCAAGGCTACTCAGTGGAGTTAGCTCGCACCATGACACTGAATACATTGGTGGTAATGGAAATTTTCCACCTGTTTTTTATTCGAAATATCTACAGTACGTCGTTAACTTGGCAGGGAGTGCGCGGGACAAAAGTTGTGTGGGCTGTGGTGATTATTATAACGACAGCACAATTCGCGATCACCTATTTGCCGCTTTTGCAATCCGTTTTTGCTACCGAATCGATTCCCATACTCGATGGTCTGCTGATTGTCGGAGTCGGCGTAGCACTATTTACTATCATCGAGATTGAAAAGCAGATGCGACTCGCATTCCAAAGAGTGAAGACGAAATAATGGGAGGCCATAGAGTCAGCTTGTCATCACGGTGAAATTTTACAGGCCACCTGCTGCCGGGCAAAAATCCTTTTTTCCTTCGACGTCATTTTCAGGTCCGGGTATTTGTTGAGTATTTTGGTCCACTGCACTGTGTATTCGCATCGATATTGGTGATTGGGTGGCATCCATTCATCAGGGCCTTTAGCGCCTTTCTGCTGGTTTAAGCTGTCATCGACGGCAAGCAGGTTGTCTGGGTCATTGGCGTAGACTTCTTTTTGTTGAGATGACCAGACATACCCACCATGATCATTTGCCCACTTCAGCGGGATGACATGGTCTATGTCTAAATCACTGGCCTGGTGATAGATCTTGCCACTATAAGGGTCATTCCAGGTGCCTGTAGAAACATTGCAGCCATTATCGGAAAGTGTAACCGGCGCTTTGGTCAGCATCTTTAATATTTTATGCCGAGTGTTCATGCAGTCACGATCCAGATCAGACCAATGTTTCCAATCTTCACGGCGGTACACGGGGGAGAAGTCACGTCCGTCCGTTTCAGCTTCTATTGTTGCGACCTGAATTTGTTTCTGATTGGTAAAGCACTGTTCTTGATGGCAATGATATTCGCCGGTTTTTCGGTCGTAGTGACCGCCTTGAGAGTCTTGTCGGCCGGGATGACCGTATACGACGGCCGAAGAGAGACATAGGATGACCGCGATCAGCCTGATAAATGCTTGCATGATGATAGATTTCCGTAGTGAGTCAAAAAAAACGCCGGTGCATTATGCCGATATTAATATGCACAACAAGAGACTTGATGCCTTCTGAAAAAATCTAATAAGTTTGGTGGCTTCTGGACAGCAACCAGTAAGCAAGTACTAGGGGCTTCTTTAATCGGAATGGATGAGCCGCCAGATGACCTCTACGTCATTGTTGGCCTATCGACCCTTGGAGCGATAGTTTTGGACATTTCAGATGTTTGCCATTGCTAATCGCAATCGATGAAAAGGAGGTCCTGAGGGAAGCAAATATCCGGGAGCATTTTATCGGTGCGTGAAGTTGGTGATGGGCGCCTCGAGCGTTACCAGATGACCTGGCCTGTTCAGTATGCGCATTGCGCGATAGAAAATTGTACTCCAATAGGGAGGGCCTAGTGACGGGTAGTCAAACTTTCCTGAAAAGCGGCATGAAGTCAGAGCTGTCAGATCTTTTCTACAAATCTGTCGTAGCGGATAGTAATGACATTGACAGCAGCTGACATGGACAGTTGACCGACAATAAATAATGACTGGTTTATAACAAAACTCCAAACCCCAGGAGCACAAGACAAACACCAACAATGCGACTGAACTGATCCCCCATCGGCATGATTTTTTCAATCAGCACCAGAATAGTTAAAGCCAGGATCCACTTGAGGCTCATAACACCTGCCACGAACAGCAATGCCATAAGAACCCAACAGCAGCCCAGGCAGTATTGGCCATGTAAAAAGCCCAAATTAATCGCGCCGGTAATTCCTTCTTTCCATTTTGTAGAAAACAAACTTAGCGGGGAGCGACAATATTGTAGACACCGTTGTTTGAAGCCGGTCCATTGATATATACCTGCAACGATTAATAGCAGGGCGCTAAACCCCGGCATGGCACTAACCATCATAGGTGTGAGTAAAGAGAATCTGTGCAGCCAATATTGGGTAAATGTAATTACGGCACAATAAAGCATCCACACCAAGAGGTAACCGACAATGAAATAGAAGGCATGAGTGTAGGGGGCACGCCTGGTCTGTCGTTGCTTATTCATTTTACTCACCAACATGATGACAGGGATTGCCGAAGGCAGCATCATTCCTGCCATCATGATGGCCCACATCACGAACAACATAAATATGTCGAAAGCATCCCACTGCAATACCGGCGACATATTCATGGCCATTTCAAAAACCAGGTAGTACCAGCTTAATAAAATACAAGCGGTTACAGTTAACAATATCGGTCTTTGACTTTTTTCCAGCCATTTTATTTGCTTTGTGAGCAAATCAATTTCCCCAGTTGGCTATGGCCTTTGCTGCAAATCTATCCTCATGTTTAAAGGCAATATTATTGAAATCGACCGACATCTCCTTTGAGTGCCCTATGTTGCCGTCATCCCACATAAATCCGCCGTCTGGGAACGTGATATGCACATTTTGTTCTTTACCTGTTATCGGATTAATCAAGGGTTGCTGTTCAACCGTTAATATCCCTTCAATTGAAAATGAGGATCGTTTTTCATCAACATTCATCGTGATGTTTTTAATAATAGGCCCCTCAAATTCAGTGAACGTTCCGGCAATTGCCTCAACTGGCATTCCACCAGCCTGGCCGGACATGATGGTCGCCAACGCGGTCACTTGTTCTGGCGTTGCGGCACTGTCTATGAAAAGCGCTCCTTTTCCATTCCCTTCGTGAATTGCTTTCGGCCACTGGGCTACGAAAACCATTTTCAGCCCACTTAAATCCAGTTCGTTGAATTGGCCAGATATAATCGAAAAACCTAATATCGCTTCACAGCCTCCAGTCTCGCTGTCAGGAAATCCATCAAATTGGCAGCCACAACCATGGCTACAATTACAACATTCAATCTGATGCATTGATAAGGACCATTTGTTTTCTGTGCTAGACATGACATCACCCCTTGGAATAGTGGAGAGGGAAGTTAAAAATATAGTTCAACAGAGGCAACCATCTAGGAAATTCGATAAAGCCAGGACAGGCGTCTCAACTACGCATACATGGACTCGTTGATGCTCACCCAATGGAAGGCGGCAAAATCTCCAAGTGCTGCTGAAATGCGGCGACCGAAGGGAGATTTCGAGCCAGGACAATTGTCCCAGCCCGGCGAGGAATTTACACATAAAGTATATTATGCGGACTTGACAGCAGAGTTGTCGAAGCCAGGAAGTTAGCCGCTTCTAAGTCAAACAGCTGATGCTTGCTGTATCTCAGTAGTGATAGAATGAACAGGCAGTTACTTTAAAAAGGAGGTAAATAGTGTCTCAAGATGAGAAGGCTAAAAAGGAAAAGGTCCCATATTTGACGGCGGCAGATATGATGGAGCTAAAGAAAGCCGTGGAGAAAGCTCGTGAAGAGGTGAGAAAGCATCCCGAGAAGTACAAGGAGTTTAGCAAGTAATGGCGATTGAAGTATTTTTATCACCGAACTTGCAGCTAGCTCGAAAAGCCAACCCTAAGATTACTGAGATTAGGGATGCCTTCAAACTCTACAATGAAACTGGAAATGCCGGCCTGATATTTGGTCGGTACGGTGAAATGCTTCGGCCTCCTGAGGCGATGTTTGAAGAGTTAAATCATATTCATATCCTGCAAGGGTCACCTTCATACTTGAGAAGACTACAGGTTCGCAATCAGTATGAGCGAAAGAGTGATTCTTTTCTGGTTTTTTGCCCTGGGTTTCATTCCAAAGACAATGTTCTGATGATTGATATTCTATGGGAGGATGCGCATAAAAGGACAGAGGATATGTGGCTAATGGATGAATATATTAAGGTTGCGAAGCGATTTAGAGCGAGGTATTGAAATGGAATGGCAAAGCGGTACTCCTAAAAAACCTGCATGGTATGTGGTCGCTATTCTATATAACAACGGAATGGGAACCTTTGGGTGCGCCAATTGGGATGCTGATCATGGATGGTCGTTGAAGGATGACAACATAATTGCCTATATACCGGTGATTGATTTGTTGCGAAGCGCCAAGGTTGAATGGCCTGAACACTTAATGCCTGACCAGGAATAGTAGTCTTCTCTGCCGGCGTAACCTTGTTGACTGCGCCTTTACTTCATGGCCGCACCGGCCATTATAGGCGGCCACAGGCCTTGTGAGACCGCCTTTGTTCCATACGCCGAAAGCAGAGCCCGCCAGGGCGACTCCCAACTACTGAGACCACCGATGTGCGGACACCCGTCCGCCTTATAGGCTTCCGCGAAGCGGGTCACCGCGGCGAAGCGCGGATGCAGGCTAGGGTCGCCCCGTTAGTAATACGGGGTGAAACTCTGAGCATCGCGGACAATCGCAACTGTAATAGAGTGCAGAGCTTATGCGGGGTTGTGAGTGGCTGGAATCCACGTAGGCCCACCCATAACTTCGCATAATATATATTATGTTAAATTGCATGTGTGAACCCAGATAAACGGAATTGCTTACAACTCTTCAGCACCTAAAAAACGCTCCTCCCTTACATTCACTAAGTCTGCATGCCGATTTAGGATGCTCCCTATATTTCGCTATGCAAACTTTAGAGAAATGATTGTCAAGTTTCGCAAGGCTTGAGGGGCTTTAGGGTGCTCACCGTTAACAATTTCAGTCAAAGTGCCGAACGTTCCGGGATAAATAAATACCGAAAGACCGCGCTCCTTTAGGCAGGCAAAAATTGCAAACTCTTCAATGAAGTAATCTATTGATCGGTCCACTAAACATCGATAAGCAACATCCTTAGGCGTAATGTTGCGTCGCTTATGGTACGAAGCACTGAAAGTCTCTAAAGACGCTAATAATCGGCGGTCATTGTTAACAAGATTACATAATTGATCGTAATGATTCTTGTAGCTAGGCCACTCCTGAACTTCACTGCACTTCAAGAACCTGAAATTCAACTTGTCATTATAGGATGCGAAAAGAGGATTGAGCTTCTCAACGAAGTCGTTCCCCATATGAATAGCTCTCTCGTATGCATCATCCGGGTGCAATCCTTGAGATAGCTCTAGAGTTATCCGATGTATGCTGTCTCCAACAAGAACAGTGCAGTTGCGAGAACGCCTACTTATCCAATTGAGGATCGCGGAAATTTTAGGGGGATTAAATTTGGAATTACCTAAGCTGATGCCCAGGAAACAGGCTAAAAATGCATTGGCATCTTCACGGCGCTGCTTAGGAGAAACCCTATCGACTCTAGCTTTGTAGCTTGTCGAATGGGGAGTTTTATCTGAGATATCATATTGTAAAGCCGACATATCGTTGCCCTCCATGGTCGAATATGTTTCCGAAGGATCGACGAACTTCCCGCTCGTTATAATTGGGTAATCTTTATATATGCTTAACTGCACCTACCCGTGACACTCTCTTATATAAAGTCTATAGCTGAGCAGTCACTATTGCAATGCATACAAAATTCAGTCCAAGTTCATAGGTTTGCAATTCAATGTAGGCTGCAGCTATGCCGCCCCTGAGGCGTATTTTTGTGTCTGTCCCCTGCTCTGTTGTAGCTTAATTCACTATTAACTCATTTTTAAGCATCAGGGACGAGGTCGTTCATATGAACGGTTTATGATTGAAAAAAGTCATCAGAACGAACGATATTAATTGTGTGGGGTTGTCATAGAATGCGAGTGCGGGGTGTTGGGGGATTTGCTGCTCTTGGGGCGTATCCAACGCATTACGCAACCCCCTCCTTCGATAAAGCGGAAAAACAATAAAAGGAACTTAACCCATGCTCTACACACTTCAAACCTCCCATGGAAAATCTTCCATCAGGCCTGCTGCAGCTTTGTCTTTCGAGCAGACGAAGCCCACGACAGAAACAATTTCTTTGAACAAACATTGCAGTTCGGTCGCGAGCGGTTCGATAAAGAAGGGCTTTGCCGTTTTCGCAATGGCTCTTGCCGGCGCCGCTGTCAGCTTCTCGGTTCAGTCTGCAAACTTTAATGACAAGTTCGAGCTTGATGACAAAAAAGCGCCGGAAACTTTTGAGGAATATCGTTTCGACAACCCTCTGCGTCAGGCAATTCAATCTGGCCAATTGACCGAAGAACAAGCCAAGATTATGCGTGGTGCGAACTTTCCTGAATTTGCTCGTTTATACTTTCCAAAAATCACTATACCTGTTGAGCGTGAAAAGTTCCGCGGAATCTGGCGGTACTATGATCATGACAGCAGGATATCCCCATCTGATGACAAGTCATGCTATGTGAATGGTCAACGGTATTGCTCAACATATGACGGTAGCTTATCCCGGCCTGTCTATGACAGCCATGCAGCGACGGATTTTTGGACCAGCTTTATTGATTTCGGTAAGCAAGGAGATGTCGGAAACTATTTGGTAAACCCTTTTCCCGAGGGAGCCGTCACCTACGTCACCAAGGTTGCTGAAGGGATTCCGGACTGCGATAGCAGCTCGCCCAGCTGCCAACACCTCACCGGATCCGGCAATTCACTGGTGCTGAAAACCTACCTGAATAAAACGCCTGACGATTGTGCCAAGGAGGCTTTTGGCGAAAGCGCACTTCAGCAATGCATTGATGACATTCCAAGTTGGTCTATTGCCAAGTTAGAGTTTTTTCACCTGGAATGCGGCACCGTAATGAATGGTGATGTCGAAGGTCCTGCCAGACAATGTGAGCAGCTCATGCCAACCCCTGATGTTCCGATACGAGTAAATTCGCTGCAACGCCTGGCCAGGATTGGGTATTCAGGCGAGGCGTCTCTTCGAGGCTCGCACATTCACATGTATCTTAGTGGTATGTCCCTTACGGATCCGTTTGCAGGCCCCAACAACCCTGTTATCAAAGAATCCCTGTTCTTCGATCAATCCCGGGTTGAGCGCCTAGAGAACTACGCCTCGAATGGTGATATGCATTTTCGGGTAAATGGCACATTTTTTCCTCAAATTGAAAACCAAGCGGTAAATGAATTCACTTTCACCTCGTTGTCGGATATCAGGCATCTCTGGGTCGTGGAAGCGCCCAATGGCGCGCTGGGTAATCTTGGCCCGGCAGATAAGGTGAAGATGTTCGATTTGCTTGAAGAAGCGGTTATTGACGGCGACCCTGTTGTAACTTCCAGAATGCAAGCGGATCGCAACGGTAAAGAGTATAGGCATTATACTGTCAAATTCACCACGAAGAAGAACCTGCTGCCCTACTCTGGCGAATGGGGAGTCGTGGCTGAAAACAGTGCCGGAAAAACCAGCAACACTGTCTACATGGGGTAGTGACCGGGTAGCTGCGATAACCGCCAACTTTTTTTGCAGGTGATTTTTCTACGGGAAATTACGGTTTGAGGTTGGTTTGTGATGGCGAAACCGCAACTTTCTGCGTAAATGCCTCAGCAGTGGTTATCATCCAGTTCAATCAGTCGCTTGTTCATGTCTTCTGGATGCTCCCAATACACCTTTCCTTTTCTGGGTGCGATTTGAAGGGTTAAATGCTTGGCGATGTCGTCATCGTCGCAGTCAGGTGCGCCAAGCACCCATACTG
>NZ_AQXX01000047.1 GCF_000376785.1 Hahella ganghwensis DSM 17046
TTCATCCCGAAACATTGCCATCCCCAAGACAAGCCAAAGTACTTGGTCTGATGGTAGTCGGCGCCTTCTAATCGTCGCGGAGGCACTCAAACGCAGTGCAGATTCAACCCATTCGACGGGGATGTTTTGAGTAAATGAGCTGAGGTCTGAGAAGTTAAAGAGGTCGCTGAGGTCGAGCAGGTCTTGCTGAAAATCCATAAAAAATCCGATGATGTTTCCATCATTGGATTTTCTATTAAGCCCTGCGCTAACTCAAACACTTAAGTGAACAGCATTGCGGTCATCACCGGCCCCTCAGACAGAGAGTTCTCAACCGTACGCGATGGTCGCCTTAAGCGGCATGACTGTGTTTCTTAACCTCTTCATCACGCAGCTCACGACGTAGAATTTTCCCAACATTACTCTTGGGCAACTCTTCGCGAAACTCGATGAATTTGGGCACTTTATAAGCGGTCAGACGCTCTCTGCAGAATTCTTTCAGCGCACTTTCTGAAAGATTCTGATTGCTTTTCACTACGAAAACCTTGACCACTTCACCACTCTTAAGGTCGGGCACGCCGATAGCAGCACATTCCACTACATCCGGATGACTGACCACCACATCTTCAATTTCGTTGGGATAAACATTAAATCCAGACACCAGAATCATGTCTTTCTTACGGTCTACGATGCGCAGATAGCCATCGTTCTGAACCAGGGCAATATCGCCGGTCTTCAGCCAGCCGTCTTCTGTCATGGTTTTGACGGTCTCGTCCGGTCTTTGCCAGTACCCTTTCATAACCTGCGGACCTTTAACACACAATTCCCCAGCCTCCCCCACCGACAACTCTTTGCCCTCATCGTCGATGATTTTGACCCTGGTACTCGGGATTGGAAGCCCTATGGTTCCGATCTGAACCGCATTGATAGGGTTAATGGAAACGACGGGCGACGTCTCAGTCATACCGTAGCCTTCTGTGGCATCACATCCGGTGACCGTTTTCCACATCTTGGCGGTATCTGATGTCAAAGCCATACCGCCAGCTGCTGTGACCTTAAGATGACTGAAATCCAGGTCCTGGAAACCTTCATTGTTGCACAAGGCTACAAACAAAGTATTAATCCCCAGAAAACCACTGAACTTCCAGCGTTGAAGCTCTTTGACAAAGCCATCAAGATCTCTCGGGTTGGGAATCAGCACACTGTGGTTGCCGGTTTCCAACATAATTCCGCAGTTCATGGTAAAGGAGTAAATATGGTAGAGAGGAAGTGGCGCAATGATGGTTTCGCACCCCTCACCAAGACGCACAGTCAAAAGAGGCTTCAGTTGGAGAACATTGGCCACAAGATTGGCTTGAGTCAACATGGCACCTTTGGCCACTCCGGTCGTTCCACCAGTATATTGCAGCACCGCGAGATCGTCCTTTTTGATCTTCACCTGCCGGAAAGCACTCTTACTGCCGTGAGCCAGAGCACGAGTAAAAGGGATTGCCTGCGGAATATCGAATGGCGGCACCATTTTCTTGATGTACTTGACCGCTTTATTCATCACAAAGCGCTTCAACGGAGAATGCATATCTGCAATCTCCGTAACGATGACTGTCTCTATTCCCGTATGGGGTAATACCTCTTCCGCCACTGACGCCATATTGGCCAGAACGACCAACGCTTTCGCACCAGAGTCATTAAACTGGTGCTCCATTTCTCGAGCGGTGTAAAGCGGATTGGTATTAACCACCACCAGCCCGGCTCGCATGGCACCATAAACCGCAATCGGGTATTGCAGCAGGTTTGGCATCTGAATCGCAATACGATCGCCACGCTTTAAATTGGTGTGGTGCTGCAGATAGGCTGCAAAATGGCGAGTATGTTCTTCCAGCTCACCGTAGGTTATGGTCGTTCCCAGCGCTGAGAACGCGGGCTTATCAGCAAACCGTTGGCAGGCCTGCTCAAACATCTCGACCACAGAAGTGTATTTATCCAATTCAACTTCGGAGGGAATTCCCGGTGGATACTTGTCCTTGAAAAAGTTCTCCATACGCCTGTCTCCCGATACAATCGCTTAAAGTCTTTATTCTTTTGTTATGAATTTGTCGGTAGGAAAATATCGCCACCAGAGCCTGAAGATGATTCCAATAAGGCTCCTCTTTGAATGTGACCACAACCAACAACACAGTTCACAGCACCAGCTGCTCCGACCACTCTCCCCGGGTACACGAAACAATAATGAACGCATCCCCCATATGGGTTAGGACATATTGCAGTAGATGATGATGTTATTTTTGCGGCTAAGAATACCAGCTTTGCGACTCACAACATAGACAAAGGTATGATATTAGATAGTGTGCGAAGGTTTATATGCCCTTGTAACCTACTGATTAGACTAATCCTTAACCAATCAGTGTCATCTATCGCGACCAAAATGTCTTACGCAGAACGCTAATTGCACAACGCTAATTAAGAGTAAACAGGATGCAGTATCAGGAACTCGAACTGAAGAGCCTGGATAATCCGGGGAACCCGAGTAATCAAGGTAACCAGGGTGATCAAGAAAGTCACGACGGTCATTCAATTCCTCTATACCAATGGCTCCCTTCCCATCAGCCCTACAAAGGCGTATTCCAGATAGTACATGGCATGGCAGAACACAGTGCACGCTATGTCCATCTTGCGCAGAGGCTGACAGACAAAGGCTATATGGTCGTGGCACATGATCATCGTGGCCACGGTAGAAATACCGGCAAAAGTCTGAAGGGACATTATCACGATAGCAACGGGTGGCAGAAAGTCATGGCGGATCTTAATCAGGTCTATCTTTACTGCCAGAAACACAGACCCGCAAATAATCAGAATAACGGCTCGCATGTCTTGTTTGCTCACAGTATGGGGTCATTCGTCACGATGAATTTCCTGATGGATTACCCTACTTCACTCTCCGCAATAATACTCTCCGGCAGCAATTATTCTCCGCCAATCAAGTATGCTGCCGCAGCTCAAATAGCACGTTTTGAGAAGCTACGTCTAGGAGCGAGAAATAGCAGCAAACTACTGAATTTTATCTCTTTCGGTTCTTTCAATGGTCATTTCAAACCAAACAGGACCACTCATGATTGGCTTTCCAGAGATCCTGAACAAGTCGACCAGTATCTGAATGACCCCAACTGCGGATTTATCGCCACGTCCCAGCTCTGGTGCGACTTTCTGGGCGGACTCCATTACCTTTCCAAATATCGTAATCTGTCCAGACTCCCCAAAAACATTCCCTATTACCTGCTTTCTGGCGATAAAGATCCCGTAGGAGGAATGGGCAAAGGAGTACAAGCGCTTGCACGTCAGCTCAAACAGAGTGGCATAGCCAATCTGACCTGCACTCTTTATCCGGGAGGGCGACATGAAATGGTGAATGAGACCAACAAGGAGCAGGTAATACAGGATATGTTTGAATGGTTGGCCACTCAGGGCATACTCCAGGACACGGACGCAACAGAGATTCTAACGAAGGCTCTACCTACCAGCTGAATATGGGCTAAACTGAAACAATTGCAGTCACTCAAAAGTAATGATGTGAATTATGGACGTACTTGAAAATTTTACCTACGACGAACTGAATGTTGGCGACACAGCCACCTTCACCAAAACCCTCACCGAAGAACAGATTATCCTCTTTGCTGCTGTTTCAGGCGACATGAACCCAGTCCACCTGGACCCCCAGTATGCTGAAACAACCGTATTCAAAGAACGCATCGCCCACGGCATGTGGTCGGGAGCACTGATATCTGCCGCCATTGCCACAGTTTTGCCCGGGCCTGGCTCCATTTATCTGGAACAAAGCATGGCCTTTAAAAGGCCAGTAAAAATCAACGACACTCTGACAGCAAAAATCACCGTGACAGAGAAGCTCCCGAAAGGACGCGTCGTGCTCAGTTGTGAAATATTCAATCAGAGCGATGAACTGGTGGTCACGGGACAGGCCAAAGTTATCGCGCCGAAAGACAAGATCCAGATAGACAAGCCAGAACTTCCCGAAATAACCATAGGCTCCAATTGATTAATCAGACAGTTCATCTGGAATAATCAGTTTCCATAAAAAAAGCCGGATGTATTTCATCCGGCTTTTTCGTATCGGCTATCCGATCACGTGGGGAAAAAGTCGATAGGATACTGAACTTTCTGTTGCCCACCTTCCTTCGCGCCAAAGTTCACCAATAACAACCGGGCACAGACTTTGCGCTCTACGTCCGGACTGTCCAGCTCGCTCTTGACCACATTACAGGAAGCCACGGCGCCGCTGGTTTCAAGCACCAGCTCAAATGTCACCGCTCCCTTAAGCGTTGGGTTTTTCCTCAGCTCACGTTTGTAGATTCGTGATATCGCACCTTTGTTGGCATCGAATACCCGACGAATCTCTTCCGCTGAACGACCACCGCTTTTTCGTGATTTTTTGGCTGTCGCTTCTTCCTTCGCGACCTGCTCGGCAACAGGTGATTCCACTTCGGTAACCTTGCGGGTTGCCAACGCCATTTTCTGAGTAGTCTGATCAAGCTGGCTCGTATCAACGCCACCACTGCTTCGGGTTGAGACGTTATTCACCAATCCCTCAGAAGACTTCCGAGCAATCGGTTTTGCCGTCAGTAAGGGTTGATCAGTAGCAGGAGCCGTATCTGCCAGCGCACGAAGCTCAGATAGCTCATCACTCAACGCCAGAAGCCCTGTACTCTTGGCTTTTTCCCGTGCCTTTTCCACCTCATTTTTGGGTTTCGGTTCGGGCTTTGGTTCAGGCTTAGGCTCTGGTTTCGGTTCTGGCTTGGGTTCAGGCTCAGGTTCTGGTTTCGGCTTTTCCTTTTCCTCTTCCGGCTTAGGCTCCGGTTCCGGCTGTTTGATTTCCGGTTTCGGCAGCTCACGCTTTTCTATCACAACCCTGGCCAACTGAGGTGGAAGCGCTTCAAGCTCCTCACGGGTTTTTTCCGGCAGATCAATCAGTGGAACGATTATCCCGATGATCAGAAATACCAGAAAACAGCTCAACAGAATCAGGAGAAACCGATCCCGTTCCCTGGCATCCACATGCCAGGGTAACGGCAGACTTGCAGTTCTCATGAGCCGGCCTCCCCTTCAGCTTTATGGGTAACCGCCAAAGATATACTGCTGTATCCGGACTCCACGCAGGTGGACATAATCCTTTTAAGCAATTTATACGGCAGTTCCCGGTCAGCCATGACCATGATGGGGCGGCCATTCGGGTCTGCGGCAACAGTTCTGGAAGCCTGATAATCAAGCTCAGACTTGAGGCCACCGATAATCAGGGATTCTTGCTCCGCAGCAGTTCCCGCATTGGCGACAACCCGTCCTCCAACCACAATATTGTCTGCCGAGACATTAATGGTCAGAAGATCTCTGGGAAGCTGGTCGGCCACTGAAACCGGCAACTTGATATCCGCGTTCTGTTGCAATACCTGTACATCAGAGGAATTCACCATCAGGAAGAATACCAGAATGGTAAAAATATCCATGAGTGAAACCAGGTTCAGGCCGGCAGCTTTGTGCATCCTGCGGTAGTGACGCTGGACACGTTTTGCGCGGGCGGACTGCTTCATTTCGCACCTCCCGCGGCTGTTGACGGATCAATAATTTCCGGCGCATCTGCAATTGAGATATCCGGAAACAGTTCAGCGTTGACCACACTACCGGCAAGAACCGTCTTATAAGATCTCAGGGTGTCCATGGCGGTCACCAGAGTCTGATATGAGGTTTCATCTTTCGGCATGATGGTGATATCACGCTTTTCGGGTAATCTCGCTTTAATATCCTTGGCCACAAGCCCCAGCAGAGCATAATCGTGCTCGCCGGTTTCCAGCGTAGGAATCTGCTTGATCACTCCACCCTTGTTGTCGGCCACGATGATCTGGTCTTCCAGAATGATGGCCTGCAACTGCAGGTTTTCTTCATTATTGTTGCCCCCAGATGATTCCGGAAAATTCAGATCCAGAACACTGGTTTGCGCAAATACGAGATTGATAAGTAGTACCGGTACCAAAACGATCATGAGGTTCATGAACGCGGTAATATCAAGCTCAGCATTGCGCTCCGGGCGACGATGCTTACGACGCATGATGATTACCCTGGATTAAGCTTTTTCGGTATCGGGACGCTCAGAAATCAGGTTCATGATTTTCACGCCTGCGGTTTCAAAACTGTCAACAATCTCGTTAGTTTTGGTTTGCAGAACCGCGTGCAAAAGCAACAAAGGAATCGCCGCGATCAGTCCGAAAGCGGTGGTGTTCATCGCGACCGAAATACTCTGCGACAGCAGGTTGGCTTTTTCAGCAGGATCGGCATTGGCGACCGCGGTAAAAGCCGCAATCAGACCGATGATGGTTCCCAGCAGCCCTAAAAGAGTGGATACGTTGGCCAGTGTCGCCAGGTATTGAGTCCGTTTTTCCAATCGCGGCAGGACCTCCATCAAACCTTCCTCCATGGCGTATTCAATTTCATCCCTGGGCTGACGGTTTAACAGGCGACCTATACCGGCGCCGATAATTGAGGACATCGCAGTCTTTGACTGGTTGGCATATTTCAGAGCACTGCGATAATCGCGTTTTCTGACCATGGGGATAAGTCTATTGAAATCCGAGCGGTTGCTGACCTTTGCAACACTGAGATAGATGTACCGCTCTATTGCAATCGCTACGCCAAGTACTAACACAACGGCAATAGGGTACATAAAGGTTCCGCCGTCTTGAAAAAAGCGAACGATAGTCTCAAACATTTGAGAAGGCTCCTGTAAAAGTCTAAATACTAATTCTGATCCAGGTCGCCGATTTTGAGGTGTTGCCTGTAATACAGGCGCTCGCGAAAGCTTTGTCTTTCCACCGGCGCTAAGATGCCATCCAATTCCTGGTTTGGCGCCGGCACCTGAATTTCAGGACTGTCGGGGGTTTGCCACGGAATCAAATATAGGACCTGGGGCTGCTCCTGATCACCTCGAACAGAGGTTCCCTCCAGTTCGATCCGTTCTACGGCAGCGGAGGTGATACTGTAGAGAGCCGTAAAAAGGATAGCAAGCCTTTGATGAATCTGCATAACTGAGCCTTTATTGAATTCTGCGTTTGAGATCTACTACCCATAATGCCACTCGATTGTCGGGCAGTTTGTGCAATTCCTGATAAAGTTCATAGTGCTCCAACGCGCTTTCCAGATCTCCCATATACATATCCAGCAAAATGGCATAGTTCTTATGGTATAGAGACTCATCCGGTTTGATGGAAATCGCCCGCTCGTACATTTTTTTTGCTTCTGTAAACTCTCCCCTTTCTCGTGCCATCATCGCCAGTTGATTCATTGCCCGATGATTGGAAGCATCCACCACCAGGGCATGCTGATAAAGTTGTTGCGCGGACTCACGATCCCCAAGCATTTCAGCAATTCGCCCCCGGGTCACATAGGGTGCACTGATGTTGGGTTCCAGATCGATAATCTGTTGCAAATAACTGTCGGCCTGCCCCAGCCTGTCCTGATTCATGGCCTGAAGAGCCGCCTCATATAGCTGCTTCATTTCATCGGACACGATGACTTCAGGTTTGGAGGCAGCAATTACCGGGGGCGAGTTATTCTGGTTTGCAGCACAGCCGACAAGCAACAGACTTCCCAATACAAGAACCAGCAGATTCCGACCTTTGCTATTGAAGAGTTTCTGGTACATCAATCGCAACCTCCTGCTTTTTATATCTCATGGGCAACAGTTCACTTAAAGCCGCATAACTTTCCCGGACCCATTGGTCATATATGCCTTGACGGGTTCTCGATACGTTTTGCTCCAGCAATTCAATCGCCTTGTCCTCAAAGGGGAATGCCTGGTCTTCAAGCAGTAATGTATATTGCTCCAGCTCCAGCCCGGAAAGGTCAGACGGCCGCTCGGATTCCACAATATCCTGCCCCAGCTGTAGATAGAGCTCTCCCATCATATGGTTAGCGGCGGTCGTATATTCCGTGATTCCGTACTCAAGGGTTCGATTAAGCTGCGACACCAATGATTTCAGTAACGCCTGTTTTCGGGCCAGGGATTGTTTCAAAGGCAGATTCAGTCGTACCCGATCATATTCAGCCTTTTCCGCCTGCAATAATTCCCAGCTGGAAGCCGCAGCCAGAGACTTGCTCCCTATAGTTCTGTCACTCCCCCCCCTGGCTTCAAAATCAACCAATTGCTGTTGCCAGTTTCGAAGGTCGGGAGATTGTGAGGCTTTGGATATTTCCACCAGTGCCTGGTAACTCTCCAGGGCCGGTTCGAAGGGTCGTGGGTATTCTTTGATGTACCTTTTGAAAAGCGCTGCCGCCTCAGAAGAGCTTTCAGCCTGTTGATATAACTCCGCTGTCTGCAGTAGTCCTTTGCGACGCCGGTCCGGATCCGACTCCGTCAGAGTCAGTTGGCGCAGTTCATTTGCAGCCTGCAGTTGACGGCTATCTTGCATGTAAACATAAACCAGCTTTTCACCAATGCCTTCAGCCAGGGTATGCTGCGGGAATCGGGTTCGGAAATCGGTGAGAAGCTGCTCAGCCTCCTTCCAGCGTTTGAGATCAATCGCTCTCATTGCCGCATCGTATTGAGCATTGATTCGCACGGATGAACCTGGCGTCAGCTCAATAATACGCTGATACTCGTTGAAGGCAGACTGGATATCGCCCTGCTTTTCTCGCACTTCTCCAAGACTATAGATACTGGCGGCCAGGCTATCAGTCAGAGCAGTGTAGTCAGCGTCACCGGGTTTACGGAACTGCAATGCATTTACATAGGCTTTTTCCGCTACGGTAAAACGATTCAGGGCAAAGGCGGAATGTCCCGCCACTTTCCAGGCAGAACGCAAAATATCAGACTGACTGCTGTTGCCGGTCAACCGCTTCGTCAGGTTCAGAGACTGTTGGTAATTTTTCATGGCATATTCTTCTGTCGCCGCCAACATCAGAACGCCATCGGCACGTTCGTCATCTTCGAACGTATCTGCAAAGCGTATCAGCGCTTTGACTCGTGCTTCACGCAGCCTCAGATCATCTGGAGACTCCTTCAGTGCCTCACCATAGGCAAGAACAGCCGCATAACCAGCCTCCGGACGCAGTTTGACAAGATCATTGGACGATTTCGCGTCAATCTCAGTCGGTCCAGAAGATTCTGGTGTGTTGACCTCATTAGTGCTACCAGCAACCTGATAGGCCACCCTTTCGTAGGCAGTGACAGCATTGTACCAGTCCCTGAGCTGGAAGTAGGCTTCGCCCGCCAACATAGCCCCACGTATTGAGGCTGGCTCATGGGGATACAAATCGACCATGCGACCAAAGTAATCGGTCGTTTGCTGCAGCAAGTGCCTTTTTACTTGTCCTTTCTGCTGACCGGCCAGGGTATAGCTGCGTTGGCCGAGCTCATCCATATACCCGTAAAGCACTGTTTTAATCTGATGTTGTGCCTCTCTATCCTGAGCCTTCAGATAATCACTGCCTGAAGCGAATTCAGCAACGACCCTTTCTTTTTCCTGCCAGGCCAGTGATGGCAGCCTTCCTTTCTGGTAGGCCACGATCTTCCGTTCATGGAATTCAATACGCTGAGGAGAAAAAGGATAGTGATCAATATACGCCTGGGCAGTTTCACCGGCGTCTTGATATCGCTCAGCATCCAGGTAGAGTTGATACAAACGCGCAAATAATGCCGAGGCCATATCATCAGCGTCTTTAGCACGAATCACTTCTGCCAGAGCCTCCGGCCCGTTTCCCGCGCTGGAAATCACAGCGACAATCCTTAAGGTATCGGCTTCCACTGCCTCGGCTGAACCATCTCCTCCACGGGAATCCTGAATCCCCCTAAGCACATCGAGAAAGCTGTCCAACGCCGTTTCATGGTGGTCCTGTTTATATTGAGACCACCCCGTCATATAGAGCGCTTTATTCCGAAATCCACGGTTTTCAGTCATCGCCAATACTTTTGCATAACCTTTTTCAGCTTTGGCATATTCTTTACGTCCGTATCGGTGTTCTGCGATACGGAACCAGGATTCCGGCACCAGTTTCGAGTCTGGATATTGCCCAACCAAGCGTTCCAGTGTGGACAACGTTTTATCCAACTCGCCGGTATTCTCGTAGGCCCGCGCCAACTGGTATAGAACCCAGTCATTCCCTTTTTCGTATGGGTGCACCTTCAGTACTTCCTGATAACTCTGGATGGCGATATGCCAGATTTCATCATCGATCATTCCCTCAGGACGTTCAGCACCAAATAAATCCTCAAGATTGGCCAGTCGATGCAGCGCTTTGACACGCACCTCAGAATCCCCGGCTTCCCTGATCAACCGGGTATATCGGAGAACCACCTCATTCAATGACACTCTGGGGCTGGTGCGAAATTTAAAGTCGATATAAGCCGGCTTTAGCTCGCCAATGGTTTTGTCCGCCTCATCCTTATCAATAATCACAATGGCTTTATCACTGTCAGCCTGAACCTGCAGCGATAAACAGACCAGAAAGCACATAAGCAGAAGCGCAATCCTCATAAAGGCGCCTCCCCCTGGGCTTTTTTCGCTTGGGATTTTTTCAGGTCCGCCAGGGCCAGATCATCATATAGATTCACCAGAGCCAACTGACTCCGGACATAATAGGAATCAATTTGTTCGTAATGCTGATTGAGTAACTCAACACCTTTTGTCGTCAAACGCTGATCGAGTCCGGCGAGTTCTTCTCCCAGATCCTGTTGAAGCGACGAATACAAATGTTTCAGCTTACTGACCCGTTCGATCTTGGAACTGAAAAACCTCTCACCCTTTCCGAAGTCCTCTTTCAGACGAACGAAATTGTGTTTAAGCAGATTGAGTTGCGCATCCAGGGTCTGTAATGCCGTGACCAAAGCACTTCGATTCTGCTGATACTCGTCCATGGAATTCCAAAGAACCATTCCTGTGAGTCGATCAATCCGGGCTTTGATCTGTGAACGTTCTTCTGCCGTCAACTCAGGAGCCGTTACCGAATATTCCTGCTCCAGTTTTTGCAATTGAGCATCAGCAGCCGCAAAGTCCGGGGCTGAGAATGCCTTATAGTCCTGTTTTTTCTCTGCTTCAGCCAACTGGCCGGCCAGCTCATTGCGCTCGTTGACCAAAGCATTCAAAAGTTGGACATCAAGCTTCTGCTGTCCTTTTTTCGCCGTACTCTCTACCTCTCTGGCCCGACGTGACAGCATTTCCTTGAAAACAGAAAGCCTGTGAATGCCTTCTTTGACAGAGTCTTGAAGACTGTTAAGGAGCAGAGCTTCTTTGGCCAACGCATAAAAGTCCGGGTCTTCCATTATGTAATTTACAAATGCGACGGTAGGTGTATGACGTGGCCTAATAGAACAGACCAACCCAGTTAAGGATAATACCCCTAACTGGAGATGAAGAAATTGACCACACGAAAGAAGTACTCAAAAGAATTTAAATTGGATGCCATCAGCCTGGTTCTGGATCAAGGCTACAGTCAAACCGATGCTGCTCGAAGCCTTGGGATTACCCCCAATATGCTGGGCCGCTGGATAAGGGAACATCGCAGAGATGACGGCCAGGCTTTTCGAGGCAATGGGAAGCTAACTCCCGAGCAGGAGGAGATCAGAAGGCTCAAGGCCC
>NZ_AQXX01000048.1 GCF_000376785.1 Hahella ganghwensis DSM 17046
CATCGCTTAAATATCCATTAAACAATCCCAATGGATTTTTTGAGAGAGGCGTTGTCAGATAAGGAGGTAAACAACCTTCTCTATTGAGGTACTTCCCCAGAAAGATATGATGCAGGAAATAGTTAGTCGCTCTTGCAGGATCACTTAACCCTTCTTCAATACCTAATCTAAAATACCTCGCATATGAGTTCCTGGGCGCATGCTGAATGGCATTTGGGCCAAACATAGCTTCCAGATAGCTCTCATTAAAGAAAAGCTCAAAAGCGACAGGCCAGTACTTATTGCTGAGCAGACGTTCCAAGGCAACCCCGTCACCAAGCAAACAAGCCAGCATTCGCTCTTCATCAAGAATGTGTTCAAAAACAAACTGACGGAAACCTCGAAACAGAGATTCAAAGTTCCCACTTTCATTTATCCCAGTGGGATGGTTATTTTCCACATTGAAAATTGAACTCGAGCGGCACTCATTCCCGGACAGATGCTCTAACTTTTTTCTCACATGGGCGATTTGGTGCGGGTTTGGATCAAAGACAGTCACATCGATACTTGGCTCTATCGCCAACAGACTCAAAGCAGTACATCCACCAGAGGCGACAAGTAAAGCGTTTTTCAAGGAAAAGCGCTGAATGACTTTCAAGTCGATCACCGGATCTTCTCGAACTACAGCAAATTGGAGGGGGTTATCTGTTGGCATCTCTAAACTCTTTCTCGTGAACTATTTGTTTAGAGACAGCGTATTCCCGCAGATTACCCAGCACCACCTGAACGGTATATGTACTGTATTTCTAACTATCGGGTATCGTCTTTTGATACCCACCCAGAAATAATCTGCAACTAACTTTATCCAGCCAGTTAGGAGCCTGGCAACCCGCCACCAAAAGAACAGCGGAAAAATCCAGATCCGTAATTTGTGAACCTCAAGGAAAGGGAAAAGAGCGTAGTGAAAGAAGTGAAGCTAATGAGCACAATCCGAATGGACAGAGCCCGCCCCCCTGTTTAAAGGGGCGGGCTCACATATAAAAGCTCAATTGTAGAAAGCCCGAATCAGAAACGACACACCATCGTCCAGCTTCCGTCGCTACCAGGAGTGGATTGAGTCCACCAGCCTACGCGATACACGATGTTGTTATGAGACATCAGATCACCGGCGCCAGCATGGCTGGGGTTACCCTGCCAGTCACTTTGGGTCCAATCGGGGTAGACGTTCACGTTGCTTGGGTCGACATTGGCGTCGGCACAGGTACCACCATCATTTCCGCCGTCTCCATTGTCTCCTCCATCACCGTCATCTCCACCGTCTCCATTGCCGCCGTCATCCAAAGAGCCAGCCGGCAATTCAGGATGCTCTTGTTTCAGAGCGAATGTGGCGCCACCGATTTTCACTCTCCAACTGGAAGGCAGCGGCATTGGCAACTGATAATTGAGAGTAATATCCATGCTCTCGCCATCCGCCAGGGCCTGATAGTTTTTCAGGGTGAATGCCACGGTATGATGATCGTTCTCCAGACCACCGATGTTGTGACCTGAGCTGTTAGCGCCGCTGGCAATCACTTTCAGACCAACACCGCTTTGGTCGCTGATCGTATCGGGAATCGCCGTGGGCACGTTGAACTCAAAGGTCGCACCACCAGGTATGGTATGGCCTGAATTATTGATGATCTTCAGCTTGGGATTGATCGGGTAGTTCTGATCCCCCAGCCTGAAACCACTGATGCTGTACTTGATGTCCAGACTGGTGGCAGGTACACCGGAGCCCACCTGATCACCATATGGCGCAGCGTGTTTGAAAGCATCATAGAATTGCGTGGTCAGAGTGTCGCCCATGAAGTACTCACCCTTGTCCTCGTTCCAGCCGTAGTCACCCGCCAGCTCCCAGAACATGACGCCACCGATACCATTATCAACAACATATTCGGCTTTGGTCCCGATCGACACTTCATCTTCAATAGACAGGAACACCTGTTTTTCCGCATTCCACAACCAAGGAGCAACCGCAGTAGCATCATAGTGACGACTGTAATACCCGGTCAGCACATCAGTAGGATCGTTAGCCGGGTCAAGGCCGTAATCTGCGATGTAGCTTCCAGCCACGCCTTCTGCCAGATTCTTGGCATGCCATAGCGGATTGGAACCAGCGCCCATCTCATTGCCCTGTTTATCCAGATCATGCCAGATGTTGTCGATGCCGACTGCGCCGTGGCCACAGTCATTTTTATCACCTGATCCTGTGCCGGGAGGACAGTTGTTCTGATCCGGCGCGGAAGCTGTTCCCCATAGGCCATTATTGCCACCATTCACGCCCTGCCAGCCGCGGGTGTAATAAGGCACACCAATGTTGATGCGTCCCGCCGGCATGGTTCCGCGGAAATACTTGTAAGCCCAGTCGGTATTCAGGTATCCAATACGCTGATATTGCGCCGTGTTGTAGTAGTTCCAGGCTTTCAACTCAACGTCTTCACCGGTGTCATACAATGCCGCATTGTGACCGACAAACTGATTCCAGGCACCATGCAAGTCGTAAGACATAATGTTGACATAGTCCAGATACGGAGTGATCTGCATGGCTTCCATTCCCCGCAACAGATAGCCCGAGGAAGGTGAGGCAATGGTCAGCATATAATGTTTGCCGTCTTCCGCCGATGCAGCATCCAACCTCTCACGCAGTGTTTTCATCAGTTCCACATATGAGGCCATCAATCCGGCACGACGGGCATTGGCGATAGAAAAATCATCCGGGTTACCGGCGTCATTCATGCTGGTGGGATATTCATAATCGATATCTGCGCCGTCAAAACCATATTCACGCAGGAACGCCACAACTG
Organism: Hahella ganghwensis DSM 17046; assembly: GCF_000376785.1. Classification (GTDB taxonomy): domain Bacteria; phylum Pseudomonadota; class Gammaproteobacteria; order Pseudomonadales; family Oleiphilaceae; genus Hahella; species Hahella ganghwensis. The sequence continues at coordinate 2,823 of NZ_AQXX01000048.1, forward strand.
AATCAGCAAATGTGTTGATCCCCTGATAATTGATGCTGTTATCAGCGTTGGTGGTCATGGTGTAGAAACCTCCACTGTCAACGCGGTTGCCATCTTCGTCGAAATAACCGCCGGATTCAGCCCAACCGCCTACGGAGATCAGCGTCTTCACATTCGGATACTGCTTCTTGAACTTGTTCAGTAGGTTGAAATGGCCCTTGTAGGAATAACTTGGATCCATTTCAGCACCTTCCACACCGTCCCAGGTCAGACCGGTAGCCGCGTTGTCCGGATGATTCACATTACCAACAGATATCTTGTTGTTACCATCGACATGGGCGAACGCATAGTTAATATGGGTTAACTTCTCCCAGGGAATATCACTGGCCAAATAGGATGGCGCCCCATTCTTGCCAGTGCGCCAGGAGGTGAAGTTACCGATGATTCGGCGAGGATGATCCGCCCCCATTTCTTCGCGTCCATTCTCGTCATAGACGCTACAGTATGGCACTTCAACGCCCGGCGTCTGATAAAGCCCTTCCGGGCGACAGTCTTCACCGCCAGGATCGGTCCCGCCGGTCACTTTGATGGCAACTCCCGGCGCTATACCGCCCAATCCCTTATCGTCAATAGCCTTCGCGGAAATGCGATGCGCACCGGCGCTGGCCTTCCAGGGCATTTCATAAGGCGCTCTATCGTCTTCACCAATCAAGGCATTGTCTACATAGAATTCTACCTTACTGATAGAGCCATCCGCGTCGTCGGCGTCAACACTGATACTGACGTTATCATCCACATCGAACTCATCTCCCGCTTTCGGAGAAGTAACGCTGGCAGTTGGTGGCAGATTATCCGATGGTGAGCCATCGTCGGAAACGATGATAGTGGCCTTGTCGGAAACTGCCTTCGCATTGTTGTCGTCCACCGCAGTGGCACTGACGGAGTGATCACCCAACTCGGCTTTCCACTCCATGGTATATGGCTCACTACGATCTTCACCGACCGCTTTGTCATCCACCCAGAAGGTCACTTTGGCGACAAAGCCGTCTTCGTCAGACGCTTGCGCAGATAACACAACATTATCACCAACAATGTATTCAGAACCGGACACCGGTGCCGTCAGCGTCACACTGGGAGGCTTATTATCAACCGGGCCACCGTCATCACATTGTCCCAATAACTTCCACTCCTGCCAGTTTCCGGAATGAGTTTCAGGATCGGCGCCTTGCGACCATTAGGCCGCCTGATATGCGCTGTTGTTATGTTTCACATTGACGCCGCCGACATAGGCGACGCCGCTATCCCAGTCAGAGAACCCGGCGCAGTCATAGGCAAATGCCGATTGACTCAGAGCCCCTGCTGCAATTAGGGAGGCGGTGAGAAAATTCATTTTCATCATTATTTATCGTCCTGAAGTTCTCCACGCAGCGACGATAGTCGCCTTGCGCCAGAGCAAAGTAGGGAGTCTGATAGCCGACCAGCTTGCAGGCGAAAGCTTTGCCTTCCGGCATGTCCGGGTAGTACCCCCAATCCTGATCCCAATACACCTGCAACGCGCCGGAGCCTTGGGTGTCGAAACTTTTCTGATCCTTACACCCCAGCTCTTCGTTGGCACCGATAAGCACATTGAGTGCTTGAGCATGATTGCGGTAATAATCGATGCGATTGACCGACTGCGGCTTCTCGTAGCCATGACCACATTCGATACCACCATTGATAATATTGGTAGTCGCACCAAAGCCTGGCTTGATACCTAATTGCGCATCGTGAGCGTTAGGCGTCCAGGATCCGTCCACCACATGCAACATGCTGGGTTTTGGGGAGGCTGGATAGACAAAGAAAAATACCGCTGAGGCCAGATTGAGCCAGGTGTCTGCGACCTTTTCCGGATCGTTCAACAGCACACTCACATCGCCATACATCGCCTGTGAAAAGGGGCCGTAGTTATAGTTGTAGCTGAGCTGTTTAGCGCCACGTCCGAAGTATTTCAGATAGTCTCCGCTAACATCTTTACCACAAGGCCAAGCCTTACCCTGCCATGTGTCTGGGCTGCATTCTGCGTTATAGCCACAACCAGAATTGTTCTGATCGCATCCAGATTCTCTGACGTAAACCAGCCCCTGACGCCATTCCGGAATTGAAGAGGAAGCATCATGCCCCCCTGTTTCCTGCGTAAAATGCGCAAACATCGTCGCCAGAGACTTGCGACAGACGGCGTCACTGTCGCGGCCATCATCATAGGTAGCGCAGAATCCCCTGAACTTGCCGACGGCTCTCAGAAAACGGGTATAGGTATAGGATTCATGACGCTGGGGGAAAGTCTCTTCGAACCGGGAAGAAGACATAATGCTCTCAACCCGCTTGACGTTTGCCGGGTTAGAGGCGGCTCCGGGAACGATGGCTTCTACTTGCAGGTTATCCAGGGTTTTGACGGAGTCTTTCACTTGGTTGAAGAGCGGCGTATCGGTGAGACGCGTTTCCGCCGCGTCGAGAACGGAAGCCTTCATACTGTAGCCACCGTCGGGCAGAGGTTGCGGCAGATCACTGTCATCGCCCTGCCCTGGATCACCGCCATCTCCTGGGTCGTCACCACCACTGCAGGAGGTATCGCATGGCCCCACTTGCTTCCATGGACCCCATTCTCCTGAAGCGGCAGGGTCATCCCCCTGCGTCCAGTAGCGAGCCTGATAAATTGTATCGGCGGCGTGTGCCTGATCGCCCCCTTGATAAATGGTATTGCTCTTCCACCCAGGCACAGCAGCCAACACCGCTGCGCTGGATAAACAGAAAATTGACGCCAATATCCCCATACTGAATTTAAATTGTGTACGCATAGCCATTACCTTGAGGCAAATATCCCGATTTATCGGAAATTCCTTTGGATTTTTATCAAAAGCAACCCAAACCCGTTTACCTGGCCGTGCCTCGTGTGCCAAATGAGGGCTTTGCTGGATCGCCTAGACCGTACCACTTATATCATTGGACATATCAAAACATGAGATCACTTATTATTGGTATTGCAATGGTACTTTCTAGTACGAAAATTGGTATCATCCAGAAAGACGTTTTTCTATACGTAATTTGGCAGATGAAATGAGTAAACATTCAGCCCATAAGCAGAAGACGTAGCACTTTGTTTTATTTGCTTTTAACTGTATTCGGGCGTTATATATTTGAGGAAATATGGCAGAAAAAAGTAGAGAAAAGAGTATAAAAAGAAGTTGTTTTTATGCTTATTTATTCTGAGAGACGTTCAAGAAAAATCTCGCAATCCATACATCCCTTTTTTGGTTTTCTTATTTTGCTTTAGACATACATAAATAGTTATGAACCAAGACACCCAATGACACTTGATTCCATTTAGAATGAAAATAGTGGTAATAACTAGGTCGTAGTATACAACCAATCTAGTCCCCATGATCTATTTACACGGAAGTGATAGCTGTTAACAGCTTGCATGATTATCCTTAACCTTCACTACATGGACGAAGAGAATGTTACCTATTATCCCTCCCCTCCAATCCCACATTGACAGACTAACTTCCAACTTCGCGCAATCAAGACAAAACGACTACTGCGGATTATATGAAGCGCAATATCATACCCCTGGACAGCTACATGGACGTCAGGATTCAGCCTATCGAGTATGTAAGGGTGAGCTGAAAAACAAACCCGATTACACATGTGAATAAAGAAGCCTGCCAAGGTAAAGAAGTACTTTAATCATTCGAGCCTCCAATATGGGGCAGAACATGCCTATATCGATACCAGATTAATAATCGCTAAAGCGGAAATGGACATGAAAAGTACTCTAACGGCTCTATTAAGTATCAATCTAATGCTGATCACTTCAGCTTGTGGAAGCAATGACTCAAGTTTAGGCAATCTTGATAAAGGAAACCAAACGGATAAAAAGGCACCGACCCTTACCATCAACTCACCTACTCCTGCGGACAACTATAACAGCGATTTCGCGTCTGTAATTCTTGGTGGAACCGCCAGAGACAATAAAGGTGTGAATGAAGTCAACTGGCGGTGCAGCACCGGTTGTAGTGGTTCAGGCAGTGCCACCGGCACCACCGATTGGCATACCGGCGAAATCAACCTAGCAGACGGCGAAAATACAATTATTGTCACTGCCCATGATGCTGCCGGTAACACTGGCGATGACATTATCGTGGTCTCCTACCTTCCGCTACCAAACGCAGCGCCGGTGATTACGCTTATTGGCGATCCACTGAAGACCTTGTACATCGGAGATGTTTATAACGAGCCGGGTGCAACCGGGATGGATGCCGAAGATGGTGACATTTCCCATTGGATTACTATCAACAATGATTCGGTGGATACTACACAGGCAGGCAGTTATCAGGTTACTTACAACTTGACCGATTCCGATGGCAATGAAGCCGATACGGTGATTCGCACCGTTGAAGTCCGTGAAACCTCCAGTGGTGGCCAGGACGTTGTGTCGGAAACCTCTGAATGCTATGACCGGATTGTGACGGGCGGCCAAAGCTGCGCCGCCGATTCTATTCGCTGTGTCGGTGCCGGTCAGGAATATGATACCAACAACGGCCTCAAGTCCGCGTTTGATAGTGCTCTTGATAACATGCAACCCGGAGACGCCATGTGCATCCGAGGCGGCGTCTACACTTACTCCGGTTCCGGAGCTCTGATTGACATTGATGCCTCCAAAAACTGTTCGGCGGATTCCGGCCGCTGTTTTATTGCAAGCTACCCGAATGAACTTGCCATATTACATGGCGCTGGCTCCGAATCATCTTTCCAGAATCTGGTGATCAAGGGTGGAAACGAACCGGATGATTCGAGGGGACAGTACGCCGCCTTTGTGGTCGGCGATCACTGGGATATTGGTTTTTTGGAAATGCGCTATTTTATCGGCGATTCGTCCTTCGCCGGAGTCTTGCTGGCAGGCGACCATCTTCGCCTGCACCATAATCATATTCACAATATCTGGTCTGACCTGATTCGAAACCGGGCCATGGTTGGTAGCGACGATAGTGGCGTGGGCGCCGGTCACCCGCTGGTTGACTCCGATGAACCTGATGCCAGTGACATCCTGATTGACAAGAATTATCTGCACCATAGTCGCGCGGGTATCGGTATATCGATATACCCTACAGGTTCTGGCGATCTCAGCCAGATCTTTAATATCACAATGGCTTACAACGTACTACACAGCAGTGGCTGGAGGCCGGATGGTACCTTCCAGCCCTGTTCATCTTCTGCCAGCAATTGCGTCACTGGTAATTTTGGCGAGTTGGGTTCCTCTGTTTGGGGCAATTCAGATTCGATAACCCTACAAAAGAATTGCCACATCGGCGACCCGGTGACCAAGGTTAGATGCTGGGATATAACGATAAAACACAATATCGTATTCAAAGCGGCAGACGACTGTATTGATACCACTGTGGGCCGCATGACTCTAATGTCGAATATCGCCTGGTACTGCGGTCCGGCAGCTCGGCGCGGGCTCAAGGATTTCCTCCCAGGTTCCGGACCACGTCGAAATTTCGGTAATCTGGCACTAGGTACCAGTCCCATGATGCGAGGCGATTGGAACGAACCGAATATGCCGTTTTTTTATCAGGGAACTGAGTGGCGAGTAAGTGGTGATAACGAGTTTTTGGTCTATAACAACTCTCTTGCTTTTTGGGGGCGATCTGGCATTGACCTGTTGGTGCAGAGCAATATGGCGCCGAGCACCTTCGACAGTTTAAAGGTCAAAAACAACTTAGGTTTTGGCTCGCCTGAAAACTTCAGATATAACGGCAACATTTCCAACCGGGATGAAAGTAATAATTTCAGTGGCATAGGCGGCAGTGAACAAGTCGCATTGGGCACGAGTGACTTTACCGGAACTGATATCAGCCTAGATTGGACACAGAATGCTACCAACGAAGAGATTCACCGGCATTTATGGTTGCAATTTTACAATAAGTTCAAACCCGCAGCAGGATCGCCGTTAATAAATGCCGGAATTGCCATTGATGGCGTGCACTGCACCAACCCCGACCCCGTTTATCCCTACCCACTCAGTACGGGCTACGATGACAGTTGTCTGCATTGGACTGGCAGCGCGCCCGATATTGGCGCTTTCGAGTCCAGTGGAAATGGTTCAGGTGACGGAGATAGTGGAAGTGAGCGCCCCTGGGAAGATATAACCGACAGAATCATCGGTTTTGGGAAAAACGTTACCGGTGGTAAAGGGGCTCCCCTCTGTCACGTAACCACTCTGGCAGCTTCTGGAGCAGGCAGCTTGCGGGCTTGCGCTGAGCAATCGGCTGCAGCCTGGATCGTGTTCGACGTATCGGGAACGATCAGTTTAGACGAGGCGATTGATGTGCAGTCGAATAAAACCATCGATGGTCGCGGCGCTGATATTACCTTGACCGGTGACGGTCTCTTGCTTGACGAGGGCGTGGAAAATATTATTGTGCACAACATACGCATCATCAATTCTCTCACCGATAAAGAACGTGACGCCATCACCATCTATGGTGATGTTAAAGGCGTGTGGATTGATCACTGCACTTTCAGCAATTTCACCGATGGCTTGATTGATATAACAGTCCGTTCCACTGATATAACTCTGTCATGGAATCACTTTTATGATCATGGAAAGGCCGTTCTGATTTCCGCCAGCGACAATGACTCCTTTGACGACATTATCCGGGTAACACAGCACCACAATTTTTTTGACAACATCACTGAGCGCTCTCCACGTATACGGTACGGCAAGGTCCACGCCTTCAACAACTACCTTAGAGATTGGGGGTACTACGGAATGCGTTCAGCGATTACCGCTGAACTTTTTGTGGAAAACAATATTTTCGAACCGGGTGGCAGCCACAATGGCGTCGAGTCACTAAACAATGGTTATATTCGAGCATCAGGCAACCTGCTCAATGGCACCAACATTGAAACTGTTAATCCCGATGCGGTTTTTGTCCCTTCTGACTACTACTCATATACGGCAGAAATTGCAAACGAAGCGCTAAAGACAAAACTGTTACAGCAAACAGGTTGGCAGGAAACACCGTTGCCGAATTGATATCACTCGATCGAGAGCATCGGCAGTAGAAAGAGGAAATGCAATGGCTATTAATTGGGTACCGCTAACTTGTGTTGTCGTAGTGCTATTGATGTTACAAGCTTGTGGCTCAGGCAGCACCAGTACCGTCAACGGCGAACTATCGGGACATATTTTTATCGGTAATAGAGCCGGCCCTTGGATACTGGATATACAATCCGGGCATTATCACCCGATTCCCGGAGCAATCTGGGAAAGGAATCCCCATTATCCAGGGCTGGCTGATTTTACTGCATTTCCAAGGTCCTTTGATGGTTCAGAGTATGTGGAAACCGTAGAAAACTGTTATATCAAGTTCGGTCAGGACAGAGATTGTATCGTCTTCCACTCCAAGGGAGGTAAGCCAACAGACGTGTTTGCATTACCTGATATCAGTTTTGGACCAGCCCGGATGTCTCGCGATGGAAAACTGGTGGGGGTGGTGGTTGAAAATAGAGGGCGTAAAAAGGGCGGACCTTTCTTCATTCTACATATCTATAGCCGTTCCGGAAAACTGATTAAAAAATTCGATCGAATTGAGATTCGAAGACATAATTTCGACTGGTTGCCAAATAACCGTTTGATATTTGTTTCAGGCCAATCGATATATGTGAGTGGAAGCAGCAAACCAATTGTGACCATTCCAGCTGCCCTGGGGCAACCGGGCGAGCCTTCGGCAAATTCAAATGGTAATAAAATCGCATTTACTGTCGGCGAAAAAAGTTCTACAGGTATTCTGGGAACAATTTGGGTTATCGACAGCAATGGCAGCGGACTGACACAACTGACAGAGGGGTCTGGGTGGACCAGGCACCGTACCCCGATATGGTCTCCCGATGGGCGCTGGGTATTTGTTATCGATCAATCCACGATACAGGGCAAGGCTTATGTCGTGGCTTCCAACGCTGAAAAAATTCATCTGGATTCGAACAGCAAAGCAGTTAGGCCATTAAGATCCTTCTTTAAAGAAACGATTCATAAAGGCAGCGATCCCATACCTTTGAGTAACCAATTCGGCGTCCGCACCGGAAGCATTGCCTGGCTGCCATAAAAGGGAAATAATTTAACAAATAACGGCGCTAATAACGGGATATCCATTAAATTCATGAATATCAGTTTGTGGGTGTTCTAGATCTCATGATATTCCGAGGAGAGTAACAAAAAAGCAGGAAAATGAACACACCAGGCACCGGGCAGTTATGCCGTAATATAAGCGTAGACAGGCCTCACGAACGTCACTGACAAGGAATGACACTCAACAATCCACTGACGTCCGGAATCAATGGGGTCAGTGTCTTTGATTTTCCCTTTGTAATCACTGTCACCAAAGAAACTAGGTTCGCGATTCTTTCCGCGTTGAATAATGTGATGGGAGCAACCAGGTAGATAAAGACGGGGTAGTCGAGCCATATAGAAAATCCTTTTTCAATGTTGAGATTGGCCAGGCTACAGTATACGGAGCTCAGATCAAAGACTCTGACCCCATTGATCCCAGAAAGCTTCAGGAGCCCTGCTCTATCCAATGAAACTCCATTCAGGTAGCGCTCAACCAATTGAGGTCCTTTGAAAAGTCTCCGCCAACGCTCGATCACTTCATCCTGCGACCAGGTATCAGTCAACTCAGCGTTGACTTGCAGCACCACATGGTAGTGATTACTCATGACCGCATAGGCCGCCACATCAATAGCGAAAATATCAGACAATTCAAACAGTCGGTCGACAATCCACTGGCGCCGGTGTTCGAAACTTTGACCTGAGAAATGGTCACTGCCACAGAGAAACGCCCGGCGAACACAGCGGGCGATACAGTGATAATAACGGGTATCGGAGAGGGAAATGAGCTCCTTTCTGGCGCAGGTTATCCTTGAACCTTAATACTGAGTAAAAAAACAGGAGACTACGGAGCGATGGCAGCTCCGTCAACTAGTTTGTGGGTGATGAGATGGATGCCTCCCCTCTATCGGCGTCAAATGCGCCACACTTGTAGTGTCAACAAACAAGTATAGAGGAGGCATCCATCATGAATATTAAGCTCATCGGAGTGGATTTGGCAAAGTCAGTTTTCCAGGTTTGCGTGCTGAACCAAGCTGGTAAAGTTCAGATTAACCGGGCGCTGTCTCGTAACGCTTTTGTTGAATTTATGCATAAACAGCTGCCCACCCAGGTTGTCATGGAGGCCTGTGGTAGTTCTAACTTTTGGGCCCGGAAGCTTCAGTCGATGGGGCACACCGTTC
>NZ_AQXX01000049.1 GCF_000376785.1 Hahella ganghwensis DSM 17046
AGCCTTCTGATCTCCTCCTGCTCGGGAGTTAGCTTCCCATTGCCTCGAAAAGCCTGGCCGTCATCTCTGCGATGTTCCCTTATCCAGCGGCCCAGCATATTGGGGGTAATCCCAAGGCTTCGAGCAGCATCGGTTTGACTGTAGCCTTGATCCAGAACCAGGCTGATGGCATCCAATTTAAATTCTTTTGAGTACTTCTTTCGTGTGGTCAATTTCTTCATCTCCAGTTAGGGGTATTATCCTTAACTGGGTTGGTCTGTTCTATTAGGCCACGTCAACAGATAACTATTTGCTCAGTGCTGCCCTGTATCTTACCGGTACAGATATGGATGAGATTATCTGTGATTACCCCGAAGAGGCCTTAGAGGCACTTGAGGAAATCAATGAGGACCTGCCTTTGGATGAGCGCTTTCCAGAGGACCTGTAACTGAATTCTGCAAATATTGATGAGGGGACAAAGCCAGGGAGTATTCTAGTGGTCTGGACGAGATCGCGACCCTCCCAGATTAGTTAATTGCTTTTATTGCAAGCCGATAGGTCAAGTAGCCAACGGCGGTTATTACCACGATCAAGATAAGAATTAAGCGCGATAATTGCCTTTTTCTGTAGGTTTTCTTCAATTTATCTATCGCTAACAGGTTTTCAGAAACCTCTTTTTGTAACCTTACTTGTTCCCTTTGAAGTTCCAGGAATTCTTTCTCATCATCTCGCATTTCACCGTCAAACTCTTCCAGTTTTTTTAGGAATTCAGCGTCTTCACGAGCCATCTCGGCAATTTTTTCTGCCAAAGCCTGGTCTTTGGACATTTCGCTCATGAGGTGTTCCTGATGATGTGGGTAAAGTAGCAAGCATAGCACTTTTATAAGAGGGGTGAGGACAACGTTTCTGTGACTGATCACGAGAGAATAGCGGAAGTCACAGGATAGCAGGGCAGTTGTAGAAGAGTTGAGCATTATCAACAGCGTATATAAATATATCTGTACAAATAAACAGTATGGATGTAGTGTGCTTATGAAATTACCTAATCTCTTTCAAGGAGTTCCTATGATCAAGGGAAGCTGTTGCTGCGGGGCTGTTCAGTTCGAATTAACCGAGACACCAAGTATGATGGGTACTTGCCATTGCAGTCGATGTCGCAAAGTGGGGGCAAGCACTCTGGTATTCGTAAAGTCCGAAAACTTTCGGATTACTCAGGGGCGCGATCAAATCTCGACTTTCAAGGCGGAGCCTCCCTATAAATACGATCGGTGTTTTTGTTCTGTTTGTGGATCTGCGCTAGGCGAAGTTTTATCAGAAGGTGAGTCGTTCCCGGTTGTGGCCAACTGCATCGATAGTGATCTTGAAATCGAGAACCAGTTTCACGAATTTGTCTCAGAGAAACCGTGTTGGTTGAAAATTGGAGACTCAGCAAAGCAATTTGCAGAGCACCCCAAGTTTTAGGGAATAAACTGGCTTGGCAAAAACGGGATCATGTTTCTGAGCTATTCAGGGCAAGTTCTTTTTTACGAAAAAAGTTTTCAGTAGAAGGGCTAGTATTTCTGAGTTTACCCCTCTCATAAAATTAATGAGAGGGGAGAAAATCACACTCTTAATTGAAAAGAGGCCTCCAGACTATGTAATTGGTAAAAGCCTGGTGCAAAGAAAGTTTCTCCATTGGGGCGAATAACCTGAAAGGTCCGCCACGGAGAGTAACTGTGATCGGCTGGTTGGGCGACATCCCCTGGACGGCACAGTAGTGAGGCTTCTTTATATTGTTTCTCATCAACCTTAAAGAAAGTCATGGATTGACCTGAACTTAAAACTTCACTGTGCCATTCACCTTGAACCGTTTTTCCTGCGCCATCTGACGTTCTAGCCCAATACCAATAGGCTCCATCAAGTGCGCCGCAGAATACATAGGTTTCTGATGCTCCATTAGCCTCCACATTGCCTGTCAACATCAGGGTTAGGAATAATGATTTCAAAGTCATATTCTTATTCATAATAATCCTTATTTGTGTAAGTCACTTAAACCTTCAAGCGACAAAAAGAGTGCCTCGTAAAAAGGCGGCGGTAAGCTAATGACATGACAAGGAAAAAGCAAGTTCGGTAAGAAAACATAGAGAGTAATAAACTGGGGAAAATAGGTTGCCTGTTTGTCTTATGAAAGAGTTAGAGATTAGCTCTAGCCCCCTAAAAGTCGCCCGTTCCTAGAAAAAGTTTGCGAGGAGCAATTCGTACAAGTAATAGCGGCTTTGGTTGTATGACGTGTGATGAAAGATAGAAGTACAAATCAAACCTAAACTTCCGCCTCTTTGACGTGCGTCACTCATACTTGTCTGTTAGCGGAAGCTGCCCATCAAGGCTAGCGATGTGGACGCCAGCAGCGACAAGGAAAATTGAGAGCTTGGAACCCAGATCCCGTGATAATAACGGAAGTTTGGAAACCATTTGGAATAGATCAAAAATATCGGTTAGGTGAGAGTTTTTCACATCAATTACAAGGTGCTAGTGTGCCGGGCTCGCGCTCTGCTAACCCTCAGGAGGACACCCGAAAAAGTAGTAAGAAGGGTTGTTACGGTACATATGTAGCAACCCTTTGAAAAGGCCTAAAACTTGTGTTCAAAACCTCATTCTGAAGAGGTCGATGTTATTTTTCCTGAATCGATTGAATGTAGTAGACAAGCTCCAATATTCTGCCACGAACAACTTTTTCGTATTCGCCTTCGTAACCAGCAGGGCTCTTTCCTTCATCTGCCTTATAGCGGTCGCCCCATATTGGCATGGCTCTATCACCATGCACGGTAAGATCTGTCCGCCCATCTATCATCTGGTAAACCTTTAAGAAGGGGAATTCTCCAGGCTTAAGATCAGGATATTGTGAGTGGCTGTTTTTTGATAATTTTGTAAGATCGGCAGGTTTGACATTGAGGTATTTAGCTACCGGGCCGTCGCCCTTTCCTCCAACGCCATGGCAGGAAAGACAGGACATCCTGTACTCATCTGCACCGATGGTCTCTTCTTCCGCTTTTGCTTCTACGCTCACGATAAGAGCAAGTGCTAATGAAAAGGCCAAACCGGTCAGTATAAGTTTGTTTGTCGCGCTTTCTGACTGCAACCTTGAGTTAAGCATGGTGCCTCCGATTATTCTGTTTAGGAAAGGCTGAAAAGTATCCACGACAACTCTCTGTAGAAACGATTCTCTCATCAAAGTCGATCAAAAAATGATCTATGATTTTATAGACTAGACGATATTTGGATTTTTTCAGCCTATCCCGTTTGACCTAACTCAACTAAGGCTGATTTTTTTGGTTGCCAGTTGCGAAAGGAATAGGGATGAAAGGAGGAAGGGTAGTCTGCTAGAAGGCTAAGGCACGGTTTGCGTAAGCAAAGTCCTGGGGAAATTTCGTAAAAATCAAACACCTGAAAAAGATGTCTGAATAAAATGGACTGACTCGTAAATAGGCCATACGAAAAAAGTTTGAAAAGTAACAGGGAACTTTCTATCTATTTTAATCTTTCCACTAATGAGTAAAGGATTTACTGATGGTAAATATTCGACTCGCTTCAACGGATGATTTCGATGCTATGTGGAATATATTCCGGTCTGTCATCGAAACCGATGATGCGCTTCCAGTTCCTGGGGTTGGGGATAGATAATTTGAGTCTGGAAGCTGTTCTGATCTGTTAGTTGAGAAAAAGGAGAACTCTTAAGAGCTCTCCTGCCACGAGATTTACAACGCCTTCAATATCGCATCCACGCTGGCTTTGGCATCGCCAAACAGCATGCTGGTGTTTTCCTTGAAGAACAGAGGGTTCTGAACACCGGCGTAGCCTGTGCTCATCCCGCGTTTGAAGACCACGACGTTGCGGGCTTTCCAGACTTCCAGTACTGGCATGCCGGCTAACGGACTGCTGGGATTTTCTGCCGCTGCTGGGTTGACGGTATCGTTCGCGCCGATGACCAGAACGGTATCGGTGTCGGAGAGATCATCATTGATTTCCTCCATTCCCAATACAATGTCATAAGGCACTTTGGCTTCTGCCAGCAAAACGTTCATGTGGCCTGGTAGACGACCAGCGACCGGGTGGATGCCGAAACGTACGTTGATACCATCTGCCCGTAGTTTTTGTGTGATCTCATAGATCGGATGCTGGGCCTGGGCGACTGCCATTCCGTAACCTGGTGTGATCACGATGGATTTGGAGCCTTTGAGCATTTCCGCAACACCTTCTGCGGTGATTTCGACCGGATCGCCATACTCTTCACCATCACCATGATCCACAGGATCATTTCCGAATCCGCCTGCAATGACACTAATGAAGGAGCGGTTCATCGCCTTACACATGATATAAGAGAGAATCGCACCAGAAGAACCAACCAGAGCGCCGGTTATGATCAGCAAGTCATTGGACAGCATAAACCCGGCTGCCGCTGCAGCCCAGCCTGAGTAGCTGTTCAGCATGGAAATGACCACTGGCATATCTGCGCCACCGATGGAAGACACCAGATGCCAACCGAACCAGAGTGCAATTGCGGTCATCACCAGCAGGCTGAAAGTGCTTCCGCCATTCTTCACGAAATAGATCATGAGAAGGAATGAGATAACACAGGCGGCCAGATTCAGTTTGTGGCGATGAGGAAGCGTTAGCGCTTTGGAACTGATTTTTCCACGCAGTTTCCCGAATGCTACCACCGAGCCGGTGAAGGTCACCGCGCCGATAAACACGCCGAGGAAAATTTCCGTGAGGTGGATATTTAGCATCACGCCGGTCATCGGGACATGATCAGCATAGCTGTTATATCCAACCAGTACCGCAGCCAGGCCCACAAAACTGTGGAGGATGGCCACCAACTCGGGCATCTCGGTCATCTCGACCTTCAGTGCGACCTTGGCGCCGATGACTGCACCGATGGCCATGGCGATCAGAATCAGCCAGACGGCACTGACTTCCGGGCGCGAAAGCGTCGCGACCAGCGCAATGGCCATGCCGATGATGCCATACAGGTTGCCATTCTTGGCGGTTTCCTGCTTGCTGAGACCGGCCAGGCTCAAAATAAAGAGGACAGCCGCGATCAGATAGGAAGCCGTTAAAACTCCTGAGTTCATTTGTTTGCCTCCTATTTACGGAACATTTTCAGCATGCGCTGGGTGACCACAAAGCCGCCGACAATATTGATTGTGGCGACCAGAGTGGCAGCAGCTGCCAGTAGCATGACGAGTGTATTGTCACTGCTGATCTGTAGCAGCGCGCCCACCACAATAATGCCACTGATGGCGTTGGTGACACTCATCAAAGGTGTATGCAGAGCGTGGGTCACGCTCCAGACCACGTGATAACCGACAATGCATGCCAGCAGGAAGACCGTGAAGTGAGACAGAAAATCTGACGGAGCGACACTGGCCAGCCAAAGAAACAGTACACCGGTTCCCAGCATCAGACCCTGCTTCAACTTTGGAGGCATGCCTTTTTTGACGGGTGCTTCGTGTTCTGGTGGGGGAGCGACCTTCGGCTTGGGGGCTGCACTGACCTTAACCGGGGGCGGCGGCCAAGTGATTTCACCTTCTTTGGCGACGGTAACGCCACGAATAATAATGTCCTCGAAATCTACATTAATGGTGCCGTCCTTGTTCTTGCACAACAACTTCATGAGGTTGACAAGGTTATTGGCGTAAAGAAGGCTCGACTGGGCCGGTAATCTGGACGGCAAATCCACAAATCCTGCGATGGTGACACCGTGGCAGTCTACGCTTTCGCCTGGCACCGTCAGCTCACAGTTACCGCCGTTAGGGGCGGCAAGGTCAACGATCACGCTGCCCGGTTTCATGGCTTTCACCATGTCTTCGGTAATCAGTTTGGGGGCCGGTTTGCCTGGGATGGATGCGGTCGAGATGATGATGTCCACGTCCTTGGCCTGTTCCATGAACAGTGCCATCTCGGCATCGATAAATGCCTGGCTCATCTCTTTGGCATAACCGTCACCCGAACCGGTTTCTTCCTCGATATCAACTTCGAGGAATTCCGCGCCCATGCTGACGATCTGTTCTTTTACCTCAGGACGGGTGTCGAAGGCGCGAACGATCGCACCGAGACTGCCAGCCGTACCGATGGCCGCGAGACCGGCAACACCGGCGCCTATAACGAGGATCTTGGCCGGTGGCACTTTGCCCGCTGCAGTAATCTGGCCGGAGAAGAAGCGTCCGAAATGATGAGAGGCTTCAACCACGGCGCGATAACCGACAATACTGGCCATGGAGCTCAGGGCGTCCATGGACTGGGCTCGGGAGATCCGGGGGACTGAATCCATCGCCATGGCTGTGACTTTCTTCGCCGCCAGTGTTTTTACCAGCTCTTCATTAACCGCAGGCCACAGAAAACTGATCAGGGTGGCACCGGGTTTAATCAGTTCCACTTCCTGCTCGTTAGGTTCATTAACCTTGAGAATAATGTCTGATTGCCAGACGTCTGAAACCTCACCGATCTTGGCTCCCGCTTCTTCATAGGCATCATCATGAAAGCTGGATAATCCTCCAGCGTGATTTTCTACGACAACAGTGAATCCAAGTTTTATCAACTCCCTGACCGAGTCGGGACTAGCCGCGACCCGTTTCTCATGAGGTTTATGTTCCTTGGGGATACCGATTTGCATAATCGCTCCTCATTGTAATTATTGCACGCTCCATTTCATTGAACCATTTCCGACAATGGCCGACTTGATCAATAGCGTCCTAATTAACCGGAAAATGATCTTTGGCGAATACTGCGTATGATGTTTTGAGTTATTGAGAATATAGCTTGCGCTTAAAAAGGCAACAGGTCGATAGGATAAATCGGTAGTTCAGAGTGATTGGGCATGAAAAATAAAAAAGGGCAAACCATTCCGTTTGCCCTTTTCGCCGGTAAGGATGGTGTATTAATGAATACCCTTACCCCTCTACAGTCACATTGGTTGTTGGAATACTGCAGCAGGTCAGGATGTAGCCTTCTTCGATGTCCTCTTCGGTGATGCCGCCGTTGTGCTGCATCTCAACATCGCCGGAAGTTTTGAGTACTTTGCAGGTACCACAGATGCCGACACCACAGGCTTTGGGAATATTCAATCCCAGACGGGAAGCGGAGGCGTGAACTGTTTCGCCTGGTGTGGCCTGGATGCTCATACCCGAAGAGGTGAACTCCACCGTGAACATATCGGAGTCTTTGATCTCTTCCGCTTCCTTGACAGCGATTTCGGCCTGATCAATGGCATCCTGGGTAATGGCTTCCGGAGTCGCACCGAAGGATTCTTCATGATAACGACTCATGTCGTAGCCATTTGCTTTCAGCAGCTCTCGCACAGCACGCATATAAGGCGTTGGGCCACAGCAGAAAATTCGTCTGGTGAGGAAGTCCGGGACGATCATGTCCAGCTTCGCCTGATCCAGATATCCACGATATCCCGGCCAGGGATGGCCCACTTCTGTGCGTTCACATATCACGTGGAGGGCAAAGTTGGGTACCCTGGACGACATGTGCCAGAGTTCACGCTCGAATATGATGTCTTTTGGTGTTCTGGCGCTGTGAACAAACACCATGTCCACATCGGCATTAGTGTCAAAATACCAGCGTGCCATGGACATGACAGGGGTCACGCCCACGCCGCCGGAAAGGAAGAGGACTTTCTCGTCCGGATAGTCAATACAGTTGAAGTTACCAACAGGCCCATGAACCGCCAGCTCATCCTGTACCTTTAGATTGTCGTGCAGCCAGTTGGAGACGCGGCCGCCCGGAACCCGTTTGACAGTGATGGAAAAACTGTAAGGGACCGATGGAGAGCTGGAAATAGTGTAGGATCGCATGACCTGCTCACCGTCGATCTCCAGTTCCAGTGTCACGAACTGGCCGGGTTTGAAGAAGAACATGACCGACTGTTCGGCATTGAAGCAAAACGTTTTGACATCCCAGGTTTCCTGGATCACCCGCACACAGCGGACGGCATGGCGCCCATTGGTCCAGACCCGAGTATTGACGTCATTAAAATATTGGGTATGGGTTTCTTGAATTTCACTGCTCATGAGCGTCTCCAGGGTGTTCAATGCTTCATTTGAAGCCGTAAAATAGATATCCATTGGATCTTTGAGATTTCTCGCCATTTTTGGCTAAAACACAAGAATCAAATTAGCCATTTGCGACATGAACTTGTTCGTCTTATCCAATCCCTGTGTTGGCAAGGGCTTAGTCGGGCTATTTGGTCGAAAAATTATCCGGCTTTGTCGTATTTGGATAACCGGTCGCGACAAACCTCTCAGAAAATAGACTTACAGTTGCCGTCCTGGGGAGATTGGATCACCAAGGGAGCAGGCTGCAACCAAAACAATTAGTGAATACACAGAGATATCGGCCTGTTTGAGGAATGATTGATGAACGAAAACGATTTGCTCAATTTGAAGTATAACTCATACGAGCAAGCCCGGTTGGAAATGACTCGTTTGTTAAAAGAGAGAAAAAGCAATTACTCTTTGCCACAACCTCTCTATAACGATCCATTCATGTTCCGTGTGGATATGGAAGAGATCTTCCAGAAAGAATGGCTGTTTGTGGCGATGACCTGTGAGGTTCCCGGCAAGGGCGACTATATCACAGTGGAGATCGGGCAAAATCCGGTGCTGATTGTTAGAGACGGCGAAGGGAATATCAATGCTTACCACAATGTGTGTCGACATCGTGGGTCCCGGATTTGTACCAAACACCGGGGCAAAGTGGCCAATCTCACTTGTCCTTATCACCAGTGGACTTATGACCTCAAGGGTAACCTGCTGTTTGCCGGTACCGAAATGGGGGACTCCTTTGATAAATCTGCCCATGGTCTGAAGAAGGCACACTGCAAAACTGCCGGTGGTTTTATCTTTATCAGTCTGGCGGCGGGAGAGCCAACCAATATCGATGGCTTCCTGGAGGACCTGGAGCGCTACATGGAACCATATGATATGGTAAATACCAAAGTGGCGGCAGAATCGACCCTGGAGGAAAGTGCCAACTGGAAACTGGTGATCGAGAATAACCGGGAATGTTATCACTGTTCGGGGTCTCATCCAGAACTGCTCAGAACCCTGCTGGAATGGGATGACACCAACGATCCTCGAGCGACACCTGAATTCCTCGAACATTATCAGGCACAGGCGGAAGCCTGGGATGCGGAAGGCATTCCACACGAGCACGTGTCCCATGGTTTGCGTAACCGTATCGTCCGGATGCCACTGAAAAAGGGCACAGAAGTTATGACGATGGACGGCAAGAATGGCTGCTCCAAGACACTGGGAAGAATTAAAAATCGTGAGCTGGGCTCTATGCGGATTCTGCACCTTCCCAATTCCTGGAACCATATGCAGAGTGATCACGTCATTGTGTTCCGGGTATTACCGATTTCGGCCCAGAAGACACTGGTGACCACCAAGTGGCTGGTCCACAAAGATGCGGTGGAAGGGCAGGACTATGATCCCAAGCGCCTGACAGAGGTTTGGGATGCCACCAACCGACAGGATCGGGAGCTGGCAGAGCAGAACCAACTGGGAATCAACTCAGTCGGTTACGAGCCTGGTCCATACTCTGAAACCTTCGAGTTTGGCGTGGTTAATTTTCTGGACTGGTATGCCGAATCCGTTCTGGCCAACACCAATCAACAGGAAGCCTCCAATACTTCACTGGACGAAGAGCAAGTTGTTGCTGTTGAGTAAGGTATCTATAGCGACTATTGAACTGGGCTCTTAATCTAAGCTGAGTTCATTTTGAAACTTTAGGAACATCACTCGCCAAGGATGGCGATTTTCTTCTGTTAACCATACTCTCCTTCAGGCGATTGATTTTGCCGGTTAAGCCCTTTCTTCGTAGTCTGTTAATCCTCGGCATCCGCCTCAAATGCTCCATGTAGATTGGTTGTCCTGATCTGTCCGGTTTCTGTCCGATGAACGCCTTATCTTCAGGGATTTTCGGTCATATAGTGTTCTCTGTTCAGAACGCAATACAGAACGGAGTGAGATATGAGTACTACAGCATTATTGGTTATTGATGTGCAGGAATCCTATAAGCACAGGGATTACTGGGATGAATCAGGGTTTAACGCATACGCGGAAAAGCAGAATCAGCTTATTGGCGCGGCTAGAAATAAGGGGTGGCCGGTTATCTTTATTCTTCATAACGAGGAGACAGGAGTATTTTCTCCAGAGTCCGGATATGTCCGCTTGATGGACTTTCTGGATAAAAGAACCGATGATCCGGTATTTAACAAATATGCCCATAATGCGATTCTCAAAACCGGACTTCAGGAATGGTTGCAGAAGCGGGGCATCGAGAATCTGGTGGTCAGCGGTATTCGTACCGAGCAATGCTGCGAAACCACCACCCGTGTGGCCAGCGATCTGGGCTACGGTGTGGAGTTTGTGCTGGATGCCACCCTGACTTTTCCTATGCGTCATCCTTTGACAGGAGATCTGGTGAGTGTCGAGCAGATTCAGAAGCATACAGCTCTGGTGCTGGAAAAGAGGTTCGCGACCATCAAGTTCGTTGAGCAGTATGTGGAATAGGCGAAGCACAACAGTGCTAATAACGGCTGGAATACTGCTGTACTGCTGAGTTTAACCACTTTATAAAGTTGAGTGTTTAAAATCGAATGAGCCGGCCAGAATCCCCGATCAGGATATATCTGTTGGTTTTGCCCAGAGTGCATATCATGGATCTGGCTGCGCCCGCTCAGATATTTGCCCATGACTCCCTGGAGGGTTTGGTTGAACTTCATTATATCTCGCCCTCAGAGGACCAAAGCTCTTATCAGGGACTGCATTTAACCAAACTGGAAGCTTTGCCTGAGCAATTACCGAACAATAGCTGGCTATTGCTGATCGGTACCAGCAAGCTTGCCCGTCATTTGGACGAGCCGGAATATCGCCATGCTGTCGAGTGGCTCCGCCTTCAGTCGCAGGGTAAGTCCCTGATTGCAGGAATCTGTTCCGGTACACTGCTGGCAGCGAAAGCCGGAATGCTCGATGGAAAACGTTGTACCACGCACCATGAACTCACAGATGTGCTGCGCACCCTGGCGCCGGAGGCCCGGGTGCAGGAGGACTGCATCTTTGTTAATGATGGTCATCTTTGGTCCAGTGCAGGCATAACGACGGGACTGGACCTGTGTCTGCAACTGGTGGCTGATCACTGGGGCCATGGTAAAGCCCTGGAGATTGCGCGCAGCCTGGTTCTTTATCAGCGGCGCTCAGGTCATGAGCAGCAAGTCAGCTTCTGGCTGAACCACCGTAATCACATACATTCCAGAATTCATGATGTTCAGGATATGATCATGTCAGCCCCCGGACACTCATGGACGCTTAGCGAGTTGTCTGTAAGGGTTCACCTTAGTGAACGTCATCTCAGTCGAATGTTTACCCGGGCAACCGGCGAAAGCCTTCAGGATTATCTGCAGCAGGCCAGGGTGGAGCTGGCTCGGCAACTGCTGGAGCAGACTCGCCTCAGCCTTGATGAGATTGCTGAAAAGATGTGGCTTTCAGGCTGAGAGAAGCCTTCGCCGGACATGGTCCCGCTGGATGCCGGGCACCCCATCTACTTATCGCCGCACTGTTGCCGACTTTACAGAACAATCTATCTAGATAATATCAGCATTTCTCTGCGTCTGTTTTTTTGCGTTTATATACTGAACTCTATGTAGAGGTTGCTGTATTTTTTCGGGCTTTCTAAAAAACTATTGCGGCTCAGGAGATCACTTTATCGGGCACGTTAACGGCGATGATTTTATTGCCGTGATCACCGATCCAGGCCAAAGGGAGATTCTAGCGCCTTTGCTGGCGGAGTTTGATGAGTATGTCAGTCAGTGGTATACAGACAATGACATTGCTGCAGGCGGTATTGTCACGGAAGATCGACTGGGGAGAGGCGTTATTTCAATGTGATGAGTCTTTCCGGGGGAGCTTTGCCGGTGAACTCAGGCGATTATCTGCATTTCAAAGAAGTATCGTCTGAGCTTGGTAAAATCAAAAGCAAGCCAAGACCTATGACATGACTGCCAGTGTATTCAGGGAGGGAGACACCCTGTTTGTTTTCCAGGCTGCGGTCAGGGTAGTCTTCGAATATCAGACCGTTGATCTATCTTCGGGTCAGTAATGCTTCGACCGCTGCCTTCACGGCAGGAAGTAGTAATTCAGGCTTCTTCATCAGTTGTTGGGCCATTCTGTCCACTTCCATGCGCTTTTCTGCTGGCTGTGTCTGCAACCACCCCAGAGTGGTTTCCACTGCCTGACGAGGGTCTGACCCTTTAGCTACTGGTGCGCCAATTTGCAGCAGATAGTTGTACAGGTCGTCCTGATCTACGAGGTCCGCAATCATCATTGTATGTACTCCTTACCGGAAAAGCCGGCTCAGTTGTGAGCCGGCCGGTTAAGGAGAGTCTGAATAACCCCAAGGTTCTGAGGTAATTCAAACTCTCGACGATATATGGCCGAATATTCAGAGTGTTTTTCCGGCCATTTTGGATCTTCCCCCCC
>NZ_AQXX01000050.1 GCF_000376785.1 Hahella ganghwensis DSM 17046
CTGAGGTTATAAAATAGCTGCATGCAGTGGACACGAAGCATGGTGGATAACGGATACGGAGGGCGGCCGTTCTCGCCCTTGGGGTAATAGCGGGCGATCTTCTTTTCCATGCGTTTCCATGGGATCAGCTTATCCATTCGCTCCAGAAAGATTTCCCGGCGGGTCTTACGCTTCTTATTCTGGTATTCAGCTTCGGAGAAAGTCATCTGATCCATGGATAGTATTCCTGATGAGTGAAGTTGGCCGTATTATGACTGATTTGGGGAGTTATTCAGAGCCTCCCTAGTTGTTTGTGCTGAAGATTGACGTGACTCAGATATTTGGTTGGGATCTGTCTATTGACCTCCTGGGAAGGCGGATGAGTTGATCAGATTCCCACACTCGCTCTTCATTTCCCGTACTTTTCAGGAGACAAACATGCGTAATACCTGCTTTGTGGTTAGTGCACTTGCCTTGGGAATAAATACTGCGCTAGTTTCAACAAACGCGATGTCCAAGGAGGGAAACCCTCGAATCAATCAAATCGGATATCTTACTGAAGCACCCAAGGTTGCCACCTTTGTATCAGAAAACCACACGCTGCAAGCTTGGGAGTTATGGTTGGGGGGCACGTTGGTGGCTTCCGGAATGTCCGAACCAAAAGGCATTGATCCTGCTTCTGGTGATATCGTTCAGCATATCAATTTTACTAATGTTCGTGTTGAGGGGCTGTCATATACGCTCAAGGTAGGTGACCAGAACAGTTATCCTTTCAGAATCGATGACGGCATCTATACCACCCCTCTCTACGATGCTATCCGGTATTTTTACCATAACCGAAGTGGTGTCAGTATCGAAACGGTCCATACTGGTGGTGGAAGAGGGAGCTACAATCCTGACAGTCAACTGGCCAGACCCGCCGGGCACATCGGTGTGGCGCCCAATCAAGGAGATTATCAAGTCGCCTGTTGGTCTGGTACCTGCGATTATTCTCTGGATGTGAGTAAAGGTTGGTACGATGCTGGAGATCATGGAAAATATGTGGTGAACGGCGGTATTTCAGTCTGGAAGATCCTTAACGCCTATGAGAGAAATCGTTATTTTGGTCGTAATGCCTCCACATTTGAAGATGGATCTCTGAATATCCCTGAAAGTGGCAACGGCGTACCTGATCTGCTTGATGAAGCTCGTTGGGAAATGGCGTTTCTGCTGGCAATGCAGGTCCCTGAAGGTCAGGCTCTGGCCGGAATGGCCCATCACAAGATGCATGATAATGGCTGGACCGGTTTGCCTTTAGCGCCGCATGAAGATCCGCGAGAGCGTTATCTTGTGCCTCCGACCACTGCCGCGACCCTGAACCTGGCGGCGACCGCAGCGCAAAGTGCGCGTATATGGAAAAATATCGATCCAGCCTTCGCAGAGCGTTGCCTGAGCGCGGCGAAGAGTGCCTGGGTGGCAGCACGATCCAATCCCAACGTAATATACAACGAAGCCTATAACAACGGTGGTGGAGGGTACGGAGATGGTGATGTCAGCGATGAGTTCAGTTGGGCAGCTTCAGAATTATTTCTGACAACGGGAGACCCCCAGTATCGGGAGCATATCAACCTTGATGAGCCTCTGACAGCTGACTGGGCATGGCCGAAAACTCGGTTGCCCGGCCTGATGTCACTGGCGATGGTGCCTGCATCACACAGCTCTGAGATACAGTCCCAGGCCCGTGACATCATCATACAGTTAGCGGATGAACTGGTCACATTGATGAATGAACAAGACTATCTGCTACCTCTTGCTGCGGATGAATATTACTGGGGTTCCAACAATATCGTGGCGAACAAACTGGCGCTTCCGGCACTGGCATACGACTTCACCGGTGATGAGAGCTATGCCGAAGCAGTGGTGAAAGCGACCGATTACCTTTTCGGTAGAAATGCCTTGTCTCTGTCTTATATCACTGGTCACGGCACCGATACTGTTGAACAGCCTCATCATCGATTCTGGGCAGGGGCTTTAAACAGCAGTTATCCGTGGGCACCACCCGGAGCCCTGGCTGGCGGGCCAAATCCCGGACTGGAAGATGATGTTGCCCGTAATGCTCTGTCTGGTTGTGAGTCAAAACCTCAAACCTGTTTTATCGACAACATTGGATCCTGGTCCACTAACGAAATCACGATTAACTGGAACGGCGGCCTGGTTTGGCTACTGGCATTCTTGAATGACTACGCTAACCCTGAAGCGCCACAGCCTAATCAACCACCCAGTGCAAGCTTTACGGTAAGTATTAATGATTTGGAAGTGATGCTTGATGCCAGTGACTCCACTGATGCAGATGGTGATCCAATCACCTATCAATGGACTTTTGGTGACGGTATTTCTGGCACCGGTGAGATTGTCTCTCATATCTATGGCTCATCCGGGCAATATGAAATAACGCTCACAGTGAGTGATCAAAAGGGTGGTGTTGATATTGTTCGCCAGACAGTGGAAGTTGAGGGGTGCTCTCCCAGCACAGGCGCCTGTGAATACATTCTTTATAACGAGTGGAATACAGGATTCACGGCTGGCATTCGAATTACGAACAACAGTAGCGAGGTCATCGACGGCTGGTCTGTTTCCTGGAACTATACCGATGGAAGTAGCATCAACCATCAATGGAATGCCACACTGAGCGGAGAAAATCCCTACGAGGCAAGCAACCTTGACTGGAACCGGCAGATTTATCCAGGCCAAAGCGTCGAATTCGGTATGCTGGGACAAAAAGGCGGCACTACTGCGCAATTACCCCTAGTACGGGGGGTCGTTTGTGGTGGGGCGAATGAGAGCCGATAAGACCGATTCTGGTATTTTATGTAAATAATTCAGGGCAATGGTTCGAAAGGGGGACATCGTTAAAATTGTCCCCCTTTTACTTCTCTTGTTCTTTAAACCTCAGGTGGGAATCTAAAACGCGTTGGCGGACTTTTTCTGCTTCCTGTTGTTGCTTTTTGAGTTCTGCTTCGACTTCAGCACTCCACTGCTCAAGAGCTTTTTCATCATAGTCGAAACGGGCACCTACAGCGGTAGATATCTCATCTCTATCTACTAGTGGATACTGCTCAAACTCATAAGGAGGCAGATGCTCGGAAAACTTCTCATCAGAATACTTCGATAGTGCTGCTTCTCTTTGGGATCGCGCATCTTCTGATAGTTTGACAGTAAAACTCGACATCACGTCCTTAATTATTTTTTGGTAGGTTTCGTGAAGTCGGCTGTTTTTTATTCTGATGATTTCTCTAAAGTCGATGATGAGCATAATTTCATCAGAAAGAGCCAAGTGCCACACTGAGCCGTTCACTGTTTCTGCGTTATGGAACCCTGGATCTCCCTTGTATCCGTAGGTAATCCAAGTGTGTCCATTTAGCTCTAAAGATTTCCAACCCAGTCGGCTCCAGCCGGATATTTGAGAAGAGTGTGGTGAGGTATATATGTATCTTTCAATGGCACATTCCATGTGGAGTGGACGAAATAGGCTGCTGAACTCAGGCATTTTGGCAAGAGTCGGATGAAATTTTAGATCGCCTATACGCCCTTCAAATATAGGTAAACCAAAGAATACCCAGTCCTTAAGCCCAAGGCCACAACCCATAGGCTCATGCTTATTCTTTTCGAAATAACGTTCAAATATCGCAGGGTTATATATATCTTTTCTCAGAACTAACGGAGCTCGAGAATCAATTAGTTCGTGATTATTCTCTGGTGCCCTGTAGGATATTTCCGTACCAGATAATAGGATCTTGTGATCCTCCCAGCGACGTGGGCCGCTGGGATGTTTGCGTGAAGCCAATCTCCACATGAAAATTACCCTTTTACCATCATTTTATGCATGGAATTCCATACCAGCTTGGTCCCATGTTCCACGGCTTGACCAGGAGTCTCAATCACTTCCTGGTTGGCGCTTCTACCAGTGCCGAGCAAATAGGGTGCAGCTGCAAATGCCCAACTGGCGGCTCCTGCCAACCCAAGGGAGCCTGCGACAGCTTTCAACCCTATAGCGCCAAGAACGGAATTTGTACTATTGTACACAGTAGAAACCGCATTCTTGTTATTAGCCATATAGGCTACAGGAGCATAGCTGATAGCATTGCCAGTTAGCAAAAACTGATGTGGGCTGTAGGAGTTCATCAACGGAGGTTTGGGGGATAACCTCATCCCAGTGCGGCGGCGCCAGACATCCACTAATTCGATATTATGGGTCGGGTTAGCATAGAACACGGTGAACTGATCCAGTGTTATGCTGCTTTTATGGACCTGCCTCAAAGCCTCTTTTAAAAGTGCATGGCCGCTTTCATGTACCGTCAGATTGACTTCCATGTTTTTCTTGGCCGTTATTGCCAGAACTTCTGCAAGTTTTTTAGAAGCTTGAGTAGAACTGATACCAGAACTGTCCCGAATAGCTTGCCAGTCTCCGTTGGCAAACCCCTGGCAGGGATTAAAGAATAGTGCATAAACACCATTCAAGGCTGATTCTCCGAATCCATGACGAATAAACTTGGGCATATAGGTGGCTGCATCATTGATATCTTCACAATGACCATTTATCGCCAGGTTTTTGGTGTTCACCACATTTAAAGATGGTGCGCTAAACGCGGATTCACCAACAGCCCATCTGTTTTCTTCTCTCTGGGTCGCCTTGTACACGCCTGCGGCAACAGTACGCTTATTTTTTTCAACCTTATAGTCAGCCTGGATCTTAATCTCCTCGATGTATACTTCACCTTTCCAAACAACATAAACCAGTTGTCCGCCTTCTAAAGGAAGCATTCTCGCTAGGACAGACTTTCGGCTCAGCAGACTATTCATGAAGCCGACATTCTTCAGACTGGTAATCTGTTTGTATAAATATGAAAAATTGAAGTCTTTGTCGCGGCCATTAAAGATATTCTTATAGCGTTCCAATTGATTCTTGGAAACATAAATCTTCTTCCCTGTGGTCTTATTAAGAGGGTCAACCAGTTCGACAAAATTCTGGGGAGTGTAATATTCCTCGGGATTGGGGTTCCCTGAAATAGCCATCAAATATCTCCTTGCACTGCCAATGAGGTGTGGACGCTAGTCCGCGTTCCATAAAATTGATACAGGAGTGATAAACACTCCGTCAGAAAAGACCTTAGAGCTTCTTGCCAGTTTCCAGATTGTAGCCGACACGCTCAGGTGAGCCGCCTTTGTTGGCACGATCAGCTGCGGTGTAGCTCATGGTGATTTTGGAATAGCTCAGGGAGAGGGATTCAGAAGGTGCAGAATCAGCACCGGCACTGATTTTGTAATCGCTGATGATCACGTCTTCCAATTCGTAACTGACCTATTTTTCAATCTTGTCAGCGTGAGTACGAACGACATCAATGACAACTTTTACTCCTGAATCACCGGTCAAAGATTCTTTGAATAATCCTGTGGAAGCGGCATCCATGAGCTTGCTGATGGAAACTGTGCTCAGTGCAGGGCGGGTGGCTTCACGATTGGACATGTGACCTGCTTCCATCGTGACAGTGCGGCTATTGCTGAATTCAAAGCTATCCAAGCGAACCCAGTCTTTATAGCCCTCAGCGGTCACATTGCCCTTAACGTTCAGTTGGTTGTAATTCATATAGATGGCCACAGGGTACTCCTTTATCTTGGGCTAGCATGCTGAATAGGTGTGGATCGTAATTTAATGTCTCGTTTTGCTCAATAGGGAGAAACGAGTAGGTCGTTTGGATGAGCTATTGAGCTTGTCTAGTGAGTTTGCCGGAGAGAGTTAATTTGCCATGGTCTTCATAGGCTTCACTTCCCTGGCCAATAGGCAGTGAACCTGGCGTTTATGAGCGGTATGCATTTGAGGGAGGAAAAGTAGGGGAAAATAAAGCGTTGAATGATCTGTCAATTTTGAGGTTTAGGGCTAGACTGTGCAATGCCAGAGTCGAACTGGATCAGTACGATGTTGTTATAGACTCATAAAAGTTTATATTTTCGATTTACAGGTTATTTTCAAGGAACGCTATGCCTGCGCAACACCAATCTTCCGGGCCTCGGAACGCCATTAGGTCACAATCAGGGAACACCACTAAATCTGCAACAGCCTACCATTGGGATCGCATCATAATCATTGGTGCAATCGCATTATTAGGCGTTGTGTTAGTGGGTCTTTTGGTCGCTAAATATTTAGACCGTGAGGCTAAAATAGCTCCTGTTTCCCCACCAAATTTTCTTGAGGAAGTTCAGCCTCCTTCCGCCGGAAGCCAGCAAGTTGATCCGCTTCCGATTACTAAAAGCGTAGAAACTGAAACTCCAGTTGAATCTCCTTCACCAGACATTGTGAAGGAATCAACAACTGCTGCCGAGGATGACGTTGGAACCTTGATAGATTTGGAGCCTCGTTTGAATACCGAGGTGTCGCGCCCCATGGAAGCTTCTTCTAAAAAGATAGAACTGCCGAATACTATGGCCTCGGCAGAAACCGCTGAGGCATTGCCGATAGTTGAAACGTCGCTCACGCTCGATAAAGAGTCTCCTGTGAAGACTAACGCCAACGATGATCTCCTTGATAAAGAAGAAACGCAGACGCCAGTCGAGAATATAGAGGAAGCCGTTGCTGAAGATGAAAATGTCCCAATGGAAGACGTGCGAGTAAAAAATCAGCCTACTCCTGAAACCGTGGCCATCGCGGAAACCGAAAATACTGGCTTAAAGACCGAAATACTGTCAGAACACATTGGTCGCATTCAACTGGCCTGGAACGTGGAAAACTACGAGCCTGTTGACCCTATTGACTCTTCTATTAACCTGAACGGCCGGGATCTCGTCAAAGTTCACCTGTTCACCGTACTCAGGAATCTTATCGACACCACTGTCTACCACGACTGGTACAACAACGATCAGCGAGTCGCCCGCGTGGAGATCAAGCCATTCCTCACCCCGATGCGGGCAACATCGATTAAGAAAGTCAGCCCATATATGCTTGGTAAGTGGCGTACAGAAGTCGTGACCGAACAAGGAGAGGTATTGGCCAGAGTGTTTTTTGAAGTGAATTGAAATTATTAAAACCTCGGCAGTTTTTAGTAAGTGCCGAGGAAGTAATATCGTCATGTTCTATAGCTGGATGCTTAGCTGTTCTCCTCATGACATTAAGCAAACCTCTGAGCCCTCTTCGGAATTTCTATTCCACATGCGCAATAGTCCAAATACGCTTGAGGGGGAGTTCTGCTTTGATTTCTTCATCCAGTTTGTCGTAGTACTGAAACAATTGCTCCAGAAGGTCTTGTTGAGTCCATAAACGAACCAGGAAAAAACTGGATGCCAGTTCTTTCTGTACATTCTGGCGATAGCCTCCCCAGGAAATGAACAAACCTTGGGGCGCGTTGAATTTGGTCATGGCGCCCATTAGTTTGTCGAAGGTCGGTCTGTTAATTAGTTCTGCGCCTGACTTTACCTCAACGCAAATTCGTTGTGATCCAAACCCCATTGGCCCATCTCCGGCAAGGATATCTACACCCCCATCGGCACCTTCTGGGCTTTGCCAGCAGGTATAGCCTTGCGCTTCTAAAATGGCTTTAACCAATCGGGTAAGGTTATGTCCTTTAAATTTTGCCTCAATCAACTTAATGATCTGTGAATGTCCCAAATCCTCTAAATTTGATTCGGCCAGCTCGTCATTTGCGTCGTCAGCTTCAGACGGCTGGGTTATGACTTGTTTTCGGGTCTCGGAAGTCCAACCATTTGCCTCCATTAGAGCCATTCGTGCTTCTGCATTGTTGCGTGTGATGCGGCAAATCGTTAAAAAGGCGCCGAAGCTATACAGCAAGTCCTGCGAGAAGTTAGTTCTAGGTACTGGATTGGGTTGCCATTCAACGCTTCGCCAATGAAAAAATGGGTTAACTTCGTCAGGTTGATGGTGGTAACCAGAGGTGACTTTTCCAACGTAAATTACGGGTTGAAGTTTGGAGGGCAAAATGATGGTATCCCTCAACTGCATCATTTGAATGCCAATGATTCCACAAACTCAACTTGCTATTCATCCATGCGGAGCTGATTTTTGCGCTCTTTGCTAAAGTAATTACAGGCTATTCTGGCACTTATACTTATCAAAACTATTGAAAACGATAACTATAGGTGTCAGTAATAAAAATTGCGTGTTTTTTCTTTGATCACTACACTTACCATATTGGTGAAAAATGATAACTGTAGTGACCAGTATGGATTCAAAGCCCAATACACAATCCAATTCAAAACGCAGCGCGGTGGTGTTCCCCAAAAACCAGAAGGTTCTGACGCAACTTGGTGAGAACATTAAACTCGCCCGAAAACGTCGTCATTACACTCAGTCACTGGTTTCTGAACGGACCGGGTTGAGTCGCTTAACCGTGCGTAAAATCGAGCAAGGGGATGGTAAGGTTTCTCTTGGCCACTATGTTGCGGTACTCAGTGTGCTCGGACTGGTGGAAGATCTGGCAAAAGTGGCCAGTGACGATGAGCTGGGGCGCAAACTCCAGGATATTAAATTGATGGGCGGGTCATCATGAACAGGGAAGTCTATGTCTATGCGGATTGGGAGGGGCTTGATACGCCTACCTTGGTCGGCACCTTGAGATCAACGAGTACCCGGACCAAAGAGCATTTCAGTTTCAGTTATGATGCCGCCTGGCTGACATCTCCCAATGCCCAGCAGATCGATCCGGATCTTCACCTCTATACCGGTGAGCAACACAGTCTTGATGCCAATAACTTTCGAGTATTTCTGGATTCCTGCCCCGACCGCTGGGGAAGGTTGTTGATGAAGCGGCGTGAGGCCATTCTGGCCCGCCAGGAAGAACGTCAATCCCGAGTATTGCTGGAAGTGGATTACCTGCTGGGAGTTCATGACCTCTATCGTCAGGGCGCGTTACGATTTAAAACGGCGTTGGATGGCGAATTTCTGGATAACGATGAACGTCTGGCTGCGCCGCCCATGTCCTCACTCAAAGAACTGGAATATGCGGCGCAGCAGGTGGAAGTCAGTAATAGTGATGATCCGGAATATGTAAAGTGGCTTTACATGCTCATGTCTCCCGGCTCCTCACTTGGCGGGGCTCGCCCAAAAGCCAGTGTGGTGGATGATGAAGATCACTTATGGATCGCCAAATTTCCCAGCCAGCATGATGATGTGGATATCGCCGCCTGGGAATACCTGACCTATCAGCTTGCGTTAAAGGCCGGAGTTCAGATGGCCCCTTGTCGGATTGATAAGTTCAACAGCCATCACCATACTTTTCTGACCCGGCGCTTTGACCGGACAGTGGCCGGACGACGTCACTTCACCTCCGCGCTGACCCAACTTGGATATTACGATGGGGATTATGAGGCCAGCTATCTTGAACTAGCACAGTTCTTGACAGACCAGGGTGCCAACACCAAACAGGATCTGGCGCAACTGTGGCGCCGCATTGTGTTCAATATTGCCGTCTCCAATACCGATGATCATTTGCGGAATCATGGTTTTATTTATCACGACGGCGGCTGGATTCTGTCACCTGCCTACGATATCAACCCGGTGACTCCCGCCAACGGTCTGCATCTTAATATCTCTGATAATGACAACCGCCTAGACTACAACCTGGCGATGGATGTCATCGACTTTTTTCAGCTACAGAAAGCGCAGGCAGAAAAGATTAATGAGGAGGTGCTAGCCAGTGTCAGACAGTGGAAATCTGTGGCGGCGACCATTGGCATCAGTCGCGGTGAGCAAAACATCATGGCGCCGGCCTTTCGAGTGTGAGCATTTCGAGGTTGGATTATTCAGCCTTTTCCAACAAAGACAACATCGCCTTAGTAGGCCAGACGCAATCCTTCATTCCCTTGACGTTACAGGGGCGTTCCGCCAGCCAGGCGCTGGTGCTGTAAGGCAACAGATCTGCCACCGAACTCCTGTTAAACCAGAGTCGGGTTTCCAGATCCTGCGTCATCTGGTTCATGGTGCCTTGCACGGATCGGTTGTAATCGCTGTCGCACACTAACGGTGCCAGAAAGCGTTCTGCCTTGTCTAATGCCTGTTCGCTGGCACCCACCTTGAGCAGGGTATTCATGAACACATCGGTAAAGTGCCAATCCAGTCTGGCGAAATCCGCTTTCTTCAGGCTTGGCACAAACAGTGGAAAGCGGGTGGCGTCATGCACGAACAGCACGCATTGACGACGTTGCAGGAGGATCAGGTTGGCGTGCCAGCCGCTAAATGGGTTCTCGATAGCAGAGCTATCCAGGTTAGGAGTGATATTGTGGTTAACCCCCCTCAATATTTTGCTGCATACCCGGTAACCCGCCACTTTCATCCAGCGGTAGTTTGCTAAGCAACTTCTTGGTGCAATGGAGGGATATCATATTCATCGTGCCTTCTTTCATACATTTGTCTGCTTTGAGACAAGTCTACCTTCCAATGTACTTATTGGTTCAACCATTTCCGGACTAGCTGAGGAACTGAGATTGATGCCGCTTCCTGGTGCCAGGTAAAGCCAGAAGGGGGTTGTTCCAACTCCAGTGCCACGATGTGTTTCTCAGCATCGCGTTTGGCATATTCCGGCAAAGAGGCAGCCGGATAAACTTCCAATGAGGTTCCCACAACCAAAATAATGTCTGCTTCCCGTACTGCTATTTTTGCTTCTCTAAAGCCCAAAATCGACTCGCCAAACCACACTATATGCGGTCGCAATTGACTGCCTCGTTCACAGCGCTCTCCCATCAGAATATCGTTGTTTCCAATGTCATATACGAGTCGGTGATCAAGGCAACTTCGGGCTTTGGTTAACTCCCCGTGTAAATGAATCACCTGGGTTGATCCCGCCCGCTCATGGAGGTCGTCAACATTTTGGGTAATCACCGTAACATCGAACGTCTCCTCCAAAGCAGCAAGTGCCAGATGCGCAGCATTGGGCTCTGCCGCTGCCATCTCCCGACGACGTAGGTTGTAAAAATCCAGGATCATCTGTCGATCCTTGCGCCAGCCATGCAGGGAGGCAACAAGATGGATAGGGTGTTCATTCCAGAGACCATTCTCGCTGTCACGGAAGGTTCTCAAACCGCTTTCGGCACTGATACCTGCGCCAGTAAAAATGGCAATTTTGGGTAGAGGAGGCATAGAGGTTCCTTTCTAACGACATAGGTTTCCTGCAAACACTAATGTGCTATTGCGAGCGAGGAATTACAATATGCATTATTGCTGGCACGAATCAGCTGTGATCCCAAAATATTGAATAAATTCCACAGAAGGCACTTATGAAGGTCTATCTAGACGACGAAAGAAAAACTCCCGAAGGCTGGACCCGAGTGTACTGGCCTGAAGAGGCCATTGAGCTTTTGCAGACAGGCAAAGTCGAAGAAATCAGCCTGGACCATGATCTGGGAGACGATGACCATGGGACCGGTTATGACGTTGTACTTTGGATTGAAGAGCAGGTCATCACCAATGACTTTCAGCCACCGAAAATTAGAGTGCATTCAGCGAACTCTTCTGCACGGGAGAAGATGGAGGCGGGGATTGGGAATATTGAGAGGTATTCTTGTGGTGGTTGAGATTATTAAGTCCTCGGCATGAATTAATAAGTGCCGAGGATTTAATATTTTGCTTTAGCATCACTTTGATCTGTGTGATATATCGATATTGGTAGACAGAGCGTCTATTCGTTGGTTAAGTCTGTAATTGTTGTATGTTGGGAAAGGAAGTTGCAATGGAAGCTATTCTGAACAAGTTAGTCGACAGTTTGAATAACGGCAATTGGTTGGTCGCTTTGGTGGTCATTGTGCTCGCCATTGTCTTCAATCTAAAAAAGATTTTTGAGCACCTTGAGGAGCGAAAAAAATCTCGAATTATCAAAATTAAGGAAGCACTAGAGTGCCCAAATGTTCAAGGCCTGACAAGAAGCCACCTAGAGGAACAGTTAGCTACAGAATATTTTAAAATCTCAACAGGGCTGGGTGTTGAGAAAGAGCTTCGTGAAGCTCTTATTGAAGCTCACAGAAATACAAATGGTGAGCTGAATTTCCGGCATTTCAAACAGGCACTGAGTCATATCAGATATAAGAACTCTATTCTAAAGGTCAAGATTACTTGGTTTGAAAAGCTAGGTTTTGTATTCAATGCCATTTTCGGATTGTTTTTACTTGTTCTTGGCTTCCTTCTTATTATTGCGATGTTCTTGCAATTGGGAGAGATTTCGATATCTCACGCGCTCTTTCGCATTGGCTCGGGACTTACATTCATTGTCGTATCTTTGTATATGTTCTGGGAAATGGTGCCTGTTGTTTCAGCATGGTGGGTTAAAGCCGAGTTGGAAAAGCAGGCTCAATTTAAATCCCAAATGGGCCTGAATTGACGTGGTCAACTGATTTGTGACAACCCAGTTAAGCAACTTCTCGTAATTCTTTCCAGGCCGTTTCATATTGATTCGGGCTTTGGTAATCCAAATATGAATGTAGCCGAAAGCTGTTGTAGAACATCGTGATGTAATGCAACACATCTTGCTGTGCTTCTCGTCGAGTCTGGTAGTGGTGCCATTGAATCCGTTCTTGCTTCAGGCTACCGAAGAAGCTCTCCACTACCGCGTTATCCCAGCAGTTCCCC
>NZ_AQXX01000051.1 GCF_000376785.1 Hahella ganghwensis DSM 17046
CTGGGCCTTGAGCCTTCTGATCTCCTCCTGCTCGGGAGTTAGCTTCCCATTGCCTCGAAAAGCCTGGCCGTCATCTCTGCGATGTTCCCTTATCCAGCGGCCCAGCATATTGGGGGTAATCCCAAGGCTTCGAGCAGCATCGGTTTGACTGTAGCCTTGATCCAGAACCAGGCTGATGGCATCCAATTTAAATTCTTTTGAGTACTTCTTTCGTGTGGTCAATTTCTTCATCTCCAGTTAGGGGTATTATCCTTAACTGGGTTGGTCTGTTCTATTAGGCCACGTCAAGGTGTTATTTGGTTGTTTAAAAAGACAGCGTATTTGAATAAGCTTGTCTGGTCTCTCGTATACTTTTGTCTGGCGTTTATAGGGGTGAATTTATTCGCTACATACCTAATGGATTGGTCGATAAGTCGATAAATAAAGCTGGCTTTAGACATTTTTCCTCATTGTTTTGGGTAATCATTATCAATATTTATTTGGTGGCTAAGCCTGTGTATTTGAGTATTAAGTAAAGTGCAGAAAGTCTATAAGAGGTAATTCTATGAGCAGCCCTGAGGCTTTAAAAACGTCAAACGTTATTTTATATATGCGTCATGAAAATTTTTGAAGGCTATTAAGTATGAAAAAAAAGTTTTTGGAGTGTTTGGTTCATATTTTTATAGTACTTCAAGGCTTGGTGTTCTTGGTGCCTGCAACCCTGATGTATATGACCGGTTTAGCTTTTTACATAAGACATCTTAGAGGTATGGAAATGCCTCAAATCGATCAAATTTTCAGGAATTGGGGTCAATTCAACCAAGTTTATAATGATGTTTTAACGCCTATGTTTTTCTTTGCTACAGGTATCGGTCTTATAGCGATTATGTTCCTGGTATTTTTATATAGATCTCGGACACTGAAAAGCATTCCGCTTCTTTTGAAGATCAGCTTGTTAATTGGGCTGCTTGCCTTAGCCCATCTATGGGGTTCTATTCTCTACTTCATGCCCCAGAGTCGCTATGACTCTGCTAATCTGGATTCGCTGATTGGGATATTAACACTGGGTGGTGTTGGAGTTTTTGTTCTTACGGCAACGATCATCACTTACATGGCTATTCGAGATAGATATTTTAATGGAAGGGGGACGAAGCGATCAGTTGAGGTCCAAGGAAGCGATGAGAGTTAATTCCTTTCCATCGTTATATTGATGTCTGGCATCTCATGAGGTGGACAGCGAAACCGTAGTTCCGTCTCCGACAGGTTGTATGCTATCCAGGGAGCGTTAGCAATATCAGGTCCTAGAGGGTTCATTTTGGGCGCTTTAAGACGGTGCATCCAGTGCATTAACAAGTTCCTTCACTAATGATTATCACTATGAAGACTTTTCTTCGGCTATTACTTCCTCGTAACGTTTTTGCTCTTCCGGTGACAGCCTGACATGCACATGAGACATAAACTCTTGAACTGTTTTTTCTACAGCGCTGTCTAAGTCATGATCTTGTTTGTAATAGTTACGATTTAACGCGCCGGGCCGGAAGTAGAATTCCAAATCGTGATCATCCGAAATGGGGATATGCCATAATCGTTCTTTAGGGCCGTTAGGCTTATCTGCAACATATTTGTACCGTTTGATACCGTTAACTGTCTCTAGCATGATTTGGTTGGTGGACTGGGGGTAACGCCAGAAATGTGATTCAGGAGTGATAGGAGTTGTTTTATTTTCCCTGTTCTTCCACAAGCTTCTATTCATCCCCCCCCAAATGTCATCGCTATAACTTAATAACCATTGCAGCATGTCTGCACTTTTTAAGAGGCTGTCGATTTTGCGGTAGTGTGGGTGACGCCTAATCAATGTTATATCAAGAGCAATATAGCCAATTGCACCCTCTCCGAAGGGCTTGTCCCAAAACTTCCAGCCCGTGTAAAGGAGGTTTACTGACATGCCTTTGTCTTCGTTTTGGTTCCAGGGTTCGAATAACTCCTCCTGATAGATATTCAAGACTTGTGGCGCTACCTTTTTGTCGGACATAACCTCATGAAGAGGACAGCGAAAGCTTAATTTTGTTCCGGAAAGATTGAATGCTTCCATTGGAGCCATAGCAATATCTGGCCCCATGGGATTCATCTTTGTGGCGTTAAAGCGGCGCAACCAGCGCATTAAAAACTTCCTCTGGTATTAGTATCCATGTCATTAACAAGGCCAAAGAATGATTTAACTTTGCTATTAAGTCTGGCTCTGGCCTGAACGTTAAAGTCGTTGCTGTCCATCATTGGATTTAGGTGTGGATTAATTGCTGTATCGCGGGAATAGGCTGCCATGATATTTCGGAAAGCGTCAGCCCCCATCCACACGGAAAAAGCTGCGCTACCAATAGCAGCTCCTATCACAGTAATTGCGGGCGCACCCCCAGCGATAGCCAATGCCATACTCCCTAGGCTGCATCCCGCCCCTTTAGAGACTAATAAGTTCTTGGCTGCAGTTTTAACATTTTGTCTTGAATCTTGGATCAGTCTATCGGAGATTTTTACATAATCTCCACCCCAGGTCTTTAATTGATTAGCCGCTTGTCGCTGCTGCCAGGTTCTTGCCATGACATTGCGCCAGTCATCCCCTTGGTACTTCATCACGTCTTTCGCAAGGTTCATTTGGTGTTGCTTAGCCCGGTCAAATAGCTGTGCCATGACCGGTGCTGGGGCTGCAAAAAACAAGGTGTGTTTATTTAGGGGGCTCTGCCTAGGAAGCTTTTCCAGTGCTTTCAGCAACAAGATTGCACCGTCCCCATGCACTGTCCATTTTACTTCTCGGTTCTGCATTTGGGTATCATACAAAGCTTTGGCTAGCTGGGTGGCAGTGAAATCCGCTGAGGTATTCTTTTGTTCTGGTGTGGACCATTCGCTACCTCGCCTATATAGCGGAGGAGGATTATAGACGAGAGTGTAACCCTCGCTTTTCAGTAAAGAGGCATCGTCTTTATATGCTGCAGAAATAATCCCAGGCATGATTTTTTGGGCCGCATCTTCAATATCTT
The DNA here is from genome assembly GCF_000376785.1 of Hahella ganghwensis DSM 17046. Lineage (GTDB taxonomy): Bacteria > Pseudomonadota > Gammaproteobacteria > Pseudomonadales > Oleiphilaceae > Hahella > Hahella ganghwensis. The sequence continues at coordinate 3,012 of NZ_AQXX01000051.1, forward strand.
CTGTTAGCCCGTTTATCGCTGCGTGATGTGTGAATATGCTATTGTCTGGACCTTCTTCCACTTTCCATTTGTTATTATTACATAGAACCTTATACAGGCCTGGGCCATGCCCTTCTGCATGCTCTGCCAGCTCAATATCCGTGATGTACACCCCTGGACCAAGTCCGCGATCGTTACCCGCTTGTAGAATGACATAGCAGATCCGCATATCCTCAACCACTTCCATATGCTCAAAGCCGTTGCGTTTGTTAGAGAACGCCTGAAAGCCTCCGGCATTGGAACGCAGCCTGGACAGCCATGACATGACCAGGGTCTTCTTGTGGTTACCGCGAGAGAGAATCAGGCTGGCTAACAGGCGGGCGACTTCGCCACCTTCAACGTAGATTTTACGTCCGCTTTCTGAGGCGGGACCATCTGACAGGAGGATATAGCCGGAAGCGGCGTTGCCCATAGCGCGTTTGAAGCCATGGTTGACGAGATCAGGCTGACTGATTCGGGTGCTGACATTTGCAGGTGCATTCATGGTGCAGAAGTTCTCCTTACTTATACTGCATACCTAAAAGAGAGTGCCGGGCACTTGGCCCGGTAGATGGCGTGTTGCCAGATAGATAACGCTTACAACTTCTTGCCTGTTTCCAGGTCGTAACCCACACGCTCTGGAGATGCGCCTTTATTGGCACGATCCGCGGCGGTATAGCTCATGGTGAGTTTGGAGTAGCTCAGGGACAGAGTTTCGGAAGGGGCAGATTCATTGCCTGCGGAGACGCTGTAACTGCTGAGGATCACATCTTCCAGTTCATAGCTGACGTACTTCTCGATTTTGTCAGCAGCGGTACGTACCACATCAATCACGACTTTCACGCCTGCATCCCCAGTCAGTGATTCCTTGAACAGACCGGAAGAAGCGGTATCCATGATCTTGCTGATATTCACTGTGGACAGAGCTGGGCGGGTCGCTTCCCGGTTGGACATATGGCCCGCTTCCATGGTGATGTGACGGCCAACGCCAAAGTTGAAACTATCCAGACGAATCCAGTCTTTATAGCCTTCAGCGGTCACATTGCCTTTCACGTTAAGTTGGTTGTAGTTCATGTAAATTGCCACGGGATTCTCCTTGTATCCCGTAATGCCCTCCAATGAAGGCGATAGATTCTCATTAGGAGGGCAACGATAGGAGGCCGCTGTGTATCATTCAATCGGGATTATGGGCTACATCGTTCGTTTAGGGCATTTGGGATAGGATGGGAATTTGGTTTATTCAGAGTGCTGCTCGTTTTCTAAGCAATCATTGGTTTGGCTGCTATATTGTTATTGGAGGAGCGTGGTAGCTAGGTCGACTGAGAGTCGGATCTGACCCTAATTGTTAGAAATGGCCTAAAGGTTTGGTGCCTTTTTGTCATTGGGGTTGTGCTATTTATTCTTGCTTTGACACAACTAAAGAGGGGAACCCGGTAATTTGGTTCGATCCAAACATAAGAGAAAACGGGGGGCCTATGGAGCAGCAATTTACTCAGCACAAAAAATCATTAACTGAGTGGCTTGAGAGTTGGCTAAATGGAGATGATTTGTGGGCCGAAACATATGGCTCGTAACAAGGCCAGCCAGATGGATTTAAACGTTTAAAAGGAGAAGAAAATGAGCATTAGTTATGGATGGGAAAAGCTGCATAGTGCTATTCATTCCTTGTGTGGTCAAGGCGAGCAGGCGGAACGATTGCTGAATTCCGTTGTGTTTAGCTTGATTCAGATTACACCGGAGAATGACTTGCCAGAAGAAATGCGGCAGGAATTTCAACAATTCATGGATGACATGACTTCAGTAGAAGCTCAACGAGATGAAGGGCGAGTTAAAGCTACCATAGATACTCTTGATGAGATTGAGATTGGTAATAAAATTGAAAAAGTCATTAGCTTTTATGACTCCATCTGCCGCCACTGCGAACCATTCTAAATTTAACATAGCCGCCCTCATCGTGGACGGTTAGTGTCAGGTGCAAAATCAGAAATGGATTATTCCCCAGTATTTAATCAAGTCTTCAAGCTATGGTGGGTCATTCCCATCCTACTCTTCATCTCTATTTTAAAATCGCCCTGGTTGAAGGGGCTTCTCGGAGAGATCTTTGTTAAATTTGCAGCGCGGCTTCGGTTGCCAGTAGATACCTACCATAGGATTCACAATGTAACACTGCAGACTCTAGACGGCACGACGCAGATTGACCACATATTTGTTTCCAGGTTTGGTATCTTTGTAGTGGAAACAAAGAACATGAAAGGCTGGATATTCGGTGGTGAAAATCAGCCTCAGTGGACACAGAAAATTTACAAGAAGTCCTTCAAATTTCAGAACCCACTTCGTCAAAATTACAAGCACGTAAAAGCATTGGAGGCGGCACTAGATGTACCGTCCGGAGTGCTTCATTCAGTAGTCGTTTTTACTGGAGAAAGCACATTCAAATCACCGATGCCGCCGAATGTTACCATCGGTACTGGTTTCATTACATATATCAAGTCTTTTTCAGCTCCGATTCTAAGTGAGGCCGAAGTTCAGCGTGCTATGAATCAAATTGAGTCTGGCCGTCTTGAGCCCACGCGAGAAACGCATCGTCAGCACGTCCGGCAGCTTAATACTCGCTCTAACCCGTTGGCTGAAAGGAAGTGTCCGAAATGTGGCAGTAACATGACCTTGCGCAAGGCTAAACGGGGTGCGAACGTCGGTAAACAGTTCTGGGGATGCTCAGCATATCCCAAGTGTAGGGTGGTTCAAAATGCCACCTAACAAATCAATAAACTTGGCACCTGTGGCGCCGGTTATTGAGGAGAATTTATACAAAAGGAATTTGGAGAATGGTGTGGCAGCAAAGTGAAACCACCCGGCAGAAAGTGACAGCCAAGAGGGGCATTGGATCAGAGAAACCCACGGCGCTATTACCGCCGTATCCAGCAGCAGACAAGTGAACGCCCAGGATAACCAGGAAAAGATACCAAAACACCCTGGTGGACGTGCAAGAGCACAGCTCGGAAACGGTGGCAGGCATCAAAAAACTGGAAGCCCTGGGCGCGCTCAAACTGTTGTCCGGTGGCCATGCCAATCTGTCCGCAGCAGACAATCTCAACCTGACCACTTCACGTAACTGGAATTGGTGTTGCTATTGCTGGAGGAACAGCCTACGGGGGTTATGCATGCGAAATTGTTGGCCGCTCGATTTTCCTTGGCAGGTTTTAGGGTGTGTAAATGATATCCAAAAGCTTCCTAGCTATGTCGCTATCGATACTTTTACTTTTAGGAGGTTGTCAGAAAGTGAATGGCAATTTTGATCCAGTTGGAAATGATGAGTTTTGTAAGAAACTGCTATCGGAAAATGATAGCGAAGATCTTTTCGACTGGATTAAAAAATCTGATGGAATAGAACGCTCCTTGGGAGAGTTAGAAGGGACAGAAGAGTCTGAAGCCTTCGCGGCTGAACTTCTAACTGCCGGTGCTAAGAAAGTTTGGGCAGTGGATATTGAGAGAGCTACGGATGACTACAAATTCGAAAATAGCGGAAAAGTGTGTTTGCTGCTTCCAGTTGAACAAGAAAAAAGATTCTCTTTGCTTGAGCTTGCGAATGAAATAGCAGAAGAGCAGGGATTTGATCCTATACCGGACAAAGGGCAAGAGTACCTTTACATTGTTCTAGATTAATTCTTGAAGCTCAGCTACCGCGGGGTTTATTGTTGTAAAGAATCCATTGTGTAATTAAAAAGCCGCCATCAACCTCAGATGTTCGTTTGATAGTTGATGGCGAAAATAACACTTGCCTTTAGGGCTTTAACGTAGAGCAAGCGTAATACCAGAAAATGGTGATAAAAGCCGCAAACGGGTGGGACTGAACTAGTTTAGTCCAGACCTATAACGCTGGGCTGGAGGCGAGATTATCTATGAAAATGCCTTTTTGGCCAGTCCGTTAATATCCATGATTTGGGGAGTCCCCATTTTACCAAGAAGCTCAAGCTGGATATGGATATTCACTTTGTTAACAGTTTTGAGGGTCTGTTCTCCGCCTAGAAACAAAGCTGGCTCGAAAGTGAACATTTCATCTGGGGCGAGTGGTCCGAACTTTTTCACGGCATCTTCAAAGATCGGCCTATCAGTATCTACATCATTCAGATCAATTGTCTCGGGGTCTTTTGTCGCAAAAAAGCCCCGAATGGCATCGTCCATTCCTCTGGAGCTGAGATTACCTTTCTTCTGGAATATCTCAGAGTCTCTTGGTTCTATAACGTATATATCGCCCTTTGTTTCATGCCAAATGAACAAGTCTCCAAAACCAGACCTCGCAATAACATGATACTTATCGACTTCTGGTATCTGAGCACTTGTGAGCCAAGTATTCATCGTTTGTCTGTATTCGTTAGGATCAACCGTAGAAAACAGTCTGCCTCTAAAGGAACAAAAACCAAACTCCCCCCAGTAGGCAAGCAATTGGTCAGGTAGTACATTACGGTATCCCAGTATGACTTCCTGGCTAACTTCCTTATATTTATCAGGTGTACCAAACTGTTCTAAGAACCACTCAAAATCTTCATCCAATGTAAATAGCCTTCCACTGAGTCAACTAGGCGCGAACCATCGTCCACTCACGTTGTAATAGTGAGCCTCGACTAAACACTGAGATATTGGTTAAGTCCTTGCGCCCAACAGATTGTCGAAAATATCCTCTGCCAAGAATTTCATGGAAAGATCAACATTCATGACGGCTTCTATGAACGACTTTGGAGGCAGGTATCGATGAGTAACCACGTAGTGATAAATCATCGATGGTGAAGCGAAATAACTATTGCCATTAATATCCGGTACAAGAATTTCACTCATACCAAGAGTCTTCTGCCGCTCAGTGTTTGATACAGTAATGTCCCTTTCACCACAAAGACTGCAAGGGTGTATGCCCCGTATCCGATTAAAGCTGGCATCAAACCGAGAATTTCCAACAATTATCGACGAAAGCTTACTATGAAATTCAGACCCCAGCTCACCCGTTTCAAACCCATGATCTTTATCCAACCAGCCAACATTCAGGATCTGCTTTACAGGTGAGGACAGATGATATTCGTAATATGATAAATCCTTAAAAAACATACTTTTCTCAGTACTCAAAAAATGCCGTACATGCAGCCCAATCAACACATCCCATATCGGGCGACAAAATTTTATCTAAGTTGGTTGCTTTCGCTGTAGATGTTGAACGGGAATAGATATTCAAATCCGTAGGTTTGGAAAGCGTGTAATTTGGAATCTCTGCTCCTGGCAACCACGTTGCCATTCCTTCGATATCACGGGCTACCCGCTCATTATTCCTAGCCGCATTACCTAAACCTACCCAATCGCCATTCTCTATATACCTACCCGTCTTGTCCAGTATGGAGATTCCAGGCTTCGGTAATGTAATTGAAGTGCCTTCAGGAACAATAATATTTCCATCAGGTGTGAAGAAGGTGCCATGCCCGGCTAACGCACGGCCAGTGCCACCTTCAGTCACCGTATTTGCGAATGAATGTCCAGACTCCAAATGATCGATATCCAGTGGGTCAGGCTCAGGCGTTTTAATTATTGGGCCAAAATCGGACTCAGCCCAATAGGATCCGTTGTTTGTTCGTAGTCCATCTGAGGCGTCTTTAGTAGTTGGTACCGAGCTGTCATCGCCTATTAACGATGTTTGTTCGCTGCTTTTCGTTCTCGACGAGAGTGGCGGTTCAACATGCCGAGGCTGAGGAGGCAAACTCTCTATCCCAACTTCACCGTTAAGCCACTTCTTGTTGTAGCTTCTTCGAACCTTTTGCGCAGCTCGTAATTCCCTGGCCAGATCTACCATAAGATCGATTGCCGCAACTGAGAAGGGACCAATGCGAGTTGCCTTAACCATTTTCGCACCTTTGGCCCCGGCATGTGCTGCCCTGCGAGCAATATTGCCAGCACCGCCTGTTGCGAGTGCCAGAAGCACCTCAACACCAACTTCAGCAACAATGCGAACTCCAATGGTACGCGAGTCTCTGTATGGGATTGTTTCCCAAAGACTCTCCAGGTAGTCCATGATCAGTCGCTCTGTGGCTCGATCATTAACTAGTTGCTGAAAAATCAGGTAGCCTTCCTTCGCTTTCGCAATCAGCTTTTCCGCACTATCCAGGCTATCAGCCACTTCAATGCCTAACGCCTGAAGGTCTTTCTTAACGCCATCGATATCTCCAGACAGAAGCTTCTGCTGGAACTGCGCCACAGCAACAGAGACATCAAAGACTAACTCAATGCCTTCTCCGACTACTTTGACTGTGAACTTAATGATGTCCCAAAGACCCACAATCAGATCTGCAATTGTATCTAAAGCTTCAGCCCCTACATCGTAGGCTTCGACCAGCTCACGATTGATAAAGGATCTGTTCCAATGAAGGCGGTCAACCTTGTCCTTACCAACCCACCTACCAAAAATATCTTTAGCAAACTCATCAGCCAAGTCATCCCGCACCCTTGACTGTGGAGTGCCAGTCGTCGCTTGGTTTGAATAGTTGTAGAACACCGGATCGTCGAAGACCCTCATCCGCTCTGCAAGCTTGTCATCGACTTCAAAGACTTTGATCTTGCCAGAAAGAATAAGTTGGTTCAGCGCACTTTGTAGCCCGATATCAAATAGGTTGTTTGGAGGGATCTCACCCGCAAGATGAAAGAGGCTGTTAATGGCAAAACGGTCTAACTGGCCAGTAATAAAGTCCAGCTCCGAGCTTGCCCAAAAGAGATCACCAGAAAAGCCTTCTCGTTTGAGAATAAACCATAGGAGGGTTTGAAATGATAAGGCGCGAAGATGTAATTGGTGGCACCGATTCGGTAGCCCTTTAGATCTCCGTGAGCGAGAAATAACTCCTGCGGTCCCATATGACAGCTTACTTCCTTATATTCTACATACAGTGGCACAGCCTGCACCGACAGCTATGTCGAAGACTGCGTATTACAAAGTGATTCAATACGAATTTTGGGAGGACCAATCCTTAGCATTGGGAGGTTGTCCAAAATAGGCGCAGATGGTAAACGAGATAGAGAGTCTTGAAAATCGGCCAGATGTCCTAGGATAAAAGTGTCGGAGTGTCTCCTTTGGCGGGGAAGGGTAAAAATTCACTCCTCCCCACGCCTGCGCGATTTGAGTAAATGCCGAGATTTTGAAATAGAGGTTAGGCTTTCAATCCCAAGGGAGACGGCTCCTGAAAAGATCTCGATTTCAATTATTGAATGCTTTGGAATCAAGTTGTCGCTGCGGATCTAGCTGAAGCGGATGTGATAGTTTTTTCTTCCATGTTTGCCTAGCTATAAACACAGTGAATCTCGCACACGTTAGAGAATTTGTATGCATGGCTAAACCAAGTGGCTCGATTTTACGATGATATAGCCATGAAAAGGCAATAAGACGGTAACTATCACTATTGTGATAACGAGCTCCTAAGAAGGAATAACTGCGCATGCACGGTTTATCGTGGATGATGTAGAGCGAAATTCCAGGATTTCAACCTGGAATCAGTGGGCTGGAGGAGCTATCTTCGAAGTGTTGAAATTGGAAATTCCCATGAGTGATATACGAAGGTTGGGGTTTAATATGGCATCAACAAATAGCGAAGACATATACTCTCTTATCGGGTTCGCACTTACCTACATTCAGTCTGTAGAAAAAAGCATTAGTTTTGTTACTACCTACGTATTGCAAGATGATGACCCACTGACCATAGAGAAACTAAACTCAATCGAGGCAAAGGAGCGAAAGAAAGCTCTTGGTTATTTCATCAATAAAGTTAAAGAAAGAGCTATTTTAGCGCCACCACTCGAAAATCTACTTGCAGGTTACCTCAAGAATAGAAATGATTTCATACATAGTCATGATCAAATACCTGGGTGGGACCTACATACGGAAGAAGGTAGAAATGTTGCAAAAAAATTTACAGTCAACTTGTGGCGTCAAGCCCATAAAATAAATGAAATATTTGCTGCTCTTGTTACTCGCTGGCAAGAGCAAACTGGAATTTATCCCCCGCATTCTCATGGCGGGGAAGAATACTTAAAAGAAATTGACGAGAAATACGGAGCATTTATTGATGTGCTATTCACGTCAAAATCATAGCAAGCGCAGGCATGTTCGCCCTTCGGACTGGGCTTCGCGGCTTGCCCCATGCTGCGGGCATTAGGCAATCAAAATAACTATTGAAGTAATATGACAAATAGAATAAAACAGCATCAGATAGAGGATCTATCCCGATATAAGTTTGCTCTATCTATACCTCAAAAATGGGTTTTTCGAGATAAAGATAAAGATTATGGGATTGATGGTGAAGTTGAAATCTTTAATGCGGAAGGAAAAGCTACAGGTTTAGTATTCTGGGTCCAACTAAAAGCTACTAGCTCCGAGCAGACTAGAACTATAAGAGGGTTCGATCTAAGCCTAGAAACTATCAAATATTATAAGAAACTTGAAATACCTGTGTTGATTGCTAGGTATTCTGAGCATGAAGATACCTTTTACGTTAAGTGGGCTGGCGAAATCGATACTTTTTATGCGAAAGATGATGCCAAGACAATGAGGGTAATATTTTCTGAGACCGATATTCTCGATGAAAAAAAGTTGGGAGACTTAAATAAATACTTAACAAAACTAAGAGCGATTAAATTAGGTTTTATTAAGCTTCCAATCGATATAAAAGTCTCTCTAAAAAGTAAGTCTATTTGTGGAGTTGCTTCGAGCGTACTCATCTCTAGAATTAGGTCAGAAATAAATAAGTTCAATAAAGTCGTGCGATTGGTATCAAATGATAGTTCTCTGTCTGCTGAAGTATTTATCGATGAAAGCACTATGAAAGTAGGCTTTTTAGATATTGCCGGTTGTACATTCCATAGCGTTGATTTAATGGAAGCCTCTACGTTAGCTGAAGATCTGCTACAGGACATTTCTCTGGCACTCTCCTTATCTCTCTCACAATTAGGATACAGTGACTTGGCAGCCAGAATAGTTTTTTCCCATGATTTACAGCATAGATTGAAATCTAAGCAGGAAATTTTCGAGGACCTTTTGCCCAGTCTATTGAAATCACAATACTTCAAGGAATCGCTCGAAATAGTCAGCGATTTTTGTGATGAGGCTGATAACAACTTTCTAGAAATGATCACTAATGCCACGCTACTTTTTATCCGAAGCACATCAGATGAAGAAAAGCAGGAAGCTATAGAAGCGTTTCTAAAGAAAAATATTGAAAGATATAGAGAAAAATCGCCTAACTTGTATGGTATTTCGCAATACAACTTGGGAAATTTTTTTAGGAGTACCGGTAGATTTCGCCAAGCAGCAAGGTGCATGCTGATAGCAAGGAGATATGAGTCTAAATACTACCATCAAGAATACTTCTACAGAGAGCTAGGGAGGCTCTGAATAACTCCCCAAATCAGTCATAATACGGCCAACTTCACTCATCAGGAATACTATCCATGGATCAGATGACTTTCTCCGAAGCTGAATACCAGAATAAGAAGCGTAAGACCCGCCGGGAAATCTTTCTGGAGCGAATGGATAAGCTGATCCCATGGAAACGCATGGAAAAGAAGATCGCCCGCTATTACCCCAAGGGCGAGAACGGCCGCCCTCCGTATCCGTTATCCACCATGCTTCGTGTCCACTGCATGCAGCTATTTTATAACCTCAGCGATCCTGCC
>NZ_AQXX01000052.1 GCF_000376785.1 Hahella ganghwensis DSM 17046
CGTGGTAGAGCCGAGTTTCTTCGCGTCGCTGATCCAGCGTCGAACCAGATTGGCATTGAGCCCGTTATCCAGAGCGATGGCAGAAACAGAGACCCCCGGCTGTTGGCAGGCAGCAATAATCTTAGCTTTAAATTCTGCGGAATATTGGCGACGTTTTCTGGAGGAGCGAGGTGCGCTTATGACAATCATAACAAGTGTCCACTAAAAAATAAGTGGACACTATCCAGGTCAGTTGGTAGCGCGCTCAAGATGGGGTTACCGGACGCTTACAATGGAGGTGGGGCTGCAGTTATTCCATGTCCCTTTCTGGGGCTGAACAAAACTTACCAGCCAGCGCCGGGTTGGATTGAGTTATCGACCGCTTCTGCCATTCCCAAAACAATCTACCATCCTCCCCGTACCTTATATTGAATAAAAAAGTAAGCATTAGGTAGCTTTTTTGTCTATAGGTTTATCAGTACTTTTATCATGACATGCGAGTAGGCAAAGGTAGGGGATTCTGAATCTGTGCTCATACCTGAAATGGATATCATTGTGACATTGTCACTTGGACAACCAACATTGGTGATTTAGCTCCGATGAAGCCGAATGAATATCCATTTAATTGTCAGATGAAAAGGTATCGGGGCTATTAAAAGTTGAGTGTTGATATGAACAAATCACCCAAAGCGTTCTGGTTATCTCCCAAGGGGCTCTCAGCCATAGCCCTCATTGCCGTTGCCAGCTATTTTCTAATGATTGAACATCGGCAGCATCTTTTTCAGGCTTTGCCTTATCTGCTTATTCTGCTTTGTCCGTTGATGCATATTTTTATGCATCGTGGACATGGTAGTCATCAGCATTCGAAGGATGAGAATATGGTGAAGATGGATGACTATCGTCGTGGTTATGAGGATGCCAAAAAGGATATTCAAAAACATAATGAAGAGGACCAACGCCATGAACGGTGACTATGGCTTATGGTCGTTGGTCATATTGAACTCAGCGATATTTATTTTCTTTGCGTTCAGCTTCGTTAAACCGAGAACCAGGTCCGATTGGCGAAGTCTTGGTGCCTTTTCCGCCTTTATTGTGGCGCTATTTACGGAAATGTATGGTTTTCCGCTAACGATATACTTCCTTTCCGTTTGGTTGTCGGAAAGGTACCCGGGAGTTGACTTCCTGGCCCACAATAATGGGCACTTGCTACACACATTCCTGGGGTTTGAAGGTAATCCTCATTTTGATCCTTTGCACATTCTAAGCAACCTGATCATCGTTTTAGGTTTCTTTCTGTTAGCCAGCGCCTGGCGTGTTCTTCATCAAGCCCAACAATCCTATTCACTGGCTCACACCGGGTGGTATGCCCGGTGCAGGCACCCCCAATATGTGGCTTTTGTCATGATCATGTTTGGTTTCCTAATGCAGTGGCCCACCATACCGACACTGGTGCTTTTTCCCATCATGGTATTCATATACGTACGTTTGGCACTACGAGAGGAGAAAATGGCCCTGGAAGAGTTCGGGAAGGAATATCAGGATTATATGGCAGAAACACCACGCTTTATCCCTCGGTTTCATCGTAAGGCTACTAATAAACCACACAACAGGGAGAAAAAAGGAATACACGATGTCTGATTTCTTCCCAGCAAAGTACTGGAGAGCACCAAAGCGTATTCTCCTGGTGATTGGAAAGCGGTTGCCTGTTGCAGGCTATGATACCGGAAGCAAACCGACCAGAGGAACTTTAATCATGTCGTCATACCGAAAGGCAATGATCGGGCTGCTCTTTTATATCGTCAGCAGCATCGTTGAGGCGGCGGAAGCTAAAGCCGTCATCGCACGAATGGAGGCATTACTTTGGTCGGATACCAACCAAGGGCGTTTCGTGATGACCATCGAAACCCCCTATTGGAGCCGGACTCTGGAATTGGATGTGTGGATGCAACGTCCGGACAATACTTTTATCCGGGTATTATCTCCCAAGAAGGAACGAGGCATAGGTTCGCTGCGCAAGGGATCCCAGATGTGGAATTATATTCCCAAGATTGACCGGATTGTCAAAATCCCCCCATCTATGATGTTACAGCCTTGGATGGGCTCAGACTTCAGCAATGACGACCTGGTCAAACAAAGCAGCCTGATTAATGACTATCACCACAATCTGGTGGAAAAGGCAGGGGAAGAGATTGAGCACACAGAGGCGGATAACGATAGGGTTAAGGGGGATGTGTTGCACATTGTGTCAACTCCCAAACCTGATGCGGCAGTCGTGTGGGGCAAAATTGAATCCTGGGTCCACGGAGACACTGGAATTCCTGTGAAACAGGTGTACTTTGATGATGCGGGGAAAGCCGTTAGAGAACTGACATTCGGTGACGTGCAATCCATGGATGGCAGGCTGATGCCAACCCGATGGCAGATGAGACCGCTGGATGAGGACAATAAAAAGACAGTGGTCGAACTCAAGGATATTACGTTTGACCGGCCTATTGATGCTGCTGTTTTCAGTGATCGGAATCTGCGCAGGACAGATTGGTAGTAACCCCTCATTGAAATGATCTGCTACTGAAACGAGCTGATACTGAAACAAAGGAATACTGAAAAGAGGGTTAGCCAGATGGCGATTGTTGAAGTCAGACAGGTTTCCCGGTTTTTCCTGTCAGGAGAAGCCAGAATCAAAGCCCTGGACAATGTGGATCTGGATATTGAGAAGGGCGAGTTTACGGCCATGGTCGGGCCATCAGGATCCGGAAAAACCACGCTGCTGAACCAGATTGGAGGGCTTGATCATCCTGATACCGGAACGATTACGATCGAAGGTCGTTCGATTACCGATCTGGATCGTAAATCCCTGACCGAACTTCGGTTATGGAAGATAGGTTTCGTTTTCCAGGAATATAACCTGATACCCGTATTGTCTGCCCAGGAGAATGTTGAGTATGTGATGATGCTGCAACGGGTCAGTGCAAAGGAACGACAGCTTCGGGCTAAACAGGCTCTGGCTGAGGTTGGGTTGGCTTCGATGGAGCACAGAAGGCCGATGGAATTGTCCGGCGGCCAACAGCAAAGAGTCGCTGTTGCCAGGGCAATTGTGAGCCGGCCGGCGATCGTGTTGGCAGATGAACCTACTGCGAACCTGGATAGCAAGACCGGGGCGTCTCTTCTTGATCTGATGCATCAGCTAAATGACCAGCATCGAATAACCTTTCTGTTTTCCACTCACGATCCTATGGTGATGGAACGGGCCAATCGTGTTGTCCATCTGAAGGACGGCCGTATTGCCAGGGAAGAGCGGAAGCCTGCAATGGGAAATCTTTCTGTCAGCGTGAATTCCGATGCTGAATCTGGCACTGCGTAATATCTGGCGCAATCCCCGACGGTCGATCATCACACTGGCGGCCATAGCGGTGGGCGTGTGGGCCTTGATATTTATCTGGGCGTTTATCGACGGCATGAACGAACAGATGATAGTGAACAATATTCAGTATCTGAGTGGACACATTAAAATCCATCGTCAGGGGTATCATCAGAACAAGGTGCTTGCTCTGTCTATACCGGCCAGCCAGTCATTAGATATCAACCAGATTTCCGGGGTGACGGCCTCTACTGCAAGGGTGGAGGCAACGGCCCTGGTCAGCAGCCAGAAAAACTCTTCCACTGTATTGGTCTTTGGTGTTGATCCGGACACAGAGCGGGAAGTAACGACCTTGCACAAGACGCTTATCAGCGGAAGATACCTCAGCGGGCAACCTCTGGAAGTAGTCGTGGGGGACAACCTGGCCAGGGATCTGAATGTCGATGTTGGCGAAACGCTCGATTTAATCGTACAGGCTTCTGACGGATCTATCGGGGCCGATCGCTTCCATATTGTGGGCCTGCTTAATACGGGTATCGACAAGCTGGATGAGAATCTTCTGATTATCCCGATAGGTGACGCCCAGGAGTTGTATTCCCTTTGGGGGCAGTATACTTCCTGGGTAATACGTCTGGTAAACCGGCAGGAAGTCGAAGACACCGCTGAGAAATTGGCAGCCCAACTGGGGGCGGGCTACGAAATCCTGCCCTGGTTTCGCTTGTTGCCTTCTGTGGTCCAGGCTGTGGAGTTTCATGAGGCGGTGGCTTACGTTGTTTTGCTGGTGGTATTTGTTGTCGTCGCTGCGGGAATTGCCAATACGTTGTTGATGTCTGTGTTGGAGCGGATGAGGGAGTTCGGTGTGATGCGGGCGCTTGGAACTCAAAGCCTGGACATCGTCCTGCTTGTACAGTGGGAATCCATACTTTTGGCGGTACTAGGATTGATCATTGGGAATGTTCTGGGAATTGGGTTTACCGGTTACTGGGCCAGGGAGGGGATAGATCTGTCCATGTATACCGAAGCAATGGAAACAATGCCGGGATTGTCCGGCATCGTGTATCCACTGATGCGTGTTGACCATATTTTACTGGTCTCAGCGGTCGTATTCATTGTGTGCATCGTTCCTGCACAGTTTCCTGCCTGGCGTGCCTCTCAACTTGATCCGGTACAGGCCATTAGAGGGATAGCGCCGAGAGAACGGCTCGCCGGATGGATGGAGCGCCTGATTCATTTTCCCGCCAATATGCTCTGGCTTCGATTGGCCTGGAGAAATCTCTTTCGTAATCCCAAGCGATCTTTTTTGACTGGTGGCGCAACGGCTTTTGGTATGGCGGCGTTTATCTTCCTCTATGCCTTTGCTGACGGCTTTTTCGAACAGATGATTACGAACTCCACCCAATTGCTTTCGGGCCATGTGCAGGTGAGTGCAGGGAAAAGTGGCAGGAAAGAAACGGTGATAGATCGCAGGCAGATTCCGAATCAACTAACCCTGCTACCGGAAGTGGAGGCCACGAGCATTCGTCTGATCGTTCAGGCGATAGCAGGTAGTGCTCAGAAATCGTTACCAGTGGAATGGGTTGGGGTTGAGCCAGAACCGGAAAAGCAGGTCACCCGGCTTCATACATTGATCAACCGAGGGAGCTATCTATCGGGAAGTAAACTGGGTCGGGAAGGCATTGTTATTGGTCAAACCCTGGCGAAAGACTTGGAAGTGGAAGTAGGTCACAGAATTGTGATCACCGCTCAGGACAGCCAGGGACAACTACTTTCCGTGGCTCTGCGAGTCATCGGCATCTACTACAGTGGCAGTGAGCTGTTTGATCGGGGATATGTTTTTACATCGATTGATCAGGTCCGAAAACTTTTTGGCTATGGCGAACAGGATATTTCGCATCTTGCTGTTCGCCTGGTGGATCGTCACTATAGTCAATCGGTCGCCGCTCAAATGAATCAGCAGCTGATGGGGACGGAGATAAAGGCTCACCCCTGGGAAACCCTGATGCCCGTGTTGGTGCAAATGGTGGAAATGACGCGGGTGGACTTTTATCTGGTGTTGGCTGTGATTTTTGTGGTGGTTGGCATTGGTGTTATGAACACCATGCTGATGTCGGTACTGGAGCGCACCAGAGAATTTGGTGTGTTGTTGGCCTTGGGAACCACTCCTCGCCAGGTGTTGATAACGGTCCTTTATGAAGCATTGATTCTAGGTGTACTGGGGATCGTATTGGGGGCTGTCGTCGGTATACTCCTCGCCCAGTACTATCATGTTCAGGGTATCGATTTATCGGCATTCTTCGACAGCATGGCAGCGATACCCGGTATGACAGACAAGGTTTTTCCTGTTCTGATTGCAGGGAATCTGATTATTCCGACCATCCTCCTTTATATTCTGGGAGCGCTTGTCTCCGTATATCCAGCCATCAAAGCCTCCAGGCTTCGCCCGAAAGAGGCGTTGCATGGTCACTGAGTTTGTCAGAACACGGGTAGCAATCCGGACAACAAAAACTGCGCAGAAAGGCTTTCGGCCATCAGCGATGGGGATATGCATAGGCATACTGATTCTGGCTCCGATGCCCTTACGGGCAGAGATTTCCGGTTACATCAAATCGTTATGGCTCTCCACTGAAACAGTGATAGGGGAGCGGAGCAGGGAAAGTTATGGTCTCCAGCGCCTGCGAACCACCTGGCGCGATACGCTGAATGACTTTCACGTTTATCTCAGTTATGACCTCGAATGGCTCTCCGGAGGCTATCTGGGAACAGATCAATATGAATTGCAGCAAGCGCTGCAGGAGAGTCCTTATTGGCATTTGCAGAGAACCTGGCATGAAAGGAAGGACGAAGAAGGTCGGCACGGGATGTATCGTGGCTATCTGCAATATCCGATAGGCGCTATGGATATTCGGTTTGGGCGACAACAATTGAATTGGTCCCGCACCTTTCTTTGGAGCAGCTTCGATCGATTTAACCCCTACAATCCACTACAAATTGAACCTGACGAGCGCCAAGGGATTGATGCATTACAATTGATATACAATTTTGAACGGGGCGACAGTCTGGAGCTGGTTGCGGTTCCCCGGCATGAAAACCGGGAGGATGCCGGTGGATTGAGATACAGGACTTCCTACGAATACACCGATATTGATTTATTGATCGCAGATTATGGAGAAGTGACGACTGCCGGTGTTGCTATGGCGGGGCAGTGGCAGGATGCCGGCTGGAAATTTGAAACGACTCATAATTCGGTCCAGGGAGAATCTGATAGTGCTACCTACCAAGGCAAGAAAGAATATCAGGACCTCGTGATCAGTCTGAACTATACCCTGCCGAGCAACACCACCTTCATAGGAGAAGTGCTCTATCGAGGAAATGGTAGCCAGGATTCAGTGAAGTATGATGTTTCAGGTTATCTGGCGGGAAATCGAACAGATCTTGCCACCCGTTATCTGGGGCTAAGTGTTCGCCACGGATTTGAACCGTTTGCCAATGTTTCGGCGACCGTACTCTTTAATGTGGATGACCAATCCTATGCCGTGGGGCCGATGGGGAGCTACGCTCCCGGACATATGGAAGATCTGTATCTGCGGGCTGGATTGCACCTTTTTCACGGGAGTACGAATTCAGAATTTGGTTCGCAGGGTAGATTGTTCTTTGGTGAAGTACAGTGGTTTTTTTAGGTCACCCTGAGGACAGAATGCGGTGATCGAATTATCAGGCATCAGTATTATTTTCCGGCATTCACTTGCTTCATAACCCCTATCTTCATAATCCCTACTCCCCAGTTGGTGTAGGTAATAGATCCTTTCGTCTATACCGCCTTCTCTAGCCGGTCTGGGGCATTTACCCGATACCTTTCATCGTTTCCTTCCGACAAACTAATCGGCGTTTTTTTATACAAAAAATCTTCAATAAAACGATGCTTGATAAAACCAAAAGGGAAGTGAAATGAGAAAAAAAATGGGACCTATCCTGGCTTGCGTGCTGAGTGCGGCACCTTTCCTGGTTCAGGCCAATGATTCATTCAACGCCATTTCGGATGACCAGTTTATTTATTCCTACCAGGAAATGTTGAATTTTGATGTGGAAGCCTACCTTCAGGAACATGCTCCGCATCTGGCAGACAAAGCGGAGATAATCAGTCACTGGGCCGGCTATTCCACGGTGAGTCCAAAAGTTCTGCTGACGATGATTGAAATGAAGACAGGTCTGCTGAGCGCCAACAAAGCGGCTTCAATAACAGCTCCCATGGGGGATCTGTCCGACCAGCAGGGATTCAGTGAGCAGGTGCAGGACATTGCTTCCAGTCTGGCCACATCTTACTATCAGTCGATTGACCAGGAACAGGCGAGTCTTGAGTTTACGGGGGACGGCTTTGCTGCTCAGTCTTTATCGATGGAGCTCAGAAATGACGGCGAAAGTGATCTCAGTGACTTCCAGGAAGTCTATCACCGCCTGTTCCCTCAAACTCAGAATGACCAAAGCCAGGAAGTACCAGGCTCGCCAGCGACCAGTCGGTTCGTCGCATATTCCCAAAACGCCGTGCCTCCCGCCAATATGCTCCAGCTACCATTTCCTGTTGGTGAATATTGGTACTTTGGCGGTGCGCACACCTATACTGGCAGCGGTAGCTACCCGCTCTCCTCATTGGACCTGAATAACGGTGGTTATTGGGGGTCGGATACCTCCAATAAATGGGCCACGGCATCTGCCGGAGGAACGGCGATTCGACACTCCTCCTGTTTTGTGGAAGTGCTTCATGAAGGTGGCTGGTCGACCACCTACTATCACCTGGATAATGTACAGTTTTCCAACCGGACCACGGTCTCCCGAAACCAAAAGCTGGCGAATTATGCCAACAATCGCTCCCAGGCGCTTTGTGATGGCGGCAGTTCTACCGGGCCTCACCAGCACTTTAGCCTGAAATATAACGGCAGCTACTTTCATCTGGACGGCGTTGCTCTTTCTGGTTATCAGGTGAAAACCGGTCGTTACAGCTATGATGGAAACTGTAGCTACTTCTGGCTCAGTAAGAACGGTTCCAAATATTGTACCAACCGTTCCATCTATAACTCTGGTGTGCCGGATTCCGGTGATCCGACAGACCCGACTGATCCTGATCCAGGTTCTGATGACGTGAAAACCCTGAACGATGGCGACGTCATCCGCAATCTTTCGGCAACCAAGGGAAATGCCGAATACTACGTGATGGATGTTCCGGCCGGTTCAACAAATCTGTATTTCAGAATTACTGGTGGTCGAGGAGACCTGGATATGCATATCAAGCAGGGCAGTAAGCCATCACTGAATAACTATGATTGTCGCCCTTACAAGACCACGCAGGAAGAAGTCTGTTATTTCCGCGCACCACAGCCCGGACGCTACTATGTCATGTTGCACGCCTTCTCCAATTATTCCGGCATCACATTGGATGCGGGCTATGACAACAGTCAAAGCAGCCGGGCAATGACTAATGGGCAGGCGTACAGAAACCTATCAGGCAATCAGGATGATATGAAGAATTTCTACATCACTGTACCATCAGGTGCCACTAATCTTCGTATTGAGATGACTGGCGGGCAGGGTGATGCGGATATGCACGTGAAGTATCAGTCAAAGCCCTCACTGAGCAGTTATCACTGTCGCCCATTTAAAACCACCCAGACAGAAACCTGCTATTACAGCCGTCCCAGTGCTGGGACCTACCACATTATGTTGCATGCCTTTAAGCCATACTCAGGGGTGCAATTGGTTGCTCGTTACAACACCAGCTGGTGGGGTAGACAGGAATCGATTCCTCTCGTAACTGAATAGGCCTCTCTCAAGCTCCCTGTGTTCGGGGAGCTTTTCTTCGCTAGTATCGGTACCATTACCCTGATATAGAAAACCCGTCATAAAGGCGGATAAGGTCATCTACCTATCGATCGATGTAAAGGATAACAGACTGGTAAAAGCGCTTTCTCCAGTAGGATTACTGATACCACTACAGGAGAAACAGAAGATGCTTTAAACGATTTTTGTGTTCAGTCAAACACAGACGTTCAATCCAGTGCTCGCCAATCGTAACGTTCAGTTGTACGGGCGCTATGAGGGAGGCGTATGTTTCGGGCTTTGCTCTGAATGGGTAAAAGCTTTGGTTCTTCATCGACGTATTTTGAGTCAGCAGGACCTCTCAACTCAGAGTCTTTTAATACGTGCGATGACCACTCACAGTCGATACCTAACATTTTTCCGTCATGGAGCCGTTGATCAGATAGCGCCGCTGGAAAACTTTGCCAGTACCTACGGCTTGACAATTCATCACGCGGAAAGATTTGACCGAGTAAACAAACTTCCGATTATCGCCAGTGGTATTGAAGAAAATGGTGCGATCACTCTTCGTGTGAACATGCCGGGTGGGGGGTCTCACTGGGTAGCTATTGGCCGACATAATGGGACTCTTTACTTTTTTTGCCCAAACAACGGACTATATAGTGGTGACAGTCAGGATATGCGCCAGGCAGTTGTGACTATATCTCGTCCTGTACCGAATCCGAATATTAGTACTCCTATTGACACTTATATGTGGGGGCGTCTTCACTAGCGTTCAAGCCTGTAGTGATACAGAGCGTGCGAATCGGGGCTAACAGAGATTCAGTTAGCCCCGAAACAGAGGAAATAGCTTTTATGATTAAGCTCATGAAATTGATTAACAGGCTCAAACACCCTGTCAGACCTTAAAGCTGCCAACAACCTCTGATAGGTGCTGGCTCATTTTTGCCAGCTGTTGACTGGATTGATTTACCAGATTGATGTCATCTGCCAGAAGCTCAATGGCATCACTGGTCTGCGTCACATTTCGGGTGGTTTCCTCAGCGGTGGCTCGTTGTTCTTCTGTGGCGCTGGCAATGTGCGTTGTCATATCCGTGATATTGAAGACCGCTTCCAATACCTTGGATAAAGCCATGCCTGCAGAGGCGGCTTCCTGTCGGCTGACATCGGCTCTCTTCTGAGATTCCGTCATTGCGCTGACTGCCTCATCCGACCCCTTGTTGAGTGTGTACACAATATTTTCGATTTCACCAGTGGAATCTTGTACCCGCTGCGCGAGCCCTCTGACTTCATCGGCAACAACAGCAAATCCTCGTCCTGCTTCGCCAGCACGGGCGGCCTCAATGGCTGCGTTAAGGGCTAACAAGTTGGTTTGCTCGGCGACACTACGAATGACGTCCAGAACTCTACCGATATCATCAGATTGAGCTTTAAGTTGGGTGACGGTATCAGAGGCGCAGTTGATCTGTGAGACCAATTCTGCGACAACTTCTATGGTACGAGTTACGGTTTGTTGGCCCTGCTCAGCGATACTGGAGGCTTCTGACGCCTCGGAGGCAGTTTTATTGGTGCTTTCTGCCATTTCCTGACAAGTGGAGACCATTTCCTGCATGGCCACAGATACCTGCTCGGTTTTCTCGCGTTGGGCATCAGAATTCTGCTCTGTACGGAAGGTAATCTCTCCCAGTTTGGATGACTGATCGGCCAGCTCCTTGGAGGACGCAACGACTCGGGTGATCACATTTTCCAGAGTTTCCAGGAATTGGTTAACCGCATCGATAAAATCACCGACTTCATCCGAGCGTCCTTTCGTTAACCGTGTGGAAAGCACGCCTTCGTTACTGGCGATATCCTGCAGGTACCGAAGCATTTCCTTGCGGGCGCGAGCGACAGGCCGGGTGACGAACCTGGCCATCAGGACGGAAATGGACAGCCCGATAACAAGTGACAGAACAAAGGCTGAGATAATAAAGGTTAAAGCGCTTGCGGCATCCTCGTCTGCCTTGTGAGCGATTTGGCCCATGGTTTTAAAGACAGCGGCTTCCAGGTCCTGTGCCAGGGTGGCGATTTTTGGCCCCTGTACATCCAAGATGTTGGTTTTGGCCTCGGCCACCACGCTTTGACGTGTGATCAGCTCCTGGACTTTTTCTCCGAACAGGCTTAAGTCATTAACGGCTTTTTCAATATCTTCCCGGGTGTTTGATGAGGAGGCCCTGAGATTCACGATTTTTCCGTTTCGCTTCAATTTTTCCAGAAGCTGCAGCAGCGTGTTCTTGGAGGTTTCATCTCGCAAGGTGAAATACCTTTGCAGATTAATTCTCATTTCCATCGTCTGGTCCTGAAGCTGTTTAATGGCTTGGGATAGCCTCTTCTCATCCGCATCCAAGACGATATCGAAAGACACTCCAAGTACCTGTGTTGCCCTGGGACCCAGGATATCCAGATCCTGTTCCTTGATCATCCTGACTTCGCGGCTGGCTGGAACTACCTCCAGCATAAACACTTGGTGATAGTGGTTGGCAGCGGAGTCTATTTGGTCGACCAACGCCGCCTGTTCTGGCCCTGTGAATGTGTTCCGGGCCTTATCGATGGTTTTGCGAAAATGATTCTGAGCGTCCTCATATGCCGACAATACCTCTTCCTTACCGGAGCGAAGATAATCGTTCACCAATAGTCTCATCCGATAAATACTGACGACGGCTTCGGTGGCAATCGCAGTGTCGGGGGCCAGCTCAGTAGCGACCTTTTTGATATTGGAATCCAACAGAGAGAGCTGCTCCACAGTCAGTATGATGACCAGAGCAAACAGCAGCAGAATGGCAATGGGAGCGGATAATACTTTACCGGCGACTCCCAGTTTATGTTCAAGCTTTAACATCTTGTGCTCCGAACAGGTTATTGTTGTTAACGGGTGCCTGGATTAATGAGCAATACTTAGACCAAAGTATAAAAACAAAGTGAAAGCCCTATAAAAACAAGTGTATAGGTTTGGGGTGGGAAATCCGGGAAAGCCGGGGTTGTGTGGTTTTTCGCCTGATTAAAGATCTCTTCTGGGTGGAAATCCACACATTCTGCTGGCTTCAAAAGCGGTAGGTTGTTCGTTTTGTGCTAATCTCGATAAAGAACGGGAAATAACCGCCAGCGAAGGGATGCCCACTATGAGCAGCATAGAGAAAGATCTCCCACGAGTTACACCTACACCTAAGCCTGAACCGGAAAAAGAAGATGAAAGCCTGGACGTGCACTTGATTCGTCAACTGGTATGTGAATGCCGCGCGATGGCCAAGCATATTCTCGCCAATGGTCTGGATGTGAATTCAACTCTGATTGCGAAGCTTACCCAGCTAAAGAGCAATCTGGAAAAAAGAATAACAGTCGATCAGGCCGAGGAGCTGGTGGATATTCATCTGGCTTTGTCAAAGGTGGTTGCCCCATCAACCCCCAAAGCGATTCTGATGCTGGAGTCTGACGGAAGTGAGCGCAGTCTCGCCAATATACTGGGGCCAGTACCTCTCATTCGTCGATTAACAATTACCGCGATTGTATTTCTTACTGCACTGCTGACAGTTTCTATGAGCGGGTCGGTCAACCTGCAGGAGCTGAATGCCGGGTTGCTGGCCTCTGAGGGGGATGTGCTGGTACTGAATGAGATTTTTATACTCTCTTGTGCTGGCCTGGGGGCTTCTTTCTTTGCGCTGTTTCAGGCCAACAGCTACATTGCAAAAGCAACCTATGATCCTCGCTATGATTCCGACTATTGGACTCGTATTATTCTCGGCATGATTGCCGGAATTATCATCGTCGAACTGTTACCCAGTACTATTTTCAATGAAGGAAGCATGTCTGAATTTGGCAAGCCTGCCATTGCGATGTTGTGCGGCTTTTCAGTAACAGTGGTCTATCGGATTCTGCAAAGATTGGTGGAAACCATGGAAACGGTCGTCAGGGGAAGGGAAGGCAGCGATAAAATGCCGGAACAGGGCGGCTATGAGATGCGAACAGGGCTGAATAAAGCAACCGGGGATAAGATGTCTTAGGCTGGAATAGCCTCTTAGGAACCCATTGTATGTCCCAAAGAAGTCACAAAGGCTGTCCTTGCGACAGTGATTGCACCAAAAACCTCATCGCCCCAATCTCCGCATTTATCTACAGACAGTATTGTTAGTCTATCAATAGGTAGGTCGGGTGAATGAGAAGGTCTGCCAATTCTTTGTTTTCGCCAGGCGATATAGGACTGGGCAGCATAAAGAACACAGAAAAGTTGGTTATTGGTACAGACAAAAGTCTAGGTTTGGGCGCATTAATGAGACCCTGTGGCTCATATTAAAGTTGTGTAATGAGGCGAAGATACGGCTTTGACTGTAGGTGGCAGGATGTCTTCAATTTGCCTGGTGCGTTATCGCTATTACGTGTTTTTCTGTCACGATAAATATTTAACGTTGTTTAGATTTGATAAAAAGAATCAATGTTATGTTAATCGAGTCTATATATAGGACTAGATGAAATTATTTATATCTATCTATAGTTTTCTTATATATGTGAGATGAATAATTGGTTAAATAATCCCAATAAAATTGCTTTTGAAAATGGTATTAAACTCCCAAAGAGATAATTTGTTCTGTATTGTTTGGCTGTCGTTGACGCTCTGCTTTTGCACTTTTTAATTTGCGCGAAAGTTATAAAAAATACCAATAAAACAAATAGGGAGGCTCTGAATAACTCCCCAAATCAGTCATAATACGGCCAACTTCACTCATCAGGAATACTATCCATGGATCAGATGACTTTCTCCGAAGCTGAATACCAGAATAAGAAGCGTAAGACCCGCCGGGAAATCTTTCTGGAGCGAATGGATAAGCTGATCCCATGGAAACGCATGGAAAAGAAGATCGCCCGCTATTACCCCAAGGGCGAGAACGGCCGCCCTCCGTATCCGTTATCCACC
>NZ_AQXX01000053.1 GCF_000376785.1 Hahella ganghwensis DSM 17046
AGCCGAGTTTCTTCGCGTCGCTGATCCAGCGTCGAACCAGATTGGCATTGAGCCCGTTATCCAGAGCGATGGCAGAAACAGAGACCCCCGGCTGTTGGCAGGCAGCAATAATCTTAGCTTTAAATTCTGCGGAATATTGGCGACGTTTTCTGGAGGAGCGAGGTGCGCTTATGACAATCATAACAAGTGTCCACTAAAAAATAAGTGGACACTATCCAGTCAGTTGGTAGCGCGCTCAAGATGGGGTTACCGGACGCTTACTTTTGTGATGCATCGCCTTTTGAACTTCGACTTGAGAGAAACCATGGTTCGCCAAACGATAGCCATAAGCATGGCGATGCCCATGCTCTGTGGTACCGATAGATTTAGAGTGTTCCAGACCAATTCGCCTAACAGCGTTTTGATGCTGTCTTTGAAAATTCTTTAAAGTCTCAGGTTGTCCTTTACTATTCGTGAATGCATATGGATGGTCAGACAAGCTACTAGGCTCAACTCTCTGATGAAGTAAGTAATCTCTCCAAACCAAAAGAAACTCTGCAGCTTTTTCTGGAGGGAAAAACTGTACCTGAAAGAACTTGCGTTTATCCGTAAGTAAAGGTCCTTTCCAACCAGAATGAAGCCGCTCTGACTTCGCATAATCTGTACGTGGTTTTAGTCCAAACTCTCTCATCAAATACTCTCGACGATTTCCATAACGGGAATCTGGTGAGATACCCTCGCTAGGATGGAAGATTCTTACAATAGCTTCAGAACGCTGCCGGTCGACATGGATATCGTTTAGATAAAGATGAAACACCTCACTCTTCCTGACTCCGCCATAATGCATCAGTAATGTGATCGCTTGGTTCTTGTAATCCGGTATGCACTTGCCCTCCTGGTCAACCCCAGCTTTTGGCTTGACCATACCTCTATCCAGTAATCTTCGAATCTCAGAGGTAGGAAAACGCTTTGTCGTAGCGACTTGAATAGAAGCTCTCTGATGAGTTTGAACCTGGCGGACATGATTCAATGAGGACGTAGGCGAATTCGGTAAGTAGAGGTGGTTAAGAAATACTCGAGCATGTTTATGGTAATAAGCACACCAATTTAGACGCTGTTCAACTGATGTTGCTTTGCGAAATTTATTAATTCGTTGTTGATCATACTCAGGCTGATCAGAGAGCCAATCGGTATAAGTAGTGATATGACCGAGTAAGGTATTTGCGTCCTCGGAGGACCTTGGAGACCAGTAGAGCCGACTTTCATCCTCAAGAGTAGAGGGGTTGACCGTTCCCAAACTAAGGCATTGTGAAAATGATCGTAACAGGCTGGTGGCATCTTCAAATACCGACTGATTAGCATTGATGTATCGAATCAATAACATCACTGCAAATACTGAGCGATCGAGCCAAGAGCCACTTTTATAGGAATTGTCAGCCAAATACCGCAAATGAGAGATCAATAAGCCGCTTTCGGTATAAATTGCAGGTAAAGCTAGTTCTCTACTGGTTTGATCATTTCTATATCGAGTTCTTATCTTTATTGCATATTTCGCCACAGCCCCTCCTACAAATAGTATAAACACTACCTTCCCAGACACCTCAACCCCAACAATCTGAGCACTTAACAAACAATAAGGGCAAAAATCATCAAATGACAACAATAAAATAGTACATTTACTGTGGGGTTCTAATACATCTATGGCAAGAAACAGCTTCGTGAAATTGACAGAAGAGTAAGATACCTTTCCAAGCGACTCGAAAACCTGCAGGTCATTGATCGTAAACCGGATGACACATCCCGCATTTATTTTGGTGCCTGGGTGTCGCTGGAAGATGAAGACGGCCAGGAACTGCGATATCGAATAGTCGGTCCAGACGAGTTTGATGTGAAAAATGGCTCTATCAGCATTGATGCGCCGCTTGGTCGCGCTTTACTGAAAAAGCAGGTAGATGATGAGGTATTTATTGTGACACCTGAAGGCAAGCGAACTTACTATGTGCTTGCGATAGATTATGAGGAATGAAAAGTTTCTGAGCTTTTCTGTGAAATCCAAGGAGGGTTTTTGGCCGGCAATCGTTAGAGATTGTTAAACCTGGGCTCAGTAAATTGAAGTCTGTCAGTGAATAGATAAACTGATAATCGATTTCAATCTTTCATGCAGGTGAGTCATGCAAGTGGTAGCTAAACGTCCTGTCATCCAGGACACTGATACGAACAGTATATTCAGGGATCCGCGTGCAGCAAGATCAGGCCAGGGAAAGTATTTGCCGGAGCGTCGCAAAAGCAGTTTTAACGACAGCGAATTCTGGTATCTGAGAAAGCGTATTCTGATTGGTAGTGCAGGCTGATCAATTCTCGCACCGGTTCACACCTGTGAACCGGTTCACGAACCCTTCACATTTCTCATGAAACTTCCCTGAGTGACTATAAAATGGTCATGTTTACACTGATCCAGTGCAGGGAATCAATATGTCTGTTACCTCCTTCTTTCGTGTATCTGACTGGCTGAGACCGGCTGCTCTGGTTGCGGGAATTTGTATTTCCACCACCTCTGTCGCCGCTGGCAAGGACTCTGAAGAGCCGTTTCCGTCATTTCAGGAAAAAAGCACCATTGAGACTCTCGGGTTAACGTCTCTGGATTCGGATGGGTTAGCGGATGCTGTTATTGGCGGAGCTCTGGACGCGCCTGCGGCAGGGGAAGAGATGGAAGCCTCCGGGGAATTGCGGCAGCGAAATAACCTTTCCAGTGAAGAGTTGCTTAAAGACGAGTTCACGATAGCGCCAGTACCTCAGGCATCCTTGCCGGAAATACGTTTACCTCAGGTGACACCAACTCGATCCATTTATGATGTTCTTGACGTGACACCAAGATAGCAGGCAGATCAAGGTTGGTTAGCGGTCGCTAATATCGGCAGCGGGCGTTTCAAGACAGTCTGGTACATAAACACTAATGCCTGAAGCGCCTGCCTGCACTTGGCGGGTGAGGCTTTTAGTTGTGTGGCAACATATTTCAGAAACCTCAGTACGTCACTTTCACTCAGCTCGCTGGCAGACTTATGCTGATGGAAGGACAGAAAGCGAGCGATCCAGTGAATATAGTTGTGCTGGGTGCGGGTGCTAAAGCCCGCTTCTTTGATCGCGTTTTGAAGATCGACATAAAGATCATGATTGGACTGAATAAAGAGTTCAGCTGAATCCATGGTCAAATATTCCTTAACCAAATTGTGTTTTTATTCTATTTGGATTCTGTGACGGTGATATGAAAAGACCGCTTCGCAGCTTTTATCACCATTAAGAAATGTTAACAGGAACAGAGGCATGTTTTATCAACACACCTCTGTTTCAGATCGCCAACTTTTAGATTACGTCTTTGATAAACGTGATCAACCGCCGAAGCGCTTTTTCAGATCTTCAATGGTATCCACATAGCGCTGCATGGCATCGTCGTTACTCAGGCCTTTGAGTTTGGCCCAGGCGTCATACTTGGCACGGCCAACAAAATCCATCATGCCAGGACGGCTTCCGGAAACGTCTCCCTCTGTCGCCTGCTTATACAGCGCGTACATATCCAGTTTCATTTCATTGGATGGTTGAAAATCGCCACCCTCAGCCGTTTTAACGTAATTCAGTGCTTCTTCAAATGCTTGTTTCAGATCGCTCATCTTATTCTTCCCAGTTGATGAATCGGCCACATTATAGAGAGCGGGTAATGAAATCAAAAGTGATGGGGTTATCAGATCGCGCGTGAACTTTGATTCACTTTATGATGAAACAGCCTTCTTTCCCTGCGTTTTTTTCGATAGTCTTAGTTCGCATTTTCATCACTGGTATAAGAAAAGTCAGGTCAAAGAATGAATCAACTAAATAGAATAGTAAGTAAAATCAATCTGTTGCCGAGGTTTGCCAGATCCCGAGCATTGACTACCTTCTTCGGTAAAACGGTGAAGTTTGTCGGGACGGCGAATGCCACAGTAGAAGAGCTCTCAGATCAGCGCTGTGTGGTGACTTTGAAGAATCGTAAACGGGTGCAAAACCATATCGGTTCTGTCCATGCGGTCGCCAACGCACTGATTGCCGAAACTGCGACCGGGTTTGTGGTTGGTATGAACATACCTGATTCGTCAGTTCCTGTTATTAAGACCATGAAACTTGATTACGTAAAACGATCCACTGGCGATATGAGAGCTGAAGCCCGGTTGACGGAGGAGCAGGTTGAGGCGATTCGGACCCAGGAAAAAGGCGAGATTACTGTTGCAGTATCCATAACCGATGCTGAGAACAAAGAGCCGGTGTTGGCTGAAATGGTCTGGGCCTGGACGCCGAATCGTCGTTGAGTTCTGTCAGGAAGCGTGAATATTCGTCTGAACTTTTGTCATGAACCTCGGTCATAAAGATAAAGCTCAACTAAGGGAATTCTCTTATCATGCGCGGCTTTATTTTCCCTACATTATGGTCTTTATTCGTTTGCACCGTTTGGGTGGCAGAGGTTCACAGCGAAGCGCTCAATGGGTTCAATATTGATGATTCGTTAGTCCCGATCAATGAAATTATGCAGGGTGGGCCGCCCAGAGACGGTATTCCTTCCATCGATAATCCTCGATTTCTATCTCTCGACCAGGCAGATTTTCTGGAAGATGAAGACCGGATTCTGGGGATTAACCATGCCGGAATTCAGCGTGCCTATCCGATTCGGATATTGAATTATCATGAAATTGTGAACGACAGATTCGCAGGTCGCTCAGTGATCGTCAGTTTTTGCCCGTTATGCGGAACCGGCATGGCATTTTCAGGAGAGATTGATGGGCAGTCGGTTGAGTTTGGCGTTTCGGGGCTGCTCTATAACAGTGATCTATTGATGTATGACAGGGATACCGAGTCTTTATGGTCGCAAATTGAAGGGCGTGCGGTCGCGGGCCTTTTAAAGGGAAAAGAGCTCGAATCCATACCGGTCTTGCATACAACCTGGGCTGACTGGCGCAGCCGATATCCTGATTCGAAAGTGCTATCGATGGAAACGGGTCATCGGCGGAACTACGATAAAACTCCCTATCCAGATTATCAGACATCAAGATATGTCTATTTCCCCGTCAGTACCATGGATCGCCGCTACCATCCTAAAGAGCCTGTCCTCGGCGTTGAGCTGAACGGTGTCAGCAAGGTCTATCCTTTTATTGAGCTGCGCAAGGGCAATGCATCGTTTACTGACACGATTGGCGATGAGCAAATTCGTATCCACTATCAGGACGACCACAAAACGGCGCAGGTGTTTGATAATGAAGGGAAAGAACTCGCCAGTGTCATCGCCTTCTGGTTCGCATGGATGGCCTTTCATCCGGAGAGTGAGGTCTATCAGGTCAAATAGTGCTACTTGCTTGATTTGATATTTTGCCACTGCTCGAACTCTCACCCGCTGGACTTTATTTCTTCAGGTTCCCTTGAAGAGAGCTGCATTCGCATGCCGGTTAGTGCTTTCGCCGGCCAATCTGACATGATCGTCATGAAAGATTTCCTGACAAATTGATCCTCGTTATCGGGTTTTGGCATTTATTCGAGTACACTGCACCTATCAGAGTGCAAAATGCCGGATATCATCGGATTTGCCATCAGTTAGTCTGTTATTTGTGTCAATCAAGCGAATTTATGTCTGAGTCGAGTTCTGCTTCCCGATCATCAAAACCAGTCAAACCCTTGCAGGAGTTGCCTGCACGATACAGTTGGGGATATATCAAGACGTTGGTGTTGAAGCATCGTCGGGAGCTGATCAAAGCCAATATTATTGCCATTCTTGGAACTCTGGCCGCTGTTCCGGTACCCCTGTTATTGCCCTTGTTAGTGGATGAGGTGCTATTGGAAGAAGCGGGGCCGGTTATCCCTTTTATCAACAGTCTTACCCCTGAAAATCTACATGGCCCGATTTTTTATGTGGCGGTAATGGTGGTTGGCGCATTGATTCTGCGTTCGCTATCTCTGGTGATGAATGTCTGGCAGGGCCGTCAGTTTGCCATTATTGCCAAAGATATTGTGTATCGAATCAGGTCGGGACTGCTTCGGCGTCTTCAATTTATTTCCATGGCCGAATATGAGGCCTTGGGGAGTGGGTCGGTAGCGTCCCGTTTTGTGACAGATCTGAATACGATTGACCAGTTTTTGGGGATTACCATCAGTCGATTTCTGGTGGCCTTGCTGACGATTGTCGGCACAGCCCTGATTCTACTTTGGGTGCATTGGAAACTGGGATTGCTGGTGATTCTGTGTAACCCGTTTGTGATTTACCTGACCACCCGTCTCGGCAAGAAGGTGAAGGAACTTAAACGCAGAGAAAACCGGGCTTTTGAGGTCTTTCAGGAGGCGCTGACCGAAACCCTGGATGCCATTCATCAGATACGGGCGGCCAATCGTGAGGAACACTATCTGACTAGACTGGTCGGACACGCGAGAAATGTCCGTGAACATGCTGTCCAGTATGAATGGAAAAGTGATGCGGCCAATCGTTTCAGCTTTATGTTGTTTCTGTTCGGCGTCGATATTTTTCGGGCGACCGCTATGTTGACCGTGCTTTTCTCTGATCTTTCCATTGGCTATATGTTTGCGATATTCGGCTACCTTTGGTTCATGATGGTTCCGGTTCAGGAAATACTGGGGATGCAATACAACTATTTTGCCGCTAAAGCTGCTCTGCAGAGAGTCAATGAGTTACTGGCGCTGAATTTGGAACCGGTTTACCCGGCGCGAGAAGATCCTTTCCTGAATCGACGCACGGTGTCCGTTGACGTTGAAAATGTACATTTCGCTTATCAAAGCGGGCAGGAAGTGCTCAGAGGAGTCTCAGTCAACATTGTCCCTGGAGAGAAAGTGGCACTGGTAGGTGCCAGTGGTGGCGGCAAGTCTACTCTAGTACAGGTATTGCTCGGTATGTACAGCCCTTCACAGGGCAAGGTGAAATATGGTGGTGTGCCCATTGAAGATATTGGACATGCCCGGGTGCGCCAGAATGTGGTGACGGTGCTACAGCATCCATCGTTATTCAATGCCAGTGTTCGGGAGAATCTAAGTCTTGGCCATGAGCATAGTGATGCTGAGCTCTGGGACGCACTGACAGTCGCTCAACTGGATGATGTCATCAGTCGTATGCCACAGGGGCTCGATACCGAATTGGGTCGTCAGGGGGTGCGAATGTCCGGTGGTCAGAAACAACGTCTGGCAGTTGCCCGTATGATACTTGCCAACCCTAAAGTGGTTATTCTGGACGAAGCGACATCAGCACTGGACGCAGAAACGGAATTCCGCTTACATGAAGCACTGGCCGACTTCCTGCAACATCGTACCACGATCATTATTGCCCACCGTCTTTCTGCCGTGAAGCAAGCTGATCGGGTGTATGTGTTTGACGGAGGTCAGATTGCAGAAGAGGGGAGCCACAGCGAACTATTGGCCCAGGAAGGATTGTACGCACAGTTGTACGGTGTTCGTCAGCAGTAGTCAGTTTCCTTTGGAAACACGGCCAACCTCCATTGAAGCCTATGGCTATAATCATAAATGACCGTGTAGTCGTCTATGTCATCCCTGGAAAGGACCATGTCAGAACAGGTGAACCTGACCGTTAACAATAATCTTCTGCTGGTGCAGTTGAGCGGCGACTGGAGTATCCACCAGCCAGCTGTAGATCGTGGCCCCATTACCCGAGTATTGGATGAATCCGTCCAAATCAAAAAAATCGTGGTAGACGGACAGAGTCTGGGTAAGTGGGACAGTGCGCTGGTTTCTTTTCTTTTCCAGCTGACAAATCTGGCCAGGAAAAAATCGCTGATTCTTGATCATCAGTCCCTTCCTGAAGGAGCCGTTCGCATGCTGTCCCTGGCAACGGCGGTACCAAAATCGACTGGAAGTTCCAGAAAACACACCCATTGGTCATTTGTAGATCGAATAGGCCTACGTGTCGTCTGGATTTTTCGGGAGTTTTTGCGCTTTGTTGATTTTCTCGGTGAATCGCTGTTTGCCTGCCACCGCTTTGTTTTGGGGAAGGCGGTTTACCGCCGGGAAGATCTGTTGTTTTTTCTGCAGGATGCAGGTCCGTCCTCACTGGGTATTGTCACTCTGATCAGTGTGCTTATTGGAATGATTCTCGCCTTTGTCGGAGCTGTGCAGCTGGAGAAGTTCGGCGCCAGTATCTACGTGGCTAATCTCGTGGGACTTTCCATGGCCAGGGAAATGGCGGCCATGATGACGGCCATTATCATGGCCGGGCGTACCGGAGCCGCCTACGCCGCACAATTGGGCAGTATGCAGGTCAATGAAGAGGTGGATGCCCTCAAGACGATGGGGATTTCTCCTATGGAATTCCTAGTGGCTCCTCGAATGGCGGCGCTAGTACTGATGATGCCCTTACTGACAATTTACGCCAACCTTATGGGAATATTGGGTGGTGGGCTCGTCAGTGTCACCATGCTGGATTTATCCTGGAGCATCTATTTTCAACAGATCAGTCATTCGGTGCCGCTGGTTCACTTTACGATAGGTTTGGTGAAGAGCGTCATTTTTGGAGTTCTGGTGGCACTTTCAGGTTGCTATATGGGAATGAACTCCGGCCGCAGTGCCACGGCGGTTGGTGCGGCGACGACATCAGCTGTTGTCATGGGGATTGTATTGATTATTGTATTCGATTCTCTAGTGACAATTCTGACAACGGTATTGGACATATGACGAGCGACTGGGGATTGAATGGCAAAGCCTGAGTCTCACATAGAAGTTTGTGATTTGACCATGAAGTATGGCCATAAGCTTATCCAGCAGGGGCTTAACTTTGTGGTTAATCGGCAAGACATTTTCATCCTGATGGGAGGAAGTGGGTGTGGCAAGAGCACGCTACTGAAGCACATGATTGGACTCTATGAACCCGCGGAAGGCCAGATTATGGTCAATCGTGAAAGTCTGTGGGAGGTTTCATCGGCTCGACGCCGGGAAATGTTGCAGGGCTTTGGGGTTTCCTATCAAGCTGGGGCACTGGTCAGCTCACTGACCCTGGCCGAAAATGTCGGTATGCCGCTGGAGCTCTATACAGATTTGGCTCCCCGGGAAATTCGTGAACTTGTCGAACTTAAGCTGGCCATGGTGGGGTTATCCGGATTTGAAGACTATTATCCTTCAGAGATCAGTGGTGGTATGTTGAAGCGGGCGGCCCTGGCAAGAGCTATCGCGCTGGATCCGGAGGTGCTTTTTTTTGACGAGCCTTCCGCCGGACTGGACCCGGTTAGTGCCAGATTGCTGGATGACCTGATTCTGGAACTGAGTGCCAGTCTGAATTCAACGATTGTTATCGTCACCCACGAGCTTGCGAGTATTTTTGCCATCGCCACCAATGCCGTTTTTCTGGATGCTGAAAGCAAGACAATGCTTGCCTGTGGGCATCCTAAGGATCTTTTGGATCACTGCGATAATCCAAAAGTGCAGCGTTTTTTACGACGGGGAGAAATGCCCGTGAAGCAGAATTGAGTCTGGGAGTCTGCGTGATATGTCTGCACCTGTAAGTGCACGTATGATTGGTTTGTTTTCTATCGGGGCGATAGTAACCCTGGTCATCGGCGTATTGGTATTTGGTTCAGGGAATCTTATCAAGAACGAGTATCCGGTGCAGATGGTATTTACCGCCGATGTGAAGGGCTTGAACATTGGTGCCCCAATCACTTATCGCGGCGTTAAAGTTGGTGAGGTGACCAGTATTGATTTCCATCTGTCCTCACCGGATACCAATATCATTATTGTCGTCTCAGGAAAGATCATCCCCCAGCAAAGCGATGCGTTGGCAAGTGAGGATGAGGTTGAAGACTTCCTCAATAACCAGATCGCCAAGGGATTAAAAGCTCAGTTGGTTGCCCAGAGCATTCTGACGGGACTGCTGGAAATCCAGCTGGATTATTTTCCAGACCTTGAAGGTTACACAACCCGCTCGATTAACTCCCGGCATAGCATCCCCACCGTGCAGACAGATTATGAAATTATCACGGATACAGTGAAGTCCGTTGCCACTCAGGTCAGTAATATCCCGCTCCAGAAAATGACAGAAGACCTGAGTGCATTAATTGCTGATTTACGGGTTCTGATTGGTCACCGCAGTGTGAAGCAGTCTCTTCAGGACTTTGCCGAGACAATGGCGCACCTGAACAGTATTACCAGGGAGCTTGATGGGAACAAAGAAAAGCTTCTTGAGGAAATGGTGCTCACTATGGACGCCATGCAGGCGATGTCGGCGAGAATGGTGTCAATGGCCGAAAAAGGCGAAAAAGCTATATCGACAGGGGATGAATTATTGCAATCGGGTGTCGCGAGTCTGGAAAAGTTTGATCGTACCCTGACGCAGGTCGACTCAACACTGAAGGTTTACCAAAAGTTGGTGGAACCGGGCTCGGAAGTTTCTGTCACGCTGATTCGGGCATTGCAGTCTCTTAATCGTGCTTCTGAACAGGTCCGACAGTTGGCGGAAACTCTGGAGCGTAACCCTGAATCTTTGCTGACCGGGAAGCAAAGATAATCATTAGTCGGGACAGTTGGAGAAAACAATGATGATTCAGATGGAGCAACCGCCGGCCACCGACAGCGTGCTACATAAGTGGGCGTGGGCGGGCATGAGATCGGCCCTGATACTGCTCGTGTCTGGATTGCTGATCTCATGCACTTTGACACAACCTTCGGCAAACAGTCGCTACTATTTACTTTCTTCGCAACCATTGCCCTCTTTGGGTTCAGATTCGGATCATAGCCGCCTTTCGGAAAACGTTTATGTGATAGGCCCACTGAACTTCGCCGATTACCTGCAGCGATCGTCGGTTG
Source organism: Hahella ganghwensis DSM 17046 (assembly GCF_000376785.1). Lineage (GTDB taxonomy): Bacteria > Pseudomonadota > Gammaproteobacteria > Pseudomonadales > Oleiphilaceae > Hahella > Hahella ganghwensis. The sequence goes on from NZ_AQXX01000053.1 coordinate 10,807, forward strand.
TTACCCGTGTTTCTGAGTCGGAATATGAGGTTGCCAAGCTGGAACAATGGGGAGGCAAGATCGAAGACGAGTTCCAGATCGCGTTGCTTAAAAATCTGGCGAACTTGAAGCCGGGTTCCCGTTTTGTCCGCTACCCAAGCTTTGTCAGTCTCCCTTCAAGTGTTTCTCTGCAGGCGGATATCATGCGCTTTGACAGCCAGTTGGGAGGAATTTCACGGCTGGAAGTGAGTTGGGCCTGGATTCAACAAAACCAGATCCTGGCGTCTGGTGAATTTTCCCGTTCAATGCCTGCCGGTTCGAATACGGAAAGTGCCGTTAAAGCACAGAGTGCCTTGGTCAGAGCCTTTTCTGAAGCTCTGGCTGAGCGTCTGAACAGTTTGTGACTGAAAGCCCGATATTTCGCCTGTTCATAGAGCTGTGCTAAGTTATTAGTTATCAGGTAAATAAAGTACCTATTGGTAGCCGCCTGATTCTTGAGGGGATGAGCCTATGCGTCATGTCTTTGAAGCCAGCAATATGCTAGAAGCCCATGTAGTCAATGGTGTGCTTCAGGCGGAAGGTATCAACAGCTTCGTTCAGGGAGAGTATCTTCAGGGGGGAATCGGTGATCTGCCGGTTTCGGGGATGGTCCGTGTTGCAGTAAACGATGTGGATTACGAGCAGGCTCGTGCCATTATCCTGCAATGGGAACGGGATCAGCGAGAAGCGGTTGTCACGCCTTCCAGAGAGGGGGGGAACCCATGGCTATATCCGTTTGCATTGGGCTTTGCTTTGGGAATCCTGGTTGCGCTGTGGTTTTTATAGACTACGGCGGGAATTAATTAACGATATCTGTTTGTTCATTCCTGCTAATGGATGGTTGCAGATTTTACTGCTTTGTCGTCCATAGCTTCCTTTTTTACCGTGACATCTTCCATGGTTCCTTCACCCACCTCTTCTTCCACCACAAAGTATAGATGCGCGCTCTTTTTGCTGAACGTCATTTTGCTGCCATCACTGAAGGCCATTTCAAAGGCGTCATCAAGGTCACCCAGCACTGTGCCTGAACCCAGTACCGCATGCCGTAACTTCGGATAGTGCCATAGTTCCCGTGATTCCGGGACAGCAGCACGTTCTGGTGCCTGGCAGCGAACCTGGTGCCAGTCCAGGTAGCGTTTCAGCACTGGTGTCAGAGGTTTGGGGCTCAGGAATATCTCCTGATCCGGCGAGTCTTTGACATGATCCTTTTCGTTGCCCGTATTTTTGCCCTCATCCAGATAGAGCCCGGCAGCCATTGACAGTTCAGTATGCATTTCTGCCAGAAAGCGGCTTGGGTGAGTATCTTTGCTGGTCGGGTGATTGGTCCCCGGGCGATACAGATAAAGCGCCTGCTTGGCGCGGGTCATTGCGACATAAAGCAAGCGTCTTTCGGCTTGCAGATGGGCGCCAATGTCTTCGTTGCTGCGTAAAGTGTAGGGAAGATATTGTTCATTCAGGCCCTGAATCATCACGATGGGCCATTCAAGGCCTTTGGTTCGATGCATCGTTGCCAGAGTCACCCCCGCGTTTTTTTCCTGACTCTGAGCCCTGTGACGTAACTCATCAAAGTGTTCCAGTGCTTCTGTTGAGGGTTGGTTCAGAGTACGCAGATAGTGCTCCACAGCCAAAACATGGTTGACCCGTTCATCTGCATTCTCGTGGGTGAGCGCCAGTTCCTCAAGATTCTTGAACAAGTCGGTATCATCAACATAGCGTCGTAAAATATCAGCGGCTGAAGCCTGGGAAATGACGGCCTGTTGCCATGCCATGGCGGTATGCCGGAGTTTGCGCTTCTGAATGGCGTGCAGGGATTCGGGAATCCACTCTAATAATGTATCGCTCCAGTCGCTTGATTGTTGTGACAACAGAGCCGCGAGTTCACGAATCAGGTCATCTTTCAGACCAACATGTGGGAAGCGCAAGAGGCTGACGAACATCTCTGCACGTCGCTCGGTGTGGTATTGCATGATGCGTCCGGAGCTCAGTTCCAGAAGGGCTAATACTTGATTCAGCTCACGATTGGCCAAAGCCCCCTTACCGTGATCAATGTGGTAAGGAATACTGGCCGCAAGCAAAGCCAGTTCAATCCCGACAGCCTGGGACCAGACTCGGAAAAGAATCGCGATATCCTTTAATGCCGTTCCATTACCCTGAAGGGCTTTAAGGTCCGCGATCAGGTTTTTGGTTTCATCCAGGCATGCTACGGAATGCACCTGAGTGGTGGGGGTGGACGGGTGAGACCGGCAAAGAACATCCTTACGCCCGGTGTTGTGGGTAATCAGGTGATTGGCCAAAAGCGCCACCTGATGACCGTAGCGAAAGGTGTAGGAAAGCGTGAAATCTCTCGGGCTCTCAAACTCTTCCGCAAAACGGTTCAGGATAAACTCCGGTTGAGCGCCGCGAAACTCATAGATGGTCTGGTCAGGATCACCGACCACGGTCACTCGAGCCCGCTGTCCTGCAATATATCCCAGTAGCAGATGTTGGATCTCGTTGGTGTCCTGATACTCATCCACCAGAATCATATCCATTTTATTGGCGATCAGGCTTTGCAACTCAGGGCGTTCGGACAGCGCTTTGACCGGCTCGTACAGCATATCGGCAAAGGTGATTCGGGCTTCCTGTTTGCGCCAGTGTTCAAACGCCTGAACGACGTCTTTCAAGAAAGCATGCTGTTTAGGGTAGTTGAGCTGTTCGAACGTCAGTTCAAGTGGCTGTAACGTGGTTTTACTCAGGTCCAGCAGGGTAGCAGTCAGTTCAATGTAGTCTTTCTTGTTTCGCTTTACGGCATCATGCTGCGATTCCGGTGCCAGTCGGCGCAGCAGCGTCCACAACTGATAATGGATTTCCTGTTCAGAGAGAATATCTCCGACATATTGATTCAGCACCCCTTCCTGGATAAACCGCCGATAAAGGCGAAGCCCCATGGCATGATAGGTCCTGACTTCAGGAAGACCGTGAAAACGGTTATCCGCCACCTGAATCAGTTTTTTCTCGAAGTCTTCCTTCGCCGCACGATTGAACATCAATACCAGAAGCCGACGAGGGTCATGTCCCTGTGAGAGCAAATAACAGATACGGTGAGCCAGCGTCGTAGTCTTGCCGCTTCCGGCAACGGCAGTGATCACAGAGTGCTCAAAGTCCGCTTCGATGATCTGACGCTGTTCTTCGGTAAGCTGCATAGAAAAAGGGACTGGTTGATGTGTGAAAAACTATGACAAAAGCGATAGCTGCATAGTGATGCTGGTGGCGTATTCTAACCGGATGTTGGGGATGTGGCGAGGGGAGTTCTGTGGAATACTGGCAGCCTGCTATCGTGTATTCTTCCGTAAGCCTATTGAGGTATCAGGACACATAATGAAAATTGACGTGTTTCTGAGGGTGATGTTAGAAGGGTATTGGGAGTGCCCGTCTAGAGCAGAATAGCGCACCCAAAAGCTAGTTGTCGGAACAGAAATTTTTGTTAGAGGGCCTCTTCCAAATAGAGTGTAATATGAGATTGTTGGCTTATTTTATATATATTGAGCGCTGCTATAATTGGTAAGTCTTTTGTATATATTTATATGAGGAGGCGAGAACTGAATGAGGCGGTATTCGGTGATAGTGGTGACTTTGTTTTATTGTTGGTTTTGTATGTGCCTTTAAGTGTGTTTTGGGCTGCGGTTTCAATATATATAGTATCGAAAGGTATAAAGTCTATTTTTTTAGATGCTGTCTCAATTTTTTTGCTTTGATTTCAGTATCATATTTAGGTACATTTCTTTGGTTCGGGCTTCCTACACTTTATCCATTCGAGCTTCCATATTTTATCAGGGATATATCACTTCTTGGCCTAGCTCTTTCAGTTTTGGTAATGGGCGATTCTTTGCTAAGGAGGCTCTGAATAACTCCCCAAATCAGTCATAATACGGCCAACTTCACTCATCAGGAATACTATCCATGGATCAGATGACTTTCTCCGAAGCTGAATACCAGAATAAGAAGCGTAAG
>NZ_AQXX01000054.1 GCF_000376785.1 Hahella ganghwensis DSM 17046
TCGCCATCACAAACCAACCTCAAACCGTAATTTCCCGTAGAAAAATCACCTGCAAAAAAAGTTGGCGGTTATCGCAGCTACCCGGTCACTACCCCGTCTGAGGTGTACCACACCGGGGGGTATCTATGACCGGGTTTATTCTTATCTGCCTGCTGATCGGCTTTGGTTTTGCGGCCATACTCATGGGCCTGGTCAAATCAGCAACCAATGGCAAAGGAAAGGGCAGACCTACGCCTGACAGTATGGACGATATTACCAACCCGTCACACCGCTGGCACCCACTTAATATGTGGCACGATGACTGAGGTAAGCTAATGATTATCGGATACGCCAGAGTATCAACGACCGAACAAGATACAGCGCTCCAACTGGATGCCCTGAAAGCGGCAAACTGTGAGCGGATATACCAAGAGTCAGGCTCTGGAAAGTCAAGGAAACGCCCTGAACTCGAAAAGTGTCTGGATGCGATGAGGGCAGGGGATACCTTGGTTGTGTGGCGTCTGGATCGACTGGGACGCAGCCTTAAAGACCTGGTGGAAATCGTTACCGAATTAGAAGGGAAAGAGATAGGCTTTCGATCACTGACAGAAGCCATCGACACCACCAACGCCGGAGGCAAGCTAGTATTTCATATCTTCGCGGCACTATCAGAGTTTGAACGATCACTAATCCAGGAGCGCACCAAGGCGGGTCTAGCAGCGGCCAGAGCAAGAGGACGCAAAGGGGGAAGGCCGAGGGCATTATCAAAAGACCAGGTTAAGAAGGCGAGAGCAATGCTTAATGATCCTATGATTTCAAAAACAGAGGTTGCCAAGCATTTCAGCGTTACCAGGGCAACACTGAATAAAGCACTAACAGACTATGAGGATAGCGTTTTGAATATCCAAAAAGCCTTAACCGAGGAAGGACGCCCGCTTGATGATTTCACCAATGATTTTGAGAACAAGCATAAAATAAAACGAAAAATATAAGGGTAGCCAGAATTGTGACTCATCGATCGCAAAAGCTGTGACGGTCATAATCGAAGCCGCTTATTAAGATAAAGGGTTCTGCGTAGCAGGTTCGTTTATTTTAATAAGTGGCCAACAAGCGAAGCGCGTTAGCTTGCTCCATATAGAAATATGCAGCTATGGTGTATCTAAATAGATAGTGAAATTCTCAATTTCGCATGCGAAATTACAGGAATAAAAAATGAACAATCAACCCAAAAAAAACGATGAAGCAGAAAAAGAACGTTACTTAAAAAAAGCGATAAAACAAGGGCTTGATGACCTCAAAGCGGGGCGCGTGGTTGATGGAAAAAAAGCTTTCTCCAAACTCCATAAAAAACTGAAAAATAGCTAATTAGTGGTGTTTTTTTCACGCATCAGCAATCGCCTGGTAGCGGGTGACAGTTCCTCAGCTTCACCAGGGCCATACACTTTAAGATTTTTGACCGTAGGCAAGCGCTTAACGAACTCGACCAAATCCGAACTTTCGGCCTTTTTCCCCTTGAATCGAATCACTGTCATTAGCTATGCTCCTATATGTACAGAGGCGGCTTAACTGCTGGGACTGTACAAACAGTATAAGCCACATCATGTTGGCAAGTATTGTCTGAACCCCCATCCCCTTCGGCGTCGAAGGGTTGGGGGCTTAATTTACTGGCTAACGCCTGCTCCCGCCCCAACCGTATCACCAGACGACACCGCACTACTTTGACCACGTTTCTTACTCAAACGGGTACTACGTGCCTGTGCAATCTCTTTAAGCTCTGAATGACGCTCTATATCACTGTCACTCAAACCTTTGGTCATGGCAAAAGCATCTACCTGGGCAAACACGGCAGACACACCCATAAAGGTGTTTTCACCAAAATATGGCGTCCCGCTACGCTTCGCTAAACCTTTGCCCGGATCAACATCAATACCACCACATGACCAGGTGAAGTTACCGGAATTCAGCGCGGCCAGTGTAGGCAACATACAACCACCGGCTAAAGCCTGCTCGGTAAGCTGGTTGATGGCTTTCATTGCCCCTGGATCGGCTATCACTGAGACCAAGCCAAGCGCGGCGATTTGCGCCAAGGAATCAGCCATAAAATAGGTCTGGCTATCTTTGCCTTTGTGCTGCTGGCTACCAATGGACTGCCCGGCCATTTCTTTAATGGTTTCAGACAGTACATAGCTGTAGCCCATATAACAACGCAATGACTCTGCGGCAGTTGCAAAGCGTTGGGGCTTTTTCTCCATCTGTGGGTGATACTGATATAACGCTTTACCAGTGACAGCCACATGCGTAGGCGTTCCCTGGGGCGGAGTTAACCAACGATTGCCATAGGCATTGATTTCCTCTTTAGGGCCTGCAAACAATGCACTGGGTGAAGGGTGGGGATAGCTATATAAACCGCAACGGCGGAATAAATCAGCCACCGGATTTTCCCCCATATCAACCTCGCCGCGCTCGATGGCAGAAACCAGCGGCTCAAATAAAACGGCGGCTTGGGTATCAGCTCTCGAAGAGTACTGTTTTAATAGGTCGGTGCTGAAAGTACGCGCCCGCATTCTGTCCAAAGCATCGGCTGTCCGATCAGTAGCGCTACGCTGCAAATCAATGGCCTTTTCCCGGCTGATTTGCTCACTATCTTCAGTCGTTTTATTCCGGCCCGTATCCGTGGAAACCTGCGGCTCTGCCGCGTAAAGATTCAACGAAAAGCAAGCCAACACCAAGTAAATAAGTTTGTTTGTTAGTTTTTCCATGCGGCCCACTCCTTCTCTAACAGCATTGCATAGTCAGATTTTTTGGCGCTTGGTTTAGGCACCTCGTTTGGCTTACTGGGATTCAGGCGCGGCCAGTTACTCACTGCATAGAAACGGTCAACCTGATAACGCAACGCGGTATAGGCGTCACTATTCCAGGGAATAACAGCCTCCCCGATCTTAGCCAGCTCGAACCCTCGGCCACTGCTGCCGCTCACATCTTTATGAGCGGCACACACAAAGGTTGGCACCTGGTAGTTGTCATACCCAGACTGGTGAATCTTGCAGTAAACCTCTGCCTTGCCGTCGCCAAACATCCCCCGGTATAAGCGGGTATTGCTGTTCTGTTCCAGAATCGTAAGCGCTGGAATCGTCACTGTTGGCTTACCATCAAAGCTCAAAATCACCTGGTCAGACTCAATAGAGCCGGTAAGCCTGGAAGGCTTACCACGGCTAAACACCGTTGACGGTGCGCTGACCGTCAACGTGTTGATAGTTTCTTTTGGCGTATGGAAAGCACATTGATTGCGCGAAGTATCCCAGGAACATTGAATTACTTGCTGCACCTGGCATTGCCGCTCACCAGTACGCCAGTGTGCCTTATCACACTGCACTGATAGGTAAGCGCCCTGGTAAGGGCCTTCCCAGCGGCTTATATCCGTCCAGTTGGCCCCACGGCCAACTGGGAGAATGACTGCCACTTGATGACCATCAACCAATAAAGACAAGGTTTCTTTATCGGTGTAATTCACCTCAACCTTGCCGCTTACGGCCTGAAAGGATTTCAGGCCCTGCATACTGTCCTGATGAGTGGCGCAGCCACTCATCAGGACAGTGAAAGCCAGTAGCCAATATCTCACTGCTTTCCCTCCTCAATGGCCTTTTTTAAATCGGCCATTTCCTCGTCCATCTGCTGAAATTCAGCATCAAAACGCTTATCCCACTGGTCGGCCTTTTCTTTCAGCTTGGCGATTTTCTCTTTGCGCTTGGCAATCTCTTCAGGCGTCATAGGCTCGCCGTTAATGTCCCGGCTCATCTGGTCGAATTCCAGGTCAAACTTTTCAGCCTCGATTTCCTGCCTAACCTCATGCCGTTGCTGATCGGTTCTCACCTGTTGTTGACCAGTTAACGCAAAGTACAAAATAAGCCCAGTCAATGGGATGGCCGCAAATATGGCCGCAAAAACCCCTTTATTGTTCACTGGATACCCCCTTTTGTTGTTTCACTCTAAATTCTTGTTGCTCAGTTAAACTGGCATCCAAAGCTATTACTGCCGGATCAATACTGCTGACGCCGTAGGCGGAGGCCAGCTCACGCGCTGCCTGAGCTAAATTTGATACCTCAATGGATAAATCGTCCGAACTCCGGTCAACTCGCTTAACCACCTCCACCACGGCCAGCAATACCTTAATATCAGGTGAAGCTTGATCATCATCTAAATAACCAAAAGCCCCCGCCATACCGCCTTCCGTTGCCATTGTTAGCAACGTCTCTCTAGCCTCAGCACCTTTCTGACCATCCTGGCTAGATTGCGCTGTGAGCTGCTCAAACTCGGCGGCAGTCATCTTGCCAGAGCTTACGGCATACTCTTGAAGCCTATCCATCACTCGAACGCTTTCAGACATACAGGCCGATAACTCTGATTCCAGTACGGCATAATCATCATTAGGGGCTTTATCCAGCTTTCGGTAACAAACCTCCCTTTGCTGCCCCAGCTTTATAGCAAGCTCAATATCTTCAGCGGTGACTTTTGAATCATGCCCATAAGCCTGAAAAGTCAGCCCTAAAAAAGCCACGGATACCAATTTAATCAATACGTTTTTCATCGTTTCAGTTCCTCAATTGTCAGTTAGTTAAATACCTTCAACCCCTGTGCAACCGAGGTGCGCTATCCTGTTTTGTAACGTACTTTACAAAACTAGAATTCCTCTATAGATCGAAATGCAAAGAGCTTAATGCACTGCTCCGGCCCATACTCCTGATCCTCACTCAAATACAACTTGATCTTTTTTTCCTGCATTAATCGCAAAAATAAAGCCTGTAGGCTATCAGCGGCTTTTTGGGTCAGGCAGTAGTAAATCACTCTGCTGTAACGCTTCTGCTTGATGTTTTGCAAATGCCCCCGGATAACCTGAACATAGCGCTGTGGCGTCTTACGGGTACGCTCAACCTCTAACGCCACTGGTACAAACTGACCGTCTTTAGTGGGTCGTTTTGCAATGCCATCAGGGTACTTAGACCACCGGCTTGGGTGGTTCTTTTTCTCGTTCTGACCGGGAAAATACCGCTCTGACACCCAGTCCTCATAATCAAGATCAATCGTGCAATGTTGCCGACAACGCTGCACATCCAAGGTATGCTCAATCGTGGAAGGCTTTACACGACCAGGTGAGTGATAACGCAAATTAATTTTGCTCACTTCTTCCGGGGTTAAACCCTCCAATACCCCTGTACTGGTGATTCCCCAAAGGGGAAGCGCCCGCATTCCCATAAACTTGACCTCATCCCGAACCAATAAGCCCTTTTTCTCCATTCGGTTAAGCACAGTTCGGGCGGCCCTCTCCCCTACCCCCATTTCAACCGCTAAAATGGCAGTAGTGCTGTAGATTTCATCCCGCAGGAACTCCAATACCCACTCTTCCTTTTCCGCAGCCCGCGCTTTGCGCTGGGCTGGGTCTTTCATTAACTGCTCACTCATCGTCAAATTCCAAATCAAACGGATTGCTGGCCGATTTAGGTTTAGGCGGTGTATCCTTATTACCTTTTAAAGACTGCATTAATTCAGCATCCGACGACTGGGCCGCAGCATTTAGCTGCTCGGCCAGATCGTCGCCCTGCTCTGTCGGCTCAGGTTCACTGGCTGGCTCGGAGGCCTCCGGCTCTTCCTCGATGACAGGCACCGGCGTAGCCGGTGAGCTGACCACTGCCGGGGTGATAGCCTCGGCACATTTCTCGGTGGGTACCGGACTGGTACCCACAAATTGCGGCAATTCCTCACTGAAAAACACGGCGACTTGCTTAGGTAGGTTTTGCAGCATATTGGTGTCTACCAGGTAGGTTTCCCCCTGACGCAAGGTGCGCTCATCATCAATGATTTCCGATTGAGCCACGTTCCGGCCTACCTTTCTCAGCTCTTCATCCACCAACTTGATACCTGATCGACGGGCTAACCATTCGGCGGTATCCGGGTCTTGCAGCTTGTAGATCAATTTGAGACCGGTGTTCTCAATGACCGAACCCACAACCGCATCAGCGTCGAGGTCGTTAGGCACGTCTCGCAAATCAGCCAACGACTGGTGAGCGACAAGGGCATGAAGCCCTTTGTCGCGAGCCGCGCCGAATATCTCCATAGCAGGCTTGCTAAGGTGATATTTCAATTCATCCAAGAAGGCGCAGACGGAACGCTGCGCCTTCAATCGGTCGCGCTGTTCGCAGATTTGCACCAGACGCACCATAAGCAACCGCATAGCCTGCTGCACCATTTCGTGACGCATCGAGCCAACCAGGTAGACCACCCCGCCCTTTTCGATCACTTCCGAAAAATCAACGCCGCTACCGCTGGCGTTGATACTGTCCAACCCGGCCATTTCCTCAAACTTCCCTACAAAGTTAGCGGCTTTATCTGCACCCGGAAGAGTCATAATATCGGCCATCGAAGCCCGGAAGCTGGGCGCTTCTTGAGCGGCCAGAAGCTCAGCGACTGCCGACGCAAAGCGGCGGTCGCCTAAGCGATAATGATCAGCCTCGGTACCCTTGCTCGACAATGCAAAGGCAGCTATCAAAAGCTCTTTAAGGTCGGCGCGATTAACCCCTACCAGGGGGTTAATCTGCGGCCCTTGACCGTCTCTAAGATCGATAAAATGGAAAGGAACGCCTTCATTTTTAGCGACCTGGTACAGCACATGAGGCAGCCATTCATCGTTTTTGGGATCAAATACGAAAACCGCCTCCCCTTCTGATACTGATTGACTAAGCGCCATTTGCGCCTCAACACCCTTACCGGCTCCGGTCGTACCAGCCAATTGAATATGATTTGATCGCCACACATCGAAAGACACCCGCACTGGCTCATCATTCTTGTCTAACCCAACGGTGATAAACCCAGGTTCATAATGCGCCATAATGTCGTACAGCTCCGGCGTAGCCGGTAGCTGTTCACGGACAGTTCTAACGTCCGTTTTTCGGTCGCGTTCAACTTCCGTTCTCCGAGTCACTTTCTCACGCCACTTGGCTATTTTCGGTTCCCAATGACGGAAGTAACGGAACCCTAAAACAGCACCAACGACACCACCAACTAACCAAATCAGCAAAAAATACCAAGCAATGGACACTGGCCCGATATGGTCACGAACCAACCAAGGGACACCAAAATGGACAACCGGGCCAACCAACACACCCAGGCCAAAAGGAACTAAGTACAGCTCCCAGCTTTCCTCTTTTTCCAGATTACGAGCAATCGCAACGAAGCAAAAAAAGCCCGCTATCAAACCAATGGCAAAACCACCGGCTTTGTAGAACTGCACCAACCAAGTTAGTGCAGGTGCGAAATCTCTTACAAAATCACCCGTCAATTTCTTACAACCTCTTAGCTATGGGCTGGCACCAATGGGGGAGCCGCCGAACTTGTTCGGTGGGGGTAATGCGCGATTAGCGCGTACCCCCTGGAGGCGCATCACGCCCACGTGATCGCCGCAAGGCTGGGGGGAGCCGCGTAACAAAAATCGGCCCCAGCCGATTTAGGACACCCCAGTGTCCGGTTGTTGCGTGGGGGGCTTGCCCCGGCGCGTCGGGCAGTGAGCTTGCGAACGATAGGCCCGACAACCCGCTTTGCGGGCGACGTTCAGGAGCGCCCCGTAATGAAGGCTTACCGGTCGGGTTCCCTGCCCAGACGACAGTATGGGAAAGGGCCGGTAAGCCGCAATGGAAGGGCCGAAGGTAGCCATGTTGCAAACGAAGTGGCACATGGATTCCTGAAGCCCGCAAAGCGGGTTGTCGGGCGTAGCCAGACGCGCCCTTGCAAACGTAATGAAGCGTCCAGCGTAATGCAGTGCGCAGCGACCACCGGGAGCGAAGAGCCTTATTTAACGGCGTCCAGCCGTTAAATAAGGCCAAGGTCTGCGACTAAGCAGACCTTCATATTAGGAGCCGCTACAATGTTCCGCTTTCTCGCTCCGCACCTATGCACGAATTTAAGGCTATAGCATACACCACGAGAGAGCAAGTTTTTTCTGATCGGAAAATGTGTCAAGGGGTTGGTGCGGCCCGCAGATAAAGCACTGCTTTATCGAGGACTCGGCCCCTTGATTCATTTGGAGATCAAGACAGCCTACGACCGAGGGCATGACAAGGCATAGCCGCTGCTCATGCTCCCGAGGATCAAACACGGCTGTTTGTCGAGGTTCAGCGACGAAACGCTGAAACAACCGAAGCAGCGCGAAGGGCGTTAGCATAAACGAGCACCCTGCTAACCCCATGTTGTGGACAGCTCTTCGAGGCGTGTGCATTAGGCATGGACGATCCCTTCGGGACGTGTGGTCAAAGGATGAATAGCAAAAAACGCTATTCACTCTTTGACCACACTGTCGCCCACACCTAACACCCACTCTGACCACAACGTCCGTGCGGCAACAATAAATAACAAATTATTTATATTTATTTTTTAATCAGGAGGATCAGAGGTAGAGCTAAACAACACTCCTACATCCATACGACTAGAATCATTAGGATCACCATCAAACAACAAACCCAACAGCCCTTTTTTTAAATCAACACCGCTACCCCTGCGGGGGGCTGGTATCTGATGCACAGCATAATTAACACCACTTGGTTGCCCGGAAATCGACTCCAAAGGGATAACGTTGGAAGGTGTTGGGGTATTGGCTTCGCCCAGAATGTGTTGGTATTGGGCGACAGTTTGGCGGGTGAAGCCTGTAGCGCTCGCTACGGCCACCTGAGTGAGCTTGACGCCCTTTTCCTGCAACGAGTGGCAAGCAGCCCTTATCTTGGATTCCGTAGCTTTCTGGCGCGCCTGGTGAGTTCGCTCAGCGGCCAGCCGCTGACGCTCCTTGAGCGGTAAGTTTTTATCGAGGTTCATCACACCTCGATGACATTGACTGTTGCCGGTATACCGATCCCATGTCCAACGAGCCACAGATTTAACCGTGGCTTTTACCTGTGCCGCTGTCAGGTTCATAGAAAAGCCACGCTGTCGGTAATTGTTCTTGTTGTAGGCGTAGGCTTCCAGTAATCGCATAAAGGACTGGAACGTCCCCTGCTCTTTCTCACGATTTACAACGGAATAGGCGTAAAAGCGCAGCTCTTCAAAAAGCAGACAATGGCGTGAGTGTGATACTGCATCGAGGTCGGGGCCGGTACTCCAAGGCGGCGTGATCGCCAGATCAACATAATCGGCCAGCTCGCCTAATTCGTATTCAGTGCCGTGAATCTCCCAGGTTGACCACCAGGGATGACCAGGTGTTTTAGCAACAGGCCCACTATAGGCCGGGTCAGCGTTCAAACGCGCCGCCATTGCCTCATAAACGGCCTTCATGTACTGGATAGGCTTGGAGCGGGCATTCTCGGATGTGCAGACCGGCACAATGGCATAGAACAGGTGGGAATGACCGTTTTTACGGTTGCTCACCACAAAGTTGGGAGCTGGGAAAAGCTCATCTTCCCAAATCAGGGAATTGGAATGGTCGAGATCAAAAACAAGCCAGCTCACCATATCCGGGCGGTTGACCTGCATATACGGATAGCGAATAGCGTACTCACGCGGCCTAACCAGGGCGGCAGTTTTGTTATCGCTACAGCGAGGCAAATACGGCGCTTCCGATAGTAACCGGCTTAGCGCAGTACCTGGCTGGTAGTACCGATCTGTGGCTTGTGTCGCCTGCTCTATCGGTACTGATTCCACTCGTTTGATCCCATTGGCGTTTTTTATCCCCGTTAGCGCCAAAGGAAGCCATTTATCAAGTCAACCCTATTTGATGACTTTCTTCAGGCCGCAGAAATCTTGCGACCTGCTGGAATCTCACGTATATTAAATAAACGCGATGGCTTCCCATAGCCGTTAAGCAAAAGCTGAATACTGTCCAGATCGCCAAATCGTCCAGTGTTCAACCGAATTTATGAACCCGGCCCAGTGCCGGGTTTTTCGTATCTGTTCTTATTTCAGTCTGATTTTCACCTCTTGAAAGCCGATCTCTTCAGCATCAGCAATTGCGCCATTAATTCGCTTGTAGACCTTATCAATATCCGACCTGGCTTTTGTGATCCGCTCTTGTCCACCGCTAGATTTATCAAAAACCAATAGCCACCTATCAGGCTCCATAGGGGCAGGTACGATGGTTGCTGATAACAACATCCCTTCTTGAAATAGCTGTCTAAGCAACCTAATTTCCACGATCTGCCCACCTTCAAACGAATTCAAACAACACTACCAAACTAGCACAAAAATACACTATTATGCACATGCAACGCAACAAGCATGACTCATCGATCTTGCGCATGTAGTTTTTGGTACCAAAACGGTGCCGATTTAGTGCTTGCCTCGTTGGTACCAATAAGGTATAAAACTGGTACCAATTCGACACATAAACAGCACCAAACCAGTACAGGAGCGGCACCAATGATCGTACTTATAGGCAGTCAGAAAGGCGGCTGTGGTAAATCAACCACCGCCGTAAATATTTGTGCAGAACTAGCAAAAAGTGGCAGGGATGTCGTCTTAGTTGACGCTGACCGCCAATGCACATCAGCTAATTGGGCGATGGATAGGTCAGGCAATGAAGCCCTGCCAGTTGTCCATTGTGTCCAGAAATACGAAAACATCCGGGAAACACTTCAAGACTTAGATAAGCGCTATGAATGTGTGATTGTCGATGCAGCAGGTCGAGATAGCAGAGAGCTACGCACAGGCATGACCGCTGCTCATGTTTTACTGGTACCGTTCCGCCCGTCTCAGCCTGACCTTGATACCCTGCCGAATCTTCAGGAAATCATCACACAAGCTAAAGACCTCAACCCAGAGCTAACTGTATACGGGTTGCTAACAATGGCCCCTACTAACCCTGTTGTACATGAAGCGGACGAAGCCCGCGAATACCTACAGGATTACCCCGAAATTCGATTACTAGAAACCATCATACGAGACAGGAAGGTATACCGAGACGCCATGAGCGAAGGCATGGGCGTGATAGAAATGAACAACCCAAAAGCCACTGAGGAAATCCAGTCTCTAATGAAGGAGATTTTTTAATGGTTAAACGCAGAGAACCTGCCACAGCAAAAAAACAACCAACCCCAGAAGAAATTGAAGCGTTTGCATCTGGCGCGGACGGTGGCAGCATCACGCCAAAACAAGAAGAAAAGCCAGCTCTCGATCCCAACGCTAAAAGAGAATTCAAAGCTATAAGGGTCCCCTTCAACGAGTATGAATATTCCAAGCTCGAAGAAGTAGCCACGAAGACTGGACGTACCAAGCTGAATGTTATTCGTTGGGCAATATTAAAACTTGCTGAGGAAATGCAGGAAGGAACCAAATGAGCACCAATACAGCACCAAATCGGTACCAAAATGATGCCGGAATGATTGCGCTTGACTTGTTTTCTGGGGCAGGAGGCTTATCCTGCGGCTTGGAAATGGCAGGATTTACGCCGATCCTTGCCAATGAAATTGAACCCGTTTATGCCGACACCTACAAAAAGAACCACCCTCACACTGAAGTGGTGGTAGATGACATACGCTCAGTCTGTGAGCGCAACCTAAAAAAAACACTCGGGCTAAAAGTAGGGGAGCTAGACCTACTTGCCGGAGGCCCCCCTTGCCAGGGCTTCTCTATAAACGCCCCTATAAGAACTCTCGATGATGCGCGAAACCACTTATTTAAAGACTACCTGCGTGTAGCGCAGATATTGAAACCCAAAGCAATATTGATTGAAAACGTGACAGGTATTGTTTCCCTAGGGAAAGGCACCGTGGTTGAACAGATATACAAAGAGCTTGAAGGAATGGGATATAGCGTAGCCCATAGAATACTTTTTGCTGGTCATTACGGCGTACCGCAAATGAGATTCAGGACTGTGTTTTTAGCTGTGAAAGGGAAGGGGAGAGAAATAGAATTCCCACAGCCGCTATATAATGCCTCAGCGGTCGCCAACTTCACTGGGGCTAAAGAGCTTTGCATCAATGTTCCACCCCTTTTGGCCCAAACACTAAAACCCCATACCAGCGTTTGGGATGCCATTTCCGATCTTCCAGAAATAGAACCAGGAAATACAGAAGGCTCCTTTAAATACCCAACCAAACCACAGAGCAGCTATCAAAAGTCCTTACGCAAAGGCTCCAAACAAATTGAAAACCACGTTTGCTCTAGGCTAGGAAAAGTAAACCTGGAACGCCTGAAACATATCCCTCAAGGGGGGAGCTGGCGAGATATACCTTTCGACTTACTCCCGGCCGGCCTCAAAAGAGCAAGACGCAGCGATCACACCAAACGATACGGAAGGCTCCACCCTGAAGGGTTATGCTCCACAATCCTAACCAAGTGTGATCCTCACTGGGGAAGCTTTTTCCATCCTACCCAAGACAGAGTGATTTCTGTTAGAGAGGCCGCCAGAATACAATCCTTCCCAGACAAATACGTTTTTCATGGCAGCGTGACTCAGCAGTATGAACAGGTTGGAAATGCCGTCCCACCACTTATGGCTAAGGCGCTCGGAGAGGCAATAATAAATATGATTGGATACAGTAATGAGCAAAAACAAAAAAGATTTGGTTGAAGTATTTGGCTATAGCCCTGACGACCTAACCAAAGAAGCAAGAACACTCTGGCAAATGGGCGGATGCCCATTTGTGAATAAAGGGTGCGTCAAGATCAACCACGATCACACCATCATCTATGGA
Organism: Hahella ganghwensis DSM 17046; assembly: GCF_000376785.1. Taxonomy (GTDB): domain Bacteria; phylum Pseudomonadota; class Gammaproteobacteria; order Pseudomonadales; family Oleiphilaceae; genus Hahella; species Hahella ganghwensis. The sequence goes on from NZ_AQXX01000054.1 coordinate 12,645, forward strand.
ACATGCAGCGTCACCTCACCTTACGGCGACATAATCATTTGCCCAAACAGGCTATACGCTAACAAATATGAAACCTTGGCAAAGGTCAGCCAAGATGCTTTTGGCGATATCCCTTTCCTTACCTATGATCAGTTCATTGAAAAACGTGCTCTATACGATGACTGTATAGTTGCTCTTGGAAAGAACTCAGGTAAAGAAGTTCAAGTAGGCCGCTCTTTATCAATGGACTGGGTATTAGCCCACATTTCAGGCGCAGAACTAAAAGAATATACAGGCATAGAAATACAAAGTATTGATATTACAGGCAACTATCGAGATGCCTGGCACGCATATAAAAACTTAACACCAGGTGTAAGCAGAGCCTCTTTACCGACATCACAACATGGACTGAACTGGGCAAACGTACACAAACGGCTTATCCCTCAGTTAATACGAAAAGGCGTTGTATATTCCCGCTCCAACCTGGTTAAAAAAGGTCTTTATTTTGTGCTGCCAGACATCGTCTACAAAAAATTTGAAGATGTAGTAGGGGCCGACATTCCACTGGTTGATAGCCCAACACATGAAACAATAACTGTATATACATACGAGCTTGGCGAAGAAGTACCTCACGGCCAACAACGTGAACTACAAGAAGTAAGAAAGTTGCGTTTTACCCTTGATGAGTTTTCTAATCGGTTTATTTCTGGGCCAAACCTTCCCCAGGGCGAAGAACTAGATAACGCCATTAGGAATATATTAGGAGTAAAATAGCACCAAAACGGTACCAAAAAGGCATCAAATAAGTACAGAAACAGTACCAATTAGATGCCTTAATTCTAACTCTCTTCACTCACTCCCAAGCAGCCCCTGGTTGAACCGCTCACTCAGCCACGCCGGTCTAATGTGGCGAACCTAACCGAATCCTGCCCCAGCGCAAGGGACGCTACGCTGTAAACCCCTTGCCCTGGTTCATGCTCCGGCTGGCCGGTTGCCACGACCGACGCGACCGAGCAGCCCAACCACCAGAAAACCACCGTTTTTTATACAACACCACACACCACAATTTCGCATGCGAAATTGCATTTCATCGCGTATATAAACCCGTATAATATTCAACGTATAGAAAAGGTACCTTTTCCAATCATTTTATTTGCACTCTGTATGTATTGTATGTATGATACGTACATACAATACATACACGGAGCCGCCAAAATGAAGGTTAAGCCAGAAATCAAAGAGAAGATCATCGCCGCCGCCAACGCCTTAGCTGCTGAAGGCATCGAGAGTCCAACCAATGACCAGGTGCGCGAGCGCATGGGCAGCGGGTCGCTGTCCCACATATCGCCGGTCATGCGTGAATGGCGGGAGTCTCGCAAAGCGGAAGTAGTCGCCGCATTGGAAATGCCCGCTGATCTGAAAAAGGCGATTGAAAGCTCAGTAGGGCAGGTGTGGACTGCCGCCAGTAAGCTGGCCTCTGCCACCATTGATACTGTTCGGCAAGAAGCAGACGCCGCCATCGAGACAGCAACCGGCGAGCGTGACGAAGCACTGGCCGAGATCACCCGCCTGGAAAACCAAATCGCAGAACTTGAAAAAGCACTGGCCGCCAAAGAACAGGAAGTTAACCAGGCTAAAACTGAGTTGGAACAGGAGCGCGGCCAAAACACCAAACTGACCACCGAAAACGCGGCTCTGATGGCTCGCGTGGATGACCGGGACGAACAAATCAAAGGCTTGAAAACCGAACTCAAAGAGGCCCGCGACGACAACAAGGCACTGCAAGGGGAGCTGATCGAGATTGCCCGCAAGGCTAAGGAGTAGGGATGGATATTGAGAACGCCAAAAGCTTGGGGATGCACTGGGGCGCCATCCGTGACGGAAAAGTGATATTGGTCATTCCAATGCAGGTACCCAATGACGTGGATTTTGAAACCTTCCGGGAGCGATCCATAGCAGCGCTTGAGCTGCTGGGCGAAGTCAAAGCGGGGGAGGTGTTCGACGACTACGGCGACCGTTGTTTTGTGCCTCGCAGAAACCATGCGAACCGCAACAAAGCCCCACGGCCAGACAACCCATTACCCATTTATCAACCGTCTGGGGGTAGTGACCGGGTAGCTGCGATAACCGCCAACTTTTACGCGGCCACTTCAATGGGCAGTCTCGTGTTCATATCCAGCTCAAATATCCCATAG
>NZ_AQXX01000055.1 GCF_000376785.1 Hahella ganghwensis DSM 17046
CGGCAGGTTTATGGGGACAAATGCCGACGTGGTAGAGCCGAGTTTCTTCGCGTCGCTGATCCAGCGTCGAACCAGATTGGCATTGAGCCCGTTATCCAGAGCGATGGCAGAAACAGAGACCCCCGGCTGTTGGCAGGCAGCAATAATCTTAGCTTTAAATTCTGCGGAATATTGGCGACGTTTTCTGGAGGAGCGAGGTGCGCTTATGACAATCATAACAAGTGTCCACTAAAAAATAAGTGGACACTATCCAGTCAGTTGGTAGCGCGCTCAAGATGGGGTTACCGGACGCTTACTCACAGGCGGAGTTAACCAGTCTTTCAAGCTCATCAACGGTCAACATGCTGGTCACGACGCTGGCCAGTGCTGCCGGGGCAAGAGCGCGACTACTGAACACTTCGGCTTCGCCCTTATCCTCGCCATTTTCAAAATAGGCCGTTTCGCACATAAGGGCATAGGGGATCTCTCCCAGCCCTTCGGCAACAACACGCACAGAAAATATCTCTCCCTTGGCGTCTCCCCATTCATCGCTATCTGACTTAAACGTAACCATCGACATACGACAATCTCTCGCCGCTTGATTGAAGTCATCATCGTTTAATCCACTGTTATAAATCGTTACCTGAAGTTTGCAATTTAGCCGACTCTGGAGAGAAGCCACTTGATCCTTTACCAGTTCAATTTTTGACTTACTCATTAGGTTTTCTCCTGATTCATTACATTTTCGGGCTACGTGAGGAGCTGGAATTTGTGTTGTCCGGCGTATTGGTTGCGCCGTTGTTTTTCTCGAACTTGTTCTGATATTTTTGATCTTGCTGGAAGCGGCTTTGAGCGGCTTCTGCCGCTGATTTTTGATCCGCCGCCAACCCTTGGGCAGGCGCTTGGCCATATTTCGCCAGCTCTTCTTTCGTAGGCTTATAGCCCTCAACCTGAATCCCCATTGTCTGTCCTTGAATCCACACGGCACGGCGGTATTCTTCGGAGCCAAACGCACGAATTTCCTTCCACTCCCTGTCTTGTACTTTCTGCTGAGCCAGTTCCAATTCAGCCGCCAGAGCCCATGAATTTATAGTCTGGCTGTGAATCGCCTTTCCAGAGTCACGGAAGGCCTCCGCACCCTCATTTTTCCCTTTCGTCCAGCGGTATACGCCTTGAGTATCAGCCTGAAACATGCTGATCACGCTGCCCCGGTTCGGGTCGATCTGCGCAGGTTTCCAGCGCTCTTCAGCAGCCTGTTCTGTGGCTTGTTTTTGCCGTTCCCCCATACTTTTTTTAGCCTGCTGGTAAGCCTCGTCTGCTGCCTCCTGCGAAGCGGCAAGTCCGCCAAAACCGGCTGTTGGTTTTTGAGATGCTTGGGAATTGTTTGTTTCAATGGTTTGTTGTTGGTTTTGCATACATGCAATCCTCGCGGTTTGAATATCAATAATGTTGTTTTGAGCCTTAATTGCTTCATTTAGCTGCCAGCGAGAGGCCCGCTCGTGGTAGCCCATCCTGGCCAATTGCATGTTCAACGGGCCAACGTGGATTTCAGGAATTTTGTCTGTGATTCCCTGCTCCTGTAGGGATAGGTGAGAGATGCGCTCATCGAGACCGGCAGCCTCCAATTCGGAGTTCACAATGGAACTCCACTTTTCCCTGATCGCATCTATTTGTTGTCGCCCTGTTGGTAATCCATTTTTTCGGAGTTTGGCATCGCTCCATTCAAGGAATGTTTTCAATTTTCCCAGTTCTCCAGCCGCGTCCATTGGGCGAGTAGTCATCAATAAATGGGCGTGCAAATTTCGGTTGTCTCCTCCTCGACCTGGCGCATGCACGCAAACGTCAATAGCAACCTGGTATTGAGCAATAAGCGCTTGAGAAAATTGCTCAATAATTCGGTGATGCGCATCTCTTCGAAGCTCATGTGGCAGCGCAAGAATCCACTCTCTGGCCACCCTGGAATCTGAGCGTTTCTCTGACATTTCTGCCAGATTCCATAACTCTGTTCGGGATAGTCCCGCACTGTTAAAAACGAACTTATCCAACACACCTTTTTTGCGTTCGTAGTCGTTAATAATTCCGGTTCTTTCATCCATGATTTTTTCCGCTGCGCGATACGCCGCCGCAGCCGTAGCGCTTCGCCCTTTTGAACGAGCAATGAGCGATGTTTGGCAATAAAAAATGGCCATGAAAAGAACCTCGGTTTTCTCTTTTTCGCGCAGCGAAAAACGCATGACTTGGAACAAGTCGTATATGCGCCCTTCATCGCCAGGGGGGCTTGCTCCGTGCCAGCTTTAAAGTCTGTGCAATGCTCGCTCCCGCTCTCCCAACGCGCCGTTAAAAAGCACATTTAACTTATTGATTTTTAAAGACTTTTATCTTTACCAAAAAACTATCAAGCATTAATCTGGATGGGAAGAAAATTTGTTCATTTAGTGGAGGTTGTAAATGTCTTTGAAGCCTAAACAGCGGCGCCTTTTGGAAGAGGAAGCCCAACGTAACCCTGGAGGGCCAGCAGCCCAGATTCTCAAGAGCCTTGCTCAGGAAGAGGCGAAGGCGATTGACCTAATGCGACAAGCCAGCGAGCAAGCAAAAAAAGATATGACGCGACAGAAAATTCTGATCGGTGTGGCAGTTCTCTCAGAGTGCGAGAAAAACCCCACCTTTAGAGAACGTTTTGAAAAGGTTTTATCCAGGCATTTAACCGCAACACGAGACAAAGAAATCATGAACCGATTTGGCTGGGAGATGGAAAATGAAAACACTGAAAATAATATTGATTCTGCTCCCGCTGCTTCTGAGTAGCTCGGGCGCTTTTGCATCAATTACGGACGCTGATCCTGCTGATAAAAGCCTTGAGTATTTGAGGTATATTTTTGGCTCGACCGTTGATGTCATAACAGGCGGAACCGGACCCGCAAACCCGGACTCTGTTCTGGGTGCGATGTCGCAAATTCTCAACACGGGAATGCTCGTTTTTACCGGCCTGATTATCGGCTATGTGTTTCTGACTGGAGTGCTGAATTCGGCACATGAAGGCAATCCATTAGGCCGAATGTATTCAACCATGTGGGTGCCTTTGAGAATGGTTGTAGCACTGGCTTTAGTTTTGCCATTTAGTGGTGGTTATTCGACTATGCAGATCGGTGTTATGTGGTTAGCCGGGCATGGTATCGGGCTCGCCAATTCAACCTGGAATGCAGCTCTGGATCACATCACAGGCACCGGTACTCTATACCCGCCACAGATCACCGTCGATTATGAAAATACCGCTATGAGAATTCTTGAATCGAGGGTGTGCATGCACGGTATTAACACGGCGGACAGACACATAAACGTGGAAGAAAAACCGGTCGAAATTGTTGATGATGATCAGGTGGTATCAGTCCGCTCCTCTGGAACAACAGAAGCCCCGCTTGTGCCTGTCCAACATCGTGTAATGCAGCGCTATGATTCGGTGTATGGATTGGCCGGAGCGGGTATTGCTTACGGTGCTGCCTGGCTTAGCGGTTTCCCAAATGGCATTCCCAGGTCTTACGGCTCAAACCCGTGTGGATCTATCACCTTGGAGTTTGCGGAAATAGACGAAGGCACGGCGATAGATACACCCGTTCGGAGTTTCCAAAATAAAGTGATTGCCGCACATGCACAGCTTGATGAGGATCTTGATTCTCTGGCTCGTGAAATTGTTCTGAGTACTGTGGATGAAACTGCCCCCGCACCAGATCAAACGGCCTACAATCTGGCCGTTAATAATTTTAAAACGGAATACCAGAAGGCTATCTCAGATGCTTTGAGTGAGATTGCCAGCGCCCGCGTTAGTAAGTGGGCAGGAGGCAACCCGGACGCTGCTGGAATGACTGTAGGGGCTCGTGATGCCGGATGGATCTCAGTGGGTGCCTGGTACTGGGATTTGCAGCGAGTTAATGCAGAAACCCAGAAAATGGTTTCAGTTAAAGCGGAACTCGTGGGGCCGACAGAGGCAGCTCTGGAGCATGACGACTACCAGACGTTTATGGATGGCCTTGCAGCATATTCCCAGAATATGCTGGTCACAGATCCAGCCACAGGCACACCGGTAAATGCGATGGAACGCAGCACCTATGCCGACGATAATGCCACCCTCGGGTTTGTAATGGGTCGCGTTGAATCCGTTATCAATTTTGCGTTATCCGAACCCGATCCAGTAGCGGGGCTTGCCAACGTAGGGCATGTGATCATTGGGACGTTTGAAACTGCACTGACCGCTGCATTCGTCTCGGATCTGGCGGCCTGCGTTGCTGACGACACAAGTGAAGCAGTGGGCGGTTTGATTGGTGGTGCGGCCCGGCCCGTCACCAGTACGCTATGCCGGATGACAAACAAGGCGTTGTGGTCATTGGTCGGCGCTGGCCTGCTACTGATCCCTATTGCATTAATGCTTGCCTTTTATCTACCTGCCACACCCATGATTCTCTGGATTATGGGGGTCGCCGGTTGGTTCGTGATGCTCATCGAGGCCGTGATAGCGGCTCCTATTTGGGCTGTAAGTCATGCCATGCCGGAAGGTTCCGGATTCATCGGGGAACGGGCGAAAGCCGGTTACATGGTCGCGCTGAGTGTGTTCCTTCGACCTGCGCTAGCCATATTCGGGTTTTTCGCGTCCATGCTCCTGGTTATCGTCATGCTGAAAGTGGTCATGCTCATATTTCTGCCTGCCATGAGTGGCATGATCGGTGACTCAATCAGCGGTGTGGTAACAGCAGTCGCAATGCTGGGAATTTTCACCGTGCTGATAATCCAGATCGCTCATCGAGCGTTTGGATTGATACATGAAGTTCCCGACAAGGTGTTGCGCTACATCGGCGGGGGATCTGAAAACCTCGGCGAAGCGAGCCAGGAGCAGCAGAGCCGCTCCGTATTCGTTGGTGGCGCAGCTAAGGTTGTTGGTGGAGCTGGTCATACTATGCGAGATAAAACGCGCGGAGGCGCCCAGAGCATGGCTGACGCGGCAGGCAGTGGGCTAAAAAATGCGGCTGGGGCAGCCAAAACAGGCATGAGTAGAATCTCCAAAATGCTCAGCCCGAAATAGGACTACAGACTAAACCAGCCAGCAAAAGCCAGGAAGTCCAGTGCTTCCGCCAGTGGTTCCAGCACGGATGCCGGAACCGTTGTATTGATCCAGTAAGCAACAACTCCACTGCTGAAAATCGCTGGATGCCCCATAATTCCCACCAGGTTAGTAATGATCAGAACTGCGATAGCAATATTCCAGGGCAGGTAAACCCCTGTCCATGAGTGAATCCTGCGACGAAGCGGCGGAACAAGGCAGCCGACTAAAACCAAGATACACAGCAGCCACAATGCGCCACAGCTTACCCCGAGTGCGATTGACTCCCAGGTCTGCCTGCCCCAATCATCAGCGGCCAGACGCTCAGCCCATTTAGCCAGCTCTCGCTGGCTCATCAAAAAGTCACTCATGATGTGACATTCCTCTCTATATTTTTATGGCAGTTTGCTTCAACGTACCGCTATATAGATACCTGTCAAATCAACTGGAAACCCAGCTTGCTCCGGGTAATAAAAACTCACTTTTCGTCTATAAAAGCGGCGGCAGAGATGGCCAGGCGATCCTGCCCTCGCAACACGCGAACAGTTACCCAGGAAACCGTGGCACAGTAAAAAACGGCTGCTCCGGTTAGCACCTCACTTGAAACACTTCCTGCCAAGGCATTCATAACCCCAAGGCAAATAGCCATCGCAACTGCCACGCCTGCGCAGTGGATTAGAATCGCTAAAATTTTTCCTTTAGTCATTGCAAGGTCACCTCATGATTGTATTGATTAATGACCTTAAAATAGTGATCAGCCTGGATATATTCGGCAAGCGTTAACCGTACATTTCCACAAAAACCTTCTGAATCTACAACCAGTTCTCCGCCTTCATATTTACCAATTTCTACATGGCGCAATGTCACCGAATTAAGTGGGGCTGAAAATGAGGTCAAGCCATATATTCGGAGCATACCTTCGCCAACATCAAGGACGATTTGTTCATCTGGATTGCAACGCTGGATAGAGAAAACGGCCATGTCATACCTCCTGACTGCTGGACTGGTGGCGAACGATTATTCCCCAATTTTTGACGGTAAGGCAGTCATCGTTGCGCGATCGCTCAATGACAACCTGATAGTTACACTGCAATTGTTTAAAACGGGATTCAAGCTCCCTCTCTGTAAGACCGGTACTTGATGCCAAACCCGCTGCTGTAGGACGCTCGATGCGCTCCAACGCGACAATGACAGGCAAAACCCGCTTGAACTCTCGTGAGTGAATATCTCTTACTGTAAAATCGGCATCAGCCATGAATCACCTCCTGGTTAGGTGGTTGTGGTTAGTCCTGGTTGAGTGTGTCCGCACTCAGCCAGGATGCTTATGCTTTTTTACCCGGAGCATTTGTTTTGATGCTCTCAGAAAGTTTTTCGAGCTGCGCCAGTAGTTTTTCCTCCCGTTCCTGGGCAGCCTGCAGGCTCTTTTCATACTGGCTACAGCGTTCTGCCAATACGGCAGCCTGGGTGCCGGATTCCGCCAGCTCCGCTTTAGCAGATTGTGAAGCCTGATCCAGCTCATCGACTTTTTGCCCCAGGCTTTTAACCTGGTCTTTTAGATCGTCGATTTGCTGCTCCTGCTGCTCGCTTACCGCGATGGTTTCATCCAGCTTTTCCTGCATCAGGCTACGCTCTTGCGCAAGCTTTTCACGGTCAGCCTGGATTTCTTCATCCGCAGCTATTCTTGCCTGCCTCCAAATTTGTTGAATTAATGTCTGAGCATCCGCAGCCAATTGCTCGGGCATCTCAGGTACTTGCGAGGCTTCAGCATCTTTCCCATCCGCTTCACGCCATGAATCCAGATGCTTTTGAATGGTGGCCATTCCGCCGCGATCACCCAACAGCTTGCGAATCTTTGGAGCACTGGGGCGGTCGCCACTCTCTACCAATCTACGGGCGGCGGTAGAAACATCCTCAAAAGTAATTCTGCTCATATTTGGATTCCTGCAATAACTTAGCTCTCCGTAATTATCTGATCACAAACCATTAAAGTAAAGTGTAATTACCGTATTTACGTAATTACTGTAATTACCAATTCAGGAAATAAAAATTGTCACCACCAAGCGCCTGTCTATTTCATGCGGAGCATGTAATTACGCTCAGCGTCGGCGCCAACTTCATCAGCCTTGCCAAAACCGGTCAATCTGGTATCTTGGATATCGGAGCTGAATGCCAAGGCTGTAAGTGACCTAAAAGACAGCAAATTGAACTACCTGCCAATTGCAGTTGATCTTTATTAACCCTGCTGGCAAGCGTAGTGACTTAAACACTTACCACTACCTTCAAAGTCCAGCATTGTTAAGAAAGGATCACTCCTATGAGTATTGATCTCTCAAAACTGTGTGCAGATTTCCTGCGTCAAAATCATACGTCTCGCTCTACAGAAAAGCTGAAAGCGTCCCATGCCAGAGAGCTGGTGGCGGCTTTTTTTGGGTATAAGAGCCATGCGGCACTTATGGCCGAGAAGGCCTATCCACTGGATCGGCTCGAAGAGGCATATATCTTCGTTCCCGATATACCGCTCATGAATGACAGGCGTGCAAAGCTAGGCGGCCTGCCAGATGATCTTACCTCGTCAATCGACATCGCCAAGCTCCTATCAGGCATGCTTTCCGATAAGGGGTTATGCGGTGGAAATATCTGGCTCTATGACTCACTGGAAACCTACATTGCCGAGGTCTTACTTCCCGATTGTCAAACGCTGATAGATGATCAACTGTCGGGCACGATGGCAGAAACAAACGCGGGATTTTTCGATTCACCATATTATGACGATGTGCAGATCGAAGATCGTGGTGATGAGCTGGTAGCAACCGCCAAAACCCAGTACAAGGGCGAGCCACTGGATGACAAGCCCTTCTGTGGGGACACCATTGATATGGTTGTACAGGTGACATTGCCCCGTATGGCTGGTAAACGCGGTTTCTACGATTTCGAGCTGGAAGTTGGTGGCAGCGTCAATGACGACTGGGTTGACCCTGAGCTGCGATACGGCAAACGCCCTCGGAGCAATTTAGCAGCAGAGCTTGGTATTACGGACGATGATCTGGAATTGCTGGAATGGGAAACGCTGGAAAACAGCAGTGATGATGGTCTGCTCTATGACTATGTGTTGACCTTTGATGAAAGCTGTCCACTTGAGATATTGGAAAAGATCAATGGTCTGGATGACGACCGAACCATCCGTGTGAGCGTCAATGCTTTTGATAATCCCTATCCAGATGAACCGGATGAAGCTATGCATTACGAGGTTCCAAATGTCCGCCCCAAGGATCAGTGGCTTGAAATGACTGGCGGATTTCGGTTCGGTGAAACCCCTGAGCAGTTTCAACACAGGCAGGCTGAAATCCATGCTTTGCGTAACCGTATCGCTCAGGGGCAAGCTACGCCAAACGATGTTGGTCGTTTATCGCACCTGTTGGGCACCGATCAGGACGATGAGTTCGGTGATATGTTCTAACGGCTGATAACGCATGCCGGACCAAACATGGCTGTTTGCGGGGATTTTTGAAGGGGCGACGCTCCTTCCACTAAATGATTTTTCTTCCAAACTTTTCTTCTCGTTCTTGTAGAAACCCAAGGCCAGTCGCCGCACCCAGCGGCGGCTGCGCCGGATCTGAATATCCTATATATCCTGCCAACTTCGGGCGGGTGTACGACGTTTCGGGCGGATGTGCGACACTGCCGGGCGGCTGTGCGACGCTATCGGGCGGCTGTGCGACGGCCTGGCGCAGTTAAACTCACTCTTCGAACTCTGTTTCCATCGATGACAAGGCCAATTTGTTCGAGCTGCTCGGCATCCTCCCTAAGCCGAAAACGAGCATCTCTCAGGGCTTTTCCTGATGCTTGTCGAGCCACTGCCAGGATGACTGTATCCAGATGCCAACCGCCAGCCGGCTCATTTTTATGACTCAGAATGTGCCTGGCTACAGCCTGACCTATACCGTGCCGCAATCGGGCAATTGGGGCTGGATTGTAGTAAAGGGCCAGGTCGCGCTCCAGGAGCATTACCAGAGCTATCCCCAAGCGCACGCGCCACATGCTCCGCTCACCACCTGTAAGCGGGTCTGGGCGCGTCATAGGGGATGGAATAACATGGTCTATCAGACCACCAATAATCCGGTCACCAGCTCTCGCCAAATCTGGCGTTTCGATTTCAATGGTTGATGCACGCAGCTCAGAAAGAAGCTTTTGAATTTGAGCCAGGCTGTATCGGCTATCGGAAAGCGTTTTTCGTATCCGAGCGGGGTCTACCAGCAGCTCAACACCACCATCTGACACGTCTCGCCTTTTCTCTGCGCAGTAAAGAATCGCCTCGACAACATCAGCGTGGCGCTGGCCTAACCTGCCAGCCACGCGGCAGCGACCAAAAGAGGTTTCCTGCCAGTCGCCCTCCCGGTGCCGTGGGCGCTGACTCGGCTGGTACAGCATCACCCGAGACTGAGCGGTTGTGCTGGTTGGGCTGACGGCGTTACCAGCGCTCTTCATCAACTTCACCCACTCTAAAAGGAGTGGTCTTTTTGCTGTTGTTGTCGTTATTCCTGGAAGCAGATAAATCTACGGGCAACAATACACCACCATCCCCACGCTCATACCACTTGTCAGCCTCAACCAGGGCATAGTTCTGTTTGCTAACACCATACCGAACAAAAAAACCTCTTCGGTCATTGCCTACAGGCTGTCTGTCATAGGGACGATCACTTAACTTTTTGGCTTCCGACTCTGACATCTTTGCAACAAACCCACACCAGCGAACATTATCCACCAGAGCCGAAGCCCCTCGGGCAGCCTGCTGCTGATCCGCCTGCCCTTCTCTGGCGGAGCCTTTATTAACATGATGCAGATAAAGGATTGCAGCCCCTGTCTCCACAGCAATATGCTCAAGCGTTGAAACAAGGCGAGACATATCTCCGTTGCTGTTTTCATCAAGGCAATGTGTGCGGCTTAGTGTATCCAGTACGATCAGCCTTGCCCCCACGCCCAACTGAATCAACCAATCAAGATCCGGCTGTGCCATAACGTTTAAACGCCTGCCCATAATTGGCTCAAGAGAAAGATTGCTCGCTATCTCCTGTCGCGCCTGTTGATTAAAGTGCTGACCAATGGCATGAACACGACCAATTAAAACACTCTCTGGATCTTCTCCTGCCAAGTAGACTACGCGGCCGGTTTGGGCGGGGCCAAGCTTTAATAAATCACCGCATGTAACACTACATGCAATTGACATAACGGCTTCCAAAGCCCAATAACTTTTTCCTGTAGCTCCTGGTGCGACTAATGCACCCACCGTTCCAGCCAAAAAACCGGGCCATATAAAATCCAGATGTGGAGGCTCATTTTCGAATGCTGCCAGAATATCAATAGCCACTTAATTACTCCCCCTGAGCCAATAGCCCACCTTGCTCGGCCAGCCACTTATGCAGCTCAGACTCGGGAAACAATCGACGGCGACCTATCTTGACTGAAGGGGGCATCGGCTCCCCTCTACACATCCTATTTCTAAGCCCACCTGTAGACATACAGAGCAAAGCTGCTGCTTGCTCGTAAGTGAGATATCGTTCAGCGCTAACCTGCATTTTTACCTCCACGCACTGCCATTGGATCGACAATATTCATAATCACTCTCCAACCAGTAATCTTTAATTTGCACTCATGTGACGATGTGTTTCGCTACATGGCGAGGGATTATGATGCGTGAGCGTCAATACTTTATTCACTAAAAAAGTGAAGAAAAGTGGAGTTTTCTTGGAGAATTTTCCCCAATGCGCAACTAGATAGCACGTTGGAAAAAGATAGATAAATCAGAGGGAATGAAAAACTGCCGAAAAGGATTTTAACGATAGAAAAAAAGAAAAAGGGACCAAAGTCCCCTCAACACGTTAACCTATTATAGAATTGATTTGCTGCTCTCAAATCACGAGGTTATTTGCTCTTATCGCTGGCCACCTCATGCGCTTCGCAGACCCCATTACATGTTTTCAGACAGAAGGGGTTCATACCCGGTCACAGAGATTCTATTGCCAATCAGAAACTTGGTCAATTTTACAAGCAGTTATACTCTTTGCAGTATAGCCTCCCTCAACACTCCATCAACACTCCATCAACTTCGAGAAGCTGAGCAATATTTCTAGCATCATCAAGCCCCGAGTGATGCCGCCCCTGGAAGACGAGCCCTGACAACCGAATCGCTCTTGCTAGACCAACCCTATGCCCACGCTTTCTGGCGTATAATTGTTTAATATTGACATGTGGCAGAGCGACCAAGGGATTAGTTATATTTTTTGATAGAGACTCCTTCTCGAACTGCCTCAAATCAAAATTCCCCCAACTTCCCCATACTCGAGGCGAGTTGCTCGATATTCTACCTGCAAACCTTTTTAACCCCTCGCTAAGCGGTGAGGCCGTATCAACGACATCTTGTGTGATGCCGGTTAGCGAGATGCAAAACTGTGTCAATTTCGCGTGAATTACGGGACGAACGTAGATTTGAACTTCGTCCACAAGCACAAAAGAAACGTCGGTAAGCCTTCCAAAAACTGCCCCAATCTCAATAATTTCCATTTCCGATCTTGGTAAATTTTTAGCGTCATCGCAGGTACATTCGATATCAATAATAACGATATCGACGCCGCTATCGGGATTGATAATCTCGGATTCTTTAGCCATTGCTTTTCTCGACGTCAATGGGATTGGCTTGAATAAAGCTGAATAGATATGACACGCCGCTCTATATCAGATCGCGAAAGCTTGAATCGCCGATCAAACTGATCTGTGAGAACCCTGCCATCCATTAGCAAATACTGAAATCCTATGAGAGCCTTGTTTTCTTTATGGTATCGCTCAAAAATAGTAATCTGTTGAAGCGGGCTTAACTCCCAACCTCCAGTCATATTCAACTGCGGAGGAGTAACAATGTTTACCTCTGATATTTTTACCCTGGGACTACGAGTGACTTCTTCAAGCACTTCAGGCATTCCAGTAAATAAAACTTTTTCTAACCGCGTGCTCAAATTAATACAATGGACATGAAACCAACATGTCATCAGTGTTTGAGATATAGTATGCCACTGCTGATGATCGCCATCTCCCAACGATGCCGGGAGACTGATTTCCGAACTTCTTGAGGTTTGAAACATTTATCATTACTCCGTGAATGTGCAAAGAGCCGGAAAATGTAAATATTTGAACGCCCCGTTGTCACCACGAAATTGAAGAAATATACACTTTCGAAAGAGCGGCACAAACACAAGCGCCCCAGACGATCTGGCAAGCTATTTTAGTGTCGAAAACCGCAATTAAGCCCGACCAGCCGAAAACCCGCCTGCATTTGGTGCGGTTTCCGGCAACGCTTTCACAGAACAAAAAGATGACCAGACAAATGATTACCAGGCTTTCATCTTAAAAAGACGCCCTTTTTCTCCTTCGTCATGCAGTTGAAGAACGATTTCTGACTCATCAAAAACGGAAGATTCCTCTTCTTCTCTATGCGGAAGATCGGAGTCAATCAGCGTGATTATGGATTGAATACCCATATCAGCATATTGGCGGATAACAGCTAGTAAATTTTCTTTTTTCCGATTATCAAGCGACTCAAAAACACCATCATGAAATGCAAAGTGAGGAAATTTTTCGCCTAAGTGAGCCCGGAGCACGGAAAGATCAAAAGCTATGCATAACAATTTTCTATAGGTATGCCCCATGTCAGCGCTAGTTGAGTTCCCTGACTCATCAAGAATTTCGGCCTTAAATTGCAAGTGTCCCTCACTGTTAGGCGAAACACTTAACAATGCCTTCCTGTTAATTACATCATCAACAATCTCGCTAAAGTACAATCGTATCTGGGAAAATAGGCTGGTTTTTTCAGAGTTTTGTTGCTCGACATTATTTTCAATTTCGGACTGGAGATGACTACACTCTTCTGTCAAGCCTCTAATTTCGGCCCTCAATTCTTGCAGTCGATGAATATGCTTCTTCTGCCTCTCCAGGGCCTCGATGTCTGCGCGAAGCGAAACAAGCTCATTGGATAATCCTTTATATTTATTGAATACCTCTGTATCACTTAAGAAGGACAGCGTATCTGATCGCTTTTTCCCAAGCGAATTAAGCTCGCTATTAATTTTTGATATTTCCGACTCAATCTCGGATTTTTCGGTTGCGAGGTAACCGAAACGTTCTTCAGTTATTGACTTATTAAATTCTATCAGCTGATCAAAATCCTTTTTAACTTGACCGGAGAATAAAACCCCGGCTTCTTGGAAGATTTTCTGTGCATCTTCAGTGTTAAAAATGATCTTATCTTCCTCAAGAGACTTTAATATCTTTTTTCGATTTTGATTGAGCGAGTAGCGCCGCCTGTTTAGCTCCGCTATCTTTTCATCAAGCTCGTCGACCAAATACTTTGTCTTTTCTTTGTCTTGCTGCCTAAAATCAAATGAGTCGAGGAGTTTTTGCTTTTTTTCAGCATCTTGCTGCTTAATCAACAATATACCTTCGATTTTACTAACGTCTTCGACAGACCCGCCCAGCTCTTTTCTAACAGTACTCTCTGTATCTTCCTTCTTGTTTAGCTCTTCTTCCTTTTGATAATGCTTAACTAGCAGATCAGCATCGAACCCTAGGATATGTGACAAGTAGGGTTTCCAATAGGCATCCCGAGAACCGAACTTGCGCAACTTGAACACATCGTTGTAGTCATCCTGAGATCGAATAAGATATCCAAGCCCGTTCCTATATGTCCACGGCTTGATAGCCGAGAGGTCTAGCAAGCTATCGAGAAGATCCTTTGCTCTAGCAAATGGAACATCAAGGTGATCCCAATGGTCATCGGCAAGAGAAACGTAATCTTGATGTTTTTCGTTGTGTTTTTTAAAGCTGATTTTCGAAGCCTGTGAAACACTTCGCCGAATTGTCAAATAGCTATTATCGTTTAACTTTACTTCGACGAAGAAGACAAAAGGACTAAAAAAATCCTCATGCTTAAACAGGAAAAATCTTGGGTCGCGCTTTGAAAGTAGAGTGAAATCAATAACCCTTCCAAGAGTGCTTTTCCCCAAATTATGGGTATCTCTGCTTTTGTTTTCAGGAAGACGGATCTCACCATATATGACATTAAGCCCTGTTTTAAAAAAAACCGGCTCAAATAAATCAGACCTATTTGTATAAAGCTTAGATAGTCTCATTGTTGTTTATATATTCAATTGAGTCCGTTTTTGGTCGATACTCTATCAACCCCATAAGAAATAAAAAATTCAATGCAGGAAGAAAAAGCACATCTCCGCCAATCACACTTTTCTTTGCATGGGACAGGAGATCGCTATAGTTAGCAATCCTTAGATCTTTCAGTCTAAGCAAAACGACCATCGCAACATTTATGACAGTACGATCAGGATGTGAATGCTTAGTTGGACGAAGCATATTCTTCACTCCCAATATCACAGTTCCAATACATGTAAAACAGCATTACCCTAGTCAATCTTTTGTGCTTCCTGAGAACAGGGTCACGCGCAAATAGCAGATCCACTAAATGATTCATAACGCTGTCGAAGTTCTGGTGGTCTTTTCTTTTTGCTATGACCTTTAGCTGAAACTCATCGACTATGTTTTCGTAGAGCTGCATTAACTCGTGGTTTTCAGGTGCAGACAAAAAGTATTGAACTTGTGCCGTTTCTTTCAAATATTGACGTGGCCTAATAGAACAGACCAACCCAGTTAAGGATAATACCCCTAACTGGAGATGAAGAAATTGACCACACGAAAGAAGTACTCAAAAGAATTTAAATTGGATGCCATCAGCCTGGTTCTGGATCAAGGCTACAGTCAAACCGATGCTGCTCGAAGCCTTGGGATTACCCCCAATATGCTGGGCCGCTGGATAAGGGAACATCGCAGAGATGACGGCCAGGCTTTTCGAGGCAATGGGAAGCTAACTCCCGAGCAGGAGGAGATCAGAAGGCT
>NZ_AQXX01000056.1 GCF_000376785.1 Hahella ganghwensis DSM 17046
CCACCCCAAACTTCAGAACATACGCGAGTCAGGGCCGCTGTCAGAGTAGTCTTACCATGGTCAACGTGACCAATGGTGCCTACGTTAATGTGCGGCTTGCTGCGTTCAAATTTTTCTTTTGCCACAGTTAGATCCTCTTTACCTTTACTCTTATTTCTAACTAAGAAAAAAGCTTAACTACTAATGATTTGGATTATTTTCCACGTGCACTGATTACAGCTTCAGCAACATTGTTTGGCGCCTCTGCATATTTAGAGAACTCCATAGTATATGTTGCACGACCCTGAGTTGCTGAACGCAGATCAGTTGCATAACCGAACATTTCTGCCAGAGGAACCTCTGCATTTACAACTTTACCAGACACGCTTTCATCCATACCCTGAATCAAGCCGCGACGACGGTTAAGATCCCCAACCACGTCACCCATATTTTCTTCAGGAGTTACCACCTCAACCTTCATAACAGGTTCAAGCAATACGGCACCGCCCTTACCAGCCAAAGCCTTAGTTGCCATGCTGGCGGCGATTTTAAATGCCATTTCGTTAGAATCGACATCATGGTAGGAACCATCGTACAGGGTCGCTTTAAGACCCAGCAGAGGATAGCCAGCAAGAATACCGTTTTGCATCTGCTCCTCGATACCCTTACCTACCGCAGGAATGTACTCCTTAGGAACAACACCTCCCACAATCTCGTTTACAAACTCGAGCCCTTCTTCACCTTCTGGGCGCGGCTCAAACTTGATCCACACATGACCATACTGACCACGACCACCAGACTGACGAACAAACTTACCTTCAATTTCGCAAGTATTACGAATAGCTTCGCGGTAGGCCACCTGAGGCTTACCAATGTTAGCCTCTACCTTAAACTCGCGACGCATACGATCTACGATAATATCCAGGTGTAACTCACCCATTCCAGAGATAATAGTCTGACCGGTTTCTTCGTCAGTCTTAACACGGAATGAAGGATCCTCCTGAGCCAGTTTACCCAGGGCAATACCCATTTTTTCCTGATCAGCCTTCGACTTAGGCTCAACCGCAACAGATATCACGGGCTCAGGAAACTCCATACGCTCAAGAGTGATCACGTTATTAGGATCACACAAGGTATCACCAGTCGTAACATCCTTAAGACCGATACCAGCAGCGATATCGCCAGCGCGAACTTCCTTGATCTCTTCACGAGAACTGGAATGCATCTGCACCATACGACCGACACGCTCTTTCTTGCTCTTCACCGGATTAAACACTGTGTCTCCTGAGTTCAGGACACCAGAATAAACACGGAAAAAAGTAAGCGTACCAACAAACGGGTCTGTCGCAATCTTAAACGCTAGAGCGGAGAATGGCTCATCATCAGAAGATTTACGGATAGCGACGGTTTCACCATCATCCAGAACACCTTCAATAGCCTTTACTTCAGTAGGCGCTGGCAGGTACTCGATAACTGCGTCCAAAACAGCCTGAACACCCTTGTTTTTGAAGGCCGAACCACCAAGAACAGGCACAATTTCGTTCGCCAAAGTACGAGCACGAATCCCCTGCTTGATTTCTTCTTCAGACAAATCACCTTCTTCAAGATATTTTTCCATGAACTCTTCTGTCGCTTCCGCAGCAGCTTCGACCATGTACTCGCGCATCTTCTCGCACTTATCCTGAAGTTCGGCAGGGATATCCCCATACTCGAAAGTCATCCCCATATCATCTTCATTCCAGATGATAGCTTTCATCTTGACCAGATCGACAACACCCCTGAACTCATCTTCAGACCCAATAGTCATCTGAAGCGGCACAGCGTTAGCACCAAGGCGATCCTTCAACTGAGAGACAACGCGCTCAAAATCAGCTCCCGCACGATCCATCTTGTTTACAAAGACCATACGAGGAACTTCATACTTATTAGCTTGACGCCATACAGTTTCTGTCTGCGGCTGAACACCAGAAGAACCACAAAGAACAACGACAGCACCATCGAGAACACGCAGAGAGCGCTCGACCTCAATGGTAAAGTCAACGTGCCCCGGGGTATCGATAATATTCACCCGGTGCTGATCGAACTGCTGCTGCATACCAGCCCAAAAACAGGTAGTTGCCGCTGAAGTAATGGTGATACCACGCTCCTGCTCTTGCTCCATCCAGTCCATGGTAGCCGCACCGTCATGCACCTCACCGATCTTATGAGAAAGACCTGTGTAGAACAAAACACGCTCGGTAGTAGTGGTTTTACCTGCATCTACGTGAGCACAGATACCGATATTACGGTACCGTGCCAATGGGGTTTTACGTGCCACGGTTTATTGCTCCAAATTTAAAAACGGTAGTGAGAGAACGCTTTATTAGCTTCAGCCATGCGGTGTACGTCTTCACGCTTCTTAACCGCTGCGCCACGACCCTCTGCCGCCTCTAGCATCTCTGCAGCCAGACGCGCAGCCATGGATTTTTCCCCACGCTTACGGGAGTACTCTACCAACCAACGCATAGAGAGCGCTTGCTGACGAGACGGACGCACTTCAACAGGAACCTGATAGGTTGCACCACCAACACGACGAGATTTAACCTCTACCAGTGGCTGGATATTTTCCAGGGCAAGCTCGAATGTTTCCAGAGGGTCTTTACCACCCTTCTGGGAGACGATATCCAACGCACCGTATACGATTTTCTCAGCAACAGATTTTTTGCCGCTTTCCATGACGTGGTTGATAAACTTAGCAAGCTTCAAACTTGCAAACTTTGGATCTGGCAGGATTTCGCGCTTCGCAGCGACTCTTCTTCTTGGCATGATAAGCCCTCAAATAAAAGGTTATTCAGGTAAATCCGGAACTATAACGCTGAGCCCGGCCTTACTCTTATCCTAAACAGCTTCTTTTCGACCCATAGGCCGTCAACTAAAAGACTATTAAGGCGTATGAACTTATGACTTAGGACGCTTGGTACCGTACTTGGAACGACCTTGTTTACGATCATTCACACCAGCGGTATCCAAAGTTCCACGAACAGTGTGGTAACGCACACCTGGCAAGTCTTTTACACGACCACCGCGAATCAAAACAACGCTGTGCTCTTGCAAGTTGTGTCCTTCACCACCAATGTATGAAGACACTTCATAGCCGTTGGTCAGGCGCACACGACAAACTTTCCGCAAAGCCGAGTTTGGCTTCTTGGGAGTAGTGGTATAAACGCGAGTACAAACTCCGCGACGCTGTGGACATGCCTGCAATGCAGGAACGTCACTTTTAGCCACTTTACGGCTGCGCGGCTTACGTACCAGCTGATTAATGGTTGCCATTCAAGCTTACTCCGTAATACAAATAAAACTGCCCTATTAAACAAGGGCAGCAAGTGTAATGTCGCACACTATTTGAGTCAAGGAGGATATGCCTAAAAAAGCAACAACTCCGCCCAAAGCATGCTATCTATTGCCAAAGCACCGATATCCGCTGCTTTGGCACTATATGATGCTACTTGTTCAGCTCAGCACTTAATGCCTGAACTACATCAGCAGCACTAACCCCACCTTCTTTCTGCAAACGCTTGCGGCGACGCTCATTGTGATATGCCGACCCGGTACCTGCAGGAATTAGGCGTCCAACAACAACGTTTTCTTTCAAGCCACGCAAATGGTCTTGTTTGCCGGTTACAGCCGCTTCTGTCAAAACTCTGGTGGTTTCCTGGAAGGACGCTGCAGATATAAAGCTTTCTGTCGCCAAAGAGGCTTTAGTGATACCGAGCAATACCCGATCTCCTTTCGCCGGCATTTTACTCTGGGTTTCAGCCAGTTCGTTTTCTTCAAGCAACTTAACCAGTTCCACCTGATCACCCTTAATCAAAGGTGTATCACCGGAGGATGTTACATCAACCTTACGAATCATCTGACGCACGATAACTTCAATATGTTTATCGTTGATGACAACACCTTGTAGTCGGTATACGTCTTGTATTTCGTTGATGATGTACTTTGCAAGCTCACCAACCCCAAGCAATCTGAGAATGTCATGAGGATTGGAAGGACCGTCAGAGATAACCTCTCCCTTTTCCACCTGCTCCCCTTCAAAGACGTTTAGCTGACGCCATTTAGGAATCAAAATCTCATACGGATCGCTGTTATCTGTCGGGGTGATAACAAGACGTTTCTTACCTTTGGTTTCTTTACCAAAAGAAACGATCCCACTGATTTCTGCCAGAATTGAAGGCTCTTTTGGCTTACGAGCTTCAAACAAGTCAGCAACCCGAGGCAGACCACCAGTGATATCACGCGTTTTCGAGGACTCTTGAGGAATCCGCGCAATAACATCACCGACTTCAGCAACATCGCCACTCTTCAAACTAAGCAGAGAGTTTGGCGGCAGGAAGTACTGAACAGGTGTATCCGTCCCAGGGAAATTCATTTCTTTGCCATCGCTATCAAGCAATTGCACCATCGGACGAATATCTTTACCAGCTGCCGGACGATCCTTCGGATCAATAACTTCAATGTTAGAGAGACCAGTCAACTCATCCGTCTGAGTTTTGATGGTTATACCCTCTTCCATCCCTACAAAGTTAACTTTTCCGCCCACCTCTGTAATGATCGGGTGTGTGTGGGGATCCCACTTAGCTACAACTTCTCCTGCTGCAACTTCTTGCCCCTGTTTAACACTCAGCTCAGCACCGTAAGGAAGCTTGTACCATTCACGCTCACGTCCCGCCTGATCCGCAACAGCCAGCGCCGAAGACCTGGAGACCGCTACCAAGTTTCCATCTTTACGTTCGATCGACTTCAGATTGTGCAGGCGGACTGTTCCTCCATGCTTAACCTGAATATTGTCGACTGCTGACGCTCTGGATGCAGCACCACCGATGTGGAACGTACGCATGGTCAGCTGTGTACCAGGCTCACCAATTGATTGGGCTGCGATAACACCTACAGCCTCACCAACGTTGACTCGATGTCCACGAGCAAGGTCACGACCGTAACAGTTTGAGCAAACACCATATTTGGTTTCACAAGTAATTGGAGAACGAACAAGAATTTCGTCCACACCAGCCTTTTCAAGCTTTTCAACAGTTGCTTCGTCCAGCAAAGTTCCCGCTTCAACGACGACCGTTTCGCTATCAGAAGCTGAAAATACATCGCTGGCGGTGACTCGACCAAGAACCCTGTCACCTAGAGGTACAACAACGTCACCACCCTCGATATGAGGTGTGACCAACAGACCTTCACTGGTGCCACAGTCAATATCAGTAATGACAAGATCCTGCGCCACATCCACCAAGCGACGAGTTAGATATCCCGAGTTCGCTGTTTTCAATGCAGTATCCGCAAGACCTTTACGAGCACCGTGAGTAGAAATAAAGTACTGAAGTACGTTCAATCCCTCACGGAAGTTCGCTGTAATCGGTGTCTCGATGATCGAACCATCCGGCTTGGCCATCAACCCCCGCATACCCGCTAACTGACGAATCTGCGCAGCGGAGCCCCGAGCACCAGAGTCAGCCATGATGTATACAGAGTTAAAGGATTCCTGATCCACTTCGTTACCATCACGGTCAACAACCTTATCAGTCCCCAAACGATCCATCATTGCTTTGGAGACTTTATCGTTAGCACGAGACCATATATCGATAACTTTGTTGTACTTCTCACCCTGGGTTAACAAACCAGAAGCAAACTGAGACTCGATTTCCTTTACTTCATTGTCTGCAGCTTCGATGATCTTTGCTTTCTCATCAGGGATCACAAAATCATTCACCCCAATGGAAGCACCAGACAACGTCGCATAATGGAAACCGGTATACATGATTTGGTCAGCGAATATTACCGTTTCCTTTAACCCAACCTGTCGATAGCACGCATTAATGAGACGTGAAATCGCTTTTTTCGTCATCGGCTGATTAACCAAGGCGAAAGGCAAGCCCTGAGGCATGACTTCATTCAGCAATGCACGACCGACAGTTGTTTCAACCTGCCCAGACCTCTCATGCAATTTCCCTTCGTCATCACGCTCCAAGGTATCCATGCGAACTTTAATTCTGGCCTGCAAATGTACCTTCTTCGCACCATAAGCTCGCTGTACTTCCTTGATGTCTGTAAACACCATTCCTTCGCCTGGCGCATTAATACGCTCACGAGTCATGTAGTACAAACCAAGCACAACATCCTGAGAAGGAACAATAATCGGATCACCATTAGCCGGAGACAGGATATTGTTAGTCGCCATCATCAACGCACGAGCTTCCAGCTGGGCTTCCAGAGTAAGAGGTACGTGTACAGCCATCTGGTCTCCATCGAAGTCAGCGTTATATGCTGTACATACCAGCGGATGCAGCTGTATAGCTTTACCTTCGATCAATACAGGTTCAAATGCCTGGATCCCAAGACGGTGAAGTGTCGGTGCCCGGTTGAGCATAACTGGGTGTTCTCGAATGACCTCGTCTAGAATATCCCAGACAACTGCCTCTTCGCGCTCCACCATTTTCTTGGCCGCTTTAATGGTTGTTGCCAGACCACGGTGCTCCAACTTGGAGAAAATGAACGGCTTAAACAGTTCAAGGGCCATTTTCTTAGGCAGACCACACTGATGCAAACGCAAGGTAGGGCCAACAACGATTACCGAACGGCCCGAATAATCAACACGCTTACCAAGCAGGTTTTGACGAAAACGCCCCTGCTTACCTTTGATCATGTCAGCCAGCGATTTTAGTGGACGCTTATTTGAGCCAGTAATTGCACGGCCACGACGACCATTATCCAACAAGGCATCAACAGATTCCTGAAGCATCCGCTTTTCATTGCGCACAATGATATCTGGAGCATTCAACTCCAGAAGACGCTTCAAACGGTTGTTACGGTTAATCACCCGACGATAAAGGTCATTCAAATCACTGGTCGCAAATCTCCCACCGTCCAGAGGTACTAAAGGACGTAGATCTGGTGGCAGAACCGGCAAAACAGTCAGCACCATCCAGTCTGGATTGTTTCCAGAATCCGCAAATGCTTCCATTAACTTCAAGCGTTTGGAAAGCTTCTTAATTTTGGTTTCCGAGTTAGTATTAGGAATTTCCTCGCGAAGGCGATTGATTTCTTCCTCTAGCTCGAGATCTGCCAGTAACGCCTGGACTGCTTCAGCCCCCATACGAGCGTCAAACTCGTCCCCGAATTCTTCCAGAGCCTCGTAATACTGCTCGTCAGAGAGAAGCTGACCGCGTTCAAGCGTAGTCATTCCAGGATCAATAACAATGAATGATTCAAAATATAACACTCGCTCGATATCGCGCAGTGTCATGTCCAGCAACAGACCGATACGTGAAGGCAATGACTTCAGGAACCAGATGTGAGCAACGGGAGAAGCAAGTTCAATATGCCCCATGCGCTCCCTGCGAACATTAGCTGGCGCAACTTCTACACCACACTTCTCACAAATGACACCACGATGCTTAAGGCGCTTATATTTGCCGCATAAGCACTCATAGTCTTTGATTGGTCCAAAAATTTTGGCGCAAAACAGACCATCACGCTCAGGCTTGAAGGTTCTGTAGTTAATGGTCTCAGGTTTTTTAACTTCACCATAAGACCAGGAACGAATCATATCGGGAGATGCCAGACCGATACGAATTGAGTCAAATTCGTGAGCGTAATTTTGATTCTTTAATAAATTCAGCAAATCTTTCATTGGCTAAGGCCTCTGATGCGTCCCAGGGCGGATACACCGCCCATCTTAAATCGGTTTTGCAGCACCCAGTCTGCAGCTCTTTTCATTTCGATTGACTTTCAAGCCCGAGACTTCAATTAGTCTCAAGCTCGATATCAATACCCAAAGAGCGAATTTCTTTAACCAATACGTTAAAGGACTCCGGCATTCCCGGCTCCATACGGTGATCACCATCGACGATGTTCTTGTACATCTTCGTACGTCCGTTCACATCATCCGATTTCACAGTCAGCATTTCCTGCAAGGTGTAGGCCGCACCGTAAGCTTCGAGGGCCCAAACCTCCATCTCACCAAAACGCTGACCACCGAACTGTGCTTTACCACCCAGAGGTTGCTGAGTAACAAGACTGTATGAACCGGTTGAACGAGCATGCATCTTATCGTCGACCAAGTGGTTAAGCTTGAGCATATACATGTAGCCTACCGTCACTTGACGCTCGAAACGATCACCTGTTCGTCCGTCATAAAGGTCGATCTGACCACTGTCATCCATATCCGCCAAACGCAACATGTCTTTGATTTCGCTTTCTTTCGCACCATCAAATACGGCCGTCGCCATTGGAACACCTCCGCAGAGGTTACCAGCCAGCTCCATAATCTCAGCATCGTTCAGAGAATCCAGATCCTCTGTACGACCGCCAACACCGTTATATACCTCATGCAGGAACTTGCGAATATCTGCTGCTTTCTGCTGAGCCTCAATCATCCGATTGATTTTATGACCCAAACCTTTTGCAGCCGCACCAAGGTGAGTTTCAAGAACCTGACCGACGTTCATCCGCGAAGGTACACCTAGTGGATTCAATACGATATCGACCGGATTACCACTCTCATCGTAAGGCATATCTTCAATCGGCTTAATCGCAGAGATAACACCTTTATTTCCGTGACGTCCAGCCATTTTATCACCTGGCTGGATACGACGTTTAACAGCAACATAAACCTTAACGATTTTAAGAACACCAGGAGCCAGATCGTCACCGGACTGCAGCTTGCGCTTTTTATCCTCAAAGCGCTCTTCTATGCTCTTACGACGTTCCTGCAGCTGAACTTCAGCCTTTTCCAGAAGCTCATTCAGAGTTTCGTCAGACATTTTAAGCTTGAACCACTCTTCCTTTTCGAAAGCGTTCAAATGCACTTCTGTTAGCTCGTCGCCTTTCTTAAGACCCGGACCGCTGATCACCTGCTGACCATTCAGAGCATTACGCAAACGCTCGAAAGTCGCGCCCTCAACGATGCGATACTCATCGTTAAGATCTTTGCGGTACTTGTTCAGTTCAGCCAGTTCAATTTCTTTTGCTCGCTGATCTTTTTCCACACCATCACGAGTGAACACCTGAACATCAATAACTGTTCCCCGCATACCGGTAGAAACGCGCAAAGAAGTATCTTTTACATCAGATGCCTTCTCTCCAAAGATGGCACGCAGAAGCTTCTCTTCTGGAGTCAACTGCGTTTCACCTTTAGGTGTCACCTTACCTACCAGAATATCTCCAGGCTCAACTTCCGCACCGATGTAGATGATCCCTGAATCATCCAACTTGGACAGAGCACTTTCACCGACATTCGGGATATCAGCTGTAACCTCTTCAGGCCCAAGCTTAGTATCACGAGCCACACAAGTAAGCTCCTGAATATGAATGGTAGTGAACCGATCTTCCTGAACGACACGCTCTGAAACGAGGATGGAATCCTCAAAGTTGTATCCGTTCCAAGGCATAAATGCGATACGCATGTTCTGCCCCAAGGCCAGCTCACCCATATCAACAGATGGGCCGTCAGCCAGGATGTCACCCCGAGCGATAATATCCCCTTCCTTCACTAGAGAACGCTGATTAATACAGGTGTTCTGATTCGATCGAGTGTATTTGGTCAAGTTATAGATATCGACACCAGCATCACCTGCTTCCGTCTCATCATCACTAACCTTAACAACAATCCTTGCGGCATCAACGCTAACAATCGCTCCGCCACGCTTAGCTACAACACAGACACCAGAATCCTGGGCAACATAGCGCTCCATCCCTGTGCCAACAAGAGGCTTCTCAGCCTTGAGGGTCGGAACAGCCTGACGTTGCATGTTTGACCCCATCAGTGCCCGGTTAGCATCATCATGCTCCAGGAATGGGATCAAAGAAGCTGCCACAGAAACCACCTGGCGAGGTGAAACGTCCATGAAATTTACTTTCTCTGGAGGCATCACCGTAAATTCGTTCTTATGACGAACAGTTACCAGCTCGTCAACCAGATGATTACTTTCATCAACCAGTGCGCTAGCCTGGGCGATTACATATTCACTCTCTTCGATTGCAGACAGATACTCGATTTCTTCTGTTACAAGACCATCAACAACTCTTCTGTATGGACTTTCCAGGAATCCGTAGGAATTTGTGCGAGCATAGGTCGCCAGAGAGTTAATCAAACCGATGTTTGGACCCTCAGGAGTCTCGATTGGACACACACGGCCATAATGGGTCGGATGTACGTCCCGTACTTCAAAACCTGCTCTTTCACGAGTCAAACCACCGGGCCCCAAAGCAGACACGCGACGTTTGTGAGTCACTTCTGAGAGCGGGTTGTTCTGATCCATAAATTGTGAAAGCTGACTTGAACCAAAGAACTCTTTTACAGCCGCAGCAACAGGTTTGGCATTAATAAGATCTTGAGGCATCAACCCTTCGGATTCAGCCATACTCAAACGTTCTTTAACAGCACGCTCTACACGAACCAAACCAACGCGGAACTGATTCTCTGCCATCTCACCAACAGAACGAACCCGACGGTTACCCAAGTGATCGATATCGTCGACGGTACCCTTACCATTCCGTATATCGATCAAAGTCCTTAGCACATCAATGATGTCTTCGTGACTGAGAACCCCCTCTCCGAGAATTTCTTCACGTCCCAGACGGCGGTTAAACTTCATACGCCCGACAGCGGAAAGGTCATAACGCTCTTCAGTGAAAAACAGGTTGTTAAACAGATTTTCTGCTGACTCTTTCGTTGGCGGTTCGCCCGGACGCATCATCCGATAGATTTCTACCAATGCCTCCAACTGGCTGCGGGTAGAATCAATTCTCAGGGTATCCGAAACGAATGGCCCGCAATCCAGGTCATTCGTATAAAGTGTCTCAACCCTAGTAACTTCTAGCTTGTCGAGCTTTTCAAGAATCTCATCAGTAATTTCGGTGTTACATTCAACAACGATCTCACCTGTTTTTGGATCCACAACATTACGGGCGATCACTTTGCCCTTCATGTAATCCTTGGGAACCCGCAGACGCTCCATTCCTGCCTTCTCCATCTGACGGATGTGACGGGCAGTAATACGTCTTGCTTCTTCAACAATGACATTTCCATCGTCATCTTTGATTTCAAAGGTGGCGATATCTCCCCGCAGACGACTGGGGACAAGATCCAAATAGCAGTCTTCACCTTCAATATCGAAGTGACTGTTTTCAAAAAACATTTCGAGCATTTGCTCTGCGGTATAGCCTAACGCACGCAGCAAAATTGTAGCTGGAAGCTTACGACGACGGTCGATACGAACAAATACCGCATCTTTAGGATCGAACTCAAAATCCAGCCATGAACCACGGTAAGGAATGATTCGAGCAGAATACAACAGCTTTCCTGAAGAATGGGTTTTACCTTTATCATGATCAAAGAAAACACCGGGAGAGCGATGTAGCTGAGATACAATAACCCGCTCCGTACCATTGATCACGAATGTGCCGTTTTCTGTCATCAGCGGCACTTCACCCATGTATACTTCTTGCTCTTTGATATCCTTGATTGCTTTAGTTGAGGATTCCTTATCGTAGATGATCAGCCGAACCTTAACACGCAATGGTGCAGCATAAGTCACACCACGTAATTGACATTCAGCCACATCAAAAACAGGCGTACCCAAACGATAGCTAACATACTCTAATGCAGCATTGCCGGAGAAACTGACAATTGGAAATACCGATTTAAACGCCGCATGTAAACCAACGTCCTGGCGGTCTTCATGAGACACGCTCTGTTGTAAAAAATCGTGATAGGAGTCTAGCTGTATGGATAGTAAGTACGGTACATCCATTACTGCTGGAAGTTTTCCGAAATCTTTGCGAATTCGTCTTTTTTCGGTATAGGAGTATGTCATCGATATTCCCCAGCTTTATGCAAACTGACTCTGGTGCGCTCGAAGGATTTCGACAATAGGGACTACTTGTCTCAGATTGTACGAAATTTTTGAAAAAAAGATTTAGCTTACACAACGGAAAACGGCTGACGTCCTAAAACGCCAGCCGAATCCCTGCTTTAGCAGCTTAAAGCAATCAAAAGATTACTTGAGTTCAACCGAAGCACCGGCTTCTTCAAGTTCTTTCTTAGCTTTCTCTGCGTCGTCTTTGCCCAGAGCTTCTTTGATGGTAGAAGGAGCGCCATCAACCAGCTCTTTAGCTTCTTTAAGACCAAGACCAGTGATACCACGAACAACTTTGATGACATTAACTTTCTTGTCACCAGCAGAGTTCAATACCAGGTCGAATTCAGTCTTCTCTTCAGCTGCTGCAGCTTCACCGCCAGCAGCCGCAGGTGCTACTGCAACAGCTGCTGCAGCGGAAACACCAAATTTTTCTTCCATAGCTTCAACAAGTGCAACTACATCCATTACACTCATTTCAGCAATTGCATTAAGGATATCGTCTTTAGACAGAGCCATTTTATTTCTCCTAAAAGCCTATTAAATTGCTACCGTTATGCCGCATTTTGCTTTTGATCGCGGACCGCCGCTACTGCACGAGTAACTTTTGAAGGTACTTCGTTCAAAGTACGTGCAAGCTTGGTGATTGGCGCCTGCATGACACTCATCAGCATCGCCAGAGCCTGATCCCTTGTCGGGAGCTTAGCCAGACGATCAATCTGATCTGCGCCGAGCAAATCTCCACCTACAGCAAGTGCCTTGATTTCAAACTTGTCGTTTCCTTTGGCGTAATCCTTCAGCAAGCGTGCCGCTGCTCCAGGATCTTCCATTGAAAACGCCAGGATTGTTGGCCCCACCAACACTTCGCGAACACACTCATACTCAGTACCTTCTACAGCACGTTTTGCCAGAGTGTTACGCACTACTCTCAATGAAACGTTTTCACCACGCGCTTTAGCACGCAGGTCGCTCATTCCATTGGAGGTTACGCCGCGATAGTCAGCAATCACCAAAGACAAGGCATTACTGGCAGTCTCATTGACCTCAGCGACAATAGCTTTTTTGTCTTCAAGTCTAATTGCCACCGGATTTCTCCTATTTACACCGGTTTCCCGGTTAGTCGCATTTATCTCAAAAGAGACGTTTACGGCTTTTCGCAATACTGCTTAGCCGTCTGCGCAGGACGTTTAACCCATAGCGGTTTGAGTTAACCAAACCGCTATGGGACCTGCGGTCTTTGACAGCCCACGGCTTCCGCCGAAAGACTACCAAAACCTTTCACAACTACCTCTTAAACAGAAATAGTTGACTGATCAATCAACAGGCCTGGACCCATTGTTGAAGAAATAGTTACTTTCTTCAGATATACACCTTTAGCTGATGCAGGCTTCGCCTTTTTAAGGTCAGCCAACAGAGCTTCCAGGTTTTGCTTGATATCGTCAGAAGCGAATTCCACATTCCCCAAAGGAGAATGGATAATTCCGTTCTTATCAGTACGATAACGAACCTGACCTGCTTTAGCGTTTTTAACAGCAGTCTCTACATCTGGGGTTACAGTGCCAACTTTAGGGTTAGGCATCAGACCACGTGGACCGAGAATTTGCCCCAACTGACCTACAACGCGCATTGCATCTGGAGTAGCGATAACCACGTCGAAGTTCAGATTACCTTTCTTAACTTCTTCAGCCAGATCATCCATCCCAACGATATCTGCACCTGCTGCCTGCGCTTTTTCTACGTTCGCGCCCTGAGTGAATACAGCCACACGTACAGATTTACCAGTACCTTTAGGCAATACAGTTGAGCCGCGCACTACTTGGTCTGATTTACGTGCATCAACACCCAAATTAACAGACACATCTACAGACTCTTTGAACTTAACTGATTTGGAGAGTTCTGCCAGAATCCCTACAGCCTCTTCAACAGAATAAGCCTTACCTGCTTCAACTTTTTCGCGAATCGTCTTTTGACGCTTAGTTAACTTAGCCACGACTTACTCCTCCACATTCAAGCCCATACTTCTGGCTGTGCCAGCGATGGTGCGTACTGCTGCGTCCAATGAACCTGCTGAGAGATCAGGCATTTTAAGATTGGCAATTTCTTCCAATTGCTCACGCTTAACGGTGCCCACCTTTTCAGTATTAGGACGTCCAGATCCGCTCTTGATTCCTGCAGCTTTCTTTAGCAGCACAGAAGCAGGCGGCGTCTTGGTAATGAATGTGAAACTGCGATCACTGTATACTGTAATGACAACAGGAGTTGGCAAGCCTGGCTCAATATTCTGAGTTTGAGCATTAAAGGCTTTACAAAACTCCATGATATTTACACCATGTTGACCCAAAGCAGGACCAACAGGGGGACTCGGGTTAGCCTGACCGGCTTTAACCTGCAATTTGATATAGGCTTGAACTTTCTTAGCCATTATTTCCTCCTAGTGGGTATTAACGCACTATGTGCTCCCCATGCAGACACAAAAAGCCCGCCACATATTATGTAGCGAGCCCTATTTTCAACCAGCTAGTCTTTTTCTACCTGGCTAAACTCTAAGTCAACTGGTGTTGAACGCCCGAATATAAGCACAGCCACTTTTACGCGACTTTTCTCATAATCAACTTCTTCAACAACACCATTAAAATCGGCAAATGGCCCATCGACAACACGAACCACCTCTCCGGCTTCAAACAAAGTCTTCGGCTTCGGCTTGTCTGCTCCACTTTCAACGCGTCGCAAAATTGCCTCAGCTTCTTTATCACTGATCGGCGCAGGGCGATCTGGGGTTCCACCAATGAAGCCAAGTACTCGGGTAGTAGACTTCACCAAGTGCCAGGTATCGTCATTCATATCCATCTGAACAAGTACATAGCCAGGGTAAAACTTGCGCTCACTTTTGCGCTTCTTACCCTCTTTCATTTCTACAACTTCTTCAGTAGGAACAAGAACCTCACCAAACTGAGACTCCATCCCCTTTAAAGCGATACGCTCCTTTAAAGAACGCATTACGTGCTTCTCATAGCCCGAATACGCCTGGACGACATACCATTTCTTAGACAAAAGGCTTCTCCTAACCAATAAAGCCAGAAACCAACCAACTAATCAGCGAGTCAATAAGCCATAACAACAGAGCTACGAATAGTACAAAGGCGACTACTATCAGCGTGGTCTGGGTTAGCTCAGGCCTGGTCGGCCATACAACCTTCCGAATTTCCAGTCGAGCTTCTTTCAATAAAACCAAGAAAGACTGCCCTTTTACAGTCTGGGCAGCCACGAATGCGGCAACAGCGCCCAAAGCAACCAAACCAAGGACGCGATTCAGGAGAGACTGATCAGCATAAAAAGAATTGCCAATCACCCCAGCCGCAATAAGCGCGAATACGATAAGCCACTTAAGCTTATCGACCGCGCCTGAAGTTTTCTCTACATTAGAGGACATAATATAACCAGACCAAATAAGGTGGCAGGCCAGGAGGGAATCGAACCCCCAACCTGCGGTTTTGGAGACCGCCGCTCTGCCAATTGAGCTACTGGCCTACCTTAAAACAGAAAGGTTACTCGAAGATCTTAGCTACAACACCAGCACCTACGGTACGGCCACCTTCGCGAATCGCGAAGCGCAGACCTTCTTCCATGGCGATAGGTGCGA
>NZ_AQXX01000057.1 GCF_000376785.1 Hahella ganghwensis DSM 17046
AGAGCCGAGTTTCTTCGCGTCGCTGATCCAGCGTCGAACCAGATTGGCATTGAGCCCGTTATCCAGAGCGATGGCAGAAACAGAGACCCCCGGCTGTTGGCAGGCAGCAATAATCTTAGCTTTAAATTCTGCGGAATATTGGCGACGTTTTCTGGAGGAGCGAGGTGCGCTTATGACAATCATAACAAGTGTCCACTAAAAAATAAGTGGACACTATCCAGTCAGTTGGTAGCGCGCTCAAGATGGGGTTACCGGACGCTTACGATTCAATAACCCGCTGCATCGATGATTGAACCGATCAGATATCCCCCGCTCAGGTGATACTCTCACTATGCCTACGACGCGCTCCGACAGTATTTCCCGAAGAAAACAGACTTTAGACATGTGACAGATCAGGAGGTGCAGAAGGTGGCAAATTGACTTAATCATCGACCACGAAAAAGTTTAAACGACAGAACACCAGCAGAGGTATTTTTGGGACAGAAATCGATATGGCTGGATTGGGTGAGTGTTGCGATTATTGGATGAATTCACCTCGTGAAATTTAACGTCGATATAAGCGTCCGAGTGTCAACGAGGTCCGGCGACTATAGGGAACAAACTTAATGTGATTGTTAAGCTTAGTTGTCATCGACATTTTTATATGGAAGCTTACAAAAACCTTGAGCAGGTACATCTAGAGCACTATTAAATTTGCTAGATAAGTTCTGAAAAGCTATAAGTCCAGTTAATTCCACAATGCCGTCATCATCAAAGAATATCTTTAACCGCCTAATTAATTCGTCTGTTACCTGTTGATTGGAATATGTAACAGCCTCGGTGTATTCAAGAACTACTTTTTCCTTCTCGTCATAGAGATCGCTTTCTTTCCACTTCTCTAGCTTCTCTACTTTTTCTAATGTACCTGCTCGCTTAGCAAAAGTAGCAGAATTTATATCAACGCAGAAATGGCACCAATTAATTTGGGATACTCTTACTGTAACCAATGAACGTAGCACAGGATCTAACGGTGAGTTTTTCCTGTCCAGAGCGCCATAAAGCGTGGCTACTGATACAAACAACTTTGGAACTCTTGCCCATAGCAAGGCAGGTTGAAGGACTGCCCCATATTTTCTTTTTTGATTCCAAAAGAAAGGGCGTATAAACCATGGGTATTCGTTTAATTTTTTTACAGTAACTCGCACTTTGCTTCCTTCTCCGGGTTCACAAGCCTAACGCGCCGGTTTTTAGCTGCGCAGCAGCGGAAAACCGGTCGCCGTGCAGCCGATTGTTATATCTTTTTTCAGCCCTCCTGGCGGTAGAGAATATCATTTACTTTGACCGGTTCAGGCGGCTCATGTCCCTCATATACATCAACGCGCACTATTCGTTTAGGCAATCCTTTCTTTTCTCTCCATCCAGCTGCAACCGCCAACGCCTCTGGCTCATACTCTAAATCCAATCCACACAGATAGCGCGACATGAACTGCGCGGTGAAGGGTAGAGCCTGATTGTACAGTCTAATATCCTTACTCCCACTTGCCAAAGCTGCATTGATTGGAGTGGCTAGAACACGAGCAACCGGCGCGTACTCGACCCCTCGCGCAATCATCGGGCTTCTTGGACTTGTCCAAGGAGAATAGCCCTCCTGTGTCACGAAACGAGTCGTGAACTCATAGTCATAAAGAATGTAAAAAGCTCGCGGAGCCACACGCAGGATTCGCCGTGCCTGCGGAACTTTAATCTCAGAGTAGCGGATTGATTTCAGGTCGCGACGCTTGGCTTCCAAAAAGGCGGCACCGACTATTGGCTTCTCACCTTTGCGCGCTATCTGTATCAGAAAAACAATATCGCCAAAGTAAGTTTCATATTTGCCATCTAGCTTGTAGCTCTCAAAGCTTACAGCGACGTTCTCAACACCACGTAAATATCGGCGACTAGAAAAGGTAGATCGTATTGCTGCCAGTATCGATCTTGTGATGTGGTTTTCTTCCCAGTCATAAGGATAACAGGCATCAATTGTCTCATTGATGTCTTTTTCCATTGTTGAGGTCATTTCAATCCATGTATCCATCGATACTCCCTTTGAGGGGTTTGGGACACCCACCTAAGTTTCCGCCCTAAAAAGGCTGTTTGCCATTGTCAGGTCGTGAGTGGACTTAAGTATTCGCTTCGCCTTTGCCTCAAACTTGTGTTTTAGGTGATGTTGTCTCATACCTGTTTTCGTTTACTGAGGTAATTTCAAGTTACTGATTTGCTTCTAACACTCTAATTTACTCGCCCTTCGAACATAGCCAGAAGCTGTTGACCAAGTAAAAAGTACTCCGCCAAGATACGGAAGGTCACCGAATAAAGCATACAAAAAAGCCAATAAGAGTCCTGCACTGAATAGTCGATGAGCCATGTTTTTATACCCAAACTCAGTACTAAATTTGATCTTTCCTTCCGCGGACGATTCAAGTGACAGGGCACGAAAATAGAGTAATAATTGAATGCTCAGCATGACGCCAACCGATAGGGCTAACAGGTAACCGCCTGCAAATATTTCAAAATAGATACCGCCAGCATATAGTGAAGTACCTACGATAATGCCAGCAAAAAACAACTGCCCCAATACCGTCTGAACTGCTTGTCTGATCGAGGTATCTGCAGGTATTAATTCAATTTTATCTTGGATACCAGTTTGCTTACTAATAGAGATTTGAAGGGCATAACTGATCAAAATCAGTAACACAATCATGATGATAATGATTGTGTTACTATTGTCTAAATCGAAAATCATATCTATTCCAAGTTGAATTTTATTATCCGCCGCAGCTGCAGGGTAAAAGCCGAGCTTTGACAATGAGATTTATCAGGAAAAGCGATATCAGAGAAAGGGAGCCGATCACCTTCATGCAAATTTCACGACTACCGCTCCTGAATCCATTCGTGAAAGTCTGCCAGCACGTCAGGCGACAGCTCCAGGATAGCTTCTGCCAGCTGCACCTGACCATGACGAACAGCCAGAGCGGCTGATAAAACCCGAGCGGTTAACTCATCAGCCATCTCCACCTTTGCTGCAACTTCTACCAGTTGATCGACAGATGAATGGTACTCGGATTCAATTTCTTTGGGGATATCAGGACCGTTCCCTTTTAACCTTGATATTTCAATGCATATAGGAAGTAAAAAATAATTGAAGTCAGCTTTTTCCGGATCACTTACGAGTGCTGATACGATCTGGATAACGGCAGCATATGAGGCTGAATACACATCACCCTGGTGGCATAAACGGCTCCAAAGCGAAAAAAACGGCTCATCTTCATAGTCTTCGCATTTAGGATATTCCCTAAGAGGGGCC
The DNA here is from genome assembly GCF_000376785.1 of Hahella ganghwensis DSM 17046. GTDB lineage: Bacteria > Pseudomonadota > Gammaproteobacteria > Pseudomonadales > Oleiphilaceae > Hahella > Hahella ganghwensis. The sequence goes on from NZ_AQXX01000057.1 coordinate 3,323, forward strand.
AAAAGACCTGGAATATCCGATGCATTTCCATATGCGTGTTGCAGTGTTTCCCAATTCACCAGGAGTGACTCCTAAGCAGTCATAAGGATAAATTTTGATGATACTTTATCCACGACAAGCAGCCGGCAAAAACTCTTTTTCCACATCTGTTCGATTGCTGCCAATAGCTTGCATTCCAGTCACCGGCTCATCGTAACCGCATAACCAGGCGATAGGGCTTTTGGGGCTGCCTGTAACAACAGCAGGCCTGAATGACAGTATCTTTCCCTGAAGTGGCTTAGATGCCTTATTCCCCATCGTAACGTGGATAGCGCCAGATTCAATGACAACACCGGTGATCCGATTTCCAATTAGGAAGTTAGGCTCTGGAACACCAGCCATTTGATTATCTGACGGAAATTCAAGCTTCTCTACATAGTAGTTAGTAACATTCTCTCTTATCGTACTTGCCATGCCTAGAGCCTCGACCATCTCGCTTCTTTGTATGTAAACCTGATAAGCAGGCAGCGCAACAGAAGCTAGAATGCCAATGATTGCAACGACAACCATTAACTCAATTAAGGTAAATCCTCTAATATTTTTCATACAGTTTCTCCCAGGAAGAAAATAGGTGAATAGGCACTGATTAAGAAAAAGAGGATGCCCAAAATAATGATCAACGCCACTGACACAGAGATTATCTTCATTTCCTTTTCACAATTAGCTGTCAAAGATCTCATCTCAATTTCCAGCAGCTTCTGTAGTTCAATCGAAACATCCATATTTGATTTACGCACTGAATCCAGATGATAACTAATAGAATCCCCGCTTAGGCTTTCACCATCTTTCACGTGACGAGAGGGGAACTCTAATATTTCAATCACTCGAAAATAAGCTTGGCGAATACGGCGCAGTACCAAAAACCTTAGTACAAAACTACTCTCCCCAACAATCCTATAATTAAATAGCTTTTTTATATGCAGGCTGATAATTAATGCCCCGATCAGCATGGCTGATATGCTAAAAACTAAATATCCAAAATAGTCCTGGTAAATTACCAAATAACCAGGGACTGGATAACCAAAATTGTCAAAGACTTCCAGGAATGAAGGGGCTACTTTAATTCGATAAATTCCCACCACAATGTAAAACATGAGCGTCACATAACCCAGATAGGCAACTACCCGTTTAAACCCTATCGGCTCTTCGAAACGGCTGGAAAGGTTCAGGTTTTTATAGATTTCTAACGCTTCCCTGGCTTCACTTATGTTTTCCATGGAGCTAATCTGATCCAATAACTTTCTTTGCCAGGAGTTTTTAGCAATCTCTTCTCCGTAAAAGGCACATGATCTATCACTTTCTACTCTCGACAGACATGCGGAAATAGATTGCTGATTCTGGCACTCAACGCTAGCTTTCCTACAAATATATTCAAATCTTTCCCATGACATAGGTAGGTGCTTCCTCGATTTCGCTGTGAATATTAACGTCAATTATAAGCCGCATAGCATTGTTTCAACCTTCCTTGAGTGGCCGCTTTATATACTAAAAGAATATTTTCATTATCTGAATCATTGCAGAAATCTCAGCTTATGACGATATTAATGGGTATCACCGGGTTACCAGTTCGCTTCTCTATCACAAAGCTTATCCCAGTCGTTACGAGTCATTATTGCCATGTTCTCAGACTTGGTCCCGGTTAATATGTAGTTATCGTCCCAGGATAAAACCTCTGTAGTGTCACAGGGAGGTTGATCATTAAACTTTGGGAACTGCTCTGGACTAAACACCCAGTAACCATCGTCTAATAACTTCTTTAGCTCACGGATGTTCTCTGGAATCTTATTAAGTAGCGGTGTTTCGGCAAGCGCTTTGGCGATTTCAACAGTACTGTAGTAGTCGTCATCAAGTACCCATCCACCATCTTCCATCCATAAATAAGCATCATAGCCAACATTGGTGATCATTAGGGCTTGTTCTGACATGGACGGGCAACTTTGGTAGTACACACTATAACGAATGCTTTCTGTATCAATAATTTCTACCTGAAAAGGCACGCCACAGGGAATAAAGCTCAACATTGAATCGTAATACGCCCTAAAAAGGTTGTTTGCCATTGTCAGGTCATGACTGGATTCAAGTATTCGCTTCGCCTCTGCCTCAAACTTGTGTTTTAGGTGATGTTCCTTCATGTTTTTTAGTGCACCATTTTCGCCACTACCGTTCCTGAACTCATTCGTTAGAACCTACATAGTACACTAGGCAACAACTCGAGAATAACTTCAGACACTTTGTCCTGCTGGTCATTGATCTAATAGTTTTTTACAAGCCACGAAGCTGCTGAATATAGGCCAGCTCGTTAAGCGCAACATCATTGTCAGGCTCAATTATTAACGACTTCTGAAGAGCCTCTTCTGCTTCCTCTAGCTTATCCATTTCGATCAGAATAAATCCTATTCCGCGCAGGGCGGCGGCCTTATAAATGGATTGGCTTGAAAATCTATCGGCAAGCTTCAGAGCACCTCGGTATGTGTCATAAGCCGACGAAAGCTCATTCAGTTGGCCCAAGATATATGCTTTCTCGATTTTGGTGGCAGCGGATATCGGAGCTATGTGGTCAATCGTCTCCAGTTCAGCCAAAGCCATTTCAAAGTAGCGATTTGAAGAGTATATGTACGCCTTGATCTGAAGAGCTTCTATGTAAGACCAATCGATTCTCTGAGCGGGTTTATCATCGCGAGCTATAAACTCTTCAAACTCCACATCAGACTTAAAAGCGAATTGTCGGGCAGTATGATCAAAAATACCCTCAAACTGCGATATCACCTCATCAGCAACAGAAAAGGCTTTTGAATAGTGACCCTCATGAATAAGCTGCCATGCATTCATGACATCCTTTCGGTACTGGTTTCCTTCAGCAGGATCAGCCAAAGATTCGAAAGTCGTCGAGACTGTTTCAGTCCCTTCAAGGGCCATGGTGGAGGCTGACAATAGACAAATCACAATACAAGCCCAAACACACAACATTCTGTTTCTAATCATTATCTATACAACCAATAATCTCCATGTCAGCCTGCTGCAAGCAGGCTCGAAAATATCTAACAACGTTCCAGGGGAGCATCAATATAACACTCTCTCGAATGAAATCGTTCCACTAAGTTGTGCTCAGCAACTTCGATTCGCTCTGACAAATTTTGCTTAAGAACCGCGACCATCTGCCCTTCTGGATCAATATCGGGGTTTCTGGAGAAATATTTCAGGCTGAAATTTGTTTTTGCCGGTGTGATAGAGTTGAACTCCATCAGCATCGCGAGGAACAGCGGGTCCAAATCGCCTTCCGTATAAAACTTTTGATTTTCCTTACTTTCCTTTACCTCAATGACCAGACTTGTTTCGCCTTCAGGCAATATCAGGGCTTCCCTATACTTTTTACCTATAGTGCCGTGAGGCAAGTCGTTAGCAGATTGAATAGAAACAACCCCCGGGAACCATGCCCCATAGTTCTCCATGTTAGTCAGATAGGAAAAAATCACTTCTTTGGATTGCTCAAGTACCATCGATTTTTCTGCCAGCAGGATCATTTTAACATCCAGATTAAGCATTAAAAGACAGCTGCAGTGTAGGAGGCTCATATGAAGAATAAAATTGAATTATACTGCTGATCATATTTCCAAACTGGAAAACAAAATGTCGAAATTTTCCCAATACGAAGCCTTCGTAGCGATCGTTAAAACAGGAAGTATCAGCCTGGCCGCGGAGAGCCTTAACCGCACGCCCTCAGCGATTAGTAAGCAACTGGCTAATCTTGAGTCCAGCCTTGGTGTTCAGCTGTTTGATCGTTCCAATAAAAGAATGGTAACAACATCCCATGGTAAGCAGTTTTATCAATCAAGCGTCTTGATTCTGAAAAACATCAGAGATGCCGAAAACCAAATCCTGATGGGTCGGGTCGAGATCTCAGGTGAAATCAGAATAACGCTGTCGAATTCTCTTGTTGGGTCGCGGCTTACTGATTATTTGAATGAGTTTGCCGAACTGTATCCTCACACGCGATATGACTTACGTTTCACTGAGAACGTTGAAAGCTTTAACGCATTGGACATAGATTTTGCATTTCGTATGGGTACTGTCTCGGACAGCACACGATTGATCGCACGGGAACTGGGGGAAGTCAGGCCAATATTTTACGTAACCCCCGCGTATGTTGAGAAAAAAGGTTTGCCCAAGCGATTCTCTGACTTGAATTCGCACCGGGTTGCTTTCCCTCCCTTGGAGAATCTCTCTTCTGAAGTGAGACGATGGCTGAAAAAACACAAGTTCGACTATACCAATAAAATCCACCATCGCATGGACGACGTCAATGCAATACTGGATATGGCTTCCAGAGGAGCGTGTCTAGGGTTTCACCTTAAGGACAGCCTATCTGATCTATTGGAGAACGGCACGGTTTTGGAACTCTTTCCCAAACACAGACTGCCATCAAAAAAGTTCCATCTGGTCTACCGTAAAACGCAATATCAATCAGCTCACCTGGAAGCCTTCAAAAACTTCATCATTGATAAATATGGCGCCTGAAATGGCAATCTGCTCTTAGCGCCTCGTTATCCGATGGAAGAATAAGCCCGAACTGTCGGGAAACATCGCAGAACTCACCCCTTCACTGTGGCTCAGCCAAAGCAGATTCCACCAGCTCATTCAGCCGGTCAAACTGCTCTGAAATCGATCCTTTGATAATGCCGGCATCGCCTTCGAGGATGTAGGTGTCTCGGGGAATCCGGGTATCTGCAACAACCTCGAAATATTCAATACCGGGGAGCTTGTTGACCACTTCAGGTATGTCACTTCGAACTCTCGCTTCCATCTCGGGAGATACTCGGATCAACACGCGGTAATCGTTTCGCATTGAGCTAAGTCCTGACTGAATCAGCCGCACAATCTTGCTGCTATCGTCCAGCTCTCCGAATAGTTTTTCAATGCTGAGCTTGACCAGATTAATCAGGTCCGTTTCGGCCATCTGCATCATTTGATTGGCCCGGATCTTGGTGGTAATGAGCCGTTCAGCGCTTTCCTGTCTGGCAAGCGCGAGCCCATCTCTATAGCCTTTTTCAAGCTCTGCTTCGGCACCATACTTTGCATTGGCCAGGATATCCTCAGCCTCCTTTTGAGCTGCTTCCAGCAATGTTTCTGCCTCATGCAGAGACTGATATTCTGACGCTTTGAGGATGGCAGAGTCAGGCACAACACCTGCTGTTGGAAGGCGTTTGATTACACTGAAAAGGGTTTCCATTGAGTATCGATCTCCTGTGCAATTTTAAATAAAAGCCCGCGAGCTTTGCCCTGCACTTCAGCCACTGTGTTGGGTTCTTTAACATAGAGTTCAGCTCCTGCTTCCCAGCATCGCTGAACCGTCTGCGCCTGTTCTACAGAGAAAAAATATTGCAGCCGCTGTCTTGCAGGTTCCGGCATGTGGGATGTGACAAGGGCCATCAGGGTTAAGCCCGATGCCATGACCGGCTCCAAAATCCGATCCGTCATGCTCTCTTTTTCAGTGACCGCGGAGGTTGCTTGGTGGCTAGACGAAGAGTGACTAGATGAATAATGACTAGATGAATAATGACTAGACGAAGAGTGACTGGAAGAAGAGTGGTTAAATGAAGAGCGATTAGATAAAGAGCGGCTATCAATCCATGTTTTCGGATCCAGGTACATTTCAAGAGACCCCACCATCAATGGCGCTCGCTCCAACGCGAATCGGTAGCCAGCCTCACCGATGACATCCTTCAGCAATTTTTGTTGCTGTCTACAAATGACCTGTTTGATCCTCTGGTAGTTTAACGCCAGACCTGCCAGCCTGACCAGATGATGTACGCTCTCAACAGGTTTCAACATTAACTGCAGTACAGGGTCCGAAAATGTCTCTGTCGGCACAATTTCCAGTGGCTCCGGGTATTCCAGTAGAAACCGGTTCAATGATCTTGTTGCATCCGTATTGGAACGAATAGCCATCATTTGTTCAGGCAACAACCACTGTGACAACCAACTCGCATCAACATAACTTGCCGGCAGCCAATTGAATCGGACCACCTGAGTCAGAAGTTCGTTATGAAGTGACAAGTTGTGTTCCCCTGCTCTTCTTCATACGCAAATAGAGGAAGACGTTACCTGCCATCGCCCCGAGAAGAATCAAGATGCCAAAGGCAAGAAAACCATAAAATCGACTCACCGAATTCGCCGCCACATTGATGGAAAACAAACTTTCCATCGACTGCCCGGACTGTACCGGCGCTGCCTGTGTCGGAAACAGCGCTACCGATATGTTGTCGTAGCTGAGCCCCTCAATGCTGTTATTCACCAGCATTTTGATCTGGGGAACGAAATCATCGATATTCACAGAACTGGCATGCTTGATAAAGACTGACGCTGATGACACTTTCAGTGGGACTTTTTTATTTTCCATCTCGGGCATCACGACGTGGACTCTTGCGGTAATCACGCCATCCAACTGCGACAGTGTGGCGGCAATTTCCTGGGACAAGCCGTAGATATAGCGAGCTCGTTCCTCCAGTGGCGATGAGATCAAACCATCTTTCTTGAATAGTTCTCCGACACTGGCAAAGTCATCCCTTGGATAGCCCTGACTCTTGAGCAGACGAATCGCCCGGGAAAGCTCCTCTCCCTCCACCATCAGCGTCACAAGCTGGCCCTTCTGTCCGGTCATCTTTTCAACCTGGATGCCTTCCTCCAGCAGAATGGAAAGCATTTCGTTGCCTTCTTTCTCGGTCAATCCGGAATAGAGCTCTTCCTTACACCCCGCCAGAACGATAACGAGCAGAAGGCAAATCAAACGAACCGGTGTGGCGATATAACGTGAGGAAATTGGCATCATCTTCATGGCTACTGACTCTTAAGCAGGGCATCCAGATTCTGGGTACTCTTACTGACCGTTTTATTGATCAACTCGCCTTGCAATGTCAGCTTGGCGAGATCCAGTTGAAACGCCATCATGTCGTTGATATTCAGAGGATCAGTACTTTCCAGAGATTCCTGAACCGCCCCCACTTGGTTGTCATAACCTGATTTCACGCTCTGCAGCCCGCGAAGGATCTTATCTCCTAAAGTACCAACTGCTTGATCCGTTCCCTGAATCGGCGATACTCCACTGGCAGACTGATCATAAGATCCGGCCGGGTGACCCTGGAGGTTCTGCTGAAAATATTCGACCATTCCTGGGTCTGCCACCTGATCAGTAGCGGCGATCTTGTCGGAATTGGCAATGTTGAGACTGTACTGAATATTGACTGGGTCCATGTGTTATCTACCTTCTATTTCATACTTTATGATGTCACTCGCAAGCTCAGCAGAGGCAGCATCCTCGGCCAGGATGGCGGCTTCCAGGAGTGCTCTCGCTTCTGTCGTCCGACCTTCCTGCAACCAGACCAGGCCCTGAAAGCAGGACATCACCGGATCCTGATAATGACAACGAACAGAATCATCCGGAATGCCCGCCTGCTGCATCTGAACCAAGTCAACCAAAGCTAACCCCAGGGCTGAGGGGCGGTTGCCAGGACTTACCTGATTAACCGCCGAGAAAACTTTACGAGCCTCATCAATTTGACCTTCGAAAACCATGTTAAAGGCTTCCTGGGCCATTTTTTTGATGACAAGGCTCTGGATATCTGTCCCCATCATCTTGCTCATTGCATTTTCTGGACAATGCTGGCAATCGTGTCCTTGAGCGACTTAATCGTGGTACTTTGCAGGTTCGTGATCAGCCCCCACTCCTGAATCATCTGTTGAAACTTGATGAGATCAGTCGAGTTGTTGGGATCCATATTGTTGGAGAAGGACCTCAATTCCTCTTCTTTCAAAGTCACTTGCTGTCCCATTGCATCGTTGATTGCATCAAAATTGAACGCCATGATAGTTTCCTCCATTATTGACGTTATGAAAGCGGCGGATCACCAGATCCACCGCGGCATCCAGATCCGCCAGCAAGTAATATTCTGACGGTTGGCATCCTGTCTTCAGTCGCGCTTTCAACTGCTGCTGATATGCCTCCAGCAGCTGAAGCCACTCCTGAGGTGTTCTATCCTGAAAACTTCTGCTCATCTACGTGTTCCTCGTTGTATTTAAGAGGTAACCTTTTATGGGTTGCTCATGCCTGGTAGAGGCTAGTGCGCACCGACACGAGTTACTTCGCACCTGAACCGACTCGATATTTGATCAGTTCTTCGCCGCGCTTCAGAACGACCGCTTCTTTGCTAATCTGATTCAGAAAGTACCCGTCTCTGACATTCGCCCCCAATCCATAACGACGGCCATCCGCCAGCACCAGATAAGGGACAGCCCCCAAACTGACACTCCGTATATGGATGGAGGGCCTGGTACCGGACATCACGGCAAGATCCAGAGAACTGCCAAAGTAGTCACGGAACTTTTTCCTGATGCGGTGCCAGCCTTCGGAGGCTTCCAGTTGGATATCCGAGATGATCGATAGACGTCCGTCCTGTGCATTCACCAGAATTTCTTTGTCCATGCCTTCCTCCAGAATCCACTGTTTGAGGAGACTCAGGCGGTTTTCTGGCTTTTCCACTCTGTCCTGGATCATGGTAAGCCCTGGGATATCAGCCAATAATATGGGCTTCAGGCGAAGCCATTTATCCGTATTCTGTTCAACCCCGCTGATGATCAGTGCCCCGGGTTGGTCGCCGATGTCCACGACCAAATGGGCCAGCTCAAATTGTTTCAGGAGAGTCTCCGTGGAGCGCCTGACCTGTTCCATGACCCGAATGTCCAGTTCATAGACGATGCTGAGAGCCTGCGGTCGTTGTTTGAGATTGGCTTCATCGGCAGATGTTCGAACATACCCACTGATCAGCCAGGTCTCCGCTCCATCGCGCAGAGCTTTCTGGTTAACTGCCAGCTCCGTGAAATTCCATTCCCCTGTCACGATGCCCGCGAGTTCCAATGACGGCTCAGGAGAAACAACACCCGCGTCCAGTTGACGGCTATTGAAAACGACCCCGCACATAACAAAAAACAGGAAAATGGAGAGATTCAGGAGTACTTTCGAGCTGCCAGTCAAGGCGGCACGACGTCCATTTCTCGTCGCGGCCATGTCAGTTTCAGCGTTCTCAAATGATGCTTCTAACCGACTTGGGCTTGACGCTTCTTTCCTGGATTGTTCTGCCGTGACAATCACTGGCCATACTTCATTAGAAGGGCCAAAGCAGAACTCCAGCAGCCCCAGCGAGTAAACCTGATATGCCTCAACATTCAGGGGGGCTTCTTGTACGGGTTGTCCGTTCAGGGAAAGCGCTAACGAGTCTCCCTGACAATCCAGCTGAATACTGTCACCATTCACTACCAGCGAGAATGCTTCGTCGGGCAACAATTTATCGTGTAACACGATATCGCAAGCTTCCGACTGGCCGACCCGATAGGTACGATTCTCGAGATGCATTTCCGCACCTGCATGAGGCCCAGAGAGCAGTTTGATCATCCATTGCACACTGTTCATTGCTTTATGCTTGCCCGGTTAGTAAGTAATAACGTGATTCTGAAAGCATCTGATTGGCGAGTCCCTGTTGATCTGTAAACCCAAATGGCCTGCTTATCAGTAAGGTCCACTGTTCAACAATGCCTGGTACTATTTAACGATGCCCTGGGAGTGAGCCTGAAACCATATATCCACCGGTCTAATTCCGGCTCGGTCTAGTGGGGGGTCTCCCGCAACTCATGGCGGGAGTGAAAGACTTTTTTGCCTGATAATCCTCCATTAAAGTCTCAAGACGGCTACGGTATTCTGATTCGAGGCGACGGCGCTCTGGCTCAGAACGGTTTTTGAGCTCAGGGCTGTCTGTGCTCACGATTCTGGGGGAAATCAAAAACAGCCTGGCTCGCTTCTGAAACTGACTGCCGTCGGTTCGGAACAGCCTTCCCAGAAGCGGAATATCACCCAGTACAGGAATTTTACTGGAGGAGTTGGAATCCTGATTAAAGTAGTAGCCACCTACCAAAAGACTGCCCTTGTCATTAATCAGGGCTTCAGTACTGATCACGCTTTTGCTGATCGCGGGAATTTCGTCTACTGCCTGCCCGGTCTGCTGACCATCCTCGATATTGATGTCCAGGTGGATCTTGTTCTGCGTTTCATCTTCAACGATATGAGGCGTTACTCTGACCACTGACCCCACTGACACGGGAAAGAGATCCACCTCCCGGTCACCCACCAAGCGCACAAAAAAAGTGGTGCTGTGATCGACAACCGCTTCAATGTTATCCAGTGTCAGAATGGTCGGCTGCGACAGGACACTGGCATCTCCCTCTTCGGACAAAGCTCTGATTCGGGATAGGAAAAGATCCTGGGTATTGGTTAACAGTGTAGAAAAGTTGGCTCCGTCCCCGAGCACGACCGACAGTTCATTGGTATCACGAGGCAGGGCGCCCTGGGAAAAATCCGCGTTAGTGAAACTGCCATTACTGCCGTTGATTTGCCATTCAAAGCCCATTTCATCCAGGCGATCTGTACTCACATCAATAATCGAGACCTCAATTTCAATCTGGCTTCTGGGCTGGTCCAATGAATCTATTAGTTCCTGGTACAACGGCATCATTGACTGGCGGTCGTGCACAATGACCGCGTTCAGGCGTTCGTTTGCCACAACATAGCCCGTAGAGCCTTGCCCTCCATATTGCCCCTCTAACCTGCGGCGCGATGAGCGCACTATCTCCCTGCCCGGATTCCTCTGCCCCATATCGCCCTTTTGCCAGCCCCTGCCCTTTGAGCTTGGGTACCGTCCTGGAAGCAATCGTTGTGGTGGTTTTTTCCGGAATCTGACGTCCCAATACGGCCTGCAGAGAAGATGCCACGCCGGTTAAAGGTATTCTTTGACCATCAACCACCATCGTACGGTCATCCGCCCAGGCATGCTTGAGTTCAAACACCTTTACGATGAATTTATCGCCGCCATGGGCTTGGCGCTGTTGTCCAGATAACAGTATTTCAGCGACTTCTCCGACAAGCTGCGTATACCGGGGCGGACCTGAAACCATCACAATCCCCTCTCCGGGAATGGCTCGCAGGGTGAAACGCCAATCCAGCACTCCCAGGTCCGTCAATGTGTTAACCAACCTGCGGGATGACACATCCTGAAGATGAATTAAATCGGTCTCTACTTCACTGGTGTCATAGACGTAGAGTACCTGGCCGTCGTAATACCACAGGAGACTGTGCATTTTTGCCAATTGATCGATAAAGTCTTTTGCCAGTGCCTCTTCAAAGTTCCCGTTAACCACTCCCTGCACATCTTCACTGATCACAATGGGCGTATTGATGGCAGAGGCAAACTGCTGTAACAACTCACGAATAGGCTCATTTTCCGCATAATGGGCATAACTGAGCTTAGCCCAGGGCCACCCGCCAGCCCACGCCTGAGTGGCTGACAATAGAGCTATCGAAATGATCAATGACAGAACCAACCTCATAATCTTTCCCATGGTCTGCGAAGGCACTACAGCCTACCGGTTAATAATGATGGTTAACGACAAATAAAAATCTGAGACCAGATTAGGACTGAAGACAGACTGGGAGTATCGGCCTATCGATGTATTTGTGAATGAGCAGGTTTGTTTCCTAATACCCTGAAAATTGGACGCGATACTAATGCGAATATTTTTTCTAACAGGATGTAACTTTTTCGCTCCATGTGTCGTAAATGAAAGTGTCGTAAATGAGAGTGTCGCAATTGAGGGTGACCTAAATACAGACGCTGCATATGTGATAACAATTGGCACCACACAACAATGACACACATAGATAGGAAACCATGCACAGGATCTCCATATGAATTTAACGCAGACTTTATTGGCAACCGCCGTCATTCTTGCACTTATTGGCACCTCACTCATCAGCAGGGCCGGCACCATCAACGAGAATATAAGTCCTCTCCAAACCTTGCATAACGTGAGAAATGGTGACGCACTCGACATGCTGAAAAGTTGGTTCAGACTTCCCCCCTGCTGCAATTGCATTACTTTTGGAGTTACCTGATGATGTCGCCCAAATGACTAAACTAGGGAAATTGCCTCTGTTTTATTTTTTGTAGACAGAGGACGGTTTAAGGCTGCCATGAAAAATAGTTTCGATCCGGATGTATTGGAAAAACTGCTCGCCCGCATTGCATTGAAAGACCAAAAAGCCCTAGAGCAACTGTATAGGCTGGTTGCCCCCAAACTCAATGGAGTGGCCATGATGATTGTCCACGACAATGACCTTTCCAATGATGTGTTGCAGGAGACCTTCCTGCAGATATGGGAGAAAGCCGGTGAATATCGGCGTGATGTCAGCGAGCCAATGACCTGGATGTCTTCCCTGATCCGCTATAGATCATTGGACAAACTAAAGTCTGAAAACCGTGAACAAAAACGTCGCGAGCAGCATGAAGAGGTTCAGCGCCTGTTCCAGGACAACCTGCGTGGTTCGCCATTGAGCGACATATTAAACAGCGACAACAACGTCCGCTTGCATCGTTGCCTGCAAGCGTTGGAGGTGTTGAATCGCAATGCCATTTTAATGGCCTATTATTATGGCTATAGCCGTGAGGACATCGCTATTCATATCGAAAAACCGATTAATACGGTTAAGGTCTGGCTTAAGCGGGGTCTGGGGAGGTTAGCAAAATGCCTGGGTCACTAAGATACCAGAATCCGGAAGTTCAGGACCGGTTAGCGTCAAACTATGTGATTGGAACAATGCGTGGGAAAGCGCGCGACCGATTTGAAAAGATCATGCGTGTCAATCAGGATATTGCAAGGCGAGTTCACTTTTGGGAGGAAAAGTTTCAGCCACTACACAAAGGTACGGTCGAAGTCGCCCCCAAGCGTTCCACCTGGACTAGGATCGTCAATAGGATCAATGGTGCTTCAGATCAAATCGTTGTGAAACTCCTAAGCCAGCTGAGATTCTATCGATTTCTATCAGCGGCGGCGATTTCCGTAGCCTTAGTTGTGGGAATACTATCCTTCACCAACTTTTCCACGATAGAGACAGAAGCCGCCCCGAGCATCAACTATGTTGCGGTCATGGAAAACAATCAGGAAGATGCCGTCATGGTTGTCACTCTGAAAAAGACCGATAGATTATTATCCCTCGACATTCTGAAGAAGCCACAGGTGCCTCAGAGTTCTACACTCCAGCTATGGGCGGTGTCGCGGGAGGACGGTAGCATCAGGAGTCTGGGAGTGGTTGAACTTAAAGGTCATACCGAGAGAAACCTCAGTAAAGCCGAATGGGGTTTAATACAATCAGCAGAGCATTTGATTGTGTCCGTGGAAAAGACCGGCGGCTCTATCACTGGCACTCCTAGCACACTGCTGGTGGCCAAAGGGCTCTGTGTCAAAGTGGAAGATTGGCAAAGCCGCTCAGGTTGAAGTCTTCACCTTAAGCCACACGTCCAATTCACGCCATGTTTCCTCTGCCAGATGCTTCCGCCTATAGGCATCATCACTTTGCTGATGCCTTAGTCTCTCCCCTCTACCTTGAGCTAGGGAGAGTCTGAATAACCCCAAGGTTCTGAGGTAATTCAAACTCTCGACGATATATGGCCGAATATTCAGAGTGTTTTTCCGGCCATTTTGGATCT
>NZ_AQXX01000058.1 GCF_000376785.1 Hahella ganghwensis DSM 17046
CTTACGCTTCTTATTCTGGTATTCAGCTTCGGAGAAAGTCATCTGATCCATGGATAGTATTCCTGATGAGTGAAGTTGGCCGTATTATGACTGATTTGGGGAGTTATTCAGAGCCTCCCTAAAGGAATGGGACCCCCCCCCGTCTAACTGCTTTGTCGCTCTTCCTCTTGAAGGTTCCTAAGTGCCTTCTGGAAACCTAATAAAATTATTTTTTCCGAATTTATACTGTCAGGTTCCTGAAGGGACACTCGTGGAATATCGTAAAGCGAGTCACAGCGTAAACTTTAAAACTAAGGTGTTTGCAAGGATTTATATGGCTAAGTGCGAAAACTTCGTGGGCAAACTGTTTGTTAAAAAAAGGTGGGTCATTGGGCTTAGCCTTTTGTTAAGCGCAGGAACAACGTTTGCTGAACGTGTGGAGGTTGTTCCACTGGGTCCCCAATTAGGTGAGTTCTTCAAATACCGTGAACAGCATTCTGACTTTCAGAAAGCTATCGATGTCTATCAAAGGCATTTAGACGAAACCCATGTCTTGCTTACAAAAGTTAAGAAAGAAAGTCCTGAGGCGCTTGGCGACAGATCAACCGTCACCCAGTTATTGGAAAGTAAAGCTGTAGAGCTTACAGCCTTTGTGAAGGAACTCAGGCATCAGGAAACTTCCGTCGATGGCAGTGATTTCCTGCTACCTTCTTCGTCATTAGACAACAAAGCCGAGTTTCTTAGTATCCTCGTTTCAAAATTGGTTTCAGCACAAAGTCAGGGTGAAAAAGAGCAAGCCATCGAAGTGCTTGGAAATCACCTCGCAGAGGCCTTTACTATTCCGGATAGGCAGCCAGAGTTTGGATATCGCACTGCATCTGATCCTGATGGAATATCCTCCCTGCCAATCAGGCCAACCTTTATCGACATGGAAGCCGGACAGCTGGATGTTGATAGACCCGCCAGTGATCCTGCAGGATATACTGTTAAAAGGGATATACTTGAAGCGGAAAAAAATAATGCATTCAGTTGGTTGGCTGATATAGCGGGCTTTTTCGTGCCAGATGTCTTTGCCGGTACAGACGCTGCGCCTGAAGTCAATCCAGGAGTTCAGGGGTGTTATTCAGATGCGACAGACTATGCGAATAATGGTAGCAACGACCTAAACCTATTACAGCCCGAGCTGGAAGTCAGTCCAACATTAAACCCTCGCGCCTATCAAAAAATTACAGAACTGGCGGCGCAGTTGGAATACTCACCTGTCAAAATATTTGAGTATGTGGCAAATAATATTCGCCATGAGCACTATGCAGGGTCCGTTAAAGGCGCTTTGGGAGCCTTAGAGAGTGGTGGAGCGAATGACATTGACCATGCGAGTTTGATGCTGGCTTTGTTGAGAGCATCTTCTATTCCCGCAAGGTATGTCAGGGGGAACATTTATCTGCAAGACAAGGAAGAGCATTTAGATTGGTGGAATGTTCGAACTCTGGAAGCCGCGTACGACGCTATTGCAGCGGCAAATGTTCCTCTGCAAAAACTGACTAAAGTTGACGGAGCCTTTCCGTTTTCAGAGGTTGATGGTCGTCGGGCGTTTGGTGTCAATCATGTTTGGGTTGAAGCTTGCGTGCCTTATGCAAACTACCGTGGTGAAGGTTCCAGCGCTGAAGGGCATGAGTGGATTGCACTGGACCCGAGCTATAAGCAGTACGAGCGTCAGGATGGCGTTACCCATAATGTGAATTTTAATTACGGAGATTATCTGTCTTATCGTTCCGATAAGGGGCCTTTGGAAGTTTTTGAGGAACAAATTGCAGAGGACATCCGTGGTACAGATCCCAATCTATCACTTAATGATGTCGGCGTAACCTGGACTCAACAGCTGATTGAGCTTGAGTTTTTGCCGAACAGTTTACCTTATGTGGTTCAAGGCTACCCTAGTTGGGGGAGCGGTATAAATTCGTCCTCCTCATGGAAGCTTCCGGATAACTGGAGAGCTAAAGGGCAGTTTTCGTTTTTCGGTAAATCCTTTTCGATTCCGATGACAAAGTTTACTCAAAGCAGGGTCACCCTCTCCTTTGTCGGGGCAAGCTCGGGGAGTGCCAAGAAATATAAAGACTTTATTAACGGATCTGCAGCGCTTGATTGTGGTGAATCCAATATCAGTGTGCTACCTGAAGTTAAAGTTGATGGTAAAAAACTAGCTGGCCTGTCTTTTCCGTCAAAAAGGATCTGCAATGAGGATGGGGACTTTAACAAGTTCGATCTGGAAGCTTCAGTCAGGATAGAAGCCCTCAGTTCAAAGGTTGTAAGTGCTACCCCTCCAGGAGCCAGTGCACTTACATTTGATAATATTTCGCCGTTAAATTACTACGCGTTGTCTGCATACGCATTTAATGCTACTAACGAATATGTTCAGCTCAGGGAACAGCGCCTTCTCGAAAACCTGAATCAATACTCGAAGCCTTCCGATAATCCCGATGAACTGGTTGGTGAGTTCTTGAATCTGGTGTTATTGAAATATATGGGCATGCTTGAGGATTCTTTCTCTCGTATTGGTAAATTATATGGAGCTACAGGAAGATCCGGTCATCACATTGGTGTAGTGTCAACGAGAGCTGATGTCACTGCCGCAGGCAGTCACCCATACGCCCTGCAGTCGAATAATTTTGTTATCGATGCGCCTGGTGGCTTAGTTATCGGCAGGGATATCGATACGGGCGGGCCAAATTTTGACGCCCTTCGAATGTCTGGATATCAGGGCTCCTATTACGAAACCTATGTATGGCAGATCATGGCGCTGAAAGATGCGATCAGTACTGTCACAGGAATACAGATTGCTCGAGAACAGGGTAATGAGGTGCGTACCTTTACTTCGAAAAGTGGGCTGTTGAACTTCGTAAAAGAATGTACCGCTGTTCCCGATATGTCTAAGTGGTATTTGGACTCTGAGTTGTCAGAAGGGCATTTAGGGGATGGTACTCCTGTCAGGACTGTTCGCTATGATGAAGATAAATGGATCAGGCAGGCGCGAAATGGAGGCCTTTTCCACGATAAAGATAACTTGATACTGGAGGCAATCAGATCAAGTATTAATAATGCGTGGATAGAGCACATAGGTCGTCCGTTAGACGGCGAAGAAGGCTTGCTTGACATGGTTATGAAGCCGATAGAAACCAAAGTTAAGAATGAAACTATAGAGTACTGCTACCGGCTATCCGACATAGACCTGATCCTTTCTTATTTCGGTCCTGAGTATGAGAGTGGCAAAGTGATTTTGCCGAAAAAACCTGTGACCTACAGAGAATGGACTGGTCCTCTCTTCATCGGCGAGCGGCTCAAGTCTGATGGTACTTCTTTATTCAGTTTCCCCATATCCTCATACTCTGGTGGTTATACGGTAAAAACAAAGGATCCTTTTAAGTACTCACCTCCAGTTAACTCAGGCTCAAATAACTCTGGTTCAAATTCCTGGTCCAAATCTTTTAGTTCGGGGTATAAAACCTTTTCTACCACGAAGTATTCCAGCACGAGTTCCTCGAGTGGTGCTACAACAGATACTGGGATCAGCAATCTTGGTCCATCTCCTCATGGTGCAGTTGCTGGAGATCCTGTCAATATGGTGACGGGTAATATGTACCATCAGGAAACGGATTTCGCCGTGCCGACCCGGGGGCTGCCGATCCTATTGCAGCGGACCTATAACAGCAATAGCTCGGTAGATGGGCCCTTTGGTCGAGGCTGGACATTCAGCTACAACCAGACTCTGAAGTTTGTTGATACTGATGAAAATGGTAAGTCTGATTCCATCATATGGAAGAACGGTACTGGCGCGGAAAAATATATTGATTTGGTTGGCAGTATAGAAAAAGTCTCCGGGGTTCTGAATATCACGAGAAGTAAAGTCAAAATACCAAAAGGCTTCTACTTTAATCTGGAACGACCATACAGTGGCGGAACAGTTTCCCAGATACTGATTACCGATAAAAACGGCGTTCGATACTACTTTGAAAATGTCAAAGGTAACCACGGTGATATCGCCAAGCTGACGAAAATTATCGATCCCAGCGGTCATCAGTTGACATTTACCTATTTCGGGCAAAAACTGACCAAAATCAAGGATCCTGATAACCGCACAGTAACGTTTAACTATTACTCGGGTTCAAATCATATTCGCACTATCAGTCTGGACTGGGCGAATACGGTTTATGAATATTTCTATACGGCGTCCGGTAACCTCAAAGTCTATAGAAATCCGCTTGATCGGGAAAAGAAAGTCAACTCGACTCGATATACGTATTACAGTGCCAGTGACGGGACCAATCTGGCTCATCGTATGAAAACTTTCGCCTATGCGAATGGTTCCAAGATGACCTTTGAATACTACGTTAACGGAAAAGCGTACCGGCACTATAATGCATTGGGTGAGGCAATGACCTTTACCTACAACGATTTCCGTCGTGAATCGACCACTGTGGATGAGAAAGGTCATATTCAGAAATATGTGTTTAATGAGTATGGCCAGCCTGTTGAAATCACTGACGCGATGGGTGGAAAGGAATTCTATTACTATGAAGATGCCAACGATCCGATTTTAAGAACCCGTGTGGTCGATCCTCTGGGCTATGAGACCCGGTACAGCTATGACAGAAAGGGTAATCTTGTCAGTCAATCGTTACCATCTGGTCAGAAGGTGACATATAGCTATTTCACAAATTCCGGTAAACCTCAGCTTATTAGGAATGCTCTGGGCCATTACCGAATGGTTCGTTACAACAATAGTGGCAAGCCCGTTAATATTGTTGTGTTCAAAGCGGGGTTTGGTGCCACCGTTAATCCGCTGACGTTTAATCCTGAGTCCAACAGCTCACATATCCTGAGTTGGACGCATAATGAATATGACAACAATGGGAAACTGGTTCGGTCACGTCAGGTCAAAGACTTTGCAGACAGTGACACCGGCCCTTATACAACCTTCGATTACACTGACGATCAAAATGGGACCGAGGGCGTTGTGCCTACCGTTGTGTCTTATTTCGGTGACGTCGATGGTGATGGTGTCATTTCCAGCGGTGAAGGATTAGGCACTCACCGGACAGAGTACGATACTCTGGGTCGAGTGGTAAAAGGCGTTAACGGTGCGTTCTATCCTGTTTCATACGTTTATGATAAAGCAGGACGCTTGGTTGAAGGCACTGACACATTAGGCGGTACACGTATCTTCCGTTATGACGCCAGCGGCCTACCGGTCAGCCAGAGCTTGATGGCTCATCAAGGGGGGCGTGTCAGTCTGGTCGATAACACGATCACCCGTTACAACGAGGTCAATCGGAAAATTCAGACGGCCGATGCATCTGGTGCTATTTCTCATTATCAATACGATCCGGCTGGCAATCTCACCAAGGTGACTTCGCCGGATGGATATAGCGTTAATTTCAAGTATGACGAGAAGAATCGCCTGACGGAAACCTTCGATGAAGAAGGTAATACGGTCACTCGAAAGCTGGATCTGATCGGTCGTGTGCGCCAGTTGATCGACCCTAACGGCAATGTCACTCAATATACTTATTATGGTCCTGAACAGAACGGTAAAGTGAAACGCATTACCGATGCTGAGGGGCGTTGGACTGAGTTTGAGTACAATGCGGTCGGTCAAGTAACAAAAGTCACCGATAATAGTGGTCAGGAGACGTTGTCTGACTATGATGCTCTGGGGCGGGTAACCCGTGTTGTGGGACCTGTGTACACGGATATCGTATTGGGCAATGTGCGTCCTGTCACGACTTATCAATACAACAGTCTCGGATTCCAAACAGCCGTCTATGCCGGATACACCAGTGCTGACGGAAATCAAGCGTCAGATTCGCTCTCTCTTCAGGCCCGTTATCAATATGACGATTTCGGTCGCTTGCTGAAAAAAGAAGATGCGCTTGGGAAAGTATGGGAGATTACCAAGTACGATGAGCACGGCAATATCCTTTCCAGTCGTGACCCCAATGGCAATGTAACGACATCTACATACAGTTTTGGCGGTATTCTGGCTGGGACCAGCACTAGTGGTCCCGCGGGAACTGAAGAAACTATTTTCCTTCGCAATGGAATGGGGCAACCCGAATATATTGAATCAAATAATGTCGCATACTCATATGAGTATGATGCTGCTCATCGGGTGAAGAAGGTTACCGATAATCGTGGTGGAAAATCGGTTTCTTATGACTACAGCATTGGCGGTCTACTCAATAGTATTACTGACAATGCGGGTAATAAAACGTCCTATCTTTACGATCCGGTGGGACGCCTGACCGGTATTCGTACTCCGGATAAAGGATTGATCAGCTATGTGTATGATGCCGGCGGTCGGTTGCAGCAAAAGGTTTTCCCGAATGATCTGGTAACGGCCTACGATTACTTCAAAGATAACAAGGTTAAAAGCATTGCCACCACAGATGGCAGTGGTAATGAGCTGATTCGCCAGAATTATGACTATGACAATGCTGGTCGTACATCCAATGCAGATTTTATGCTGCAGGGTGTAACGCAAAGCCGGGGCTATGAATATGATGGCTTGGGCCGTTTGATTAAAGAACGGGATGCGGCCAATGATGTTGATCTGGATCTCATTAACTATGATCCGTTTGGCAACCGTCGCCAGCGTACCCATGGTGGTACTACCCAATACTACAGCCACAACAATCTGCACCAAATTACCCAGGTACGTCAGGGCTCACCCACAGGTAACGTTGTTGCCAGCTTTGACTACGATAACAACGGTAACATGGTGAGCAAAATCTCTTCAGGGACCACAACCACTCTGGGATATGATGCCCTGGATCGTGTGGTTCGTATTCAGAAAACCGGGTTGCCGACAGAGCTGTATGCTTATGACAGTGGCACCCGACGGATCAGTAAAACTGTCGGATCTGATGTGGTGAATTATCACTATAGCGGTCCGGATATCGTTGCTGAATACGGTGCCAATTGGTCAACGCCAAAGGCAGTCTATGCCCATGGCGCGGCGATGGACGACCCCCTGGTTCGTTTTGCTGCCAATGATCCGCAGTACTATCACGGGGACGGTCTTGGGTCTGTAGTTGCGATGAGCAACCGTACTGGAACGCTCTCTGCCACCAACCGTTATGATGCGTGGGGGAATGTTACCCAGAATACTGGAAACACACCGCAGTACGGCTATACCGGTCGCGAACCCAATGCCAATGGGATGGTCTATTTCAGAGCCCGCTTCTATGATCCTGAATTTGGTCGCTTTACCCAGACAGATCCAAAAGGGTTTATTGATGGTGTCAATCAGTACGCCTATGTGATGAACAGCCCGATGGATTATGTGGATCCTTGGGGGATGTCAGCGAATAGATCCTCCTATAACTCTGATAATGCTGGAATCATTGGTAGTCTTGGCGCTGCAATGTTTGAAAATGTTAGCGAGTTGGGAAGCCGAGGCACCAGTGGTAGTGCTCTTGATAACCTAATAGGTACTGGAAAAGCGCTCTTCAATATGGCAATGGACATGGGAGAAAGCTCAAGCCCATTTCTTATGTTGGCTAATAGTGTAACAGGCTATCAGTCTCCTCGATTTCACATTGCAGATAACCAACTTGGTGGGGCTGCTGCAGTTGATGTCTTGTCAGTTTTTGCTTTGCCTGCTAGGGCTGGGGCGTTTAGTCGGGTTACAAAGTGGTCAGGTTCAGGGCCAGCTCCTGGCGTGCTAGGGTTACATGCGTCATCGACTTCTGCGGCGGCAGTTCGAAATTACATACCCAAGAAAGGAGGTATTGAATTTGTTTTTAATTATAAAACGAGTACTTTCGCTGTAGGTAAGCTCAAGTACGGAGGTGGCAAAGGTTCACCGCATCAACAAGTAGCTAATACAATTGATGGTAATCGGTCTAATACTGTTGGGGGAATATTCAGGAGGGACTCTGATGGGCGGATCTCTACTGATGAGTCAAGTGGGCATTTCGGTGAGTACTGGACTGACGACATAAGAAAACAGTTTGTTGATTTCATGAATGGCCGTGGTTTAGAAATTAATCATTCTAACACCTACCAATAAGTGAGCACGAAACAATGTTGATAGAGAGAATGAAGGAACTGAAAAAGTTCCATGTTGGTAAACGGATAATCGACAAGAAAGATATCAATTGGTGCCCAGTAGTTAAGATAACTGACAACTATATGGGGATATCTGATGATGGAGAATGGGTTGTCGAAGTTAGTGAAGGTATACATGTTCTTAGTGAGATTAAGCTATTTGTATTCGTTCTTCCTTTACTTGAAAGATCGCTAAGCTCGATAAATTTGACTATTATAGACTTCCTAAGTTCGTTATCAGTTGAGCTCGACCCCAAGGAGATATTTCCATACTTGAAAATAATTCAAGCGGGGTTGGAGAAAGAGTCGGATTATTGGGCTGGTCTAGCTTTGATGTGGTACAAGGAGCTTTCCATTGACGAAAAGAATACACTAAAGCAATCATTGAGTCTGATAGTTAAGGCAAAGTGGGCTTCCCAAAAAAACAGGCAAATTGCCCAAAGGGAGTTAAGAAGACTTTCTATATAGTTAGGCATTATAAAGGAGATACATGCAATTGGGTGATGAGAAAGGTTGAAAATATCTCAATCAGTAAAAACCATAAGTAACTTGCTTCGTCTGCAGCCTTTATTTCTCTAACCAAGTCTTTTGCTCAAATATATGATGGCGTTTTCGTTGAAATGACATTGAAACAGGGATAACTAGAACTTTGCAAAGTATTTGTGTTCATGGTGCGTTTTTTTACTACGGTCGCCTATCAAGACATGCTGATGCTGTGCAAGGGGGGCAAGATGACAGTTTCAATTGTGAAGGTAACCAAATTAATAGTGGGTTAGGATATGGTAAAGCCTTGGGTATTTTTTATAGTGCTATTACAGTCTGTAAAGTAACCTGATGGTAGATAATGAAGGAAATGATGGTATGTATATTTTAAGTCATTGTAGGAAACTTATTCATTCAAATATACAGATGAATATTCTCTGTTATTGAATTTTTGATTTAGATAAAAAGTGTTTTCCTCTGCTAAATAATCTTATTGCCTAGGATTAGCGCATTAAGTATGAGGATTTAGCATGGTTGCTACAAAGTTTAAGGGTCTTAATGATGCTGAGAATTTATATCAAACTGCCTTGAAGGAGTGTCGCTGCCTTGATTGTGATGGTAGTTATGCATTAGTAGTTAAGTGTATAGGGATATTGGATTATATCGATATGGGGCCGTCATAAGAAAAATTAATGCAATTAACACTTTCTGATAATAAGATCGTTATTGATATTACTGAAGAGTGGCTCCAGTCGTCTAATCCGTAGCAGTCATTCCAATCTTTCGAGCTAGATTTGAACTCATACAAAGGATTTATATAAATGTTGCTTCCAAAATATACAAAAATTAGCCTGATCGCTGTGATATCGGCAGTGGCTAATGTCAGCCTGGCGGCTCCGACGACAACGCAGTTGGAAGCAGCACGGGATAAAAGCCTGGCCTATCTGATTCAACATCAAAACGGCGATGGCAGCTGGGGGAGCAGCCCCCAGGAAAAAGTGCGCCTGACCTCGGCGGCATTGGACGCGTTGAATAAGTATGAAATTAACGGTCTGGTATACCGGCGTGGGATTAACTGGCTGGCGAATGCGGATACTTATTCCACAGACTCTCTGGCGCGAAAAATGACCTCCTTGGCCAGGGCGGGGATTACCTCAGATAAGAATACCTCGCAACTGATGGAGCGTGCGACTGTGTTTAACGGTGTAAAAACCTGGGGCCCGTTGAATGATTATCAGTTTTCCACGATCGATATGGTATTGGCGTTACAGGCGTTGTATACCTCTGCGCCTTCAATAGATATATCTGATGAGCTTGAATTTATTCAAAGTCGTCGTAATCCCTATCCTGAGACCAGTAGTGCAGGTGGTGGTTGGGGACCAACAGACCAAACCTATGGAAAGATTTCTAAGTCAAAAGTTTATCCGACGGCTCAGTTTTTATTGGCTTACTCCGAAATTGGTGGCGATTACTGGCTGAGTAAAAGCGCCAGGAAGGGAACCTTGTGGCTGGCGATGCAGCAGAAGCCAACCGGTGCGATATCGGAATGGGACCAGGAAGCCCCCTTAATAACAGCGTTATCTGTTCAGGTGTTTGGCGAAGCCATCAAGGTCCCGGGAGCCTATTCAACCGTATTTACGGCCTATGATTTAGGCCTGGATTATCTGGTATCACGGCAGGCGGCAGACGGTAGTCTCGACAATAACCTGTTCGCCACCGCATTGGCGGCACAGGCTTGGTTTAATACCCCGCAAACACTATCTGATAGTGATGGTGACGGAATACCCGATAGCGTAGAGGGGGTGATTGGCACGAATCCTAATACCGCGGATACCGATTATCTTGAGCCTGGTAACGGCGATCACTATGACGATCGAGCCGGTTCAACACACATATTCCATGAGGCCATGGTGAATCAAGCAGACCTTCTCGTGCTGGATACCACCGAAGGAACCATGTGGATCAGCAGCGGCGAGTTACCACCGGGCATGACCTTTAACAGCAGCAACAAAACGCTGACAGGCACGCCAACTCAGGTTGGAAACTATGCTTTTTCATACATCATCTCCAAACCTGACGGTACTGGTTTAATTGGTAATGTCATGGTTCGTGTCGCGGACCGATATAGCGACCTTGATCATGATGGTATTGCGATCTATTACGAAAAAATGTACTCGTCGATCCTTAACAACCTGGATGCCAATGATGCCCTCCTTGACTCAGATGGGGATGGACTTACCAACCTTGAAGAGTTCCAGTTTCAATCAAATCCCACTCTTGGAGACTCTGACGGAGATGGGTTACTGGATATCGTGGAAAGAGAGTTTGGAAGTAATCCCAATTCTGCTGATTCGGATAATGACGGCCTGCCAGATGAATATGAATACGAGTATCTTAATGAACTGAATCCAAATATAAATGATGCCGACATTGACATGGACAATGATGGTCTGACCAATATTGAAGAATACCAACTTGGGTTGCCGCCAAATAATCCTGATTTTGATGGCGATGGGTTATTGGACGGGGAAGACCCAGATCCGTTTTTCAATCCGGCGGTATTGGTGCCTATATTGTACTTGCTAACGAACGGGTAATACCTTAGAGGGTTGATCACTAATATTTGGAGTAGGGGGCTTTTGTAATCGCAACTGTCTATTAATCAAAAGCCCCTAAGATTTAAGGATATATATTTAGAAACCGTCATAAAAAAAAGATTCTTTTTGCTTATTTAGCGATGCAGGCGTCACTTTGTCAGGCAGAGCGCTACGATGTGGATGTCCTCCTTGGCGAAGTCCTCCTCAGGTAAAGCCTTGCATAATTGAAACGGTTGATAACCATGTAAAAGGTAATCCAGGTGAAGACGATAAGAATAAAGATGCTAGTAGTTCCACTAATCAAACCAGTGTAGAAACTGCGGGCGGTGAAGGAAAAGCTGCTACAGATACAGAAAGTAACAAATAGAATTCGTCATTATGTCGACAACTAGAGAAAGAGCAATCAAGGCCGTTCTAATACTGATGTCCTATGTCTCAGCTTTAGCGGGAGCCCATGTATTTTTTGTTAAATTTATGGGAGGCCATTGGGAAGGATTTCAGCTATACCAATTAGGCTTTGTGCAGTCTTTGTGGGAAGCCATAGGGTATACAAGGCAGGCATTTCTGATGCTTTTAGTTGTTATGCTGGTTATTGTTCCTATCGCTGTTACTTATATGACGGCAAAGAGTAAAGTGATTGGCTGGATTATCAAATACATACCTTTAATCTTCTTTGGACTTGCGTTAGAGGATGTTACGAGAAGCTATGGGTATGGATGGCAAGTTGATCTCTTATTTGTGTTAAATATGATTTTTTACTTCAGCACATTTATTTTGATTATTTTATACAATCAACAGATGGTAAGTGAGAAGTAAAGGATTTGATTAACGTAGTAGATCCAAATTAAATGCAGTAGTGGATTCTCAATATATAGCCGGCAAAGAAAATTAATGAGATATTTCAAGGAAGAAATATGACGCTTTACAAGAAAATAAATGGGGTCAGATCCACATTAAACAAAATGAATTAAATATTTCAAGGAAGAAATATGGCACGTTTAAGGTGATTTTGTCCGGTAGGGATACCGCAGCATGTGGTTCAGCGAGGGAATAATAGGCGGATATGCTTTGGTGCAGAGGAAGACTATATTGCTTATGCGCATTGGTTAAAGGAATATGCTGATAAGTTTGGCGTGAGTGTTCATGCCTGGGTTTTCATGACGAACCATGTTCATCTTTTAGTAACCCTGAGCGAAACCAATTAGATGGAAAAAGGGGACAGATCTGTATTCTAGCCTCTAATTTTTATCACTAACAAAAGAGTTGTTTTATGTTAAAACTATTAACCAAAGTTCTGGCCATTAGCATAGCTCTAGGTGCCACAAGCGCCCAGGCTGAGTTCGTCACCGGAGATGTAAAGCGAATTTACCCCAAAAATGCGGTGGTATATTTCCGTCTTAAAGATGACACCTGCATATCCGGTAGTCAGTATTATTACTTCAAAATGGATGATACCAGCACAGATGGTAAGTATGCGGCAAAAAACTGGTATACATTGCTGGTGTCAGGTGCTATGGCGTCAAAACCTGTAAGTGTAAAGGTTGAATCCTGCGCCACTGAAGGAAATGTCGAAATCGAGTATCTGTATCAGGAATATTAATTAGAAATAGAAGGAATAGATCCACCTTAAATAAGTTGGATCTATTCCTTATTTCGTGACGGGCAGTCTAAGGATAATGGAGCTGTAATGAAAAAAACGATTCTTTTTGTATTTCTAACCATGCTGGCATCACTGTGTCAGGCAGAGCGTTACGATGTAGATGTCGTCCTTGGCGAAGTCAGAATCTTTGATAAAGACAATATCCTGAATACTGCCTGGCAAGGTGCGGGATATGTTGAGCTGCCAACGATCTCGCAAACCCCGGATTGCGGTACCGTGGGGAATAAATATGCACTGTCATTTTCGACAGACAATACAACAATGGTATCCATGATTCTTGCCGCTAAAATGGCGAATAAAACGGTCACCGTAACGTTTGATGATTCTGTAAATTATCCAAAAGGCAATTTTTGTCCATTGCAGATGTTGACGATCAAATAACTCCGTATTGTTAAATCTACCAAACAGAACTTTGAGGTATCGAAAAATGAAAAAGACCGTATTGCTGGCAGGCCTAATATTTAGCTCATCTGCCATGTCGGCGGGTTGGTTAAGCAACCAGGAAGTATCGGATGTGGGTGTGAAATACGGCAATGGCTGCGTCACTCTGACAGGGGGCGAGGTGGTGAAAATCAACCTGACTACTGATGATGGCAAAGCTGAATACTCTTTGGTACTAGCGGCTCTTGCTTCAGGTAAGACCGTAGATGTTCATCAAACTGATGGTGCACTGGAAGGTGGTTGTGGTACCGGTACGACGATCAAGCCTCATGACATCATTAAGATTGATAAATAGTATTTATCGCTAAGCTTTCCAATCTCGGCATTTTCGTTAATTGGAATATCGGTGAATGGACGTTAGCGATACCCAGCAGGGATAAAGATGTAGTGAAAAAACTGGCTGTTTTGAAGTAGATCTCTTTATCAACTGATAGATTACCTCGCATCTGATTGCACTAATAAACGATTGAATGGCGGGGTTTTTATTTCTTGGTAAGAAAACTTGCTGAAGGTCTATTAGGATATTCCATTCTTATTTTTGGTGTTAAGAAAGATGAAAAAAATAGTGGCAATATTGTTACTCACCCAAGCTTCGTTGGCATACTCTGGCGGCACTTGGACTCCTATGGGAAAAATCACATCAATTGAGGAGTATGGTCAAGGTACAAAAATTTTTGGTTTGAACCTTGAGGCTGCCAATCCTGCTCAGTGTTCCAATACGTCAACTTTAATGCCGAGTCCCGCTGCAGATGCAAAAGCGGTTGATCGTATGAATGCGACTGTGTTGGCTGCTTTTATGTCTGGGAAGTCCGTGCAGGTAAAAGTAAGCGATGCCGGCTGTGTTGCTAACCTGCCGTACTACTATGCCGTAAGAATTGTTGACTAATGCTGCAAGTGACAAGATTCTGCTGGGATGCACATCAGCGTCCCAGTTTCTCCGCCTGGTCCTCTCTCCCCATCGCACATATACATACATATAAATGGGGTCAGATCCACATAAAACAAAGGTTCCCAAAGACCTATATGACAGTAGGCTCAAGCAACATGAATATGATTACCCAGATTCAAGAGGGCTTACAGAGCTAGAAATTCCCCATACAGAATTTGATGTTCTCAATAGTGTTGAAAGGATATGGCATCAATGAGTATAAAGTGGGATGAGTTTAAAGCCCAATTTCCCGTTGGGAAGGTGTTTAAGTGTGAGGTTGTGCGACATGAAGTGTATGGTATGTACGTCAGCACTGGGTATAGCTTTGATGCAATAGTTCCTGGAACTGAGCTACCTGAGGTAGGGGCTGATTCGGTTTTCCCAAAAATTGGAAAAACAATAGATGTTAAAGTATTGGGTTATAGAGAGCATGCTCACCAGCTATGGTTAACTATGAATTTAGATGAATAGGGTTTAATAAATGGGAGCAGATGCACATTGAACACTGGCATGGATTCTTAATATAGAACCGAAGTATAAAATGAATTAAATATTTCAAGGAAGAAATATGGCACGTTTAAGGCGATTTTGTCCGGTAGGGATACCGCAGCATGTGGTTCAGCGAGGGAATAATAGGCGGATATGCTTTGGTGCAGAGGAAGACTATATTGCTTATGCGCATTGGTTAAAGGAATATGCTGATAAGTTTGGCGTGAGTGTTCATGCCTGGGTTTTCATGACGAACCATGTTCATCTTTTGGTAACCCCGAACGAAACCGATGGTGTTTCGTTAATGATGCAAGCTCTAGGGCGCCGCTATGTACAATATTTTAATCGTGCTTATCGGACGAGTGGAACGCTGTGGGAAGGACGCTTTAAGGCCAGTATTGTACAGTCAGAGACATACTTGTTGCAGTGTTACCAGTACATAGAGCTTAACCCAGTGAGAGCTAAGATGGTGGAGGATCCATTAGAGTATCAATGGTCAAGTTATCGAATTAATGCATTGGGAGTTCACTCTGAACTATGTTCGCCGCATAGGGAGTATCTTGCCTTGGCTGATCAAAAGGATGAGCGGTTGCGGGTTTATCGGGAATTGTTCAGGAGGCATGTTAGTCATGACCTACTGACTGAAATACGGCAAGCGTTGAATATGGGCATGGCCTTGGGAAACGAGAAATTCAAAGATGAGTTGGAGGAGTTATATTTAAGACGTGTCAGACCGGGAACCCGGGGGCGGCCAAAAACTTAATTTAGGCATTTTCCTGCAAAATGGAGAAATGTGTATCTGACCCTAATTTTCTACAATACCGGTACAACCATCAAGCCTCATACAATGATTAAGCTTGATAAATAGAATTTTTCTCTATTCTCGCCAACCCCGGTTTATTCGAATTATTGGGATAACGGTAAATTGGCAATACTCATACCCTACAGGGAGAAAGGTGTAGTGAGAAAACTGGCTTTAATGCTGCTGTTGATGGTGTCTACCAGCGCAAATGCCACAGTGGTTGTCGGCAAAGTAAAAGACATTAAAGTCTTTGAAATTGATAATGTGAACGGCACCTTTGTCTATATGGACGAGCTACCTGCGGCTTGTGGACTCAGCAATGGTCACAAGCGATTCGTGATTAAGGGTGATCATCCTTCTCATGACCCTGTGCTTTCCATCGTTATTGCTGCGAAAATGTCGGGATCTGATATCCGGGTTAATTACAAGGAAACCTGTAATGACAACTCGATTTCCTGGGATCTCTTTGACGTAACACTAAAGTGAACTCTTACCGCAATTATGAAGAGTATCGCTGATTTGGCTTTATAAAACCTGATATAGATAATTTAGAGAAGTTTGAATGAAAAAAGTAATGTTAGCGGCTGCGCTTTTTAGTTTACCGATGTTGTCCAATGCTCTGGAGGAAATTACAGGTAAGGTTACATTGGTAGAGTCCAGCTATATGCCCGGCAGGGTCACTTTTGCAATGGACAAGGGCTCATCAAGTTGCCCGGCAGGTGGGTGGATGACCTGGAAGAAAGATTCAGAAAACAACAAAGCCGTACATGCAACGTTGATGGCGGCCTTGATGAGCGGAAAAAAGATCCGTTTGTATGTTGGTGATGGCGACACCTCCTGTAATGGAATGCATATTCACTTGTTAAGTGAGTAGCCTTTGATGCTGAATTTGGCTAAATCATCTGGTTTTTGTCGCAGCATAAAAGTTGAGATTTAACTTATTGAATACCTGTTACTAAATTCTCCGACGCTTAATTTTGCCACAATGTTTAAACAACTCTAAGTGATTGGGACACTAATGAGTGTCCCTACTTCTCCGACTGATACCCTTTTCTCATTGCTTGAGGCAATGTTCTGGTATTCTGGCTGGAAGTTGTAAATCTCCCATAAACTAGAGACATATTCCTTTAAAACTCTCTAACGCACATCAGTGTGGCATGGAGGACATTCAATGAAAAACTCGATGCATACGGCCTTGTCGATCTCTCCACTCTTCCCCCACAAAAGCTTTAGTTTCAGCCTCTTCTGAGCGTTCAAACTTCCTGAAAAATAAATACAAGCATAATGTGTTACCTGTTAACATGCGCCATGTTTTGGGACGTATTGTCACAAAACGACTGATTCGATCGTCAGGAATTTTGTTGTATTAGAGTAAGCGTCCGGTAACCCCATCTTGAGCGCGCTACCAACTGACTGGATAGTGTCCACTTATTTTTTAGTGGACACTTGTTATGATTGTCATAAGCGCACCTCGCTCCTCCAGAAAACGTCGCCAATATTCCGCAGAATTTAAAGCTAAGATTATTGCTGCCTGCCAACAGCCGGGGGTCTCTGTTTCTGCCATCGCTCTGGATAACGGGCTCAATGCCAATCTGGTTCGACGCTGGATCAGCGACGCGAAGAAACTCGGCTCTACCACGTCGGCATTTGTCCCCATAAACCTGCCG
>NZ_AQXX01000059.1 GCF_000376785.1 Hahella ganghwensis DSM 17046
TGATCGAGCCCCGTCTGACATTCGCTTCAAACCAGTGTGTGATTATATTGCTGTTCAGTTAATTGTGATGGCGGCTTCCAATCCGATATCTGGAACAGGTCGGCGCTTGTCAGAGTTAAGATCGGGAATTAGTAGTCTGTTTTTGGAGAGGCGTCCGAGGCCTACGACACCTCGGACGGTTAAGATATCAAAGACCCGATATCCAGTAGATCGCAATGCTGCTCCTCTTAAGTGAACAGCATTGCCGGTAGATGCCGGGGCTTTTTTGTATTAAGTGGTTTCTCTTAGAATGACCCGAGTTTCCAGTGTCGATTTGTCCTGCAGATTTCCGTCGATTAAACGCTGGGCGGCAATGTGGCCTTTTTCCAGGCAATGCTGGTATACCGTCGTCACCGAGGGATGATAGGTCTCGGCCTCAGTAATACCGTCAAAACCCGCAATACGAATATCCTCCGGGATTTTCAGTCCCGCTCGCAAGGCCACTCTGACGGCTGTCAGGGCGATCAGGTCACTCATGCAGAGCAATAATTTCGGACGGGGATGATAAGCCAGAACTTCTTTCACGGCCATTTCGGCATATTGAGGAAAGTTGAATGGAATGGTCCAAATACGATCTACCGGTATCTCTCGATCAAGATCTCTGGCGGCCTGGATATACCCTTGTAAGCGACGCCGACTGATGGATTCGGATTCACTCAGCAGCTCCTCAGGTGTTATACGGCAGACTCGATCAGTCTCTATCAGACGTAAACCCAGAACCGCTATGTCTGTATCCTGTCCAATAATAGAGCGGGTCAGCTGGTATGCTCCTTCGTAGTTGTCGACGTTAACCGATCCATAGGGTTCGTGGTCGAAATCCACGGTGATAATTGGCTTGTCCAGAGCTGCTATCCGATTGAAAATTTCAGGGTCCCGCGGCGCGCCATAGAAAATGAAACCGTCTGCAAACCCTTCCATATTGGTTTGAGGACTATCGGCATCGTTGCCGGGAATCAGTAGCAGATTCAGGCTGTTTTTCGCCAGAATGTCGGCAACACCTTCCAGAAACAAATTAGCAACAGGGTCGGAAAAGCTGTAGCTGAGAGAATCACTCAACACCACACAGATGTTGCCGGTTTTTCCTTTGCGGAGCATGCTGGCCGCAGCATTGGGGCCATGGTATCCGAGCCGTTTGCACTCACTGAGAATATGCTCTCTCAGGTTGGCCGATAATTGATGGGGCTGATTGAAGGCGTTGGATATAGTGGCAGGGGAGACTCCCAGTATCCTGGCAATTTCCTTTTGGCTGATTTTTCGGTTTCTAGGCTTAGTCATGTGCCGGTACTTGGTTTGAAATTATTATCATTGATAATACAGATTCAGGTGAGTGACCGGTGTGAATGGTCATTTGCTGGCGCTAAAGATACTGTATGTGTCTCCGGTTTTACAGCTGGATGACAAACCGTAGACTCAGAAAGTTGTTGAAACACTCTGCATAATTCCATGTATTGCCTCCAGCCTCGCCAGAGAAGTGTGAGGTGTTGCGGGGCATGATCACCATAAAAGGGGCGAGATATCCGGAGATTGATATCCCGCCAAGGCTTTTATCCAGGAAGAGCGTTATTGATTAAGGTTCGGGATCAGAACCAGATTTCCATTTGTGCACCAAACAGCCAGGTGCCGCCATCATAGGGCGTGTTGGCGAAGGTGTCTTCTTCCAGAG
Source organism: Hahella ganghwensis DSM 17046 (assembly GCF_000376785.1). Lineage (GTDB taxonomy): Bacteria > Pseudomonadota > Gammaproteobacteria > Pseudomonadales > Oleiphilaceae > Hahella > Hahella ganghwensis. The sequence continues at coordinate 1,703 of NZ_AQXX01000059.1, forward strand.
TATCGCCAAACCCGTTGAGATCGTCGTCCCAGTCGATGTAGCTTGCGGTAAAGCGAATTTCCGGACGGTTAAAGAATCCTCCGTCAGTATTCAGCTTAAAAGTGGGTGCGATGGTAACTTTGTAGAAGCCTCCAGAAGCCTCTTCAGAGCCTTCTTTTAAATCCATGTACTGATAAGTGGACTCATAGACCATCTCAAAGTTCTGGGTCAGTTCATTGGCCAGGCGCACGTTGAATGATGCCCAGGTTGCCTCATCTCCTTTGGCGTATCGATCGTCGCTGTTTTCTACGAACAGAGCGGGGGCAATTCGCCAGTCCTGGCTTAAATCTGTCACCATGTAGGCAAAGGCTCTGACGGTGCTGGCATCTTCCGTAACATCACCTTTGGCGCCGATGGCTTTGGGTTCGCCACCCAAACCGCTTCCATAGATCACACCGGCTTTCGCGAATCCGCTGTCGAGATCCATGTGGTAGGCCAGTAGGGTATGAATTCCTTGGGTTGCCAGATCACTGCCGGTTTCATCATGATCCGGCGAAGTCATGGCGCTGAACATGAATTGCCAGTGATCACCGAAGTAATTGTTGACGTTCAGAATGTAGTTTTCGATATCTGTATTGGTGGACTCGACATCATCAAAGTCACGCCCATACAAAGAAATATTGGTCGTCCAGCTGTCAGTCGGTTTCACATCATAGATACCGGCGCCGGTGCCTGACAGGAAAATAATATCGGAATCAAAAAAGTGGATGTCGTAGTTATTTCTGTCAAACCGCTTTCCGGCCCACAGAGTGGCGTCCCGGAATGCGCCACTGAAGCTGCTCAGGTTTGATAGTTCAGCATAAACCTGGCGAACGTTGATACTGCTGTCATCAGCGGTCCACTCGTTTTTGGTTTCCACGCCATCAGCAACCATGACTGTATAGCGAGCTTTGCTACCGTCATCATGGGTAATGTTCTTGGAGAGGATAATTTCAACATAAGTGTCATCCTCCAGACCAAGACGGCCAACTGGGCCATTGTAGCGGCCGGCGGGGGTCATATAGGGGCCGGTGCCGACAGCGCCATGTTGTTTTTCATCAAATAGCAGTCCAGAGCGGGCATAGCCGTGGAATTCGAAGGAGTCCGCAGTTGATTTGGCTTCGGAGGACTGCTGTTCTGCTTTTTCCAGACGTTCTTCAAGCTCAGAAATCTGTGCTTTGATATCTTTGAGTTCGTCTGCGGAGGCTTGGTAAGCCATGGATGAAATGAGAGGGATACTCAGCGCTAGTAGAGTTTTTTTCATCATCGTACCTATTAGATTTATTGTGTGGTTCTTTATTTGGACGTTGTGCGTCCCCGCGGGGAAGACGTGATGAAATTTAACTAAAACGATTTAGTTAAATCAATAGTTCTTTTGGGGTATTGTCGTGAATGGCTGAAGGGAGAGCCGTGCTTGCTTGCCTTTAAGTTTTATAATCTATTGATAATTAATGAAATAAATTTATTGATTGTTTGGTGATCTGAAGATCTTAAATGATTTAGTTATATGCTAAATATTTAGAAAATAAGATCTTGATATTCAGGCTGAATAGATGGGATTTCGACATTTTTCTGAACGGGTATGATGAAGTGCCTATGTTTAATCAGCTTAAATATCGGAGTTGGCGATAGCAGTATGAAATATGAAATCAGATCAATGAATATTGGGGATTACTCCGCCGTGATAGCTCTTTGGAATGAATCGGAGGGATTGACCCTGCGGGATTCTGATTCGAAAGACGCTATTGCTCGTTATTTGGCGCGCAACCCGGGATTGAGTTTCGTAGCTCTATTTGAGGAGAGTATTGTTGGAGGTGTCCTAGTGGGAACAGATGGGCGGCGTGGATACCTACAGCATCTGGCCGTAGCCTCTCATTATCGTGGGCTGGGTGTGGGTCGGCAACTGGTGGCAGCGGCACTAGAGGGACTGAAAGCGCAGGGGATTGAAAAGACACACTTGTTTGTTCATGCGGTCAATAAGGAGGCTCAGAAGTTCTATGAGGGGCTGGGGTGGATTGCCAGGGATGAAATTCGTATGTTTTCCTTTAACGTGGGAAGTAACGAAAATATATAGAGGTGATTCACGTGTCGACGAATACGATTGCCATCAACCAGCAACGGCATCAACTAAATCCGGACGACCAAGTGTGGCTTTTCGGGTACGGCTCACTGATTTACAAGGCGGATTTTACCTATCTGGAAAGACGCTCCGCCAGTATCGAGGGATGGACGCGCAGATTCTGGCAGGGCTCCCATGACCACCGTGGGACGCCAGACGCACCCGGTCGGGTCGCGACTTTGATTGAAGAGGCTGGAGCTGTGTGTGGTGGTATGGCCTACCTGATTTCTGCTGATGTATTCGAGCACTTGGATTATCGCGAAAAAAATGGCTATCTTCGGCTACAAACCCGGATAACTTTTAACAATGATGAAAGTACTGATGGCCTGGTATATATCGCAACCGAGGATAATGGGGCCTTTCTGGGGCCGGCCTCGACTGAGGATATTGCCCGACAGATTGCTCAGTCACACGGGCCCAGCGGATCCAATATGGATTACCTGCTGCATCTGGCCGAATCGTTGAGAGAGTTGCAGATTGAGGATTCACATGTATTTGCCATTGAAGATCAGTTGATGAGGATGGAGCCGATATTGGGACATTCCTGAAAAACATCAACCTACTTTGAAATCTCCTGCTATCCTTGCACTTAAATTCTTGAAAACGCAGCCGCAGGCGCTTATTGATTGCGGTTGAATATTCTCGATAAATTGGAAAGCGACAATAAGTAAACCGCACCATGTCAGCACTCAGAAAGTTTTGGACATTCGGACTTTTGTGATAGTTTGGCGTTTTATTCTCCGGGTGGTTACAATAGCCCGACAAAATTTTCTCTATTTCTCAGAAGTTTAAGCAGGATGCTGGATACCGCAGTTGCCATTGAAACGCCGGAAGGCATTGACTTTGATCTTGTTCCCAGTGGTCCGGTAGCCCGAATTCTGGCTTACCTGGCGGATCTGCTGATTCGCGGGGTGGTGATGATCGCGCTAAGCTTTTTCCTGGGCCTGTTGGGTGGTCTGGGAAGCGGACTGATCCTCGTATGCTATTTTTTCCTCGAGTGGCTGTATCCGGTGGTTTTTGAAGTCACCAAAGGTGCGACACCAGGGAAAAAATGGTTGAACCTGAAGGTGGTTCACGATGACGGAACACCGGTTACACTCTCTTCTTCTCTATTAAGAAACCTCTTAAGAACCGCGGACTTTCTGCCGTTCTTCTATGCCACTGGTTTGATCTCCATGTTATGTAACGGGCAGTTTAAACGGCTCGGGGACATTGCTGCGGGTACGCTGGTAGTTCAACTGACACCTCCGCAGGCGCTTCCCAGTCAGGAATTGCCCGCACCAATGCTGCCACCGGTAGCATTGACACAGTCGGAGCAGGCTGCGGTTATCCAGTTTACGCTCAGGCAGGAAGTCCTATCCAAGCCACGTCAGGCCGAACTGGTCAGTATTCTTGAGCCTCTTATGGACAAGCTGCCGGAGAATGCCTATGCGGGTGATTCAGGGGAGTCTGTGGACGAAAAAAGGGTGAAGCAGTTACGACAGATCGGGGCCTATCTTCTGGGCAAAACCGGACAAGGGCAAACTGAACAGGATAGTAGTGTCAGGGCTCATGTGGATAAGAGGCTATAATGAAGCAGGCGTTATTTGAGCAGATGAATCAGCCGTTCTGGCAGGAGTACGCAGAATTGGTGGGTCTGCTGGAGAAGAAACAGACCTGCGATTTCAGGCAGTTTGTTCCGGCCTACCGGCGTCTGTGCCAGCATATTGCCATTGCCCGGCATCGAGGTTATTCGCCACATCTGGTCGAGTATTTAAACCAGCTGAACTGGCGTGGGCACCAATTGCTGTATAAGCGACCCAGTATGACCTGGATTGGTCTGATGGGATTCCTGCGGTTTGGATTTCCCCAGGCTGTAAGAGCTCATGCCAAAGTTATTTCGATCGCCAGTCTCCTCATGTATGGCCCGTCATTGGTGCTGATAGCACTGATACTCTGGCAGCCGGACTGGGTATATTCGCTGCTGGATTCCCATGAAGTGGCTCGGTTTGAAGCCATGTACGACCCTGATGCCGAACGGTTGGGAGAAGCGCGAGACGCTGAATCCAATGTCCATATGTTTGGTTTTTATATTCAGAACAATATCAGTGTGGCTTTCCGAACCTTTGCTACGGGTATTGCCTTTACTTTGGGAAGCCTCTTTTTCCTGGTATTCAATGGTGTCTATTTTGGAGCTGTTGCAGGGCATTTATCCCACATAGGTTATACCGAGCCTTTTTGGACTTTCGTGGTGGCTCATAGTGCTTTTGAGGTAACGGCCATTACCTTTGCCGGTGCGGCAGGAATAAAAATGGGGTTTGCCTTGCTGGCCCCAGGGTTGCAGACTCGAGCTCAAGCTTTGCAACGGGCTGCCAGGGATGTGGTCCCAATCCTGTATGGCACCATTCTCATGTTGGTGATTGCTGCCTTTATTGAAGCCTTCTGGTCATCTAATCACAGTATCTCTGCAGCCATAAAATATTCTGTAGGGGGAGGGATGTGGCTGCTGGTGTTGTTGTATTTCCTGCGGGTAGGGAGATGGCGTGAATCCATCTAATATCGTATTTCGTCTGCGTGCCCGCAGCGCCCACGAAGCTGTCGATCTTGGGTTCAAGTTTGCCCGCCGTTGGTGGCTGCTTCTTATCAAGCTGTGGATATGTGTCACCCTCCCACCATTTTTGATTGGGTTAATGGTTTTTGACAATGCCAGCTATGCAATCACCATACTGTGGTGGTGGCTTCCGCTGTGGGAAAGACCGCAATTGTTTGTCCTAAGCCGGGCTGTTTTTGGAGAAACACCAAGTCTTAAACAGGCTCTCAGGGCAACGCCCGGATTGCTTTGGCGTCAGAGTTTCGCCAGTTTGACCTGGCGCCGATTGAGTCCAAGTCGTTCCTTTGATCTTCCCGTACTGCAACTGGAAGGGTTAAAGGGCCGAAGCAGAAGTCAGCGACTTTCGGTATTACATCGGGATCAGGCTGGTTCCGTTGCTTTCTGGCTGACGATTGTGGGGGCTCATGTGGTCGCTCTATTCATGGCGGGTTTGGTCGGGCTCCTTTATATGCTTTTGCCGGACAACTTCACCATAAGCTGGAAAACACTGATGGACGCCGATCTGTTATGGGCAATGACGGGATATGTTGCCATGGCACTGATAGGACCTTTTTATGTGGCCGGTGGCTTCGGGCTGTATTTGAACAGAAGGGTTGTCCTGGAAGGGTGGGACCTGGAGCTGGCATTCCGTCAGTTGGCTGCTAAATGTCATCCAGAGCAGGATTCTGCGACTGGTCACAAGCGGAAAACTTCAGGTGTCGTGAATGTTTTGCTTGCTGTATCCCTTGCAATGGGAATTTTCACTGGTGTCACCCCTGATTCCGCCTGGGCTGAAGCTGGCGAGGACAATATTGTTGAAAATGACTCACCCTATACTCCAGACCAGGCCAAGGAGGATATCCAAGAGATTCTGGCTGGGCCTGACTTTCGGCGTACCAAAGTTTCCCAGGTTCCCAGGTTCTGGCGGGATTGGTTAGAGAGCGATTCAGAAGAGACCCAAGAAGACATCACGCCTCCTGACTGGCTGTTATGGCTGGGAGTGAATCTTGCGAAGGTGTTTCAGGCACTGGCCTGGTTGATCATTATATTCGCCGTGATTTATGTGATATATCGAAATCGCGATGCGTTACTGGCAGCTATTGGGCATTCCGGTACCTTTAAGTCCAGGCCTGCGCCAGCCCGTGTCATGAACATGGATATCCGGGAAAGTTCGCTACCGGACTCCATCCTGGATGCTGTAGAGGCACTGTGGCAAAAAGGAAGCCAGAGAGAAGCTCTGGCCTTGCTGTACAGGGCAACAATTTCCCGACTGGTGAACCGGTTCTCCCTGAGATTTCCCCCTGGTGCCACTGAAGGTGACTGCCTTCGGTCTGTCCGTCATTTAAATCAGGAGGATATTTTCAGCTATTTCTCCAGACTCACCAGGAGCTGGCAGGCCCTTGCCTATGCTCACCGGGTACCTTCAGAAGAAGAGTTTCAGGCCCTGTGCCAGCACTGGGGTGGGTTGTTTGAAGTCGCAGGACAGCAGCAATCAGGAGGGCAGCATGCGCCGTAACCTGATCATTGCCCTGTTGGTGACGCTCCTCCTGGGGCTGATTTATTTCGGTTACCAGGAGATCGAGTGGGTTGAACATGAAAGCGATCTGGGGCCGACGCCGGAGGCAAGGCAGGACCCTTACTATGCTGCCAAACTGTATCTGGAAAAGTTGGGTATTACCCAGGACAGCAAGCTGCACCTGAGAGACTTCGACGACTCGGATTGGGCGGCCCGTCGACCGGTTGATGACACGATCGTTCTGGTTGATACCTATGGATCATTGTCTGAAGAGCGGGCGAATGTATTGTTGGATTGGGTTTCCCGGGGGGGGCATGTGATTGCCTCTGCCAACAACCCATTTCTTGATGATGCCAGTGGTGTGATTGATCCGTTGTTTGATTACTTCGGTGTTGAGGTTGAGCGCCGTGATGACAGTGAACTCCAGGAAGAAGTCTGGGATACGCTTGGCAGCATCGGACAGTTTTCGGGATGGTCGGAAAGCGATTTGTGCAAGATTCTTCCGGAACAGGCAAATTTCTATTTTGAGGATGACGAGGACAACGATGTCCGGGTTCACTTCATGACGGCCGATGTCCTTTATGCTGACCCTGAGCTCGCGTATTCCATGATCGGTGCGGAAAGCGCCGATGGGTCTCTGATGATACAGTTTGAGCATGGCGATGGGCTGGTCACCTTTATGGTCAGCCTTGCCATGTGGAAAAACTGGGCGATCGGTTGTCTGGAACATGCCTACGTATATTGGCAACTGGTACCTGGTGGGGGGCCGGTAACGTTCTATCGCAACCAGGATTTTCCCGGACTGGGTAGCATCATCTGGAAGTACTTTCACTTAAGCCTCTTGTTGGCGCTGTTACTGCTCGGCGGCTGGTTATGGATGCGGGGCAGCAGATTTGGTCCGGTGCGCGAATACCAGGCCAGTCAGCCACGACAGATACTCGAACATATTGATGCCAGTGCCCGTTTCCTTTGGCGAATGGATAAAGGGGAAACTCTGCTCCAAAACAGCCGGGAAATGGTGTTATCGATTCTTCGCCACCGTTACCCGGAGTATCTCAGGATGGACGCGGCAGACTGTTGTCTGCAACTGGCTAAAGTTCTGCATTTGAAGCCAGAAGAAATTGACCTGGCGTTATGGCGTGATGTTCAGGGCAATGCCCCTGAATTTGTCCATGCCGTACGCCTGCTGCAAATAATGAAGGAAAAACTATGACCGGTTCCCCCTCAGAAATTACATTATCCGAAGCTTCTTCCCAATTAGCTCGACTGCGGGATGCCCTGAATACTGTTTTGATTGGACAACAGGCAGTGGTTGAGCAAACGCTTATTGCTCTGCTGTCCGGTGGCCATGTGTTGGTTGAAGGGGTTCCCGGGCTTGGTAAAACTCTATTGGTCAGGGCATTGGCCAAAACGTTTCGAGGCAAATTCAGTCGGGTACAGTTTACGCCGGATCTGATGCCTAGTGATGTGACCGGTCATTCCATGTTTCATATGGAAAGCCAGACTTTTAAAGTGCGTCGTGGTCCTGCTTTCACCAATCTGATGTTGGCTGACGAGATTAATCGGGCGCCAGCCAAGACGCAGGCGGCCCTGTTGGAGGTCATGCAAGAGAAGCAAGTGACGATTGACGGTAATTCCTTCCCGGTACCTTCTCCTTTCATGGTACTGGCGACTCAGAACCCGATTGAACAGGAAGGCACTTACCCACTACCTGAGGCGGAGCTGGATCGTTTTATCATGAAGGTATTGATTGATTTCCCTCAATTGGACGATGAAACCCTGCTGGTGCAACAGGTCACTGACCCTTCGCTCGCTAAAAAAGATTATCTAGATCAGGTGGAAGCGATGTTCGATCCGGAAACGGTAAAGGCATGGCAGCAGTTATGCTGGGGTATTCTGGCCGATCGTGAAGTCTTGGATTATGCGGTCAGAGTCTGTCGTGCTACGAGAGAGTGGCCGGGTATTGCGCGGGGAGCGGGACCTAGGGGAAGTATTAACCTGATTACAAGTGCCCGTGCCCGTGCCCTGATGGAAGGGCGAGACTTTGTCGTGCCGGATGATATTAAGAGCCTTGCTGTACCTGTTCTGCGGCATCGGATTCTCTTATCTGCTGAGCGCGAAATTGAAGGAGTCACCGCCGATCAGGTATTGCGGGAAGTGCTGGAGCAGACGCCGGCACCCCGTCAGTAGCAGGTGAATTTGTGACCCAGCGATTTCAACCTTCATCCCGCCTGCTGAAAGTACTTGGCCTTCTGGTAGTCGCGGCCATTCTCTGGCAGAGCTGGCTGGTCTGGCAGAAAGTATCTGATCCTGAAGCCTATTCTGGTTTCTCAGACGGTACAATCAGTCTGTTGCTGGCGATGGGAGCTGTCTTGGTGCTGACTCTCATTGCTGACCTGTTGCTTTCCTGGCGACTTACCAGACTTTCGGCTTCCCGTCGATTGACTCATAACTTGTCACTGGAACGTTGGATCACTGTCGGGCTGAAGCTTTCCTCCAGTCACACCAGACCTATACGGATCAGGGTCTTTGACATGATTCCCGAGAATTGTGAATATCGTCAATTGCCGGCAGTGTTGGATTTGCATCCTGGCCAGGCCTCTGAGCTGAGTTATGATCTCAAGCCTCGTCGTCGGGGTCCGTTAACCATCACCAACTATTCCGTACAGGTATCATCCCTGCTTGGACTATGGGACCTGAGCGCTCAACCGGAACTGGTTTCAGAAGCAAAAGTCTATCCGGATTTTGCCTCCTTGTCGGGATTGCAATTGCTGGCTATCGATCACCAGACCAGCCAGCTTGGAATAAAACGGAAACCACGTCGCGGCTCTGGATTGGATTTCCACCAACTGCGGGAATATCGCCAGGGAGATTCGTTGCGTCAGATCGACTGGAAGGCCACTTCCCGACGTCATCGCCTGATTTCCAGAGAGTATCAGGACGAGCGTGACCAGCAGGTGATTCTAATGCTGGACGGTGGTCGCCGGATGTTGACCCAGGAAGGATATACGACCCATTTCGATCATTGCCTTAATTGCCTGTTGATGCTTTCTCATGTGGCTCTGCGACAAGGGGATGCAGTGTCAATGATGAGCTTTGGTTCAGAGCTCAGACATATTGCTCCGGTAAAGGGAGCCGTTAATATCAATCGTATACTAAATCAGTTTTACGATCTGTATCCGGATAAATCAGCCCCTGACTATCTGCAGGCCGCCCAGGAACTCATGTTACGACACCGAAAACGATCGTTGGTCGTGCTCACTACAAATCTGCGTGAGGAAGACACAGACGATCTCATTGCCGCATGTCGATTGTTGAGAAAGCGCCACTTGGTACTGTTGGCCAATCTTCGGGAAGGGGCACTTGATCGGGCTTTGGATGAACCAATTGAACACCTGGACGGTGCCTTGAGGTTTGCCGGAGTGGTGGATTACCTGGGGGAACGGGAAAGGCTTCAGAAGTTGCTCCGGGCCGAAGGATTATTCCTGATCGACAGCACTCCCGATCATTCAACCCCTGAAGTGATCAACAGTTATTATGCCATTAAGGGAGCCGGTTACTTGTAACCGGTAGTCAGATAGCACGGCACGTGAAGATCAAGGTGGTTTTCTGTATGACCATTATTGGAAATGCCATGCCGGGAAAAATTGTCCTTATCCCCCGTCACGATCGACTATAGTTATTATCTGAACCTGTCTTTTTCATGGGTTGGATATGTCGTCTGTCACAACTATCAGCAAAAGGCCTGCGGCTGTCTGAAGAGGGTCTAAACTTGAGTGTGTGTCCGTTTTTGATTTCAATTTTTTACCGCCATTAAAAGGAGACTATGAGTGAGTACTGACAATCTTTACCAAGCCCCTGCTTCGGAAGTTGCAGAACCACCCACCAGTGGAGAACTGACTGAACCTCAAAAGCGCCCTGTCAGCGATGGCTGGCGCTGGATTGCAGATGGCTTTGGGTTATTTAAAACCGGTATCGGCGTATGGATCGGGATGATCATCGTGTACAGCATCCTGATAATGATAGTCGCCATTATTCCCCTCGTTAATTTTTTTACCGCACTCATCGTGCCTATTTTCATGGGCGGGTTTATGGTGGCTGCGCGAAACTCGGATATTTCCGGAGGCCCGTCATTTGGTGATCTGTTTGCAGGATTCAAAGAGCAGACGGGGAATCTGGTGTTGCTGGGACTGATTCAACTCGGAATGTATGTCGTGCTGATGATTATCAGTTTTGCCTTAATGTTCATTGTTGGTGGAAGTGAAATGGCGTCGACCATGGACAGCATGGGAGATCCGACTCGAGCCCCTGCAATGGGAATTGGTATGGCCCTGGTATTCCTGGTAATGCTCGCTATATTTATTCCACTAATGATGGCCATTTGGTTTTCACCTGCATTGGTCATATTAAATGGTCTGGGACCTTGGACGGCCTTCACTACGAGTTTTAAGGGATGCCTGAAGAATATTCTTCCCTTCCTTTGGTACGGTATCATTGCGTTTATTCTCTGTATAATCGCGTCGATTCCAATATTTCTTGGTTTCTTGGTATTAGGTCCTGTACTGACGGCTTCAATGTATACCGGATATAAAGCGATCTTTTTGGAACATTGACGGGCAGTTAAGATTCATGAGCGCCCGCTTTAAAACGGGCGCTTTTGCTCCAAACGCTTATTAAATACTCTTCTCCGTCAACTGGCAGGCACTTCCAACCGTTTAAGATCTGTGTCTCTCAGGCCGATCAAGACAGAGTGCCCGTCATCGTTTACCTTTAACTCTCCATATTTGGCGCTTCTGAATACAGGCTCAGAGCCTTCCTCAAAGTAATAAGCATTGGTGGCAATTTTTACCCCGCCTCCTCTGACTCGAAAGAGCAGGAGATACTCTTCAGGTTCCAGATCAGGAATGTGAACGGAAGTTCGCTTGAATTCAGCGACATTGTTTTGGTCCAAAGTCACTATCACATAACCGTCCAGGCTTTCTCTGGTATCGAGCTTTCTGGAGATCTCCTGGGCCAGACGATAACGCAGACTCATATAGTCTCCCTGTATCAATGAGCGGGGATCTCTTGGGGCCAGTTCCAGCAGTATGGTAGTGCCGGATGCCAGGAGATTTTCTTTCTGAAAGGTCAGAAAATTGACCACGCCAAGACACACTATCAAAGTGGCCCATAGCACTTTTTTTCGTGTCATCATTCTTTTTCCTGCCATCATTATTACTCTCCAGGCAACGCATTGGCGGAGGACTTCTGGAGTGTCCACCGAACCAAAAGAACAAGGACACCGGCAGATGTCAGAATCGCGGACTTCATTAACAAACTGGTTTCAATACCATAAAAAAAAGTCAGCAGAAAAAGTGACAGGAATCCAATCCCCATTCCTTGCTGAAACCGATGACTGTTGAGGCTGCCGATAAGGATGACCGTGAGTGAAAGCATAATTCCGGGAGCATTTAAGGTTGTCAATGCCAGTAATACCGTACCGGCAATAAGGATTAAAATGGAATTGCGCGTCAGGTTGCCGGGTATTAATGGCAAATATTTCCACTGCACCAGACAGAGGGTGATCAATGCACCAAGCGTGGTAATCCAGGGCGTCGGGTAGAAGACAAAATCGCCTTGCAGCTCTGGCAGTACGTAGATCGTCGAAAGTAAAGTCCACCCCATGGCGGAAATAGCCAGCCCGGCAGTGAGAGAGGGAATCAATGGCGCTATCGCACGGTTGTTCCATTGTGTCTCGCGGAGGCTTATGAATGCAAAAGCGCCCAGGAGGAGTGGGCTGATAAATGGAATCATCGCTTGTGCTTCCCACTTATACAGCAAAGGTGCCAGAGCGCTGTTGATAAACAGGATGGAAAGGAAGCGATGAATACGGTCAGGAAACCCAACGATCAGAATCAGGTTCAAAGCGATCAGCGCGAGCAGGCTGCTCTCGATATCGTCCCAGGGAGAGGTTTCTGCAATTGCATAGCCAATGAGCAATTGTCCCGCCAGGCTCATGGCCAACGCCATGTGCCGCAGAAAATCAACCCGCGTCACATGACAGGTGCCAATGGCTGCTGCGAGGAATAGTACCCCCAACACCCAATAAAGACTTTCGGTAAGGCTGATACTGATACCAATAATGAAAGCCATGAAGAGCCAACTGGATAGCCAGGCGCCAATTCCGATCAAAGCCCTGATGTACCAGGGTTGAAGGGTGTCAGCTTCAAAAACCTCAACTAACTTGCGCTCCTGTTCAGTGGACAAATCCTGATGCAGTCCCTGGCTGGAAAGTTGTCTGAACAAATCCTGCATTGTTCGTGGAGTCGTATTCATATTTTTTGCTCCTGTCTTCGGCTCACTTTATGTAGCCAAATCGCTGCCAGAGACGTTTCGATAATGACAAATAGTGAGAGAAACAGAGCAAAATCCACATCAGCCGGGCCGAGCCTCGCAACTGCCGATGTCAAAAGAATAATCAATGCCAGAGCGCATTCAGAAAGAATAAGAAGATCAATCACCTTAAATTGGTAATAAAACAGAATGCTCGCTAATGCCGTTGCAAACAGTAACAGGACAAATGCCTCATGGGGATTGGGGCGGTGAAACTCCAGGTTTCCGAAGATAATCAAAAGCCCAGAGGCGGTAATGACCGTTAGTATGCCGGTAGCAGTGATTCGTGGCAGCCATCGTACCTTCATCCACTGGCGTCGCTGTTGGGAGTCCGTTTGTACCAGATACTCCCAGACCGCCATAAACGCGCCATTTAAAAGCGTCAGAGTGATGGCCAGATAAAGATCAGTAACACAAAAAACCAACCAGGTCAGGGGACCGAGCAGTCTGGCGAAGTCATTAAATGGAGGTCGGAAAATTTCTGTCCAGAATAGAATCGTGCTGAGGTTGACCAATACTGCCAACAGCATCCAGAGAGCTGGCTGCCTTCCAATGAGCACCCAGGGAAGAATCAGAATCGACCATCCCAGAAACAAGCCATACGGGTCTGCTCCGGTTTGATAGGTTTGACCGAATACCGCCAGAAATGTACCCACTAGAAAGGCGCTGGCGAATAGAGCCGCTCTACCCGCAAGTGAATCTATTCCCCGATGCCAGGCGACGGTAATACCGCCAATAATGCCGGCTTCAATCAATGTGAACTTGGCAAAGCGGTGCAAATCCGCCCAATTAAAAGCGAAGAAGCTGGTAATTCCCGCCAGAATTAATGCACAACCTATGACTAAGAGAAATCTGGAGCAGCTTAGTTGCCAGCGAGTCGCTTCCGGTTTCAAACCGGCTGCGATCAGGGCTGTTTCGGTCTCAATTGCCTCCCATCCCAGAGCTTTTGCCAGTTGAAGTACCCTCTCCCGTGTAATGGCGAAATTGGATAGAGGGGCCGATGGGGGCCTCGTTTGATTATCTGCAGTTTCCAATATTGGTCAGTCCTCGTAATAAATCAGGTAGTGACTGGCGTTCCCGGGCGCGCCGCTTCCGCATAAGAAGGGCGTTATTAGGAGGATAATCCATTACGCCTATTCATACACTATTAACCCGGATATCAGACTTCTATATTCTCAAGGCGGATGTTGAAAAAACAGATTGTGATAAAAAAGTGATACTTCTGTGATAATTTCTCGGAGTAAATCTCATAGGCTCTTCAAAGCAGTATCAATTTAAATAAAAGCCTTTAAGGAGAGTCCGATGAAATTCGTGTCAATTGCTGCAACAGCCTTGTTGGTGGCTTCATCTGCTGTATCTGCTGGTGGTTATGGCCATACCCAAACCTATAAAGTCGTCGTTACCAATATCACCAAGGGGATCAGCTTTACACCGATTCTGGCAGCCACTCACAAGAGTTCTGTACAGTACTTTGAACTGGGAGAGCCTGCCAGCGAAGAATTGTCGTTACTGGCTGAGGGAGGGGATACTGGGCCGCTGAATGCTGTGCTGGATTCATTACCACATCAAGTCCATTCAACTGCGGTGACTTCCGGTTTGTTGGGGCCAGGTCAGAGTGTTGAGTTTGAAATTGAGTCCAGTCGTCGTTTTCGGTATCTGAGTTTTGCGGGTATGTTGCTTCCCACCAACGATTCATTTGTTGCTCTCAATTCTGTGCCGTTGCCATGGTTTCAGTCCAGCACCTATTTTGCCCGTGGCTATGATGCCGGGTCAGAGCCGGATGATGAACTCTGTGTCAATATCCCCGGTCCGACCTGTGGTGGTGAGGGAGCCTCGCCCGGTGTTGGCGGAGAGGGTTATGTCTATATCAGTCCGGGAATACATGGGGAGGGTGATCTGTCACCAGCCGCTTACGATTGGCGTGATGCTGTCGCAAAAGTGACGATCACCCGCACTCACTGAGTGCCATGGTATTCTGGCCACCCAGTCTCATAAACTGCCCTGATTACCAGGGCAATTTATCCCCGTTGGAGTGGCGGAAATCGCCGCTGTTGTCGAGCGTCATTTCGTCAATGCGCTGAATCAGACGCCCGGCAGAGACATCAGGAGTAATGTCTCCTGACAGTCCTGTCATTTCCGTTGCAACATAACCCGGATGTAGCAGTGCTACCACTACGCCTTTTGTACGCAGGTCGATGGCCATGGACTTGCCGATGGCATTGAGCCCGGCCTTTGATGTGCGGTAGCCGTAGTATCCGCCTGAAGTATTGTCTTCAACGGAGCCCATACGACTCGTGATTAAGGCAACCTTAGCGCCACTATGGAGATTGGGAAGCAAAGCGCTGGTGACTCGCAGAGGGCCAAGCGTGTTAATTTCAAATTGTTGCCTCATGTGATTCCAGTCTGGGTTCTCCAGTGATTCATGATGCAAAACCCCCGCATTGTTGACGAGAATATCTACAGATTGGTCCTCAAGCGCATGGCGGATACTGGCGATACAATCATCGTGGCCGACATCGACACCTTCAATTATTTTGACGTTCAGCTCCTTCAGTGCGGGGGAGGCTTGCCGGCATAATGCGGTGACCTGATCCCCTCTGGCAATAAACTGTCGGGCGAATTCAAGGCCTATTCCGCGGTTGGCGCCGGTAATAACAACGTGTGCCATAGTGTTCCTCCTTTAAGGTTCCAAATAATTAGGGTCTGTTGACGTTTCAGATGATGCTCATGTAGAACCTGAAAACAAGTCGATCGCTTAGGTAGAATGACTACATCGCGTTCTCTCAGGCTACACTCACTCTGACCAAACAGCTCTGCTTTGCAGAGAACAAATTGAGACTAGAGCATAGATGTCGTCTGAAGCGTCAACAGGCCCAGGGAAGAATAACTTTTTCTACGCCTGTTCTCACTAGTTAGGGAGGCTCTGAATAACTCCCCAAATCAGTCATAATACGGCCAACTTCACTCATCAGGAATACTATCCATGGATCAGATGACTTTCTCCGAAGCTGAATACCAGAATAAGAAGCGTAAGACCCGCCGGGAAATCTTTCTGGAGCGAATGGATAAGCTGATCCCATGGAAACGCATGGAAAAGAAGATCGCCCGCTATTACCCCAAGGGCGAGAACGGCCGCCCTCCGTATCCGTTATCCACCATGCTTCGTGTCCACT
>NZ_AQXX01000060.1 GCF_000376785.1 Hahella ganghwensis DSM 17046
GCAGTGAGCCCAGATGACGCCCCACAGGGGGGGAAGATCCAAAATGGCCGGAAAAACACTCTGAATATTCGGCCATATATCGTCGAGAGTTTGAATTACCTCAGAACCTTGGGGTTATTCAGACTCTCCTTAAATAATTGATGAGAGATTGACCCTCCTTCTGGAACATGAGCATTGTTGTGTCCCTGGGGAGTGATTATTTGTAGGGGAGAGCAATGGGAATCGAACTGACGATCAATGGTGAGAAACACACACTGGAGGTAGCGGAAGACACGCCCTTATTATGGGCTATTCGCGATCATCTTCATCTAACCGGCACCAAGTACGGCTGTGGTATGGCGCAGTGTGGTGCCTGTACTGTTCATCTGAATGGCAATGCCATCCGCTCCTGTGTCACGCCGGTTGGCAGTGTGGCAGGTCAGAATGTGACCACTATCGAAGGCGTTAATTCCAGGGTGGCGAAAGCAGTTCAGACCAGTTGGGACGACAAGGCTGTTGTTCAGTGTGGATACTGTCAGTCCGGTCAGATCATGTCGGCCGTGGCTTTGCTGGAAAGTAATCCTGCGCCCAGCGACGAAGACATTGATAATTTCATGTCCGGCAATATCTGCCGGTGTTCTACCTATGTCCGGATTCGCGCCGCCATCAAAGATGCGGCGACCAAATTAGCATAAGGAGGTGTCCCAAAATGACCATGCTGAATCAACCACTGAGTCGTAGATCATTTATCCGTAAGAGCTCTCAGGGCGGCACCGGGCTGACCCTTGCCATGACACTGCCTTCCCTGGCCGCAGCTGCTGAATCAGGACCAGGGATAACGACCGGTATCGCCGCGGCAGATGAATTTACCCCCAATGCGTTTGTGCGGATTAGTCCAGACAACAAAGTGACCATTATCAGTAAACATATTGAAATGGGGCAGGGAACCTTTACAGGTCTGGCAACGTTATTGGCGGAAGAACTGGACGCCGATTGGGATCAGGTAAAAGTGGAGGGTGCCGAGGCTGATGCCAATCGCTATAACAACCTGTTCTGGGGACCCGTTCAGGGCACCGGTGGCAGCACTGCCATGGCCAACTCCTATACCCAAATGCGTGAAGCCGGTGCCAAGGCTCGTGCCATGCTGGTAGCGGCGGCCGCGTCCTTCTGGGAAGTTCCTGGCCGGGAAGTCACTATAGACTCGGGGATCATTCACCATAAACCTTCTTCCAGCCGCATGACTTTTGGTGATATATCGGAGCTGGCGGCGCTGCAGCAGGTGCCTGAAACCGTAGAGTTGAAAAGCCCCGAGCAGTTCAAGCTGATCGGGCATTCTCCCGAGCGCAAAGATTCGGGTAAGACAACCGGTCAGGCCATTTTTACTCAGGATATTCAACTCCCAGAAATGTTGACTGCAGTAATTGCGCATTCACCTAAAGTCGGTGGCAAAGTGAAGAGTGTTGATAACTCTGCAGCCACAAAGGTGCCCGGTGTTGTCGCGGTGCTAAACATTGATGCAGGTGTTGCCGTGCTGGCCAGGGATTTCTGGTCTGCCAAGAAAGGACGGGATGCACTCAAGATTACCTGGGATGACAGCCAGTCTTTCAGCAAGGGATCGGAAGAGCTTCTGCAGAGCTATAAAGCATTGCTGGATAGGCCGGGAGACCCTGTCGTTAGTAAGGGTGACTTCGACAAGGCATACGCAGAGTCAGAATCACGTTTCGATGCGGTCTATGAATTTCCTTTTCTTGCCCATGCTCCGATGGAGCCAATGAACTGCGTGATCCAGCGTCGTCCCCAGGGGATAGAATTATGGTACGGCGCGCAACTGCAAACCGCTGACCAGATGCAGGTCGCCGGAGTATTTGGCATCAAACCGGAGCAGGTCAAAATCAACATGCTGTTTGCCGGTGGCAGCTTTGGTCGACGAGCTAACGGTCATTCAGATTATGTGGTGGAAGCGGCGCAGATTGCGAAAGCCTATCCTGATGCCGTGCCAATTAAACTGGTCTGGACCCGCGAAGATGACACCCGTGGCTGGTATTACCGTCCCATGTATGTCCATCAGTTGGTCGCTGCTTTGGATGAGGAAGGTTATCCGAAAGCCTGGAGCCACCGGATCGTCGGCCAGTCTATTGTGGCGGGAACTGCTTTTGCAGGCATGATGCAAAATGGAATTGACCCCACGTCAGTGGAAGGCGCCTCCAATCTGCCCTACCACATTGCTAATTTCAAGGTGGATCTGCATACAGTGAAAGAAGGCGTTCCACCGCTCTGGTGGCGTTCGGTGGGATCGACTCACACCGCGTATTCCACCGAGACTTTCATTGATGAGCTGGCCAAAGCCGCAGGTAAAGATCCGGTGGCCTACCGTGAGCACTTATTGAAGGAACACCCTCGACATTTAGGCGTTCTGAAGCTGGCAGCGGAAAAAGCCGGCTGGGGGCAACCTCTGCCGAAGGGCCGGTATCGGGGAGTCGCGGTACATGAGTCTTTCAACTCTTATGTGGCCCAGGTCGCAGAAATTGAAGAAGCAGGTAACAATCAGTTCCTTATTCGCAAGATCACCTGTGCCGTAGATTGTGGCCTGGCCATTAACCCGGATATTATCAGGGCACAGATGGAAGGTGGGATCGGATATGGACTGTCGCCGGCGCTGGTAAGTGAAATCACGCTGAAAGATGGAGAGGTGGTGCAGTCGAACTTTCATGATTACCAGGTTTTGAGAATCAATCAGATGCCGGATGTGGAGGTTCACATTGTCAAATCGGCTGAACCTCCTACAGGCGTCGGCGAACCGGGGACTCCGGTGGCGGCACCTGCAGTGGCAAATGCGTTGTTTGCCGCAACAGGTAAAATGCCCCGTAAGCTTCCCTTTAACGACTTGATAATGTAAGCCTGCCTGACCAATCCGGTAGGCGCTACAGCCAAGTATTGACTGAAGAGTGGTAAAGACGGTGACTCCAGAAACTCCATCCTTCGTGGAAAATGTCATCCCCTCGGCCTGCCGGTGGCTGGCTGAGGGGCATCGCGTTGCCCTGGTCACACTGGTAGGGATCGATGGATCGTCGCCCCGGCCACTGGGAAGTCAATTGGCGGTCAGGGATGATGGTGTCTACGTGGGGCTGATTTCCGGAGGCTGTGTCGAGGCTGCGCTGGTGCATGAATCCATTCTGGCGATGAATGAAGGCCGTAATCGGAAGCTGCGCTACGGCAAGGACTCTCCCTATTTTGATATTCGTCTACCTTGTGGTTCTGGGATCGATGTATTTATCGATACCCAGATAGAACGACAGATTATCGAAGATATTCAGCTGTATCAGAACCGGCGGATACCAGTGCTGTTAAGTGTGGACCTGGATCGTGGGCTGGAAGTCTCATCGGAACAACCTGAAACCTATCTGCAACTGGAGCCCTGTTCCGGTCATCGAAGCATTGCCAGCCGCTTGGATGGCCATACTTTATTCCGGACCTATCAGCCTGCAACGCGTGTTCTGACATTTGGTCGAGGGGAGGTGTTTCGGCAATTGGTCATGCTGGCACCTGCGGTTGGATTTGAGGTACTGGCGCTGTCGCCCGACCCACAGGAGACCCTGCCGGGAGTGATCCCGTTGAGCCGGCCTGATTTCTTTGATCCTCAGTGGTGTGATCGTTGGACAGCGGCGGCCCTGCTGTTCCATGAACATGAATGGGAGGGGCCGATTCTGCAGAATCTGATCAACAGCGATTGTTTTTACATTGGGGCCATGGGCAGTTTGCGGACTCAGTCGCAGCGCCTGGAATGGCTAAAGATGCAGGGAGCCGATGACCAGCAGATAGCCAGAATTAAGGGGCCTGTCGGACTGAATATCGGTGCGCGTACGCCGCCGGAAATTGCTCTTTCAATACTGGCGGAAATCGTATCCCGCCGTTCCCAGCTTTAATAGTCTCGTTAGTTAACGGGGGCTGTTTTCTTCAATAATCCCGGTTGCGTCAGCTTTGGAGCGGCGGATCAGCTCTGACTATTTTTGTATGTTGACTTCTGTCGTTAAAGTTTTAGTATGGGCATCAGGTTGCCGAGGACGCCTGTACCCACAAAAGAGCATCTCACCTCGTTTTATCTGAAAATCCAGACAATCCAGTAAAATGGACCAGGCAGTGTTGGTGGGTGACTGCGCAAAAGGTGCATTTTATGAAACGATTGAGTCTCACCCGTTATCGTCATCAGGCCGCTATTCTATTGAAGGAGATCCGCTACGGAAATCCGGAGGCTTTGCAACGAATCCAACAACTCGATTTATTTTCCTCATCCGATCTATCTGATTTGCCACATCTGGTAAAGCTGAAGCATTGTCTGAATGTGATGGCGCTGGAGCAGGGATTTCGACAATGGGCAGACTTCACATCTGACTTCGAAACCAGCGTGATGGACGAACTTGCAGCCCGCTATTCAGCAGGATATCTCAATCACTGGTATGCCAGCTATGACGAAGCCAAAAGGCTACTGGAAGAGTCTCGAGAAAGCCCGCAAAGATACCTGCTACCCTACAAAAAAGGTCGGCAAAGTCAGTATTATATTTGTGAGGCTGCCTACATCCGCAGCTTTGGTTTAGACCCGGACGCTAGAGAGTGGGAAGCCATCGGCTATGATCTGGTACAGCCTCGTGACAGAAAAGCCCGGCTAAGTCTTCTTGATAGTTGGGTGGAAGGACAGTTTTCCAAACCGATAACTCAACCGGCAAACAGACGTCGGGAGGTGCGTTCATGATGACCGCTTCATCAAACCCCTTCCTCAACGGTGTGTTCAAGGCTCAGCATAATGAAGCCACACTCTCGGATTTGTCCGTTACCGGCGTAATACCTCCTGAGCTGAATGGTCGTTTTGTTCGCAATGGCCCTAATCCGCAGTTTATCTGGTCGGATAACTATCACATGTACAGTGGTGACGGCATGCTGCACACACTTAGTCTGCGTAATGGTAAAGCCGGTTATATGAATTGTTATATCAGAACGCCAAGGTTTTTATGCGAACGAGAGCAGGGCAGGGCCGTTTTTCCGGGCATGAGAGATATCGCATTGGTGGAGGCGGAGTTTGAAAATGTTCCCTCATTCACTGCAAATACGAATGTTATTGAGCATGCCGGGCGGATGTTGGCGTTGAATGAAGGATCACCACCCTTCGCGATCATGGATGCGGCAAAAGGGGATGCCGTGCCCGATCGATTTGGTGGAATTATCAGGCAAACTTTCACAGCTCATCCCAAGTTGAGCCCCAAGAGTGGTGAATTATACGGCTTTTCTTATATCACACCGGATGGACTGGTGGATTATTCCGTGCTGGATTCGTCAGGTCGGGCGCGCTTGATAACCAGCTTCCGTCCCCCGTATGCGGCATTAATGCATGACTTTGCGATGACTCAAAACTATGCGGTATTCCCGGTATACCCACTAACCTGGTCTATGGAAAGAGTGCAGAGAGGTGAACCGATTTTTCAGTGGGAGCCGGAACTGGGAAGCTATTACTATGTGCTTAATCGCCTAAGTGGAGAGATTGTTAAAATCTTTCGTGATGACGCCATCCTCGGCATGCATGTGGTGAATGCGTATGAAAAACGCGGGCGCATTGTCCTGGATATGGTACTGATGGATGATATACCGGCTGATGCCCAGGCATTTGCTGACGATTCAATTTCCTATTTGAATACCCTGAATCGCATCAGCCTGAATCTGGAAAACGGTGTATTGCTAAGAGACAGGCTAAGCGACCTGAATGTTGAATTTCCGCGAATTGATGAGCGATGGACCACAGAACCCTATCGATATGCTTACCTGGCATCGACACTGAACCCGCATTTACCCGGTTTTATTTTTGATTCAATCAGCCGATACGATCATCTTTGGGGACGTATGGAGACCTTTCGCCCTGATGAGGCTGTCCTGTTTGGTGAACCTGTCTTTGTGCCAGTGGGGGCGCAGGAAGGAAACGGTTATCTGCTGTCCTATGGATATGATCAGAATAAAGATACCAGTGACCTGTGGATATTTAATGCCATGGCTCTTATGCAGGGACCCGTGGCCCGGGTGCATATTCCGCACAGGGTGCCCTATGGATTTCATGGTAATTGGTTTGACGATTCTTCCAGCAGATAAAGCTGGTGGTTGACTCTGATAGAGCGGGGCAGTCTGACACGAATGCCAGTCTGCCCCGCACATTCAAGGACTGACGGAGCTGTCCCTCTTTAAGTCCTGTTTACCTGATGCTGGCAGTCAAACTGCTATTCTAAGCATCTACTCTATGCGCTTTTACTCAAAGCGAATATTATCCAACTGGAAATGGACATTCCGCATTTCCGAATCCCATACCGGTAGAACTTCCAGGACTGACGTTACCGAACTAGTGTCCAGTTGAGGATAATCAGCAAACGGGATTTCCACAT
This sequence comes from Hahella ganghwensis DSM 17046, assembly GCF_000376785.1. GTDB lineage: Bacteria > Pseudomonadota > Gammaproteobacteria > Pseudomonadales > Oleiphilaceae > Hahella > Hahella ganghwensis. The sequence goes on from NZ_AQXX01000060.1 coordinate 6,396, forward strand.
GATGCCACACATTAGGTGTGGACAGGTTATCCAGGATTACGATGTCTCCTGTACCACATTCACCATCGCAAACGGTTTTGGCGACAATGCCTGTGCTGGAAGCAAAATCAATCACCTTGATATCGAAGCTGATCATGCTGGTTGCACTGACATCCAGTGTTGCGGTGGGTTTGAAGAAGACTACCCCTTTGGCGGCATGCTCTGGCGCCGGATTGCCGAAGAGAACATCCACGACAGTATTGCCTCCATCATCGAACGCTGGGTCGACGGTAACGAAACCGGGATCTTCGGTATAAGGTTCCCAGCTTGATACTCCCCAAACACCCACTGGCGAGAATATCTCCGGATTTTCCATGCTGTCCGAATAGACGGTGGTTGGTCCGGTGAGTGCCAGGGTGTCAGGTGTGAGATCGCTGCAGTCCACCTCCTCGGGGGCCGTGTTGGGTTGCCAGGTGATTTCTTCCAGAGAGAGATCTGCAGTACTGCTGGAATATAGCAGGAAAGGCGTGTTGACGTATGCGTAATCCAGACCGTCATTGACCAGACAGATCAGCGGAATATTGATGGTCTGCCATTCGCCGACAGGCAAAGATTTCAGTGTATCGCCGATATTCACTTCACCCAGGCATGGATAAATGCAGTGGCTCGACAGGGTGACATCTCCAGCCGGGGCTTCGTTTACTTTCACCCGGAAACTGATGGAGGTTTTCGAGTTGTAGTATGTGGTCATATCCTGGCCCAGGCTGACGTCAGAATTTTGCAGATACACCTGTCCAACGTCATTCCATTTCACTCGTTTGGCGCTGAACTGGATGAGTCCGTCTTCAGTAGAGACTTCTACTTCGCCACCGTCCATAACCGTTGTGGCTGCAGGATCCATGCTGACATCACCCCCCCCCCAGTTTGAGGGTGCGCCGATACGCATGACCCAGTTGTCCTGGTTGGAACCGTTAACGAACAGGTTAAGCGGGTCATCCGTGGTGTCTCCAGTGCCAGGTTCTGACTGGTTACAGCCGTAGTTTCTGTCTTCTTCTGTAAGGTCGTCACCTAAAGTATCTGTATCTTCATAGGTCAGGCCATAGCCGAATGGGAACAACGGCTGATAGTCCTCATCATCTTTATTGAGAGGCGTGTGGCAAGGGGCGGACGGCCAGGAGTAGGAGAGCTTTCCAGTGAAGTCGTGGCGGATGTGCCCATTCTGGTTGCGGAACAAGACATCGGCAACGCCTTGACCTTCACTGCCTGGCAACCAGGCGGCGACGAAGGCGTCCGAGCGATTCAGTTCCTTGTTGGTATAGAGTGGGCGTCCGGAAACAAATACCGTCACCACCGGCACACCGGAAGCTTTTAGAGTCTCAAGGGTTTCCAGGTCTTCCGGGTAGTTTCTGGCATGCTCCATGGTTTTGGCGCCTTCCAGATCACCCAGGCCTTCGGCGTAAGGTGTTTCACCGATGACCACGATTGCAACATCGTGCAAGCTGGGGTCGGCTGCCAGACCGCTCTCATCAAAAGTTACATTGTCAGCGACAGACTGAATGCCTTCCAAAATGGAGGTGGCGCCGGGAAAATCTTTTTCTTCATCAAGCGCCGTTCCCTGCCAGGAAATGGTCCACCCACCGCTTTGGTTGGAGAGACTGTCGGCAGATTTACCGGCGACCAGAATCCGGGCATCCCGGCTCAAGGGCAGAATGCCGTCGCTGTTTTTCAGCAATACCAGTGATTTTCTGACGGCTTCCCGGGCCACTTTGCGGTGACTTTCGGCTCCCATCAGTTCTTCTTTACCTGCCAGCTGACGTTCTGAGGGCTTGGGCTTAGTGAACAGGCCAGCGCGCATTTTGACCCGCAGAATCCGGGTAACGGCATCATTGATGCGTTCCATACTGACCTGGCCGGTGTTTACTGCGATGATCGTGTTCTGGTAGAACGCCTTCCAGTCGTTTTCGTAGGGCACCATAAACAGGTCGATACCGGCATTGATCGCCTGGACGCAGTCCGTTTCGCTGCAATCGTCAACCTGGCCGATACCGTTCCAGTCAGAAACAATCAGGCCATCGAAACCGATCTTACCTTTGAGGACATCATTAAGAAGGTAACCATTGCCGTGGATTTTGTCGCCGTTCCAGCTATTGAAGCTGGCCATGACGGTCTGGGCACCTTCATACAGGGATGAGTAGTAGCCCTGGGCGTGGAGGTTGATCAGAGTGTTTTCATCCACCTGGGTATCGCCCTGATCGTTGCCATTCAGGGTGCCGCCGTCACCGATGAAGTGCTTTGCCGTGGCCACAACATGATCCTCGCCGAGGTCCCCTTGCAGGCCTTTCACCATTTCACCCGCGTAATCGAACACGATTCTGCCTTCTTCGGAATAACCTTCATAAGTCCGGCCCCAGCGATCATCTCGAACCACCGCGAGCGTTGGAGCAAAAGTCCAGTCGATACCGGTGACTGCCACTTCTTTGGCGGTAATGCGGCCGATCTTGCGGATCAATTTGGGGTCGTTGGCAGCACCCAGGCCAATATTGTGTGGAAACAGGGTGGCACCAACCACATTGCTGTGACCGTGGACCGCGTCCGTTCCCCAGATAATGGGAATGGCGACATGCCCGTCGGAGTCATCCATGGAAGCTTCCCACAGAGCATCGGCGATGCTGAGCCAGTCCTGGACGCTGGCGTATTTGTTGGTATCCGGCCATGAACCGCCGCCATTGAGGATCGACCCCAGATGGTATTCGCGGACATCTTCCGGGGTCACATGCTGGAGTTCTGCCTGAATCATTTGACCGACTTTTTCCTCCAGGGACATTTGCGCCACCAGATACTGTATGTGAGCCTCCATTTCCGGATCGGTTGTAATCTTGCTTTGTATGCTTGGCCAGTCTTCATACTCGTCGTAGTAGTCTTTACCCGGCTCGTATTTGCAGCCCAGCAGAGTGAGAGAAAGGAAAACAGTCATCAGTAATCCCGGCCTCAAGTAGCTGTGTCTCAATAAATGTTCTGACTTACTTTTTGACATGAGGTGTCACCTTTTTATTGTTAGCGTCGTGATCCTAATTGCAATATTTAAATGAAAGCGCTTTCATAAAATGCAGCCTGAGAAGCATCAGGTCAATGTCTCAGGCTGTCAGGCAAGCCTTTTAGAGCGGAGGAAGAGGTGAAAAAGTCAGCTAAATCAAAAGAATGAAAAATTGTAACAAACTCTTAACACTATCTTGCAAAGCCTATCCTGCGGAACAGGATATATCACTCTACAGAGGCAACGGACTCCCGAATCACAAGAGTGGGAGTAAAGGGAGTCAATGCAGGCAGGTCGGTTTTGCCCTGACTGAGGGCGATGGCAATTTCAGCGGCCTTGTGACCCATTTCTTCAACCGGTTGTCTGACTGTGGTCAGGGAAGGGCTCAGCAGTCCTGCATATTCCACATCGTCGAACCCCACCAAAGAAATGTCCCCTGGGACGCGTTTTCCATTTTCCCGCAAGGCTTTCATTGCGCCCGCTGCCATCTGGTCATTACTGGCAAAGATAGCAGAACAGGGCTTGTTGCCTGCCAGTAAGCGGCAGGCGGCATCGTATCCACCGGCAACAGTAAAATCACCTTCCACAACCAGTTTTGTTTGGTAGGGAATACCATGCTGCTTAAGACTTTTCCGATAACCAGCCAGACGCTCAGTGGTTTCCGGGTTATTCGAGATGCCTGTGATGCAGGCAATGTGGCGATGTCCCTGCTGGATCAGATGCTCAACGGCGAACCGACTGCCCAGAGCATTATCTATCTGGATACATTGACCGGGAAGCTCCGGAAGATAACGGTTCAGCAGCACCATGGGCGGTCCTTCTTCTCTCAGGCTCCGGATTTCATCATCGCTCAGGCAATGGGGAAACAGTATCACTGCATCACTGCGACGATTGACCTGGCTGAGGAAGGTGTCCCGCATTTCGTCGTAGGTGGTATTTTCGATAGAGACCGTCAGGTTGTATCGCGCCGAGCGAAGTGATCTTTCCAGGCTCTTGATCAAAGGGGCGAAGTAGGCGCTGGTAAGGTCGGTCAGTACCAGAGAGATGTTCCGGGTCCGGTTGGTGACCAGTCCCTGGGCGAACAGATTGGGCTGGTATCCCAACTGCCGCATGGCGTCGAACACTCGTTCACGAGTGCTTTCCTTTACCGGAGCGGTATTGTTGATCACTCGGGATACCGTGGATATGGATACTTTTGCCAATGCTGATACTTCGTTGATGGTCGCCATGGATGCTGCCGGGGGTCTCTTTATGTCATCTCCGGCTAAATGTAGGGAATTTCTGGGGGATTAGCAAAACTGCCTATGTTTAATGATAAGGACTTTTACAAGTGGACAATTTTCAACCAAGCTTAATGAATAACCTTCCTGATGTGAGCTTTTCTGATATGGGTAAGGCATGAGACTGACGTTTGTAGTTCGTCAATGTTTGCTGGTGCTTGTTTGTACCCTGACATTATCTGCTGAAATCCGGGCAGACGAATCAGGTGTTACGCCGTTGTCGGAGTCTGATTACATTACTTTTATTTCTCCTTCGCCCATGGATAACTGGTTTTGGGGGAAAACGGCTCAATTTGCCGGGCAGGTAGCGGAAGATCTGGGTATACGGCTGGAAGTTCTGGCAGGTAATAACGAACGCTTTACCATGCTGGACCTGGGGCAAAAGGCATTACAAAGGGAACATCCTCCCAGAGCCCTTATCGTGGGATATTTTTTTACCATCACTGAAAAGCTTCTGGACTTGTCCCGCCAAAAAAAGATTCCGATTTTCCTGGTAAACACCCGAGTGTCGGCAAGAGACCAGAAATGGCTGGGAGAACCCAGATCAGAACGATATCCAAACTGGCTGGGGCATATGTATCCAGATGACGTGGCAGCCGGATATGTGGTGGCCCAGGAACTCCTTCAGCGTGCCCGGCAGGTTTGGCCGAATAAGAAAAAGTATGAACTGCTGGCGGTGAATGGCGCTCTGGATTCCATGGCTGCAAGGGATCGGGAGGATGGTCTGAACCAGTTTCTGTCAGAGCATTCAGAACAACTTGAATTGAAGCACCTACTCCATACCAACTGGTTGTGGGATGGGGTAGTTGAACGTGTACCAACGATGTTGGAGCGTTACCCTTCGCTGCAATTGGTGTGGTCTGCCAGTGATCTGATGGCAATGGCGACCAGATCTGTCGCAAAAAATGCTCCGTTACTTTATGCTGGAATTGACTGGTCCGATGCCGGCCTTCAGGCGGTCAGAGAACACCAGCTTGAAATCAGCCTGGGTGGACATTTTACCGAGGTGGGGTGGATCACCATTTTATTGTTTGACTACTTCAACGGGGTTGATTTTGCCCCTTTATTGGGACTGACCATTAAGTCTCCCATGTCTCTGGCCAGCAGCGACAATGTTGATCGTGTGATGCAGAAAGTTTCTCCGGATTACTGGACCACAGTGGACTTCAGTCGTTACTCCCGCTCCTTGCATCCTGAGCAGGACCGTTATCACTTCTTTGAATATTTTCTTTCTGATTAGGGGCTCCCAGGAGCTTTTCTATAGCCTATTAACCGGTATACCCTGAGAGTCGTACTGTTAGTTATGAAAGATTAACCGCTAAGCTGACTGAAAGGGTAATAGAGCTGAATGAGACGATTGATATTACTGGCGGGGATCCTTCTGGCAGGGAGCAGTCTCGCCTCATTTGAGCAGGCGTTGGTGGCCGCGGCGCTGGAGCGGACACAGCATCAGGTCCGCTATGACGGAGCCTATCTCGCCATTGACTATCCTAACGGCGACGTTCCGGCTCACCTGGGTGTCTGTACTGATGTGGTGATTCGTACATATCGCAGCTTGGGCATTGATCTGCAGCAACTGGTCCATGAGGACATGAAGGCCAATTTTGATGCTTATCCCTCAAGAAAAATCTGGGGGTTGTCTTCAACCGATACCAATATTGATCACCGCCGGGTGCCCAATCTGCAGGTGTTTTTCGAGCGGCATGGAACGCGTTTGGCGGTCAGCCAGTCCGCACAGGATTATCAACCCGGAGATCTCGTGACCTGGATGCTGCCAGGGAACCTTCTCCATATTGGTATTGTGACGGAGCGCATTCACCCCGTCAGCGGCCGACCGATGATTGTTCACTACATAGGACGTGGCCCTGTACTTGAAGACATGTTGTTCCAATATGATGTGACCGGTCATTATCGTTATGCCCCGGAAACAGGATTTCATGAGACCAGTCGCTAACAGGCTGGCCGGGTATGCGACTGATAACTGGCTGTGAAAGGTACGAAAGGTTTTTCGAAAATTACAAGGAGGATGACAGGTAATGCCGCTGGGCATGTTTCCCATTCTGGTTTTGCTATTGCTGATTATGCTGCCGTTTCTGTTTATCGACATCATGACGGTCGCGCTGGCAAAACTGGGTATTGATCCTTTCCTCGCACCCTGGGTCGTGTTTTTCATGTTCGTGGGGTCGCTCATCAATATTCCGGTGCTGAGAGAACCTGTCAGCAATCCTCTTTCTCGCCACCCTCTGGATATCTGGCGAGCGCAGCGGTACTGGCCACAGTTGGAACGCCAACTGAGTGAACGGATTATTGCCGTCAATGTAGGGGGATTCGTGATTCCCATGTTATTGGTGGTTTATGAAGTGCTCAGAATTCTGGCGGTGGGGCCGGAAGTGGCGCTGCCGCTGGTGGCGGCGGTGGTCATCAATGTGGCAGTCTGTTTCTGGAGCTCACGCCCGGTAGAAAATGTAGGGGTCGTGATGCCGACCTTTGTACCCGGGCCGGTAGCAGCGATCTCTGCCTGGATTATGGCGCCGGAAATGGCACCTCCGGTAGCGTTTTGTGCGGGTGTTCTGGGGCCGGTGATAGGCGCGGACCTGATGAATTTGGGGAAAATCCGCAAAGTTCAGGTGGGGATGGCCAGTATTGGGGGGGCGGGTACCTTCGACGGAATTGTTATCTCAGGACTGTTGGCTGTGATGCTGACCTGATTTCTCTTAAACCTACTGGCACGGCTATCGGTTCCAGATATAGGGCGAGTGGAAACGGTATTTATAAAGCGCCAGATACTGCAAGGCCAATAGCGGGAACACAACGATCGCTATAGATCCATAATAAATAAAATACTCAATCGGAATCTCAAACTCCAGAGTGGCGACTTCAACTAGTGAATAAACATCCCAAAGCACTGCAACTGGAATGAAATACCCCCAGAACTTCTGAAAAAAGAACTTTCTATTGTAGGCGTAGCCAAAAATACCGAGAAAGGTAAAGAAGTACACAACAACTTCAACGGCAAGTATCTGCAATTCTTCTGTTGGTTCTACCACTTCAGAAATCAAGTATGTGGCTTCTATCAGGAACAGGACCCAGAAGAAAATCTTCCAGCCAATTTTACGGGGAACCGAGTCGTCGGCCACAGTGACATCAGACTCGGGGGGTGTATAAGGATCTGTCAAAACGGTTTACTTTATGAGACCAATGAACGTCGCTAATTCTAATGCCATACAGACTGGTAGCATACTGCCGGGAATCAAACTATCAGTTGGACATCCCGGTTAAAGCACAAACCCAAACAACAGAATACCCAAAACAACACCGACAGAAAGGGTGATAAGAAGATGATTGATCATGCCATAGTCGAGGCTGTCACCATGTTTTCCTGGAAGTTTACCTGCCATAATTGATGTTCCTTATTGTTGTTTAATGATCAGAACGCTGACACCGCCTGGAATTAACTCCAGTGGTGTCAGCAATTGCCAGACTCTGTAAGTCTGCCGGGTTAATCGTTGATAAACAACTCTATCTCGTCGTCATACTCGCCATAGTCCACTGTAATGCGGATAAAGCTCTTGCTGTAGCCGTCAAAGCTGTCCGCCATGGTGACTTTACCTTCGTCATTGATGTCGGCTATCTCGTCACCTACCTCAATTTCCCAGATGACCTTGTCTTCATCGGCAAGATCATTCGTACCGCGTGAGTTGTCAGACAATACTTCGTAAAGCTGCAGTTGAACCGTATCCTCCGGGTCCAGTTCACTGGAGGTTGGGCTGACGATGATGATGTCGGTGACGTCCAGAACGGCGACATTGATCGTCTTCTCCAACCCACCACAGCTTGCGGTGACGACAGTATCGCCGATGGTTTTGGCCGTAATGGTGCCGGAGCTGCTGACGGTGGCGATACTGGGCTCTGAGGAGTCCCAGGAGGTTGCTTTGGTGATATTCACACCATTCTGACCATCACTGTAGTCGCCGGTAGTGCTCAAGACCAGGGTTCCACCGGTGCGCATGGAAACGGAGGTTCCCTTGTTGATATTGATCTCTGCCAGTGTATCGGAGACAGTGACCGGCGTGTCACCAGAATTGATACCGGATTTGGTTCCGGAGACATCGACATTGCCGGATACGTGAGTAATTAACGTATCGTCATCAACCGTGGCGACGTTGGTATCCTTTGACTCATAGGTTACATCGCCCAGGGAGCGGCTGCTGCCATCGTCATAGGTGCCTGTAGCAGTGAGTTCGGCAGACTGACATTCGTCGATTGTTGAAGGTGTGACAGTGACGGCTAAGTCGGTCAGAGAAGCGTCTGAGAGTGTGATCTCAAGAGAGTCCTCAAACTGACCCCATTTGATGTTGGCGTTCACTGTTTGCAGTCCGGTGAAGTTCTTGGTGGTCAGTGTGCCGTCATCATCGAAGGAGGCATTGTCGCCGTCAGACAATGACCAGTTGACCTTCTCACTGATATCCACTTCCTTGCCGTCAGCGTCTTTTCCTATTGCAGTGAACTGCCAGCTTTCGCTGGGTTCGAAAATTATTTTATCGTTTTCGGAGCTGATAGTGAGTGACACGATCTCTTCTTCTGCCACGTCGATGGCTTCATCGAGCTTGCTCGCTTCCTGGGCGTTGTCACAGGCAGCTAAAAGTAGTGTACTACCCAAAATGGCGGAGGATAGCAGGGTTTTCATAAAACGGTTTTGAGTGTTAGAAGTCATAGGACACCCCCAGGGTAAATTGAGCGACGGAAAGCTTGCCATCCAGGTAGTAATGTTCGTAGCTGGCCGCCAGATTGACCTTGGGGTAAGAAGGCAGGTACTCGGAATAACGAATCATCAGAGCGGGACCATCCCAGCTTTGGTCTCCAGGATAGTCAGATGAACCGGCATTGGTGTTGGTGTCAAAGATGGCGTAACCGCCGCCTAGAAGCAGCTGGCCTCTTCGGGGGCCGTCAAAATCATCGTAAAGTGAATAAGTCAGGTATGCCTGCGCGCTGTAGTTCAAGGACATTTCTGTCTTGTTGGACTCATCGTCCACAACACCAGTAGCGGCGGCTATTTCCATACCTGCGCCACTTTCGGTCTGCATGCCGGCCTGAAGCCCGGCAAACCAGGGACGGAAAGCAACATCATCAACTTCAAAATTAAGCATGCCGACATGGGCACCGCCATAGGTTTTCACTTCGGCATTGGCATGAAGCGTAGGCAAGCTAAGGCAACATGCCAGTACCAGAAAGACTGGGCGCGGGTTCATATCAAGGGTTCCTTTCTTTGGTCCTGCAAACAGGTGCGTCGGTATGCTGACAAAGCAGTGGCTCTGCATCCTGCAATGTGCTCTGAGCGATTGTCTGTAGGAGCGGACATACGACAGAAAACGTGAATGCGCAAAAATAGCAAATTTTATGGTGTGTTTTATAGACGTAATTACACGCGAAATGATTAATTATTTTTGAGGTAGGCTCTTATTTGGGGGATGTGACGAAACATCATATAAAGCAGTGCCATGCTTGAGCGAGATCAAATATCCCGCATGGCGGATCGGTTTACAATGCAAACTAAAATGACTGAAACCATTGTTACATATGCATTACAGTGATTTCACTTTTCGTCGTTGTTGATATATGTTTTATTGATATCTACGTAAAAGTGCCTATATTAAAAAAGGCGCATGGGGAGCTATGTCGATTCAGATTATGTCAATTGGCATAGTGAGTATGAATCATAGACGGCTGTCCCTCACAGGGGTAATTTCAACAACAAGGACCGCCCGGATTCCATGGGGCTGTTGGGGTCAGGCTTAAGGAATATGGATATACCGCTACCCATACCAGGAGGTTATAAAAATGATGACACCGCCAAAATCAGAACAAACCGCTCAAGCTCAAAAAAAAGTAGAACCAATCAATTTTAAACCCGCCAAGGAAAACCTTGAGAATATGAAGAAGGTGTTTGAGAAAGCTCGTAAGGCTCAAGCACTCAACTAAATTCATCTGTTTTCTCAGAACACTTCCCTGCACAGCCTCTGCTGAGGTGTGCAGGGAAAGCTCGCTCCAAAACCTTTCTGTGTTTGTATGTCCAGTATCTCTCTGAGATGCCTGATCAGGTTCTGTGTGTCAGCCTCAGGAACAGCAATGCTGATTCAGAGTCCAGAGAGACGTTAATGTTTTCAGCGTTCCCATTCCAGACTCGGGCAAACAGATCAGGGTCAATGGATTTCAGAGCATCGTTGTTCTGAAAATCCAGCGCGGCATCATGGGTGACCGCTATGCGAATCTGCTCAATCGCGGATGGCCAGCGGGTAATGATGATCATCCACAACGCCAGTTTTTTCTGATTATCTTCGTCGCCCAGCTCAGTAGGGCAGAGGACCAGTCCAATCGTCAGAATCATGGTATAGGCGTTCACATACCGCTTCATCGCTCGGGGGTTACTGGCCAGAAAAGTCCCAAAGGGCTTAAGAAAATGCTCCAATTGCTTTTGAGCTTCACGGGAATTAATTTCAACGGCGGCTTTGTTGCTGATGGCCTGACGCATCACCGGATGAAGATCCGGATTGGTCAGGCGCAGTAACATGGCGTCCACGCCCGCGGAGGTTTCCCGGGTGATTTCCTCGACGGTGGGTTTAGTGGAGTCTGGAATCATACCGTCTTTCTGGCGGGCCAGCAGAGTATCGAAATAGGTAGCTTTCTGCTCCTGGCTGATTTCGGGAATCGTCACATCCATCTGAAAAATCTTTTCCAGAAACAGCGAGCCCATATCCTTGCCAGGTTCCCGAATGCTTTCCATCATGTCCGGGTACACGGTTTCGTAGGCAGTGTGCACCCAGCGCCGATCAGCCGCGATCAAATAGTACACCCGGGAATCGTTAAATACGGTCTGGATCACTTCCAGCAACTCGATGACATAGTCTGCGTTGCAGCGGTCCAGATCATCCACGTAAACCATGATTGGTCCATTCACTTCAGTCACGAGCGCCTTGAACCGGGTTCTTAATGCTTGCAGAGGGTCGTCATTTTTACGCGCAAAGACGGTGGCCTCCTGCCGTGATGCCTGGGCCGGGTCCTGTTCTCTCAGCTTGTAGAGATTAAACACCACCAGGGGAATGGAAAACGCGGACAGAAGAAGACCCAGGATATTCTTGGTGGTGGTTGCGTCTTTGCCTGTAAATATCATGATCAGCGCAATGATCGTGGTAACGACCCCCAGGGCAGCGAGGCTTTTCCACGGTCCCCGAAAGCTTTCCCGCCATTGCTTTTCAGCATTCTGAATATTGTGACGGCATTGGTTTCTTGCTATCTCCTCGTCAGTCAGATCAAAGGAGGGAGAGGTAAAAAGGCTGTCACAGGTTTCTGAATAAATGGTTTGATAAAGCGACCACCAGATCGGTTCCAGACGCTGCTGCTGCCAGGCATTGAAATTCACAATAACCCAGTCCTGATGTTTGGCTGACTCAGGTAACAGGGAGATATATTTGTGAGCATCCGGATCTTTCCGGGTTCGTGAGGGTTGCAGGGCAAATCCCAATAAACGCATAAACGTGGATTTCCCTGATCCCCACATGCCATGTAGATGAATACGGAAACTGTCCTTCGCATCTTCTCGGGAATCCCGGTACAGGTTGTTCAAAGTGACCGCCAAACCCTGGGCGATTGGCGAGCGGCTGAGTTCGTCCTCGGTGAATGGGGAGTCGTAGCTGATACCTGTTTTGTGATCGAGGTCGTTTATCGTTTTTTTGGGGTCGGGTTTTGGTCCAGGGGGGGCTGGTTTGGGTTCGTCGCCCGGCTCTTCCGATGCCACCGGGATTTCCTGATAAGGACCAAGTTGGGCGAAGAGGCTTTTAAACGACTCAATGTCGATCCGTTTTTCCAATAGGTTTAATATTTCATGCCATTGACGCTCCGTGAGAGGAATTAACCGCGCATCCGGGGTTGACGGGTCGAACGTATCAAAAATACCGGTGCCGGCGATTTCTTCGTAATTCAGTCCTGGATCAATCTGCTGGATGACCTGTATCCCTAATCCTGGTCCCAGTTTTTCGTCCAGCCGATTGTTTTCTTCTTGTGCCTTGGACTGAGCAAAGGAGACGGTGCCATCAAACTCGCGGCTGTCTGATTCATTGCTACTGTCATTGCTACTAAAGGGAATCACCAACCCCAGAGCAATCAAATTCACCTGTTCCCAAATCAATACAAAATCATTAAGAGATATCTGGCTGGTGTAGTTTCTCGTCACAAAAGTATCCAACGGAATCCGGGTACCTGCCCGGAAGTCCATGCTGGTTTTGGCGGTGGGTAAACAATAAACCCAGGCTGAATACTGATTTGCTGCACTTGGGGCCATGTCCGTGGTTCCTTTGCTCTGTCGAGTGATAAGCGCTTGGGAGCAACCTCTTCAAGTGAGGCCAGACCTGTATAAATAATAGGCCAGGTTAGACAGGTTGAACATTGGCCTGAAAGCATATCCAATCCTGCCGTGTTTTATCCTTCCATTTGGCTGGGAATCGTTATAACTTTCGCGCGTTGTATTACATCAGTGAGAGAGTCAGTGGAACCGAAAGATAAGCAGCTTAGGGATATCTGTCGTTCACTTCTGGACAACGCCGATTTGTTACTTCAGTTGGATCGTTTTCCTGAAGTACTCATGACGTTTTTCGTCTATGGCACTGTGGAAGGGGAATACCGGAAGGTTATTATCAGATGCCGTCAGGTCGTGTCTTTCAATCTGGATTGTGAGGGCTGCATCCAAAGTAATGATCTTCACTCAATATATGAAACACTGATCTAGGAAAAGTCAAAGCAGGAACTATCTCTGTCGCTACAGGATCGTCTGGATCAGTTGAGTGAGGACGACACTGCCTGGCAAATGAATCTGTATGGTTCGATCAGTTTATCGCTCGTGGCCGCTCAACTTGAATGGGAGGCGGTTGCCATGAATGAAGAAGACTATCTGGCGATATTTAAATGAGTGAGCGGCTATATAAGTTGTCCATCAATAGAAAAATCTGGCCTGGGGTCGAGGATCGTCAAAGTGGCAACGATTTGTAGTAAGTTATACCTGTTCAGAAGACCTTTCTGTTGTGGATTTCTGGATTTCGAAAGGCGCGGATTATCAAAGAGTCCAAAGTCATCAAAGCAAACCGTGAAAGTTTCTTCTACGAGAAGGCCTGGTTCTTGTTGATTGAAGACAAAGGCACGGAGAAAATTGTAATTGTGCGTTGGATGCTGGTTCCGTTGTTAGTTGGCGTTTTTGTTATAGACAGAAGCAACTTTGGGGAAACCCCTTCGTTCTTTAAAGAAGTGAGGGAGTTGGTGGAGGCTGGTTCAGCCACTTAGGATTGATAAGTGTTGGCATGCATGTAATCAACACACCGGAGGTATCAGTGTTCTTCTCACACAGAATAACTTATTTATTGGTTAAGCGATGACTGAAACGTCGAATTACCTGGACAGCTACCCTATTGTTTTTTTCCTGATGGTAGTGCTTATCCTGGTATGGAATCTGGCTTCTTTCTATTTCTCAAATAGAAGAATAAAAGCGATGTTCAATAATCTGGATCTATCCCAAGCCAAGTTCAGGGAGTTGCATGTATCCGGTTATTCGAAAAAGAATATACTGTCAAAGCTAAAACAAGGCCGGGGATTTGTTGACGTCATCGTGACAGAGAAGGAGTTGTGTATTAGAAACACCAACAGCCCTTTCACCTTTTCTGTTACCAGGTTTGATCTTATCCGCAGAGTGAAGCTCTCTGACGTAAGAAGGGTCGAGTTCATCGGGGAGGGAACTAAGATCTCTTTCGCTAACGATGCAGATATCGTTTTGCGGCTGCAAAACCCAGCCGCGTTTGCAATGGCTGTTGCCGGTTAGTCTATGTGAATCGCCACAAGTTTACTAGGGAGAGTCTGAATAACCCCAAGGTTCTGAGGTAATTCAAACTCTCGACGATATATGGCCGAATATTCAGAGTGTTTTTCCGGCCATTTTGGATCTTCCCCCCCTGTGGGGCGTCATCTGGGCTCACTGCCCCTATACCTGCAGCTCTTTCCTTGCCATCAGCAGATTGCTGAAGGCCGCCAACAGATAGAGCCGGCTCTTGTTCTTGGCCAAGCCTCGATAGC
>NZ_AQXX01000061.1 GCF_000376785.1 Hahella ganghwensis DSM 17046
CACCCGTTCAGATACATCAAGCAGGTGTTTGGTTACGACAAAGTCCGCTATCGAGGCTTGGCCAAGAACAAGAGCCGGCTCTATCTGTTGGCGGCCTTCAGCAATCTGCTGATGGCAAGGAAAGAGCTGCAGGTATAGGGGCAGTGAGCCCAGATGACGCCCCACAGGGGGGGAAGATCCAAAATGGCCGGAAAAACACTCTGAATATTCGGCCATATATCGTCGAGAGTTTGAATTACCTCAGAACCTTGGGGTTATTCAGACTCTCCTTAGTGATTCCAGATGAACGACACGGTTGAACAAATCAAAGATCTTGCTGAAGACTATATAAGGACAGGAGGTTATAGCTCTTTCAGTTTTCGCGATATAGCCCGGGAAGTCGGGATAAAAAGTGCCAGCGTACATTACCACTTTCCAACCAAATCAGACCTTGGTGTGGGAGTGGCACGACGATATATCGATTTTTTTACAGAAACCCTGGGTAACCCGGAAGTAGGACAACCGGATGAATTGATCAGGGACTATATCCTGCTGTATTACCAGAGCATGATACATTCAGACAAAATGTGCCTTTGCACGGTTTTGAGTGTTGAACGGGAAACCCTAACTGAGGAACTGCGCGAGGAAGTTAGAGCATTTTTCGAGTTAAACCTGGGCTGGCTGGGCAGGGTTTCCGCCCGTCATCTGAACAAGAAACATACTTCGGCTGCCGCAACGCAGATGGCATCCCTGATTCTGTCGACGCTACAGGGAGCTATGATTGGTTCGAGAGCGCTGGAAAATCTGGACTACTTCAAGTCAGCATCCCGGAGTCTCTACAGCAGCTTATTCAATAAGAATATTCGATTTATCTAGTAACACTCTCAATAGGTTGGAGGGGTCCAAGCCTGACAAAACCCTGAATTGAGGGTATGAATCACTTCGGCCAAGGCGGTCCACCAATATTTAGTCGAATGATAGCAACACTTATCACACTGACTATTAATTGAGCAACCCGCCAAGGCCTGACACAATTGTTAACTGTTGTCTGAAAACAAACGCTTAAATACCCGAGCGATAAAACAGCCCAGAAGAATGCTTGTCTTGGGTATGGGTCACTGGGGCATCGGTCACTCCAACAGCTTTGATCTCCCCCTGGAAGACAGTCATATCATGAATAGTCCCATGCCGTTTGCCCGCGATTTTGACATAGTCATTATCTCGTGCCACACCATCAGGCAGGCGTTTGTAAAACCCATGTCCGCCAGACACTATGCTTTCTGTATTAGCCTGTTGATAGCCCGTTACGCCAAACAGATAGAGATCATCGCCGTCCACCGTCATTCCTGTAACCCAGTCCTCCTGATTCAGATCCAAAAATTGGTGTTCAAAATCCAGGCTGATCGGGTCGATGCTAAATAGCCCGATATCCCACTCTCTGACCACATCGGATTTCTTAAGTTCACTGTTCGCAACAGCATAAAGCACCCCATTTAGTACAACAGCATCCATAATACGGTCATCTTCTTCCGACCCGAGTATTTTTTCCTCAAGGAGCTTTCCGTTTCTGGAAAACTTCCTCAAGATGAGGTCTAACTTATTAGGATCGTCAATATCAAAGTCCAGTTTAGTGTGGAAGCGATGATTATAGTTAGGAATCGAACCCTGCTGGATTTCGGAGATACCGTAGATATTACCCGCATCATCAACCGTTACCACTGAATAGGGCCTGTCACGAAACAAACTGTTTTCAGCTTCGTAAATCGTCAGTGGCTCGCTCCACTCTTTCTGTAACCGGCTGTCATAAACAGTGACCTTCGGTCCATCATGATTGAGAAAAGCAATCAGGCGCTCTTTGTCGCAAGTCAGTTTTACAGTCTGATATCTCACATAAGAAGAAGCATGAACCCCACTGGAATAACGAACTTCATGATTGGGATCAGGATCCCGTTCCGAGAAGTTATCAATCTGGTACCCCTTCTGCTCCCAGATTGTCCTGGTCATAAATTTGTACTCGTGCTCGGCAAATTCGTCTTTTAGCACCGTTTTGTGGACCAGTACGCCTTCATTGGTATAGCGCTTCAAAGTGACACCAAATAATCCTTCCTCAACCTTCGTCAATTCAGCCAGACTGATTTCTCCGGATGGATGAATACAGGCATCCATATATCCATCTTTCTGGTAACGCGTATTCAAGATATTTTGATGTTCATCCAGGCGGATCATAAAACTTCTCGGATTCCCGCTACGTAGCTTGCTCTCTGAATGTCCAAAAATGTAACTACCGCCGTCGTTTAGTGGTATCAACTTGCGGATTTGAGTTATCTTACGATCATTGAGTATGTAGCTTCCCGGATTCGCATCTGAGGCTTTAAGTGTCAGATTTTCCACTCTACCGCCGGATTGACCGTTCTCATCGCCTCCTCCACCACCGCAGCCTGCCAGTGCTGCAGCCAGAAACAGAACCCCTATAAATTTACATTGATACTCCATTCGATCACTCCATGACTTCGTACTGTATAAGTTATAAATATTGAGTTAAGAAAGTGCGTTTTTTTTGAAGCGGTAAGAATTGCCTTAATTGAAGGCCAGCTATTTAACGAAAAATTGACACGGCCGTCAATTATGATGATGACCTGTTCTATTGCCTTGAGCTGGGTTCTATTACTGGCCCCGATTGTCCTATAAGAGTAAGGGATGCTGTATATCAATTACATGCTTGGATACCTGACTTCACTATCTTACGTCAGACGATGGAAAGGGCCGTTCAACAGTTTAGCCAGTTTTCCAAGTCACAGAATTGATTAAGGGCGGACAATCCAGATAACGTTCCAGATTGTGGGTAAAAATCACTTTGGCCTGGCGTTCCCGCTCAATAATCAGCCTGTTGATAGCAACGATCATAACAAAGGCTAATAATTGAGCAAGCCGCCAACCAGCTTCAACGATTCAGGTGTGATCGTTTAATTAGCAGATCTGTAAAAGAGACCTGAGGAGTTCCGGTCTTTGGTATGGGTAATGGGTGCATCTGTTACGCCGACAGCATTGATCATCCCCTGGAAGACGGACATATCATGAATAATCCCATGCCTTCTGCCCGCGATTTTGACATAGTCGTCATCTTGAACCACACCATCAGGCAGACGCTTATAGAATCCATGCCCATTGGACACGATGCTGTTGGTATCTTTTTGCTGGTAACCTGTTACGCCAAACAGGTACAAATCATTACCGTCCACCGTCATCCCGGTAGCCCAGTCCTGCTGGTTCAGATCCAGCCACTCATGCGTATATTCCAGGCTGACCGGGTTGATGGCAAACAATCCGATATCCCATTCCTTGGTTTCATTATCCATATCAGATTTTTTGATACGGCTGTTTGCCAACGCATAAAGCATCCCGTTATGTACAACGGCATCACTAATCAAATCCATTTCCTGAGTACCAACAACCTTTTCTTCCAGCAACTCCCCGTTCCGGGAAAACTTCCTCACAATAAGGTCCTTATTGTAGGCAGCATCGATATCATAAGGCAGTTTGGTTTTAAAGCGATGATTGTAGTTAGGGATCGAACCCTGGTGAATCTCTGAGATGCCATAGATATTCCCCGCGTCATCAACAGCCACCTCAGCAAAAGTGCGGTCCAGTACGAGGGAATTATCCACTTCATAAATCGTCAGAGGTGCTGTCCACTCCTTTTGCAAATGACTGTCATAAACCGTAATTTTTGGGCCTTCGTGATTCAGGTAAACAACCAGACGCTCTTCATTACAGGTCAATTTCACAATGTTATATCTTGCGTTTGAAAAGGCGTGAACAGAACTGGAATAACGAACTTCATAATCAGCATCTCCCGGACGGTCTGAAAACTCATTGATCAGATAGCCACTCTGCTCCCATAGTTTTCTGTTCATGACCTGGTAACGATTCTCAGAAAAATCGTCCCTGAGTGATGTTTTGTATAATAACCCGCCTTCACCGGAATAGCGTTTCAGAGTGACTCCATAACGATCGCCGTCTTTATTCAGCTCAGCAAGGCTGATTTCCCCGGAAGGATGGATACAGCTATCCATGTAACCATTCGAATGGTAATTTGTGCTGACTATTTTTTGATTCTCATCCAACCTGACCAAAAAGCTCCTGGCATCCATACTGGATGGTTTGCGCTCATAATGACCGACAATCATGCTACCGCCATCATTAAGCGGCATAATCTTTCTTATTTCAGCAACTTTGCCCTTATTAAGAATATAGTTCCCTGGATAAGCGTTTGAAGCTTCAAGTGTCAGGTTTTCCACTCTGCCACCAGACCAACTGTCCTCTCCACCACCGCCTCCGCAGCCTGCCAATGCCGCCGCGACAAACAAATACCCCATTGTTTTACATCGATATTCCATTCGACTGCTCCATGCTCTGTGTCATCAAAATTAGGAATTGACTAATTGGATATGAAAGTACATCTATCGAGAAACGATAAGATCTATCTTCTCTTAGAGAGGGGGGTATTTAACGAGGAATCCTCACGGCCGTCAATTAATTAAATGATTCCCTACGCTATTGCTTTGAGCACAGTGCGCGTTTTGTCCTTGACATCCAGTTTCTGTAATGTGATTGGCACTTGATAGCGCACTATTCCTACGGATGTATGCAACGCGGAGGCTACTTAGTGATTGGAGTATCGATCTGCGATCAGGCTCGATACCCGCTGTTCAGCACATTGTAGTATCTTGATATTTCGCCTTTGTGTTCTTTCACTACGCCAAGATTCCTCGACATATAACGTATGACGCACATTTGGAATGGACCAGCTTTCTAACCAAACCCGTCAGTGGCTTTTTCGAGCCGTAACCCTGCTTATTCAGTCATATATAAGCTACAAGTGCTCGGCTTCGATTTAGTCATCAAGTAACACATCGATGTCTATCCTGTTGCCATAACCTTCTCATAACAATTGCATGGGTAATCTGGGACTTTCAATAATGTATAAGGAAATTCCAATATGCATAAAAACAAATCAGCCCGGCATAGCCTGGCACTCGTATTCACCGCCCTGCTTCCACTATCAGCAACTTCACAGGCACTCACACTGGAAGTTGACAACATCGTCGTCAGAGAAGGCTATATCAGCAGCCAGCCAATAGAAGTACTGGGGGATATGTCCCAATCCGGCTCAGAGGATAACTGGGACGAATATATCGAGTTCTCTCCGGACTCCGACAGATTCAAAGGGGATTTCATCTTCGAACTACCGGCAGGACTTGAGCCGGAAGATCTGGCCTCGCTTGTCGTCGAAAGCAACTTCATGGGCGAAAGCCGAAATAACCAGCGCTGGCTGTTCAAAATCAGAGATTATGAAAACAATCGCTGGATCGTACTGGGCGACAACTCTGACATTAACGAATGGGAATGGCACAATTTCTGGCTGGAGGTCTCCGGCGATGCAGCAGATTTCGTCAATCACCTTGGACAAATCAGAGTTCGCTACCAGTCCAACAACAGCGTGGATATCAGTAACCTCGACTATATGGCGCTGGAAGTGGCGCTCCATGGCGACGATGGAGGAACAGATCCCGGCGACGGCGGCACAGATCCGGATGATCCAGGACCCAATCCCTACTGGTGGCAACCCACCCCAGGGGACAACCTGACCTGGCAATGGCAGCTCCAGGGTAATATCGATCACAACTATGACGTCCACGTATATGACGTCGATCTTTTTAATGTCAGCGTTCAGGAAATCGCCCAACTGAAATCTGAAGGCCGGACGGTCATCTGCTACTTCAGTGCAGGTACATATGAGGGCTGGCGTTCAGAATGGCGTGAGCATTTTGACTTTATCACCAGTGACTCCTACAACGGTTCAGAACCTCCTTTTGCCGGAAACATGGCTGAATGGGACGAGCGCTGGCTGGATATCCGTCGTATTGATCTCCTGGAACCGATCATGACCTCCCGCCTGGATCTCGCCGTTGAAAAAGGCTGTGATGCGGTGGAACCGGATAATATGGACGCCTGGACCAACAGCAGCGAAGTCAGGCTGAACCCCGCGCTTACCGGAGACGATCAGTTGGCTTACAACAAATGGCTCGCCAGACAAGCCCATGAAAGAGGTCTGTCGATTGGTCTGAAAAACGATATTGAGCAACTGACAGAACTCGTCGATCACTTTGACTGGGCCTTGAACGAGCAATGCTTCCAGTACAATGAATGCGAAGCCTATTCTGTATTCACCAACGCAGACAAGGCTGTCTTCGGTGTCGAGTATCAGGGAGATCCGGCAAACTTCTGCGCCCGGGCCAAACAACTCAATCTTCAATGGATGAAGAAAAAACTGGATCTATACGCCTGGCGTCAGGGGTGTGAGGATTACTAGATTCTTTTAGCGCTTATCACCTGACGAATCAGGGGCCGTACCTTAACTTCAGGCCGGCCCCTATTTCACTAGTAGCACTACTTAGTCATTAGTCCCGCCGGGGAATGGGTCTGTTCCAGGATTGCCATTTTGAGAACTTCGACCGTTCCTGAGCACAAACTCAACCTCTCCGTCGAAAAACATATCCGCGATTTCTCGTCGGACCTCCATTCCCTCATATGCTGAAAAGCTCATCTCGAAAGTCTGCTTCAGATCTTCCGGGTCAATAAACATCGCAACAGCATACTGACGGTATTTTTTTGATAAACCACAGGCATCAATAGCCGTTAAAATTTGCCCAATTGTATAATAACTTCCCCCGCCATAATCTTTCGCCAACTTAGCGGGTAAGACGCTCATATAACGTTTGATTGCTCTTTTTTTAAAAAACATTGTTGCTTGCCAATAATTTAAGCCAGCCCTCAGTGTAAACATATAGAAGACCGCTGCATAACCAGAAAATTAATCGGTTTCGAAGTAATACAGGGTCTCCTAAAACACCGGCCAGTTACGGATTCAACAACCCTGGCCAGGTTCCGTTGTTGACGGCTTTCGGATAACCATCATCAACCCGGTCATCACTGATGCTGTAGCGAAGATAGCGCTGACCGGTCAGAAATATATAGCCCCGGCTGTCATTCCATTTGACTGCGGCGGTGATATCTCTGGCATAGTCTCCCATGCCCGGCCAGGTACTGTCATTGATGGGCTTGGGATATCCACTGTCCACGGCATCCCGATCAATGTCATAGCGGATATAATCGCCATTGTTCAGAAAGAAATACACTTTCTGATTATGCCAGCGAAGGGCCGCCTCAATCTGGTTTTTATAGGGCTCAAGTCCGGGCCAGGTCGCATTATTAATTGGTTTGGGATACCCGCTTCTCACCTTATCGCCAATATTGTCATAGTTGATGTACTCACCAGTCGTGAGAAAATAATAGCTGGTCCCCGCATCTTTCCGAAAGCTCGCTGTTATCAGATCCCGATAGGGCTCCATCCCGGGCCAGGTCTGATTGTTGGTCTCCCTGGGATAATCGTCGTCCGACTTATCAAGCACCTTGTTATAACGTACATACTGCTGATCGTTACGGAAGAAATAGGCTTTGAACGCATCCTTACTGATGGCCGCATCCACATTAAACTGATTCACGCGCAGGGCCAGCGGCGTACCGTTCATTTCCACCACATAATCCACGATACCTGGCCCGTCTGTATGCAGATCTGTCCATCCACGATCCATCGAGTAGACCTGATCGACCAAATCACCATTTCGATAAATATTCACAGGCTCCTGCTGGATGGTGTACCAGGTAAAACTCTCAGCCACAGACCCGTCTTCCATCAGTTTTTGTACACCCAGCTCTCCAACCAGTGGCAGGCCATCCAGTTTCCAGGAAGCTTGTATTGGAATACCAAGGTGTCTCAACACTGTCGGCGCAATCGAAGCCTGTGAGGGATAACCATAGAGTCCGTTAAACGCCGTATTGGGAATATCCGCCACCCGCTGCCAGAACTCAGGATTCATGGATTGATTGGAAGCGATGAAGATCGTCTTCTCAGGTTCTGTCTGGTTTCCATGATGACAGCCAATCACCGGCGTACGACCATGGTCTGTCGTGACCAGCACCAGCCAATCATCAGAGGTCAGTCTCTGCAGGCTCTCAACCTGATCCAGAAGCTGCCCCAATCGCCGATCCGAATCATAAACAGACTGATCATAAGCACTGCCAAAACAACTCGAATGTCCGGCATGATCGGGATCATCCAAATGCAGGAATACAAAGTCTGCGGGAGTGTGGGTTAAAGTATCCAGAGCCCGATCAACTACTTGCTGATCATTGAGGCCGCTCGCCACTTCATCGATGTTGGCCACTTCATCGGCAAAGAAACTAGTATTTATTGGTCCCCAGTTCGCAAGGCTTGCCACATAGGAATCCGGCTTGGCTTCTTTCACTCTTTTAAAGAGTCCTGGAAACTCCGAATTTGCCAGCCCCGCATCATTGGATGTCACCTGATGCTTGGACATCCACACCCCAGTCAGAATGGTCGCCCACCCTGGTCCGCTTACAGTAGGCTGTTCCGAGGAGGCTCCCTGAACCCCGCCGGTGTAGGCCTTTGTTATGTTGAGACGATCAAAATTGGGTGTATCCAGCCTTTGAATCTGTTCCAGTTGAAGACCGTCAATTCCGATCAAGAGAACCTTATTATCCGCCACAGCCAAAGACGTTACTGCCAGCAGGCCAACGCCTGCGGTAAAACTCTTCCAGTTAAGCATAATGTCTCCTAGTTTAAAATCTGGTATATACCAGCCTTAGGAGAATAGACGAAATTAATGACAGCGGAGTTACCCGGCGAAATGTTTAAACCGTTCTGAGCAGGTAGTCTCTCAGCACACGCACACGTTCGGGCATCATTTTACGGCTTGAATAGACCAGATAAAGAGCCAGCTCAGGCAATTCGGCAGAGGGCACCAAAGAGATCAACCGGCCTGCATTGATCAATTGAGCGCAGGTCGTTGTTGGCACTAACGCTGCCCCACTTCCCAGTAAACACAGCTGTATTGTCGCATCAATGCTGGAGGCAGTAATGTCTGGCTTTTCAGCCTCAAAAGGCAACATCGCCAACGGATCATGAATGCACCAGCTTTCAGGAACTGAGGAATGTTCCACGGCCGCATACCACTCCGGTGTAGAAACCAGGCTCATTGATACACTGGGCATGGGTCGTGCAATCAATTCACTGTTTCTGACCTTTTTTCCCCTCAAGGCGAGATCAATCCGATGCTCAACCAAATCCTGAATATCATCAGTCATCACGATTTCAATTTTCAGATTGGAGTATTCGTTTTGAAAACTCAGCAGATCGCTGAAAAGTGATTGATCGGACGCCGTGGCAGGCATACCAAGTCGGATGCGTCCAGATAAATCGGAATTCTGCGACAGAGATCGCTCAGAGTGTTCCAGAATTGCCAGAGCCTCTTTGCAGGCTGTCAGATAGATTTGACCTTCATTGGTCAACGAGACCCTACGATTATTGCGATGCAGTAACCGCACACCCAGTTGCTTTTCCAGCCCCTGAATTCTGGCACTGACCGTTCCCCTGGGCAGATTCAGCTGGCGAGCTGCCGCCGAAAAGTTCAACAATTCCGCCACCAGAATAAAAGTTTCCTGATTCTTCAGCATGGATATTTGTCTAATTTATTTTGACATGATGTCTTAGTGTGGATAATTGTTAGACATAATACTGAGCCCTAAACTCTCCGGCAACTTAACAGGAGAGCAAAGCAATGAAGCTGTCTAATACAATGAAGCTGTCTAATACAATGAAGCTATCTAAAACAATATCCCCATCTAAAACAACGAACCTACATAAAGTGTTATCCGCGATCATCATCACTTTATCCGCCACCCTCACCGCCTATGCGAATAGTCAGGAAATCAACATCCAATGGCTTGGCGGCCCCACCATGCTGATAGAGTTTGGTGATATTTATCTCCTCACTGACCCCATGCTGGGAGAAGGCGAAGAGGCATATATCATGGCCGATCCCAATGAAAACTTTGATCTGGCAACAGGCCCCAACGTGAAAACGCACCGTCGACTAACCCCGCTCCCCCCTGTCAATTTGCAACAGCTTGATGCGGCTCTCATCAGTCATACTCATGAAGATCATTTTGACCAAACGGCAAGAAAAGAGCTTCCCAAATCATTGACCATGATCACACATGAATCTGATACCCAATTGATACGGGGCTTGGGTTTTACCAACCATCAATCTCTGGCCTGGGGAAAACAATGGCATATCCGGAAAGGCGATTTTTCTGTCACCATTGAGGCGGTGCCTGCTTTTCACACAGAAAATCCGCAGTTCAAGTCGATTCTTGGCCATGGAAACGGTTATTGGTTCGAGTTTGAACATAACGGCTGGCACAAGACAGCTTATTGGACGGGGGATTCATTTCTCACTGCCTCCGTGCTGGAGAGCCTGATGACCAAGAGCAAACCCGATATTTTTGTGCCTCACCTGGGCCGGGTCGGTACCACTGGTCCCCTCGGGCAAATATCGATGGGTGCTGACGAGGTAATCGAGGCTATTCAACGCCTGCAGCCGAGATACACACTCCCAATTCATCACAGCACCTATGAACTGTATTTGGAGCCCGTCAGCGAGTTGGTTAAAAAAGCTCAAGAAAAGGAGCTTAACGTAGACGTTCTCGCCGCTGGTTCCTGGATCAGCTATCGTTAGTCAGTAGACAATAATCAGAAGACATTGACCCAAGGAAAGGCTGAACAGAAAAACCCGGTTTTAGGAGTTTGTCAGGTGCCCCTATCTCGCCTGACAAACTCCCTGGATATCCAAAAGACCACAAAGATCGTCGGCCACCAGAATGCAAAATACAGGAGGATTTGTGCTGGAGCATAGTTGGGTGTCATACGGCCGAATAACCATATCGTTAATTTCCTCATGAATTCTGTATCTGTCCCCAATGCCGTCAAAGGCATAAACAGAATCTCCAAGTATTTATGTCCCAGGTCTGCCGGCATTACAAATGCCGGAATGATAAGGATTGCAGTATTGATTAACGATAAAAGCAGTACCGCTATAAAACCGACTATGCCTGACTGCGGCAAAGTGACTCTCATGATCTTCAACGCCTTTTTTCTTCCACGGCTTTTCGTTGGGCGGCCTTATAGCGCCTGATATTCTCCACCACATCGTCCGTTTTCTCAAAAGTGACATCAGTCGGCAGAGGGATGTCACTACTGAAATCAGGATTTTTTCGATATTTCAGGAAGAAGAAACGCACGAAGATCATCACTAATCCAACCGCCACGCAAAACAAGCCTTGCTTCATCTCTTCCCATCCTTCCACTTCCCTGCGGTCAACATGGGTCGTGACTGATTCCGGATACAAGATTGTTATAACCCCGAGAAGCACAAACAACGGGCCCATAATTGTCAGAGCCATTCGCGTGTAATTGTATGCATTAACCAGACTTTTCATATTTGGATTTTGCCGTCTGCGACTTTTCTAACCTTCTTCTTTCATCATCGTTGTAGGCCCTTTGTGAAGGAAGAAAGCGAATGCAACACTGATCATTCCCCCCAAAATAGTCGCCAGAAATGGCAAATAGGTCTGCTGATAAGCCTTCTCTGAATAGGATTCGGGGTAATGCCCATCTTTCAGTATGATCCAGGCCAAGACACAGCCGACCAGAAAGACAATTGAAACCAAAGGCAACTGATATTTTGGCGCTGAAATATAGGTCAAAACAACCACGGAAAACGCGGCAAAAAATCCCGCGACAGGAAGCCCCCAGACCCCGAACAGACTGGCAATCAGGAAACCACCCACACCACAGAACACAAACGCCCCGAATACCGCAAAAAAAGCGACCACCCAACGTTCAAACTGACTAATCATTGCTCTCCGTAAATGCTCCTTTGGCAATTAATTCAATTGACGTCGAAAAGCGTACACTCAAGGTCTCCAGAATTCTTTGGACAAGTGATTGAAATTCTATCCACCCGATCGCACCTTCTTCCAGCGCCATGTAATAATCCCCCATCTCATTGACATAAAATCCCCAAAGGGTGTCGTTGATTTCGACCTGCCCTTCTCCTTGTCCATAGTTGAGCGGTTGGCCTGAACATTCCTCAGGAATCGCTTTTGCCAAATCCTCTTTGCATAGAAACTGAATCTTCGAGCTCTTCAAAATAAGCTTCATATAATCCGAGTTCCTCCATTCTGCATCCTGATTGCCAGCGTACCTGACGTGAGCCATCACTCCATTCATAAAAGACGGAGGATTAAGTCTCCAGCGATTTATCCACTTTTTCAGCTTTGAAAACATCTTTACTCCCGGTCAATACGACAATCAGAAGTATGATATCGATGACGATACTCGCCAAAAACGCTGGTACCTGGGCCAATAAAAGGCCGCTGTCAGTTCCCAGGAACAAAACTCCCTGGATAATAGCCCAGAGGATCGATAACCCAAGCGCCAGATAGATTGTGTTTACTGCAAATGATTTTGTCATTAACAGGAAGATGCCCGACAGAAGATATAAGGCCCCTATCGCCATCGACACCAGCCCCATCAGCATTCCCCAGGATTTATACCAATCCGGAAACTGCAGCTGTTCCTGCATGGCATCATAGAACTGGGACATATCCAACGTCTGCTTTTCGCCATCCTGCTCTATTTCCCAACTGATTTTTGGTACACCTGCACCATCCTCACCCTGACCGAACGCCGTCATCATCTCTTTGTGCATATCCATCATAACTGGCATCGCGATCTCCTGGGCGGCACCGAGAATCCCCAACCCACCAAAGATAATCATCAAAATACCTATTACCGTTACCCATGTGGGCTTATTCATTCAAATCTCCATATTCAGTTTTCATCAACATGTTATGACGCTCCGCAATATTCTATTTTACAGCAGTCAACTGCGTTTTCAGACGATAGGGAGCCGCAAGCTGCCGCGAGGTATACGAGATAAACATGGTGGTAAGCGAGAATCTTGGTGACAAGCGCTCACCCCAACAAAACGCGCCATCATTGATTAATTGGGCATACAGAAGCAATACTTTATCGACTTAAAGAAACTTTAGCGATAACGACGACCAACAGGCAGTTCCCAAGCGTACCAGTCAGGAATAAATGGGGAATCCGGGTTAGACCATATGCCCGCTTGGGAAACGTGACAACCTGGGATAGCATGAAGGATCGGAGGTATATTTCATGCATATTCTGCTGATCGAAGATGCTGACATATTGAGACAAAGTCTGGAAACAGGGTTAACCGATGTCGGTCATAAAGTTGACAGCGTTGCGGATGGTTTGGAAGGCCTTCAGCGAGCCCTGGACTATCCATACGATCTGATTCTGCTGGATGTGATGCTGCCCCGGGTGGACGGATTTCAGATCCTGAACCAGCTCAGAGCTTCCAATAACGATATCCTGATTCTGATGCTGACCGCCAGGGATGCGGTGGAGGACAGAGTTCAGGGTCTGACTCAGGGAGCAAATGATTACCTCACCAAACCCTTCCACTTTTCCGAACTGCAGGCCAGAATTGAAACGTTGTTCAGGCGCAGATTTGGACTCAAGCAACATCGTATCAGCCTGAGGCATCTCACACTTGAAACCAATACCAAGACGGTGTTATCTAACGGCATCAGTCTTAATCTGCCACCCCGTGAGTACGCACTGCTTGAATATCTGATGCTGCATCGGGATCGAGTGGTCTCCCGTTCCGAATTGGAAGACCATATCTATGACGAATATATTGACCCTATGAGCAACGTGGTGAATTCAGCCATCTCCACCCTGCGCAAACAAATTGACCAACCCGGTCAGCCATCGCTGATCAAGACCTGCAGAGGGTTCGGCTACCAGATGAGTGAATCGTGAGATCTATCCGACACCATATTGTCGTCATGACGTTTTCTGTTGTGATGATCTTTCTGCTTCTGCTTTGCATCGGCAGCTATCTGACGGCAAGACATTACCTGATCAGTCAGTTTGACCAGGAGTTATTGGCAGATTTTCAGAACGTGGTCGGCATGACCAAGATCTGGCCGGATGGCGATCTCTGGGTGGATCTGGATAGCGAAGTACTGACCAGCTATGCCGTAAACGGTAACAAAATTTTCCAGGTCTGGACAGCGGACGGAACTGAAACACTGGATCGATCTCTCTTGTTGCAGGAACAGGACTTTCAAATTAACCGCCCTGTCCGAAACCGTGATGGCGAGCCGGAAATCTTTGATAGTACCCTGGCCAACGGTCGGGATATTCGGGCGATGATTCAAACGGTTTACCCGCAATGGGGCTGGGACGATATATCACCCGGCCTGGAAGTGGCTCAATCCATTAAAGACACCAAAGTGGAAGTGCTGGTCGCCCGCGACAGAAAACCGCTTGATCAGGATCTCACCACTCTGGTTTACCGGTTTACTGCTTTCATTGCCTATGCTGATCTTCGCTGGGGTATGGTACAGCACCCGTCAGGGCCTCAGGCCACTGCAGCGACTAACCTCACAGGTGGAATCCATTCAGAGCACACACCAGCAGGAGCGCTTGAACACCGATTGGCCTGAGGAACTGCTTCCCACAGCCGAGAAAATCAACGAGCTACTTGACCGGCTTGAACAACACTTCATGCGTGAAAGGCGCTTTACCTCAAGCGCTGCCCATGAATTACGCACCCCCATCAGCGAACTCCAACTGGCCACTGATGTGGCATTACGCGCCCGAGAAAATCCGCAACGCCTGCTAACGGCTGTACAGCAAGCCAATACAATTGCAGAGAAAATGGCGGAACTGGTTCGCTCTCTCTCGCTGCTCACCCGCCAGCAGCGTGATGAGTATTCCATCAAAAAAGAGACGGCAAACCTATGCGAACTCATCCGCGATGAAGCCCTTCTCAGCCAACCCATTGCAGAAGAGCGCTCAGTGGCAGTTAACCTTCAGCTACCGGAATCCCAATTTATCTATGCAGATACCTCGTTGTTGAAATGCGTGATCAGCAATCTGATCAACAACGCATTCAGCTACGCACCTTCGGATACCGAGGTATTGATTCAGCTTGTAGTGTCCGGTCCACGGCAGGATAGCCTTGCACTGAAAGTCCGCAATATTTGTCCGCAAATCTTGGAACAGGAGCTTGATTACCTGTTCGAGCCATTCTGGCGCAAGGAGAATGTGTATGGGACCCAGCATCATTTTGGGCTGGGACTGGCCATCACCCGAGAAGCGAGCCAGCTATTGGGGTATGAACTGGGGGTCAGCAAACCGGCTGCCGACATTATTGAGTTTACTCTTACAGCGAAGTTGGAGGCCTGACTGTTCAGAATGGACAGCTTCAAGCCTCCTGCTAACACTACCCTTTATTTCCGAGATAGTCCCAGCTCTGCCTGACACCAATCATGTGAATCACCCCAAATGTCAGGCAAATCAGCGAACTCCAGATCCAGAATCCAGCCCCTAATTCTGTGACATAGGAATGTTCCGACAGCACTGGGACAAAGAATCCATAAGTACCACGTATGCAATACACAGCGGTGATCAAGACAAGGCAGATACGAAGTAATGGTAGGCGGAAAAGCAATCCTGCCCCTGACCAGGCGTATAACCCCCAACCGGCCAAAATGGCCGTAATGGCAAGCGTCACAATGACTGGATACAGACTTCCCTGTTCTGATAATTGCGCCAATTCCTCTCCGGCGCCAAAAAACCGGTACCAGTCGGCACCTCCGAATATCACGGCCACATGAAGCGCCGCGGCGAGAAAACTTAGCCACCCTGCTAAAATTAAAAATCCGTTTCGTTGCTCCATAGCGTCTCCTTTAACTTGTTCTCGATCCTTTTTATTTCCAGTTCCATGTGCTGGAAATGCGTACTATACCACCAAATATCACTTATAACTCTGATAGAGTCCCAGCGTTAGTTTTCAGAGGCGGTTTGTCAGCACTTCGTCATGTGGCAGACCCTGGCAAAAGAGGGAGCGAGCCCGTTGCAATGCGGGCAAACAACCTTCGGAAATATTAATCCGGACAATAAAAAAACAACGGATATGGCTTCGTCAAGATTTATACAAGCTCTTTCGTCGAGATGTCTCAAGCGCCTTGTCACGACTTTGCTGGCCGTTACAGTCATTGGAGGTTCATCTCTTATGCATGCGGAAAGCAACCTTGATCCTCATGACCCTTCCTGGTCGCTGCAGAAAGATCAGGACGGTATTCAGGTCTATTTCAAACAGGTCACCGGCTCCAGTGTCAAAGCCTTTATGGGCAAGGCCGTCATGTCTGCATCGATGAGTAGTATTCTGAAAGTTATGCAGGAAGCGGAAACCTGCGTGGAATGGGTGGAAGGCTGTGCACATGCCCAAACCCTTGAGGGCGGTGGATTCAGGGAATTCTATCAATATGCCGTGAACAATCTGCCGTGGCCAGCCAATGACCGGGATTACGTCATTAAAGTCCAGGCCAATGATGACCCAGACACCGGCATTGTGGAAATTTCACTTCAGGCCGTCGAAGGCCTGGTACCGGAAACCCGCAATACTCGCCTAAAGAATATGGATATCCGCTACACCCTGAACCCCTTGGATGACGAACACACCGCCATCACCTGGGTACAGCATACTGAACCGGGAGGCTTTATCCCCGGATGGCTGGTCAATATGCTGTTGTTAGATATTCCCTACTATTCCCTCACCCGCTTGGAACAAGTGGCCAACCGCCCCGAGTATCGCACGGCAAAGTTTGTCTATAACGAGCAGAATGAGATTGTTGGGTTTGAGTGAGTCCGGGAATCACTCAGACTTGCAGTCAATACTTAATCCCTTCCCAGTCAAAATCGATACCCAAGACTTTCAGTGAACACTTCAGTATCTTATTCGCATCTTCGACACTCACGACGGCATATTCGTCTTGGTATCCAAAACACACCCCCTCAAACTGAGGGAGATCATCTTCCTCCATATCACTTTCCAGGTAAATATACGCGACTTCATAGCCAATACTTTCGCCCTTGGACAAGCTTTTAAGGCAATCCAAGTATTCCTCCTCATCAACATCAATTGAGAAAGCTTGAATACTGCAATCAATGATAGCTTTATCGTCGGTTTCAATTTCTATGCCTTCAAAGCATGCCTCAAAAATCATTCTATTAGCTCTCAGGGTCTACAAGTTTTTTAATTTTTCAATAAGAGCCTTATCTAAAATATCCGCTTCTTTATCCGGATCTGGCTTTACTATTGGTGCCTTCATGTACTCACCATATTTTTCATAATCCGGGTAAGGATCGGGTATTCCAGAAGAGTTTTGGGTCTCATATTTCTTAACCGTATCAGGCAAGACCCTAATTTCGTGAAGCCTGTGTTTCATCAGAAAAAACTGCAGAAATTCAATAGTTTCTTCAACGTAAACGGCTTTATCTCCCAACTCGCGATTTATGCCAAGGCCACCAATTGCGTCAAATCCATAGCTCTCTCTATCGTCGGTACTGAGCCTGATTTTAAATGTTTTTCCTAAATCAAGACCTTCGTTGCAATCAATACAGAGTAATAAGTAATTGGAAGACATATCTGACCTTTGGTAATTAGCAATGTTCGTTGGCCACGATGCCAGTAGAAATTATCAACTAGCCAGCATGGCAGAATAATCTCCCTTTTATCAAATAAATGACAGCATAAAAATCTGTTTGAGTATTGCTTCATTCTCTGTATTGTCACCAGTGCACGACGATAATAACCAGTGCTGTACATAACGACTGACTTCAGCAATCACGAATCGGTCACCGCAGCCGGGTGAGCGGCTGCCACTGAGCAATACCATACAACAAAGGAAAAATAGGAGATTAACGATGAGTAAAATGGAAACCCGCATGATGCGACTAATGGTCACTGGATTTCTGGCTTTCGCGTCCATGACAGGCTACGTGCAGGCAGAGGAAAAGCAAGTGGTTCGCCTGGCATCAGATTTCACCTACCCTCCCTTCAACTACCGGGATCCTGACGGTAAACCTGTGGGTTTTGACATCGAAATCGCTGACGCTTTATGCCAGGAGATGCAAGTAAAATGCGAATGGGTAATGCAGGACTGGAGTGGCCTGATTCCAGCGTTACTTTCCAATAAAGCAGATGCCATCATGGCGTCTATGCGAATCACCGAAGATCGCAAGCAGAAGGTTCTCTTCACTCACAAGTACTATCAGACTCCGGCACGCTTTGCCGCCAGAGCTGCGGACCAGATCGATATCAGCAAAGCGGGACTGAAAGGTAAAACCATCGGGGTGCAGAGAGGCACGATCCATGATCATTATGTGACGGATATGTTTGGTGATGTGGCTGAAATCAAGCGTTACAACGGCCAGGAGGAAGTTTATCTGGATGCTTCCAGCGGCCGTCTTGATGTCGTATTCGGGAACTCAGACCAGTTAGCCCTGGCGTTTTTGGATAAAGACTCAGGCAAGGAATTTACATTCTTCGGCGAAGCCGTCAAAGACCCCAAATATATTGGTGAAGGGACTGCGCTGGCACTTCGTAAAAAAAGATACCAAACTTGCCGAAGATTTTAATCAGGCCATTGCCGCCATCCGAGCTGACGGCACTTACGACAAAATTGCCGGCAGATATTTTGATTTCGATATCTACGGAGACTGAAACCATTTGAAATAAACAAAAAAGAGTCGAGTTAGTTTTTTATGTTTATTTTCAATAAAAAGCCTCGGCTCTCAAAACTCAAGTCCTGAGGAAGTGTCCATATAACGTCCACGCAGGTCACCAATGTGGGTATCTAATGAGATTTTTGAACAGTAACCGATATGGGTGGATAGGGTGAATGTTGCAATTATTGGTTGAATCCACGTTTTCAGCGCAGAGGCGCCGCTAGCGCCGTCCTGCTGGCTTTACTTGTTAAATTTTATTTTTCCGTTGAACCAAACTAAACCAGTTACCAGAGTTGTCTATGCCCATAGCTTCGACGCCATAAAGCTGATCGGTGGGTGGTTGGATAAACTCCACTCCTTTAGCCACAAGCTCTTCGTACGTTTCTTGGCAATTCTCAGTTTCGAAAACGCCGGCTCCAAATGCGCCTTCTTCGATTAAACTTCGTATTTTATCGGCGGAGTCTTTGGTGAACATCGGTCCCTCTTTTGGCTCTGCCAATACCAACTGAAATTGTGAATTAGATTTCGGAAATACAGTTAGCCATCGGAAACCTCCTTCTACTTTCATGTCATCACCGACCTCGAAACCGAGCTTGTTTTTGTAAAAATCAAGAGCTTCGTCCTGATTAAGTACGTATATTGTTGTATGCGCTATGGATGTGATCATCTATATATTCCCTATTGTTAATTCATCTCTATTTTATAGAAATAATCTAAATGATATTTCTCCAATATTGCTCAATTAGCCAATTTTCCTACAAAATTGTACGCATAACATGCCGGTATAGCCTGCGAGGGAAAACGGTACGCTTCAGTAGACAAAGCCCAAAGCTTACGACGATATAAAGTAGGTGCCACACCAACTTGTTTTAAAAACAATGAAGAAAAGCTACCAAGACTTGTGTAGCCCACTTTCTCGCAAATTTCTGAGACACTAAAGTTTTCCGTAATCAGCATTTTCTTAGCTTGTTCGATTCTAAGACGAATCAAGAATTCGTTAGGCGTTTCTCCATAAGTATCCTTGAAAACACGCAAAAAATGATAAGGTGACATATATGAGCACTTTGCTATACCAGATAAGCTGAGCGGTGCTTGATAATTATTAGCAATATAATCCCTGCCAGCATTTAATCTTTTAAAATTGTAGTTAGTAGCCATAAAATACACTTCTGGATTCACTTTGTTACTGCAACACTCTTGTATAAACCGTCTAGGAGTCAGCTGCGCTAAGATGCAGACTTCTACCCGACCAAGAGTAAGCCGTCATGCCTTCTTTCACGCAGCTGAATCGAGAACAACGATATCAGATTTATGCCCTGAGAAAACAACATCTTTCACAAGCCAAGATTGCACGAAATATTGGTGTACACCGCTCTACTGTATGCCACGAATTACGACGATGTCAGGGTATTTCACGAAGAAAACGGACTTTAGACATATGGCAGATCAGGAGGTACAGAGAGTGGCAAATCGACTTAATCATCGACCACGAAAAAGTTTAAACTACAGAACACCAGCAGAAGTTTTGTTGGGACAGAAACCAATGTGGCAGGATTGGGTGAGTGTTGCAGTTATTGGTTGAATCCACCTCCTAGCGCTTGACGCTTTACTCACCGACTAGCGTTAGCGAAGTCCGGTACAGTAATTTGTTATAGCCAGTTTTATACCTGACACTCTGAAATAAACCTAGTGCCATCAAATTGGTATTTCTCCCAGCTCGGGGAAAATTTTACAGTATTAGTATTCCTTGTGAACGTGACCACATGGAAACCTTTGCTCTTTGCTTCATCCTGACAGGCACTTGGCGCCAGAGAAATCAACACTTTGTTAGATTTCATTTCCTCGATCTTATTTCTCATCGTATTATCATCCACTTGCTTGTCTAGATGATTGTAAAACTCCTTTATACTGTTGAAGTTTTCAGGTCCAGAAACCGGCTTCCCATTTTTCAACATATAAAGATAATCAAAATAGCTATCGAGAGTTGGAAACTGCCCATTTTGGGCAGAAACGCGCTTGTAGGATACCAAACATTCTCCATCTAGGGAGGCTCTGAATAACTCCCCAAATCAGTCATAATACGGCCAACTTCACTCATCAGGAATACTATCCATGGATCAGATGACTTTCTCCGAAGCTGAATACCAGAATAAGAAGCGTAAGACCCGCCGGGAAATCTTTCTGGAGCGAATGGATAAGCTGATCCCATGGAAACGCATGGAAAAGAAGATCGCCCGCTATTACCCCAAGGGCGAGAACGGCCGCCCTCCGTATCCGTTATCCACCATGCTTCGTGTCCACTGCATGCAGCTATTTTATAACCTCAG
>NZ_AQXX01000062.1 GCF_000376785.1 Hahella ganghwensis DSM 17046
GGGCTAAAGTGGAACACCCGTTCAGATACATCAAGCAGGTGTTTGGTTACGACAAAGTCCGCTATCGAGGCTTGGCCAAGAACAAGAGCCGGCTCTATCTGTTGGCGGCCTTCAGCAATCTGCTGATGGCAAGGAAAGAGCTGCAGGTATAGGGGCAGTGAGCCCAGATGACGCCCCACAGGGGGGGAAGATCCAAAATGGCCGGAAAAACACTCTGAATATTCGGCCATATATCGTCGAGAGTTTGAATTACCTCAGAACCTTGGGGTTATTCAGACTCTCCTTAGATCATGAAATGGAGATGTGATGAGTATTTCAGAGAAACTTTGCAGCGTTATTTCCAACGTGACAAATAAACAGATCAACCTGACAGAGCTTGCTGACAAGAATCTCAATTCGGAATTGGGCTTGACGTCTGTCGACGCACTTGAGTTGTTGATCCGCATTGAGGGCGAGTTTGGTATCACGATAGATGACAGTGACCTTTCGCTGGAGCTGTTGAGTGACTTTCAGACGCTGGAGAAGTATGTCTCAAGCAAGCTCAATTCTGACGATGCCGTGGTTGCTTAACTGGAAGTACCAGTCATTGGCTAAAGACAGTTGAATGCTTTTGCCAATGACTGTTCACCCATGAAGTGAACTGATCAGCAGACAACATGAAATGGTTCGAAGCAAGCAAGGAGTAGGGCGTTAATGAGTGAGAAGCAGAAAATGCTGGCAGGAGAGTGGTTTCTTTCTCCTGATTTTGAACTGTCGAAGATCCATATGCGAACGCAGGACTATCTGCAGCAGTATAACGGATGTCAGATTTTTGACTTCAGAAAGCGCGCCGTGCTCTTGCATCGAATGCTGAACAAAGTGGGGCCGGGCACGGTGGTGGAATCCCCGTTTTACGTGGACTACGGCGTCAACGTCACCCTTGGCGAAAACGTTTATATCAACGTGAACTGCACGTTGACTGACGGCAATACCATTACCGTGGGTAACGGTGTGTTTATTTCACCGGGGGTACAGATACTGACAACCGAGCATCCGCTCACCCCGTCCGAAAGGTCTCGAATTGTCGACGGTAAGTTCAAATGTGTCATGCGTACCCGGCCGGTTGAGATTGGCGATAACGTCTGGATCGGTGCAGGCGCGATCATACTTCCCGGGGTATCTGTCGGTCGCAACAGTGTTATTGGTGCCGGCAGTGTAGTGACCAAACCCATTCCTGAAAATGTAGTGGCGGTCGGTAACCCCTGCAGGGTGGTCAGATCATTACCGGTAGAAACGGAAGTCCAACACGCAAATTCAAACCTCATAGGAGCAACGGAGCATGAATGAACCCAGCTATTACGGTGAGACTCTGGCAGACGTATATGATGATCTTTACCAGGATATTCCTCCCTGTGCGATCGAGGCCCTGGCAGAAATGGTCGGACCGGGAGACAAAGTGCTGGAACTTGGAATAGGGTCTGGCAGGTTTGCCATTCCTCTGGTTCGTAAGGGAATACAAATTGTGGGTGTTGATGCGTCACCCTCAATGCTGGATCTGTTAAAGGAAAAACCCGAAGGGCGCGATATTCCTGTATTCCTCGACGACTTTGCCAAGCTCGACAAGGTAGAAGGGGGACCGTTTCAGTTGGCGTTCTGTAATTTCAGTTCCTTCTTTTTATTGCCCTCGCAACAGCTCCAGTCAGACACCTTTATGAATACCTCGCGTCTGCTGAGCGAAGGCGGTCGTTTTGTGCTGGAAACCTTCTATCCGGATACCTCGCGCTATTACAAGGATCAGCCTCTATTCGTCAACGACTTCAAGAATGACAGTGAAGTAATGTTCGAGGCATCTCGCCATGACAGTATCAACCAGAAAGTGAGTTGCCGGTTTATCCGGGTGAGTCAGGGAGACATTCGTATTATTCCGGTGGAGTTACGGTACTGCTGGCCTTCGGAGCTTGATCTGATGGCGAAACTTGCCGGTTTGGAACTCGAACATCGTTGGTCCGGGTGGGACAAGTCATCGTTTACGTCCGGTGCATTCAAGCACATTTCCGTGTATCGGAAACAAACCGCGCCTGTGTAAGCCTCTGAAAGCTGTAAATGGAAAATAAATAATGAAAAATGGTGGTCTTTACCAGGCATTAAACAAATACCGATACTGGATGTTCGGGCTGATGCTGGCCATCACCCTGGGCTTGTCCTGGGGCGTTGGAAAGATCCAGTATTCCATGGATTATCGGATCTTCTTTCCCCCTGAAGACCCATCAGTACTGGCCTTGGACGAATTGCATCAACAGTTCTGGAAATCGGATACGTTGCTGTTTGTCATTCACCAGCCAGATGGCGAAATCTTTAACCGTAAAGATCTGACGGCTATTCATGAACTGACCGAGGAATCCTGGTATATCCCCCATGCTTACCGCGTGGATTCCATCACCAACTACCAGCATATTGAGGCGGAAGGCGATGTCATCAATGTCGACGCATTGATGAGAGATCCGGCCAGAGATCTCACTGATGAGAATATCCTGCATATACGCCGCGTGGTGCTGAATGAAATCGATCTGGTTAACCAATTGGTATCTGAGGATGCCAGTACGGTGGGGGTTCTGGTTACTTTGCAGGTCCCAGCGGATAATCCGTTTGGAGGTATGGAAGCCACTTTTAGAGCCCGTGAGATGTTGAGTCAGTTTCAGGAACTGAACCCGAATCTGACTGCCAAGCTCACTGGACTGGCTGCGGTGGAAACCACTTATCCTGAAGTGTCCCAACAGGATATGGAAACGCTGACTCCGGCCATGTATCTGATCATTCTGGTCGTGACGGCCTTCATGTTCCGGCGCATTGGTGCAGTGATTGTCGTACTCGCAACAGTGTCACTGGCGACATTCTCTGCCATGGGGTTCAGCGGTTGGCTGGGCTATGAAGCGACAGCGCTGACGGGACTCCTGCCGACCATTGTGCTGGTGATTGCTGTTGCGGACATTGTTCATATCATGGCGGCAACACGCAATCTTACCGGAAACTATGAATCACGGTTTGAAACAGTCGTTGAAGCCATCCGAAAGACCTTCAAGCCGGTAACCATTACCAGTCTGACCACGGCAGTAGGCTTCCTCAGTTTGTCATTTGCGGCCTCACCTCCTTATCAGGAATTTGGCATTCTTGCGGCAGTGGGCGCGATATTGGCCTATGTGGTCACCCTGGCACTGGCCCCGGTACTATTGCCATTGCTTCGCTTCAAGCCCAGCCAGAATGGTCGGACCACTGTATTTGGCAGAACCGTTCTGTCCCTGGTCAGCCACCCTTATCGTTGGTTTGCGTTGGTGTTGCTGTTATTCGTGCCATTGTTGATTCCGGCCTCGAATAACCAGATCAATGATCGTATTGTGGAAAATTTCGATGAATCGATTCCCGTTCGGTCAGCGACGGAGTTCGCTTTCGATAAACTGACCGGCATCTATCGCTTGGAATATGTGGCCAAAGCAACAGAAAGCGATATCGCCAATCCGCAATATTTGCAGGAACTGGACCAGTTTGCCTCTTGGTTGCGGACGCAACCCGAGATCAGTTCTGTCAGTGTCCTGACGGATACGATCAAAAAGCTTAATCGTGCGTTACACGGAGATGATCAGAGCTACTATCGGCTGCCGGATGATGCCGGTATGGCGGCGCAGATGCTGCTGGTTTATGAAATGTCACTCCCTTACGGCATGGATCTGTCCAATCAGGTCAATATAGAGAAATCCGCCAGCCGAATTGTCGTGACCCTGCACAAACTTGATACGGTCCAGATTAGGGCTGTGAAGGCACGGGCAGATGAGTGGTGGCAGGAGAATGCTAATACAGCCGTCATCCTTCCGGATGCCGGTACTGGTGAAACCATCATATTCGCCAATCTGACCCACATCAGCATCGAGTACATGGTCTATGGTGTGGCCTTTGCCTTGGTACTGATTACCGGCCTTATTATGGTCTTCCTGCGCAGTATTCCCCTTGGGGTACTCAGTTTCTTCCCCAACGTGGTGCCCTTTGTTCTTCTGTTCGGTATCTGGGGACTCATCAAAGGTGAGATCAACACGGCCGCCGCCAATGTCTGCGTCATTCTTTATGGTTTGATCGTGGATGCGACCATCCATCTGATCAACGAATTCAAGGTCCAGAAGGAACAGCACGGGTTGTCTACGAAGGAGGCGGTTATGGAAGCCTACCGAAACGTCCTGCCTGCCATCAGTGCAAACACCGTGATCCTGGCTGTCGGCTTTACGGTCTTTACCCTTTCACCGTTCACCATGAATGCGGATCTTGGATTGATGGGGGCGATAGGGATCGTTAGCGGCTTTGTTGTAGATCTGCTGATGTTGCCGGTGTTACTGGTGCTGTTCGAAAACCTGAGAGAAAAGCTGGCTGAGCGCGGGGATGTCGCGCTACAGCATCCATAGAAGTGAGTAGGTGAGATTATGAAACCAGGAAAAGTGACAAATACCATTGGAGTGATCGCCATCGCTTTATGCTGCGCGGGCGTTCAGGCAAATACAGCCTCCAATTCGATATCCGAAACTGCCCAAGCTCTGTCTGAAGCAGATAAGGCTGACCTGGGAAAACGTTATGCCCAGAAATGGAAGCAGAGCGACGAAGGGTTTGGTGATAGTTCCAACAAAATTGCCATGACGCTTTTTGATAAGGGCGGTAACCAGAGTACCCGTTTCATGAGGATGGGCGTGGTGGAATCCACCAACGATGAACGCGGCGACAAAGTACTGCTGACCTTTGAGGCTCCGGCCAATGTCAAGGATTCCAGGGTTCTGATTCATTCCATGATCAGGGAAGGAGATCTGGTGTGGCTGTACCTACCGTCCATCAAACGAGTCAAGCGCGTGTCCTCTGCCGACCGGGCAGGCTCTTTCTCCGGATCTGAATTCTCCTATGAAGATATCGGTTCCATGGAAGTGGGCAACTACGAATATGTCTGGCTGCGGGATGAAACCTGTGGTGACTTTGAATGTGCGGTCGTCAAACAGATTCCACTTTACCCCTATTCGGGATACTCCAGCATCGATGTCTGGTTCGATAAGACCCATTACAGACAAATGAAAATCCAGTTTTACGACAGAAAGGGAACGCATTTCAAAACATTGACTCTGTCGGACTACGAACAATTCCTCGATCGATACTGGCGTCCCATTACCATGACCATGGAAAACCATGCAACCGGCAAGAAAACGGTACTGAAATCGTCGGAAATCGAGTTTCAACTGGGACAAAGAGAAACCGATTACGAACCCGGCAAACTAAAAAATCTAACGCAGTAATCGGGTGACGTTTGAGATTAACCAGCTGTTTATTGTGTGTTGCGGTAGGGATGATGACGACTTCACGGACTTATGGAATAGATGACATTAATTATCTGGTCAAGGCCGGAGCTGAAAGTCATGTGTTCTTCAACCACGTGGGATATCTCCAGGAACCTTCGAATGCGGCTTATCTAAGTGCGAGCATGGATATCAACTTCGAAGTGCTGGACCGTCGAAGTCGTATTGTCATTGGCGGTAAGCAGATCGCCGAAGACGACACGACGGTCAGGTCAGGATTCTACTGGAATGAGTTTTACTGGTTAACCGAGTTTGACGGTTTTGACGTCACTCTCGGTAAAGCCAAACAGTACTGGGGAATCATGGAGACCCGGAATCTGGTGGATGTCATCAACACGACCGATTACCTGCAGGGATACAACAGCACTGAAAAACTGGCTCAGAACATGTTTAAAGTCGGCATTCCCTCAGGTAGCAGCCAACTGGACCTATACCTGCTCGAGGGCGGAGAACCGAGGCAGTTCTACGAGCAGGCTACTCGTTTCGAGCCACTGGAAGTGGCGGATACACCTCGCTACTCGGCACAGACCAGTCATAGCGATATGGATCTTGCGGCCCGTTATTGGTACTACGACGATAACCTGGAGATAGCCTTTACCCTGTTTAAAGGGACCACCAGAACCCCGCTGATTATTGAGGAAGAAAGTAGAAATGTTCCCTATTACTACGAAATCTTCCAACAGGGCCTGGAGTTGCTGTTTGTTGATGACCGCACTCTATACAAGCTGGAGGCTGTTTCCGTTAAAGGAGACGGGGATGATGATGACTTTGTCGGTGCTTCTCTGGGAGTTGAATACGCCATTAGCCGCTTTTTTCGGAAATCGGATCTGACACTGGTCGGTGAGTATCACCTGGATGACAAGGATGAACGGTCAGCCATGGTTTCATTTGATGACTATGTGATGCTGGGCGGTTTGATGTCATTCAACGATGTGTATCTCTCCACATTCAGAGTGGGCGTAACCTTCCTGAGAGACGATCTGGACCATTATTTTTACACCCTGGAAGGTGATATCGGCCTGCACGAAAAAGTCAGACTGAAGGTGTCCGGTACTTTCGCCGGTAGTGAGACGATTCCGGCCTATATCGAAAATGAGGATAACCCTAAGGCGCAGCCCCTTGAGTTTATTTACCTGGCATTGGAGTACGCATTTTAGAGAGTGTGGATGCCAGGGGCGGATAAGCGTCCAGTGAGAGTTCTGGATGCGGATGAGGCTGATACCCGAAAGGCAGGATGATCGGAACTGAGAAAAGGTTGAGCCCTGTCTTAAAAGAGAAAGTCTTGGAAAAGTTAGGTAGCAAATGAAGGTGTCAGTAGCGCATCGCTGCCCCCTTGGGAATGCAGTTGCACTGCTGATAAATGGAAAGGGTCAGTGGTCAGAGCAGGAATGACTACTGCGTGTAATCGTAAAGGAAAGACATTATGACTCAAGTAATGACGTTGGCGATTGAAGGCGGCTCCCCGGTGCGCAAAGAGAACTATCCGGTCTGGCCCCAGTATGATGAAGCGGAAGAACAGGCTTTGTTGCGGGCATTGCACCAGGGTACTTGGTGGCGTGCTACAGGGCAGGAAAACACCCTGTTTGAAAAAGAGTTTGCGCACTACCACGCGGCAAACCATGCCGTCACCGTCGCCAACGGCACTTGTGCCCTGGAAATCGCCTTGCAGGCCTGTGGTATTCAGCCGGGTGATGAGGTGATTGTGCCGGCCTTTACCTTCATCTCAACCAGCATGGCCGTTCAGCGTATTGGCGCTGTCCCGGTGGCAGTGGATGTTCTGGCGGATACATACTGTATTGATCCGCAGGCAATTGAAAACGCCATCAATGATAAAACCAAGGCCATCATTCCTGTGCATATGTGCGGTCACTTCTGTGATATGGAAGCGATTATGAAAATTGCCGATGAACACCGTCTGGTCGTTATCCAGGATGCGGCCCACGCCCATGGTGCACGCGGACAGCTAGGAAAAGCGGTAGGCGAGTGGGACACCATGGCCTGTTTCAGCTTCCAGAACTTCAAGTTAATGACCGCTGGTGAAGGCGGCCTGATACTGTGTCCAAATGAAGAACTCAGGGAAAGGGCCTTTCTGTACAGTAACTGTGGGAGGCCCGCGAATGACAGGGACTATCAGCATGTGGTGGTCGGCATCAATGCCAGAATGAGTGAGTTCTCAGCCGCATTACTTCGCTGCCAACTTGAACGACTGGAGTCACAGACGATCATACGCGAGCGGAATGCCGCGATTCTAACAGAAGCGCTTGAGGACGAACCCGCGGTGATGTTGCAGCAGCACACCTCGGATGCCGTGGTTCATCCCCACTATATGTATATGTTTACCCTGTCCGA
This sequence comes from Hahella ganghwensis DSM 17046, assembly GCF_000376785.1. Taxonomy (GTDB): domain Bacteria; phylum Pseudomonadota; class Gammaproteobacteria; order Pseudomonadales; family Oleiphilaceae; genus Hahella; species Hahella ganghwensis. Next base: position 7,704 of record NZ_AQXX01000062.1, read on the forward strand.
TGACCATGTGGCTTCCATTGATCGAAAGTATTTCGTGGATTGCCTGATTGCGGAGGGGATTCCGGCATTCGTGGCCTATCAGGCCATCTACCGTGTGCCCAACTTTTCCATGCCGCCATGTTCAGCGATCCCCCAGGAAGAATACATTCAGAGTTGCCCGGTAACGGAGCATATTGCCTCTCGTGGCGTCTGGATTCACCACCGGGCTTTGCTGGGCTCCGAGCAGGACACGCTGGATGTGGCCAGAGCGGTTAAGAAAGTTATCAAGGCACTTGGCTGATCGAGGTGGTTATGAGCGATATCAAAGTCGCAGTGGTTGGAGTGGGCTGGGTTGCCCGGAATGTCTGGATTCCGCTTCTTCAGCGAGCGAGGTTCAGCATCAGGTCCCTGATCGATCCGCAAACTTTGTCTCTTGAGGCAGGATTGCAGCAATGTCCAACGGCTTCGTGTCATTCATCATTGAGCGAAGCGGCATTGCAGGGGGCCGATGTTGTACTCGTGTGTTCTCCCAATGTCATGCATGTAGAACAAACCGTCTTCGCACTTGACCTCGGCTTTGATGTCATTCTGGAGAAGCCGGCCTGTTTCAGCCGCCAGGACGGGCAGCAAATTGTTGATGCTGCCGAGAGAGGCGGCGGGCGTTTCTGGGTGAGTTCTGCCTCAACAGAACGAGAGGATGTCCGGTATATCCATCGTTTAATCTCCCAGAAAGAAATAACGGACATCAAGTGCATTGAACTGCATTGGCGGCGTGCCCAGGGAATTCCCAAAGCAGGTTCATGGTTTACCAATAAATCCCAGGCCATCGGTGGATGCGGGGCTGAGCTGGGTTGGCACTTGCTGGATGTAGGGCTCGGTTTTGTTGACTATCCGGAAGTGATCGGCGGCCATTCATCCTTTTTCTATCCCCAGCCGGAAAAAATGGTGGCAAGCGCAGACTGGTATGGCGGTACAAACTCGATACAGGGCGGGAGTAAGAACATCACGGTGGAATCGCAGCTCTATTCCAGTCTGCACAGCCGGGATCATCAGATTCGTCTGTCGACTGCCTGGACCTCCCAGCAACTGACAGATACTACCGGTATCAATGTATACAGTGCCGATGGCGAAATTTCATTGCGATGCACCTTTGGATTCAGTCCCCATGGCTTAAAGAGCAGCTATCTCAAAATTCTGCGGCAAGGCAGGGAAGAACGGCTGCAGATCTGCCACGAGGAAAAGATCACTCCCTATCTCCGGTTTGTTGAGAGAGTGCGAAGGGAAATAGTAGACAGATCGATGACCAACGCGCTGGAGTGCCGCCGTCTCCTGTCTCTCAGTTCCGCCATGGAGAACATCTATGGCGTCAGCAAAGCAGAGGAAGTAAACGGATGAGCAAATGGCAGGTCGGCTTTCGAGACAGCGCCAGCGTGATAGTGACAGCTCATGCGAAGCCTTGTCGTCTAAGGCTGACCCTGGCTGGACTGGTTGGTCAGGAATATGGCGGAGCTCTGGAGCTGATCGTCGTGGCTGACGGTGCTTCAACCGAGGTGTTTGATGTGCTCGGAGAATATCAGAAGTACTGCAGCAACTTAAGAGTGCTGGAAAGCCCGGGTCTGGGAAGAGCGGGAGCCCGTAATCTTGGTGCGGATAATGCCAAAGGACACTGGCTAGTCTTTGTTGATGACGACATTCTTCTGCGCAGTGACTTTGTTTTTCAGCATATGAGGTGCCAGCAACTTCATCCGGGATTGGTAAAAGGCAGACTCCGGGAAATTATTGGTTTAACCGACGTGGAAGATCCTGCCCAGGGTGGAGTCGGTTGTCGACCGGTTGAGGAAGAAATTTTGAGAAACGGCCTCTGGAGCCACGATGGCATCAGAGTGGTCAGTAATGCCCTGGAGCAGGCGGCAGAACGGCAAGAAGGATTTCAGGCACCTTGGCTAGCGTCTGCCGGTGCGAACCTGTCCATCTCCCGAGCCAACTGGCAAGTCTGTGGTGGGTTTGACGAGCGCTATGGTAAGTCCTGGGGATTGGAAGACATTGATTTTGGCTACAGGGTCTACCGTGCAGGAATTGAGATATTTATATGCGAGCAAGCTTTGGGGTTGCACATGTCTCATCCCCAGGAAAATCGGTGGCAGCAGCAGGACAAAAACTGGCGGCGATTCCTGAGTAACGATGATAGCCCTGAGGTTCAGGCGCTGCCGGCGCTATTGGCTGAGGAGGGTTCTGTTGCAAAGTTTACTGAAGCGGTACACCAGATCCGGCAGCAGGCGGTATCTCCCTGTTGAGCGGCGAATCTGCTCAGGGAATCAGAGAAGGGCTGACGTCCTGCAAACAGGCGGATGACCTGGCTGCGGTAGAGAGATGCGGCTGCTTGCCAGGCTGACCAAGAGCAATGGACAGATTGGGGCTCCACCTTTAGTCCCAGGTCAGAGCAATAACGGGATATATCGCTGGCGGTGAGGTCCAGCGCGTAAGGGAATTCAGGGTAAAACGCGATTGGATTGTCCAGACTTCTGGCAAGTTGAAGTGTTATCAGGTGATCAATATGACCGCCGATACCAAGCGGAGCAATCACAATGTCTGAAGGATCAATCTGCATCGCCAAATGGTTTTTCAGGTCCTCGGGAACAGGGATATTAGGTAATTGGGATATGTCGATCATCAGATCATCCAACGAAGGGTACACAAAGCGATCATCGCTACAGCGCAGGGCTGCATCCGGATATTCGAGACTAAATAGACGTGCGTTCAACGCCCGCACCGCTTTAGCATCTTCGGTGCGGCGGAATTTTGCGTCTGTGAACTGTCGCCATTTGTGTTCGGAATCGGCATTCAGCAGTTCAACTGCCGTAGTTTCCGGATCACCGTCAAAAAGACTGACGACAACAACCTCATATCGATCGCTGAGTTCATGCATCAATCCGCCTAATGACCAGACGGTATCATCCGGATGTGGCGAAAGAATGAGGATCCTGTTCATGAATAATCTGCTCCCTGAATGCTGGCCTCCGGAATTTATGCTCACTGAACGCTTGCTCCTGGAGCTTTCGGCCTCAGATACCGGAGTCTTGAAAATTACATCAACAGGTACTGGGCCAGTTGCCTGAATTCGGATAAGGGTAAGTTTTTGGATTACACAAACGATAGATTTTTTTTTGTGTCAACGCCAGTGATTTATGACGTTTAAAGAATCAGGCTGAAAAGATATATCAGGGCCGGGATATAAGGAATCTGGATGCCCGGAAAAGTCGGATGGATAGCTGATTTATCACCCGTTGAATAGGTTTGCTGCAAATAGCCAGGTTGGAAATAGCCAGGTGGGATAGATTGGCTGAAGGACAGATGGAAAGGAGTTGGAATATGGCTTTTTATGAGAAGGTGATGGACGTTTTTGAACTGTCCGGAAACAACAAGGAGGTGATCAATATTGTTTCCGGACTTCCCAGATCTGGCACCTCCATGATGATGCAGCTTCTGCATCTGGGAGGTCTGGAGCCAGTCACTGATGACATCAGAAAAACGGATTCGAGGAACCCTCAGGGATACTTCGAGTTTGAACCGGTAAAAGACCGGCTTTCCTATGATCAGTGGCTTCCGGATGCCCGTGGCAGAGTGCTGAAGGTCGTCTCCCGTTTTATTCCATATCTGCCCTCGACCTACCGGTACAACATTGTCTTTATGCATCGTTGTATGGAGGAGGTGATTCGGTCGCAGAGGGATATGGCTGAACACTACTCCAATAGCCATTGGGACCATGATGCCGCCGACCGGCTGGGAGAGATCTACAGGAAACACCTGGATACAGTACTGGGCTGGATCAGAAATCGACCCAACATACGGTTATGCCAACTTCACTATGAGGAAGTTCTGTCTGCACCTGAGCCAAGCCTGGAACAACTGACCTCGTTTTTTCAGGCCTATAGTCTGGATCACGAAAAAATGGCTGGAGGCATTAATACCCAGCTCGATCATAGTCGTCATGCAGGAAGCTGAAACATGGAAATTAAGCCCATCTCCGCGGTGATCTTTGATTTGGACGGTGTCATTATCGATAGCATGAAAGTTATGGAGTTTGCCTACCACAGCGCCTGTGAAGAGGTGTTGAAAGGTCAGCCATATCCACCTTTCAGTGAGTATTGCCGGTATCTTGGAAGAAGCCTGCCGGAAATTCTCCGCATTCTGGATCTTCCCCAGGAAATCCGTCCGGCATTTATTGAATGCAGTTACCAAAATATACATCGGATTCCTGTCTACGACGGCGTTGGCGAACTGCTTTCCGTGTTGTGGGAAAACAAAATTCCCATGGCAATAGCTACAGGGAAAGAATATGAACGCACGATGACCATTCTGCGAGACAAAAGTATCGCTCATTATTTCGACATGGTGCTGTGCAGCGATAAGGTGCCCCGGCCCAAGCCGTCACCGGACATGGCCAATATCATTATCGAGAAACTCAATCTGACTCCGGAAAACTGTGTGTTTGTTGGAGACGCCGCTGCCGACATGCTATGTGGCAAAGGGGCGGGCACACAAACCGCGCTGGCTATGTGGGGGAAACCGGATGCCAGTGCTCTGGCAGAGTCCTCGGATTATCGCCTCAAAACCCCTCTGGATCTGCTCAACCATATGGAATTGGCCTGCTATGTCTGAGTTACTGTTAATCAATGGACCCAATTTATCCCGACTCGGGACCCGCAAGCCGGAAATATACGGCACAGACACGCTGGATGATGTGCAAAGACGTATCACGGAGGCGGCAGGCCAATATGACCTGCAATGCGTGTCCTATTGCAGTAATGCTGAAGGCAGCCTTATAGACTTTATCGACCAGCATCGCGAAGCGCGCGGAATGATCATCAATCCCGGGGCGTTAATGATGGCCGGGTGGTCATTAAGAGATGCCCTGGAGGATTTCAGCGGTATTTGCGTAGAGGTTCATATCTCCAACCTATGGAGTCGTGAGGCTTTCAGGCACGAATCTGTTCTTTCTGCGGTAGTGGACGGGGTGATCGCCGGTATGGGGACCTCGGGATACATGCTCGCGCTTTACGGCATTGTGGAACGTTTGGGGTTATCGGTAAAGGAGGCATGACCAAGCATGGATTTTGAAACGATGTATCAACAGATAGCTGTTCGATGTGCTTCTCTATTGGACATGGATAAAGCTCGGATTACGCCGGACAGCAACTTTTTTAACCTGGGCGGTAATTCAGCCAAAGCGCTGCAGTTATGCGTCATGATCGAGCAGGATTTTCCAGACCTGTTCGGGGATGAAGGTATTGATCTCTCTGAGATTGCCAGGCAGCCAGACATGCAGAGATTTGTTGAGGCACTGGTGAGCTGTAACGCGGATACCCAGGTGCACGAGGGGGAGTTGTGAAGGTATTATCGGAACTGGCCTCGCTTGATACTTCTGGCGTCACAGTCTGGGCTCAGGAAGGAAAACTGAAATATGCCTGCGCGGAAGAGACGCTTTCAGAAAGAGTTCGCTCCAGGCTCATGGCGATTAAGCCTCAGGTGTTGGCGTTCTGGCAGGAGGCAGACATACTGCCCCGTGAGACCAGTGGTCTGCAGCAAGCCTACTGGCTGGGAGAGAGTGCAGCATTTGATCAACATACTCCGGCATTTCTACATCTGATATTTAAAGGCAATCTGCCTGATCAGAACCGGTTACGGCAAGCCCTTGCACAACTGGTAGAAAGGCATCCTCCACTGGGGTATACACTGGAAAGGCAGTACCCCGTCTTCAAGCATGCTGTTACGCCGCCCGGAATAGAGCTGGTAGCCGCAGCGCCCGGCACTAATGCTGAAACTTCTGATGCTTTGGGGGACTTGTCAGATCTGGTTCCTTCGTTGGCCTCTGAAAGCGCTCTGTTCCGACTTATCCTCGTCGATGATTGAAATTCCCTTTGTCTGCACGGTATCTTCCGGCTGGCATTATTTGATGCTTACAGTATTCACATCGTCATCGATGAACTCATACGTCTGGCCAGAGGAGAAACACTTACAGAGCTCACAGGTGCCTACGACTATGCATCCTTCCATCAGTATGAATTCGGCATTAAGCGCGCGCGGATAAAAGCAAGGAAATACTGGAAGGGGAAGATACCCGAATTACCAGGCCCAGCAACGCTTCCGTCAGCCGAAACCGCTGAGAGTCAACACATGGCAGATCGAGCGTTCCTTGAGCATCGGTTTTGCCTGCCACATGCGGAATATCTCAAACTGCAGAGTCTTGCCCGCGAACATCAGGTATCCGTCAATGCGGTGCTGATTTCATGTTATCTGGCCACGCTGAGTCGTTGGTCGGAGTCCAGGCCGGTCTGCGCCAGTGTGATGTATTCCCAGCGCAACAGTTTGCCGGAACCGCATCAAAGCTGCATTGGTAATTTTGGTAATCTGCTGCTACTGGGAGGACCACAAGCTGATCAGGCGTTTTCTGCACAGGTCAGTCAGGTTCAATCCGATCTGTTTCAGGCGATGACCCATGCGGCTTACGATGGTGTTTCAGTGATACGGGACTGGCGCGCATACCATGGCTATGCCCAATCCGGTAGTGAACCGCCTATGCCCTTTGTCTTTTCAACGCTGTTGGGAATGGCTCTGCAGGATTTTGAGCTGGAACAGATCTCGCATCGCATGAAAACCCCTCAAATTTGGATTGATGCGCAGGCGTTTGAAAACGAAGAGGGATTGATCCTAAGCTGGGATGAATTGGAAGGCATTTTCGGACCCGGTGTGGTTGACCAGATGTTCGACTATTTCTGTCGCTGGGTTGGCCAACTGGCGGCCGGCGTTGAGGCCTGGAATCGTTCCGCAATTAAGCTTCCTGAGACATGTTGGAACTTGATAGAGCAGTCGAATGACACCTTTGTTGATTTTCCTAAGATATCGCTTATTGATGGCCTGCTGAACGTTGCGCGATCTGAACCGGGTCGCTTAGCGTTCCACCATCGCTTGGGGGATCTGACGTTTGCTGAACTGCTGGTCAAAGCAAGTCAACTGGCTGCTCATCTGAATGAAAATGGAGTAGGGCCCGGAGACAATGTCCTGGTTGTCGGTGAACGGACACCGCAGCTGGCGGTTGCGGTGTATGGGATTCTGATGGCTGGTGCCACTTATGTTCCTGTGATTCCGTCAATGCCAGCGGAAAAGGTTAAGCGGATCATTACCCAATCTGCTGCGACCACTATTCTCGCAGATGGGTCGGTTTCGATTGACGACATCATCACTTCTCCGGTGGTCTGGAGTTGTGACTACACTGCGTTTCTTGAGTCTCAGTGCGGAGACAATCATTATGTGGAGCCGGTATATCCCATAGCCCCGGAACAACTGGCGTATATTATCTTTACCTCCGGTTCTACCGGCACTCCCAAGGGAGTGGCAGTGTCTCATGGCGCAGCAGCCAATACATTGCAGAGCTGCACCCGCCTGTTTCAAATAGTTCCGTCAGACAGAATTCTGGCTATATCAGAACTGAACTTCGACCTCTCTGTGTTTGATCTTTTCATGCCCGCTTTGGTTGGTTGTTCAACCATCATTGTGGAAGGAGCGGACAGAGCTGACCCAGCCTTGTGGCTGGACGCGGCAGAGCGTTTTCAGGCTACCGTGTGGAACTCCGTGCCGGCGATTATGGAAATGGCCTGTCTCTATGCGGATGAAGTGGTCAGCAGGTTCAGGTTTTCGACGTCACTGCGATTATTTATGGCCAGTGGTGACTGGATTCCACTCACATTGCCTGGGAGGATCAGAGAATCTTTACCTGGTTCTGAATTTATTGCCATGGGAGGTGCGACGGAAGCGGCTATTTGGTCCAATTATCTTTCGGTGAGTATGGTCAATCCTCATTGGCGCAGCATTCCATACGGCAAACCCCTGGATAACCAGCAGTACTTCATTCTCGACAAATTAGGGCGTCTATGCCCGGTAGGTGTGGCTGGAACCCTTCATATTGCCGGATCTGGATTGGCCGAGGGATACTTCAATGATGCTGAGAAAACCGCAGAACGCTTTTTTTATCATCAGGATCTTGGTTGCCGACTATACAATACCGGTGATCAAGGACGTTATCTTTACGATGGAAATATCGAGTTTCTGGGACGTGACGATTTTCAGGTCAAGATCAACGGTTATCGGGTGGAACTGAGTGAAATAGAGCACGTGGCGACAGGATACCCCGATGTTAAACAGGCCGTGGCCTCATACTCCCGTCATGAAGATGCGGTTCTTCACTTGTTTTATGTGCCTCAATCAGAGTGTGGGGCCATGTCTGAATCAGGCGGAGAGTCCAATCTTACCTCCGGTACAGAAGACCTGATCGAGTACCTGCAGACACACCTGAGTGACTATATGGTGCCTCAGCGGCTACATGAAATTGATGTTGTTCCTTTAACGCCTAACGGAAAAGTAGATCGCAAGGCACTGTCGGCGATTATTGAAAACGACTTATCCAATGCCACAGGTTCTCTCAGTGGTGAAGGTCGTAAAGACGATATTTCTCCGTTGCAGAGTAGCCTGTTGGAGGTGGTACGGGGCATTGTTCCTGCTGTTGAAACGATCTATCAGAACTGGTTCCAGCGGGGATGTAGTTCTTTGCAGGCACTTCATTTGATTCATGCTGTTAATCAGAACTTTAATACACGTTTGCAGTTGCCCGAGGTGTACAACGCACCGTCGGTAAAGGCTTTATCTGACCTGATGAAAGCGGATGAACACCGGGAAAGCAATATTGTCTGGCTGCATCAATCCAGTCCGTCAAAGGATTCTTTAGTCGTGTTCCTGCATCCAGTGGGAGGCGCTGTCTCCTGCTACCTGGATGCTGCCGGTCTACTCAAATCCGAACACGATGTTCTGGCCATGTGCGCAACTCTCAATGAGCAGCAGTGTTCCATTGAGTCCCTGGCGGCAGAATACTTCAGGCAATTGCAAAGCATCATTCCCACATACAGTTCGATCTGTTTTATCGGTTGGTCGCTTGGCGGAGCAATTGCACTGGAGCTGGTGAAATTGGCCGGCAACCAATTCAACAGGGATCAACTGACAGCGGTGACGGTCGACAGTTATGTGGGGACTGGTCAATCGCCAGTCCCGAATGAAGAAGCACTGGTGCAACGGTTTATCAAAGATCTGGCGCGAGTCAGCGCTGTGAAAATCAATGGTGATATCAGCACTCGTGACGGACTGGATGATCTTTATCAGAGTCGCTATGACCTGTTCCGGCGGAATTATCTGGCGCTAACCGCTTACAGGCCGATCACTACTGGCATCCGACTCCTTTCATTCAAGGCCAGCGAGGCTTCTTCCATGCCTGGTCTGGAACCTTTGTCAGGGTGCTTGGACCAAGCCTGCGTAACAACTCTGAAGGCTGATCACTACACCATTTTGGCGCCGCCAGCGCTCATCCAATGGGTGGATGCGCTCAGAAAAAATATTGAAAACAGAAACGCCGATAGGCCAAAAACAGAGCAGGAACAAACCCTGGCAAGCCTTTAATCGTGGGAATAAAAATTTAACAGTGGGAATGGTACGCGTATGAAAGCTCTTATAATAATCGCCGAAGGCATGGACCCTATTGTCGCGGAAAGGGAAATGGACAAGGGAAATCTTCCCTGGTTCTCCGGGCAAAGGTCGAAGAATCATTATCGTCGACTTAATTGCGGACCGGTGCCTTACGAACCCAGCAACCTCAACACGGCTTTTTCAGGTGTTAACCCTGGCAAGCATGGCTGTTTTTCCTATTGGGCGACCCATTGCGAAAATGAAAGACCCAGGGTGCTGGACGCCAATGATGTGAAGGCGGCCAGAATCTGGGAGTGGCCGGAATTATCAGATTGCCGATTCAATGTCGTAAACGTTCAACTGACTCATCCGCCCAGGCCGATCAACGGCAACATGATTTCCTATCTGATGCACAACACTCTGAATGCGAGTTATCCCCGGAACTTATTGTTTGAGTTGAGCAAGCAAGGCATCCGCTATGCACATGATGTTTCTTTGTTCTATCAGGGAGAGCCGTTTGAAGAGTTTGCCTCCAATGCCTGGCGTATTGCGGACTATCAATTACAAACTGCGATGGAGCTGGCCAAGGATACAGACGTTCTGATCGTCAATCTTACCCTGGCTGACCGGCTGTCTCATTTCCTTTGGTATGAGATGTCACAGGTGGAAAATGCTCAAGGCAGCGCCCAGGAAAGAAGACCTCATGTGCTGGCGGCATACGACTTTATCGACAGTGCATGCCAGCAGTTGCAATCCCTGGGTGCTGAAAACACGCTGGTCTTTTCGGAGATGGGATTCGGTGAACTTACTCACTTTGTATCGATCAACCATTACCTGCAACAGGCAGGCCTTCAGGTCCTGGATGCAGAGGGCAATATCGACCTGAAGAAAAGCGTGGCCATGGAAACCGTACAGGGCTCTCACGGTGTGATGCTGCTGCAGGACATGCTTAACGAAGGCCGGGCCCCACAGTCACAATTGAATGAAGTTATTCAATGCCTTGAAGAGGCCAGGTTTGAAGATGGGACCCCGGTATTAAAAAATGTTCGCCATCGTTCAGAGGTGTATCAGGGGGACTATGTCCACCTTGCACCGTCTTTGATCATTCTACCGCAGGACGAAAAACGCCCGCCCCTTGGTGACCCCCGCTGGGCGACCCATGTGCGGAGAACATCCCAGTCTGCGTGGCATCGAGACAAGGGCTTTCTCGTCTTTGACGGGCTGACCCCAATGACACCCTCCGAGGAAATGGCTGAGTTGCAACAAATTGCCCCGACCGTTGCAAAGGTTTTGGGCAAGGAGCCCGCAGCTCAATGTGAAATGGATGCCTTGATATGACGGGCCTGGCGAAAGAAATGCAGGCAGAAGCGGTGCGGGTGCTGGATAAACTCGCCACTGTCGATAATTGCCATCGGGTATTTAACACCAGTACCGAAGAGGCCAGAACCTATGGCCTTACCGATGACCTTCTGGCCGGGCTTGTACTCTTGGGGTTGAATCACCAGATTCGAAACGATAGCCGCTATTTTGATAGTGATGATCTGTACAATCTCTCGTTATATCTGAAGCTCCCCTCGATCCATAAAATGGCCATGAGATCCTGGGTTGGCGCTTTTAAAGCCGGGGCAGAGGGGCGTCAACTAAGCATGACCTATTCAATTCGGGATGACCTTAGTTTTCCTGCGAATTGTTCGGTGATGACTTACGATCGCGGCGCTGTGGAAATGTCGCTTGCGCAACCAGAGAACATCTATCACCACAAAATTCAGGTACAACCGGTTACCTGCAGCTTTCCGGAACCGGTGGTCAATCTCCTTGAAGAGCTCAGCGTGGGGTTTGAGTTTTACATGCTGCACGACGCTATTCGCTGGGAAACCTCTTTTATGAAAGACCAGAAAATCGGCGAATGTGGCGGCTTTTCGAAGATGATTGTGGAAAGAGCCAGGCATTTGAACATAGAGGCCAGGCATGTCTTTGGGATTCTAGCCTCACAACCCTATGGTACTGGCCATTATTGGGCAGAATTCCTGATTGAAGGGCAATGGTTGCCTGCCGATCCTCTGATGATCCTGTTATTACGTCAGCACGCGCGACTGCCCGCGGATGAATGGCCTCTGAGCCGATCGCCCGGAGGGGCTTTGTTGCCGTTGTCGGTGGTTGAAACCTACGATGACTCCGGTGCACCGGTGTTAGCTCAGTCCGCAGTTAAGAAGTTCTTCAAGTACCCTGTGGTAACTCATGGGAGTGAAGGGTTGCCAGTGTCGATCTCGTTGATTTCATAGGAGTGGAAGATGGCGTCGAAAGTGAAGTTGCAGATTCTCGGATTCGGTCCTGCTGCTGTGGGGATATTTGTCGCTACGGACAGGCTAGGTGTTCTGGGTACGCTACTGGAGCAGGGGGTTTACATCTATGAGAAACACGCTGATGTAAATGAATGGAATTCTCTGGAATACAAGATACCGAGTAATTCACCGATAGGAGACTTTCTCTGTGGTATTCGCAAAGACGGTGTTTTCGCGGAAGTTATGCAGTCCCCCAGGATACGGCAATGGCTTGAAAGGCGAGATGACAGTATTTGTCTGACGGCTATTTCGGGGTTTCTGAAAGAGCTTATGCTATGTGTCGTCAAGGCCGTTGAAAAGAGCCCAACAAGCAGGATCTTCTGGTCCAGCCCGGTGTCTGAGCTCTATATGCATGAAACAGAAGGATTCGGCATTGCACGCGAAGGCGAAACATTGATGACCAGCGATAGCTTGGTCTTGGCCACGGGAGCCAGAAATCGTGATATGCCGGAATTGATTCCTAATGCGTTCGGTACAATCAGCAGTGACAGCGTTTTGCGCTGCCGGGAGGATGACCGAATCCGGGCGGTAATACACAGTGGCTGTCCTATTGTAATTTTTGGCGGTTCACATAGCGGTTTTTCCTCTGCCGGTTACCTTCTCAGTGAGTTCGGGGCTCAGTTGTCAGAACAGCAGATTCACGTGGTCAGCAAGGATAAGGTTGTACAGATGTATAGCCCGGAAGAAGTGGTAGGCACGGAGCTTAGCCAGGGGGATGTCGTGAATCCGATGACCCGTGAAATCAATAAGTTCCACGGATTGCGACGGGATGCGAGAGCCCTTTATCGATCAGTGCTAGAGGGCGATGAGCGCAGGATCAAGCTTTACGAACTTGAGAATGATGATGTACCCGTTGCCGACCGCCTGGCATTAAACGGCAGCGGGACACCGCTGGTTATTAACGCCACAGGATATGAACCGAGAATTCCGAAACTGTTTGACCTGAAGAGCAAGGAAATCTGTCTCGACAGGACCTCGAGCAATATCTGCAAAGACCCGTTTAGTGGCGAGCTGCTGTGTGGCGGTAAAGCGATACCAAAACTTTATGCTACCGGTTTGGGTTTTGCTGATAACGGCGTTGACGGAGCCCAAGTGGGGATCAACTTTTTTCATAACCAGACAGCCCAACGAATTGTTGAGAATCTCATGAACATCGCTTAAATGGAGTGATTGATGGAAAGAATACAAATGAAGCAGGCGTTGACGGAATTTTTGCAGCACCTGCCTGCCAATCAGCAAGTACTATCCTTTGCCGTAGGCGAGTTCCTGAATAAGCTCCATGAACCTCGCCGTCTGTCAGACATACTGTCCTCAAAAATGACGGTGAGACAGACCGCCTGGGCGCTGTCATGGATGTTGCAAAAAGGCTTGATTACTGCTTCTGAAGATAATGGCAATATCCTTTACTGTCTGTCTCAAGAACCCAATGCTCATTACCCTCGACCGTATACGACAGGCCAGCATCTGGTCGACTACCGATCTGTGGAGGAGAATCCACTTTATCGACAAATCGCCACAGCCCTGCTGGAAGAAAAGAAAAGTGAATTTGATCAGTCCATAGAGACGCCAGAGTCCCAGGCTCGTCGTTATAAAATGATGCAGGCCTTAGGGGATTGTGATCATGAGTCTATCCTGCTACTGGGGGATGACGCGCTTTTCTCTCTGTTTCTAGCGACTCATGGCGTCACCAGTGAGATATACGTGGCGGACATTGACAGGGATTTGCTGAGTTTTATCAGAAATACGGCTGATCAGTATCAGCTCAACAACATACATGTGATTGAATACAATATCTTTGAGGACTTACCAGAGCATTATCAGGGAGCTTTTGATTGCTTTGCAGTAAATGGGTTTAAAGATTTGGGGGGACTGCTCACTTTCATTTGCCGTGGTCTTCAAAGTCTGAAAAAGCCCTGTAGCTATAAAACCGGCTACTTTAATTTTGGCAGCCCCGACATCAGCGATGAAAAACTTTACAATATGGAGTTCGAAATCCAGAAGTTTTTAACCCGTGTAGGTGTCACGCTGGAGCACATTGTTCCTGCCCCTGAATCCTATGTGCCCCCTGAGTTTGAAAGAAAGCTTTCAGGAGTGATTCGGCAAGTGAGCCAGGAAAGTGATATTGAGCGTAAGATGGCTCAATGCGACCAAGCCTTTGTCGAAATCAAAGAAGAGTTTAAATCCACCTCCTGGGTTTTGATTGAAAACTTTCCTGATATTCACCTATCACCTCTGCGGAATGACGTGGCCTAATAGAACAGACCAACCCAGTTAAGGATAATACCCCTAACTGGAGATGAAGAAATTGACCACACGAAAGAAGTACTCAAAAGAATTTAAATTGGATGCCATCAGCCTGGTTCTGGATCAAGGCTACAGTCAAACCGATGCTGCTCGAAGCCTTGGGATTACCCCCAATATGCTGGGCCGCTGGATAAGGGAACATCGCAGAGATGACGGCCAGGCTTTTCGAGGCAATGGGAAGCTAACTCCCGAGCAGGAGGAGATCAGAAGGCTCAAGGCCCAGGTGAAACGCCTGG
>NZ_AQXX01000063.1 GCF_000376785.1 Hahella ganghwensis DSM 17046
CGCATACCAGTTTGCCTTGCCAGTCTCCCAGGAAGTTCCGGGAATGCTCGCCCGCCCGACTCGGAGCAAAGTCATAAACAACGGCTTTCAGGTCCGAGAAGGACGTGCTGCTATACGCCCAGACATAGGCTTTATGGGTTTTCTTCTTGCCCGGTGCCAACATACTCACCGGGGTTTCGTCGGCATGCAGAACCGGTTGCTGAAGGATCACTTCCCGCAAGGCATCGACCAGGGGCTGTAGCTGCACCCCACAAGTGCCGACCCACTCGGCCAGGGTGGAGCGTTCCAGATTTCCTCATTATCATAGTTATCTGCTCCCACATGCTCATATACAACCGACTCCCCACCAGGAAAGCTTACGGTCGTTTTGTCACGAGAGCTATTGACATCATAATCATATCGCCATACACCTCCCTCTGATATTCCACCTTGCGTTTTGAGGGTTCTGGTATCGACAACGATTGTGTCCCACCTAACGGTCGTAGAGTTCCGAAAATCATGGCGCTTATAGTCAAACTCTACTCTTGCATTGCCCGGAGTTTCATAAAACGTCATAGAGTAAAGGCCATCCCCGGACCTGTTATAACCATACTCCAATATTGCATCGTCGTGAGTAGCGTTATGCACTTTGGCTTGATCTAGAAAAAAGTAAGGTAAAGTCCCTTCGTCAGGATCCACCGGGGAATGGTCGTACTCTACATATGTCGTGCCATTAACCTTAACTGTTACCAATCTGGCACTGGTGGAGTTAACATCCTTATAATAAAAATCTACTGTATTAATTCTAGCTCCAGTGGAGTCATAGCTTTTTATGGACTTAATTAAATCGAAGTAGTTAAGGGCATCCTCACTCGGGATGGCGTATGGCTGGGCAACCTTGCCGTCAGGCGTACCTCCACCTGCTGCCCCATACTCTATAAGCAGATAATTCCCGTGCAAATCTTCAATTTTGTTTACGTAGTTGAAGTCCTTACCACCTATATTTTCAATACGATGCTCAGCGAAATACTTAGTTCCATCAGTACTACGAACCAAGTATCCGTCACTGGTACAATCCGCCACCCACAATGACTTGGAAATCATTTCGTGACCATAGCCACTGACTGCCGGTAGAAGCTCATGCTGAGAACCATCAGCCCCTTGAAATACACTATTGTGTCGGGCATAGCCATCGTTTTGACTGTTATTGCAAAAAGGTGTCTCATCGTTTGAGACAACCCGACCAAAATGCATTAACCAACCTATTCCTACTGTGGTTCGCTCACCTTCACTATTTGCATGGAAATAAGGCTTTGGAAGGGAGCGATACATCCTGCGGATAACGATGTCGAGACCTCCTTCTCCCGGTACAACCGCGTCCACTTGAGATAACTGAAAACCACCAGTAAAAGGGTCAATATGATCAACCGCTCCCATGGAGAGCTTTTCACGATTATTTTGGTACCCCATCTCCTCATAGTAAGGAGCCAACATATCCGAAGCACTGGCAGCCCCAGCCAAAATGCTAATAGCAGTCACGAAGACTATTTCCCTTACTTTCAATCTCTTCCGATCAAGCATCAAACTACTCCAGTAGATTTTGTCCATCCCCTCACACTCGTTCTCACAGGCCTAACGTATAGTGTTGACGCAGCGCATCAACACAACCTAGCCACCTAACTGACTAATGATTTGCACGGGAGGGGGGAAGAACCGGAGAAAACAAGGACAATTTGCCCTTGCATAACAGATTCTAAATTACAGAGAAGTCTAAGGATGAGATGTTATCGTTTCAAGTCAAATATACTCCGCCAAACCTAACCTTCTTCCTGACCGGGTTATATGATGCAAACGTTACTGGTAGCTTGTTCGACTCACCAGCAGCCCTAACCCCATCATCACCAAAGCCCCACCCAGACACTGCCCGATACGATGACCGGCTCGCCTTAACTGCGCCAATACCAAACGATGAGTGATACCGGCGGCCAACAGTGAGAACCATGCACCATGGGCGATGCAGATAATCAGCCCATACAACACCTGCATGGATACCGGCGTCGACTGACTGACCAGTTGAGTGAAGATGCTGACATAAAACAAGGTGGTTTTTGGATTGGTAACGTTGGTGATAAATCCTTGTCGGAAAAAGCTCCAGTGAGACATATTGAACTCCTGCCGCTCCCCCTGATCTGGCAACGTCATCCTGCTTGACCAGGTCTTCCACCCGACATAGATCAGGTAGGATGCACCGATCCATTTCACCAGGGTAAACACTTCCTGGGACGCTGCCATCAGCAGCGACAGGCCTGCCAAAGTGTAGGCAGTATGCACCCAGGTGGCAGCCGCTACTCCCAAGGCAGAAAGGACGCCGGCTTTTCGTGAGAAGAACAGACTATTGCGGGTGACCATCGCAAAGTCTGCCCCGGGGCTAATAGCCATGATGACAGCGATCAGACATACCTGAACCAGTTCCGACCAATACTGGACCAACATCATTGCTCTCCTTCTAATGTGGCAGCCGCACCTCCGACCCACAATCGTTCGATATCTCCATCATTGAATTCCAGCTCAACCTTTAGAAGACTTGGTGAGGCAGGATGCATCAGATGCCCCTGCTCTACCAGGACCTGCTGATCAGGACATTGCAGAAAATCATGCAGATAGATGGCGGCACACCCTGCTCCCATGCCTGTAGCGGATTCCTCATCAATACCATAACTGGGAGCAAACATTCGGGCACTCAACGTCCTGCCTGGAACCTGCGTTTCTCGACAAACCACATAGAACCCGATCAGATCCAGCTCAACACTAAGGTGACGAATCAGAGAATGATTCGGGGTCAGCTGCGCAAGCTCCTCACGGGTTTCCAGTATGATGACCAACCAGCCCACACCATTATTAATCAATGCAGGCGGCGCTGACCGGGTAAAACTGGTAAAGGGGATACCCAGTGCCTCAGAGACACCTGAATAATGCTCAGCCGGTAACTCTATGGAACTGACCTTTTTCTGTTCCAGATAGGCTTCATCACCTTCAATTCTGATATGGCGAATGCCATCAACGGTTTCCTTGGTGTAGTTTCCATTCTCCAGCAAGCCCTGCTGGGCCATCACAGAAAAAGCGGCCACCGTCGCATGACCGCAATGCGCAATACGCTTGTTCGGGGTAAAAAAGTCCAACTTCACTGTGGCAATATCAGACTTGGACACAAAGGCCACTTCCGAAAGACCCGCTTGCGAGGCAATTGCCTGCATTGCATTTTCATCCAGACTATCGGCATCCAATACCACTCCTGCGGGGTTTCCACCCTGCCCGTTCTCTACAAATGAATTAATAAGCCTGACAATTCCAGACATAATAGCCCTCTCTCGGTAAAATGATTCTCAAAACCACTGTTCAGAGCTATTATGGAGATCGCCCCCGAATTTCACGACTGAAAGTTTTTTCAGCAGCAGCCGAGCACATTGGCATCACACAGAGCGCCATCAGCCAACGTATCAAAAAACTGGACGAGCGCCTGGGATTTCCCGTACTGGTTCGAACCACCCGACAGTTGAACCTCACCCCTCAGGGAGAGCGACTGGTACAGGCTTACCGCAATGCGGAAGCAGAAGTCGATGGGGCGCTGTCAGAAATCAATAGCGAACAGGCTCAGGGTACGCTTCAAGTGGAGACATTTTCCACCTTTGGCATGTATTGGCTTCTCCCCAGATTGCCGGACTTTCATCAGAAACACCCGGACATTCGGGTATACCTCAATACCGAGGAAAGCATCAGAACACCTGGAGTTGGACAGGCCGACGTTATTATCCGTTTTGCCTCACAGGCACCTTCAGGATTTTTCAGCCAGCAATTGGGAAGCGAAGAGATCTTTCCTGTATGCAGCCCTCTCCTGCTGGAAAAAATGCCAGGCACCTCACCCGAGCAACTTCTGCAAAATTGCACACTGTTGAGTACCCGTAACGATGGGTCAGACAACTGCATGAAAAACTGGGATCAGTGGTCCTTGCTCACTGACACCCCAATCGGTAAAGATATCCTGTATTTCAGTCGTACAGAACTGGTACTGCAGGCGGCAATCGCGGGCCAGGGTATCGCACTGGGCCGAACATTGATTACGATGGATGCGATTGCTACCGGCAGCTTGATGGCTTTGCCTGTTAAGCGCTTTCAGGCCCCTTTCACCTACTTCTTCCTCACACCCTATGAAAGATCAGGCTGGACGAAAACCCGACTGTTCCGGGACTGGTTGCTGGAACAGTTTTCCCTACCAAAATAAGTGTTATCTGAGTGTTTTTGCCGAACACCCCGTTAGCATTCATCGAGGCGATTTTTTCCTCTGTATAACCACATTCACGTAAAACCTGTCTGGTGTGCTCCCCCAGTTCGGCACCCGTGTGCAGGGGGCTGTAGCGAACTCCGGAAAAGCGGATCGGGCTTGCCAGTTGTGCGTGGGGGTTTCCGTCACAATCCATCACTTCACAGATCATTCCCCGCTCTTCAAAGTGCGGGTGCCTCATACTTTCAGAGAGCGTCAACACTGGCTCAACACAAGCGTCCACATCTGCAAAGACCTGCTCCCAATGCACCAACGGCTGTTGTCGAAAAGCCTCTTTCAGAGCGGACTTTACCGCCAGACAATGCTGCGGATTCTGACTCAGCATCAGGGAACTAAGGTCATCGATTTCCAGTTTCTGACACAGCATTTTCACAAACTGCGGCTCCAGAGCGCCTACTGAGACGTATCGCCCATCAGCCGTCTCAAAGTAATCGTAGCCACCTGCGCCATTCAATGGAGAGTCTTCCGGCTCCGGATCTTTCCCAGTGGCCAGGTGAGCGGCCATTGCCATATGATTCATCGTAAAAGCAGCATCACACATGGAAACATCCAAATGAGTGCCATGCCCTGAGTTCATACGCTGTATCACCGCTGCCAGAATCCCCATGACTGCGTGATGAGATCCACCAGCCACATCTGCCATCTGAACCCCCAGAGCCGGAGGCCCTGAATTTCGCCGTCCGCTGTAGGAACTGATCCCAGCCAAAGCCAGATAATTAATGTCATGTCCGGCCCGATTCTTATACGGACCGGATTGCCCATAACCGGTAATCGAACAATAAATAACACCCGGATTCATTTGTTTCAGCTGCTCATAACCGAATCCCAGTTTATCCATCACGCCAGGTCGAAACTGCTCGACAACAATGTCATAGTCTTTTATCAAACTGGCAATGACTTCACGGGCTTCGGGATTTTTCAGATCCAGGGCAACAGAGCGCTTGGAGCGATTAAGATAAGCATGACCGGCAGAGACCTTTCCGATCATGGGCGGCACCACCCTGAGCAGATCGATACGACTAGGTGATTCCACTCTCAGCACTTCCGCCCCCATATCCGCCAGCATCATGGTGGCACACGGGCCAGGTAGCAGCGTGCTGAAATCCAGTATTTTAAGTCCGCTCAAGGGTGCCGTCATATGTTCTCCCGGGTATCAATGATTACAGGCGCCAGAAGTGTCATCTCAGCAACACAATTTATCAGGCAGCTCTTAGTGTCTCGGGCTGACGGCTTGCAGGCAATAGGAAAAATCACCAGAAGCATTGGCTATTTCGTTCCGGATCAACGTATTCTATGCCTAAAGTCCGGCAGAAGATCCGGAGCTGAGCATTCCTGGGATCTGCTGATGCTTCATATGACGCTCATGTAAAACCCGCAGGCCAGGGCCTCCTATGAAGCGCTAACACTCCCCTTAAAGAATCAACGTTTTAAAATGGATAAAATCACTGTTTCCAGTCATTTTGTAGAAGCCGCCGTCAGCGGCTCCATCAGGCAGGGAGTGGACCCTGCGCAATTACTCTCCCAGGCAGGGATTCCCCCCGAGGTCCTGCGCAACCCCAAAGCCAGAGTCTCTGCCGCACAATACACCAAACTGATTCAGGCAATCTGGGCAACACTGCAGGACGAATTCATGGGCTTTGCCAGCGTTCGCAGCAAACCCGGCACCTTTGCAACGATGAGTTTCCTGGTCATTCACTGCACCACACTGGAAAGCGTTCTGATCAGAGGCAACGCATTCTATTCACTATTTGAGAAACCATTGGGAATGCAACTGCAGAAGACTGATGAGCAGGCTTCAATGGTCATCACTTCGGAATCCGATCTGGACGATCCATGTCATTTTCTACAGGAGAGCTGGCTGGTCATCTGGCATCGGTTTTCCTGCTGGCTGACCGGCCAAAGAATTATCCTGGACGCCGCTTATTTCAATTACCCTGAACCGGATCATTCGGCAGATTACAAACACCTGTTCAACTGCCCTCTTCATTTTGACCAACCGGATACACGATTGGTCTTCAATAAGAAATATCTGCAGCTACCTGTCATACAGGATGAACCGGCACTGAAAGACTTTCTTAAATCCTCACCCGCGGATCTACTCGCCAAGCCTGATGACAGCCATACCTACACCGCGCGCATTCGTGCCATTCTAGGTAAAGACCTGAGCCAGCCATTACCGGACTTTGAATTCGTCGCTTCTCAGGTCAACATCAGTCCACAGACATTAAGAAGACGCCTGAAGGATGAAAATACGTCCTACCAGGAAATCAAAGACCATATGCGAAGGGATACAGCAATCCACTATTTGGGGCGCCATGACTTTTCGATTAACGAAATTGCCTTCAAGGTTGGCTTTACAGAGCCCAGCACCTTTCATCGGGCATTCAAAAAGTGGACAGGGCTGACACCGGGCGAATACAGAGAAACCTCTGCCAGAGAGCGCTGATCAGGTTTCGAGGGCAGATTTCCTGCTGCGCTTCTGGTCATACAGGCGATTGTCCGCCAGCTTTAATAACGCTCTGGCGGACGGTTCAGGTAATTGACTGGTGGACGCAGCCCCGATACTGACCTCAATCGAAACCAGCACCTCATGGACGATCAACGGGTGATCTTGCAGGAATTGCTGAATACGCTCAGCCATCAGCAATGCCCCTTGCTCATCTTGATTAGGCAGCAACACAACAAACTCGTCGCCGGCAAACCGGAATACCATATCTGTTTTCCGCAACAGCGTGTTCAGACAATTTGCCACATGCTTCAAATACTCGTCCCCTATGTCATGACCATAGGTATCGTTCACCAGTTTAAAATCATCACAGTCAATAAACGCCAACCCCAGGGGAAAACCATGACGGGCCACCCGGCTGAGCTCCCGCTCCAGAGTGTCTTCCATTTCACGCCGGTTCTTCAATTGTGTCAGCGGATCACGGGTTGCCAGAAAAGCCACTTTCTCTCTTGCCACAACGGCACTGAGACACAAAGACGCCTTAACGCTTAGCTGTCGCAGAAAAAAGCTTTCCTTATCTGCCCGATAACGGTCTTGAGTTGTGTCTGCCAGATTGAGGCTACCTGCAACCCGCCCTTCAAGCAGCAGCGGCAAAATGGCAATTGAGCGGATTCGGGTTCTAAGATCTGGCGGGGTCAACAGAAAAAAACGGGATAGCTGAGCATGATCCAGCAGAGGTTCCCGGCTACCCTTGGTGGCTTCAAGATACTCGACTGAGTTGACGACTACCCATTGCTTATCGAGCTCTTCTGAGTCCCGCAAAGCGTTGACCAATGGCCGGGTGTGGGCGTTTTCTATGATGGAATACCAACCAAAAGTTATGTTGAACCGGTCAGTCACCACTGCCAGTAAATGCTCAAGGAAGGTCTTCGTTTCAGCAATATTAAGAATCGCCACCTCTATATCAAAAAGGTTACGGGCGATTTCTTCATTTTTCTTGGCTCTTGCGATGAGCTCTTCTAGAGTCTGCTGTTGTTTCATCGAACCTGTCGTCAGATAGGAGCAGATTTTAAGTAGTAAGACTTAATAGTACTGTTTTTAAACAGAATGTCATCTTATCCGATTATTTTAGGGTTATTTTCCAATTAGGGTTGACGACTCTCGCTCCGATCCTTAGTATACGCCCCTCGTTGTCGCGGGGTGGAGCAGTCTGGTAGCTCGTCGGGCTCATAACCCGAAGGTCGTAGGTTCAAATCCTGCCCCCGCAACCAGCATTCTAAAGGCCTGATTTTTATCAGGCCTTTTTTATTTGTGTCGTTAGCAAACAGCGACATACAAAGGAAAGTCAGCGGTCGTAGCCGGATGGCTGGACCGCCTGCGAGGCCCGACCCATATCCCACTCCCATGATCGAACTTGGATGTTTTGGCAAACTTCTCGATCAGCCTCCCCCCGCAATCTATATAGCAGCACGGCAGTTTTCATCAATTTCTTGCCATGGAAGAACACCATGAAGCGTCTATTCGCATCGAATGTTCCAACTATTTTCCAATTAGACTTAAACCTTCAGCTCCCTTTATTTAACTTCTTCCTTTTCTTTACCGAATATTTTGGTTTTAGCAGAGCCAAACGCATGACTAACGGAATTCCAGGCCTGCTCCATACCGTCCTTAACGTCTTCCCAGGCGCCATCAGTTGCACTTTGCAACTCCTCGAATTTCTTCGCCGCCTCATCACGCTTGTCTTTAAGTGTTTTGACCTGGTTCTGATACTCCGCTTTCAATTCTGATGAGGCGGTTCGGGCTCTCTTCTCAAGTTCGTCGATATCCTTGTCCCATTGATCAAGCTTTGTCTTCATTTCTTCTATATACTTTTTACGAGCACTCATTTGCATTCTCCTTTCGTTTCTGGATTTGCCTTGATTCAGGCCGCCGTTGGTTTCTTGAATCCATCAAAGTCAACGAAACCATTTCATTGAGCACAGTGCGGGTACCACCGCATTCCTTCCTCCGAAGGATTATGCAGCCCCCCAACGGACTCAATCCTTAAGTTCTTTTACATTAACCTGATTAACGCCTCGCACACTCTCTGCCAGTTGAATGGCTAAAGCACGTTCGGCGCCATCGGCTAATTGGCCGCTCAACGTCACATTACCGTTTTTGGTGGTCACCGAAATAGCGCTGCTATTCACACT
The DNA here is from genome assembly GCF_000376785.1 of Hahella ganghwensis DSM 17046. GTDB lineage: Bacteria > Pseudomonadota > Gammaproteobacteria > Pseudomonadales > Oleiphilaceae > Hahella > Hahella ganghwensis. The sequence continues at coordinate 8,957 of NZ_AQXX01000063.1, forward strand.
ATTTGAGTATGTGAAAGTGGATTTCACTTTAGTAGTAATCCAGCTATCAGAAATTTGTTGGCTCGCTTTATCCATTGACCCCACAACCTTGTCCTTCATGGTAGGAGCCTCATCTGTGACTTTCAGTTGATTGTCCACTTCCGTGACCCCTCGAGTATTCATTGCCAGACGCCCTGCCATCTCTTTAGCCACAGGACTGCTGGCAGTACCCTGTAATGTCACTTTGCCTGACGCGGTATCCACATTAGTGCTCAATCCATCAGCATACTTGCTCCACATCAGTTTCGATTTGACCGCTGCAGTAACGGTGGCGTCTTCAACCACCTCAACAAAATTACGCTCCTTGGCTTTGGTGGATGCCACATAACTCACATCGACCTTGATTTTATTATCCACCTCCTTAATACCCTTGACCCCCAGGGCTATTTGCTCGGCCAGATCTTTGTTAACGTCTTCGTTGACCGTGCCGGTGATTGTCGCTTTACCGTTAATGACTTCCACTTGAATATCGTCGGCGCGTAAAAACGGACTCAGTGCGTAGGTTGTCGATATTTGAACTTCCCGGCGTACGTCAGCGACATCTCCAGGCGTTGCCGCAGCGCTTGCGGTGCTGTATTGCATTAATATCAGAGCTGTGGTTAAGGAAAAGATGGCGCTATTGATAGGGTTTTTCATATAACCTCCAAAGGCCTTTCCTGCTCGCACATTTGCTGAGCAGACAGTATGGCAATCATAGAAATTCATAGACTATCGTCTGCGCTATCGAACTGATTGCTGCGATAGCCGAATTAAAAAAGACCATTGACGCCTTGTTTCAGCAGAAGATTTATGGCCGTTCGCAAACAAGTCACGAATCCATGCAGATTTAGCATCGGGCGTCTTCTACATTCATGTTTTTCTTTGCATCTTCGCAGGCATCCTCCACCTTATTGCCCATATCAGTTGCCGCTTGGTCTATGCTCTTGCCAGCCTTTTCCAGCGGGCCGTCATTTGAGTCGCAGGCAGTGATGGTAAAAAGCATCACTGCGATAAATACCAAGTTTTTCAGGCTGACTGTGAAATTGTTCATCCAAGCTTCCTCTGGTTTGCTGATATCTAGTGGGGAAATTGACATCTCCAATATTCTCGATATTACGTTTTTGGTTCTTAAGATAGCGGTATGCCAAAATTGGTTTCCCTACCTCCATAAGTGCACCCGACCCCGATTAAGGTTTTATTGGTCGGGAGCAGCTCATAGCCCTGGAGCAGCTCATAGCACTTTACGTCCTTGGATCACCCGAACAAGAATCACGATGATCGCCAGAACCAGAAGCACATGGATAAAACCTCCCAGGCTCACGGAAGAAATCAAACCCAGCCCCCAAAGAACAAGTAATACGATTGCGATAGTTTCCAACATAATCAGTTCTCCAATGTTTGCCCGTGACACCCACTAGAAGCAGGCTTGGGTAGCAGCTCTTGATTAGAGGGCTTTCTTTAGAGTTCAGATTAAGGCTTTGAGCAGTAAGTGTCGGTTCGGTAACCAACATTCAGCTCATCAATTCGTATGAGCGGCGAAATGTCAGGGTCTGTTTCCTTACTCCCACATAACGTCCGTTTTTGAGGCTGCGGCGGCCGACAGAAGCCCCATGAGTGGCAATGCCCGATTTCGTAAGCTCACTACGGGCTCCTCGTCATTATCGTCATCATTTGCTGTCGGGGGCGCTAACAATGAGCTTTGTTCACTCTCAACCGCCTTGGATAGTCGAGCTAGGGCAGCAGGTACGTCGGCAGCTGAAATTGATCCTGGTACGGTACCGCTGTGCCCCATCACCCTCAGAAATGTCAGAGCGATACTTCCAAATAAAGTAACGTTGGAGTAGGAATCAGTTTTTGAAAGTTACCAGCATAGAGATCCCCTTCTTTTAATATCGACCCCACACCGGAAATCAACATGAGTGCCGAACCATACAGAAACCTTTCAAGCGATGCGTTATCAAACTTAAGGACAATATAGCGGCAGGCCGTCAGAGGACTCTGTCCGGTAACGCACATAAGGGAAATAAGGAGTCGTTAGGACATAGCCACCGGGGTACCTGTGACCAGTTTGGCAGGGTGCGCTAGCGTACAGATCTGTTTTGGAATACGTAGCAAACTAGGAAACGAAACTTCAACAGACCTTTATCCCAAAGTTACTGCCCAAAATATCATGGCTATTTACGATGCATGATCAGCAAACAAAACCAGGTGCCGCCCGATTGCCCGGGGAAATTGTTGATCGACTAATGAGTCCATTTATGCGTTTTTTGCGCATTGAGTCAGCCGTCGGGGCGATCCTTCTATCATTCACCGTTGCCGCGCTCGTTATATCCAACTCGCCTTGGGCCGAAATGTTCGAACACACCTGGGAGACCCCCATAGGCCTTCAGGTTGGCTCGTTTGAATTTGCCCGTTCACTGCGAGAGTGGATTAACGATGGCCTGATGACGCTGTTTTTCTTTCTGGTCGCATTAGAACTAAAACGGGAGTTGGTTCTTGGCGAGTTGAACAAACCACGCATGGCGGCACTGTCTATTGCTGCCGCCTTGGGCGGTATGATCGTACCCGCTGCGATATATATGGCCGTGCTCTCGGGGCAAGCCGGCCGGCAAGGCTGGGGGACAGTTATGGCAACTGATACAGCATTTGTGATCGGCTGCCTGGCATTGCTTGGCTCGCGCATACCTCAGAGCCTGCGCGTGTTTATGTTGTCCTTAGCGATTATCGACGATATCGGCGCCATTCTTGTCGTTGCCATCGGCTATAGCAGCGATATTGTCTGGTGGCCGTTGGCGGTGGCAGTGCTTGGCTTAGCCATTATACGAGGGATGGAAAAGCTCGGCATTCGCGGCTTTCTGCCATACATACTGGCGGGCGGGCTTGTCTGGCTTGCAGTAGATGCTTCAGGAATCCACGCCACGGTTACGGGTGTAATACTCGGCCTGATGACCCCGGCGCGCCGATGGGTCAGCGACGAGCGGCTGTATGCAATATTGAGTCAGGTTATTGCGCACCCAGCCAGCAGCGAAAGCAGCGGAAAAACGAAGGATAGAAAAACCTTGCAAACAGCCGAAATTGCCGCGCGTGAAACGCTGTCTCCAGTTGAGCGGCTGGAGATCGTGTTACACCCCTGGGTGGGGTTTGTCATCATGCCCCTGTTTGCATTTGCCAACGCAGGGCTGCCACTCAAGTTAAACGACCTCCACGGGACCCTATTAGAGGGTGGCTCGGTCTCCTTAGCGATTTTCTCTGGTTTCGTGCTTGGTAAGCCAATGGGTATTCTGTTGTTCAGCTGGCTGTCGATACATTTGCACATTGCCATTCGTCCGCCGGAGCTCACATGGAGGTTACTGGCCGGCGGTAGCTTGCTCGCCGGTATCGGTTTCACCATGGCGCTGTTTATCGCGAACATGGCTTTCAGTGAGAACCTGATTGACAGCGCCAAACTGGGAATTTTCCTCGCGTCTGTTGCTTCTGCCGTGGCGGGCCTCTCTTTTTTGATGTGGCTGCCTGCCCGCGGAAACACTCCATGACAAGTTTTTCCGACACAGGAGCACCTAAGCGCAGAACAGTCGCAAGCTTTCACGCATTCAGTACATTCTTTTCCTATCCCCCCTACACAACAACACTCTAAAGCCCCAACTTTTAACGGAGGTTTTTATAGATGCGCCAACATTCGGCGGCACCCATAACAGACCCAACCGGCACCACTCACTGCTACAATTCGATCAACTTAACTACCACCTTTTGTGCCTCAATGAGGCTTACTTTAGAAAAGGACTTGACGACACCGCTTTCGATCCTTAATATACGCCCCTCGTTGTCGCGGGGTGGAGCAGTCTGGTAGCTCGTCGGGCTCATAACCCGAAGGTCGTAGGTTCAAATCCTGCCCCCGCAACCAGCATTCTAAAGGCCTGATTTTTATCAGGCCTTTTTTATTTGTGCCGCTAACAAATGGCAGCACACGAAGGGAAGGCTGCGATCGCAGCCAGCCTGCCCCCCCAAATTTTCTCCCCACAATCAGCCCCGCCACCAATCTGCATGCACAGATCTATTTATCACCAGGATCACTGCTAAACTTACAGGACGACTCTGGAGCAATCTCATGAAGCTTCTATATTATTTGTTGCTGGCGAGTTTCGCTGTACAGACTCAGGCCAGCACTTATGACAAGGCGCCCCCCCTCCACCCCGATACACTTTGGAGCCACCCAACCCTCCAAATACGTACCCCTGACCAGGCAATATAATGAACACCCCACAAAACTGAAGGAACGCCCCACCACCAACTCCCTCAGCGAGAAAGCCCCCGCAAACCGGAGAAACAAAACAAAACTTTCCGACAATAAAACCGTCATTGAAATTGCAATTCTCCTTGCAAACCTGGAACAAGGTCGAGGATTCAAGCACCTTATCGATAGATTTGAAGAAACCCACCCCAACATCAAAGTACACACCAGGGTATACAACGACAAAGAATACAAAAGGAAGCTGAACGAATGGGTGTCAAAGGCTGATGGCCCAGATGTTTTTTACTGGCAGGCAGGCGAACGACTATTCGAACTTGCCCGACGCAACGCTATACAAAGCCTGAACCCGCTCTGGGAGAGCCACAACTGGGATCGCCTGTTTCCGGAAAACATCAAAAACCTGGTTCACTACAAAGACAACGTATACGCCCTCCCCTTCGCGTATTACCAATGGGGCTTTTACTACAAAAAATCCGTCTTTAAACGCCTGAACCTATCACCTCCAAACACCTGGAAGGACTTCCTTCGCGTCTCCCAAACCCTTTCAGAGAATCACATAACGCCACTCTCCATCGGCACAAAGAATGACTGGCCTGCCGCTGCATGGTTTGATTACCTGAATCTACGCACCAACGGCTTGACATTCTATCGATCACTACTGGCCGGAGAGATGCCATTTACCCACTCAAAAGTAAGAGATGCACTCAATCAATGGAAGCCTTTTATCGATAACGGATACTTCAACAAAGGCCAAGAGCAACTTACCTGGTCAGAAGCAATGCCTCTGTTATACAGAGAAATTGCCGGCATGACGCTGATAGGAAACTTTGTCGAAAAAAGCATCCCAACACACCTGATTGAGGACATCGGCTTCTTCCCCTTTCCCACTATAAATCAGCAGATTCCGGCCTATGAACTGATGCCGACGGAAGTATTTGCTTTTTCCCGCTGGAGCAGAAAAACAGATGAAGCCTACGCTTTACTGAACTATCTGTCAGAACCGGAAACCCAACTCTCACTTGCATCCGAACTCGGCTACATACCCGCCACCACCAAGGCACACGACCACATCTCCCCCCTATCACTTGAGGGCGTCAAACTACTCGATAAGTCCGCCGACATCATGCAGTACTTTGACCGAGATACTGACCAGAAATTCAGCAAAAGTGTTTTACCCTACCTATCCGGCTTTCTACTAGAACCAGATGTGGATAGCACCCTTAATGCTTTGGAGTCAAAGCGACTTGAACTACTGATCGCCCCCCCCTAAACCATGAAGCACCAATCAGAGAAAGTGCCAATCCCAAAAAGGACCGTATATCACGAAAGCGCTCCCAACACTTCAGCATAAGGAATAGCAACAAGACCTTCCACAAACCTGCCACCCACAACAACCTTAATGCAGGTTTATACCTATATCCTATGGACTATCTGGCGCCTACATTTTTAAAAAGGTTTCGCGAAATCTCAATCTGGTGATTTAGTCATTTGATCATGCGCTACTATCATATTGATACACGAGAGTAGTGACACATGAGCAGTTGAGAATAATAAGAACCGGACTAAATTGCCGTATATAGCATCGGCAAATTACTCCCAGCATCGAGCTAGAGGCACGGAAGTTCAGAGAACCTCCCGACCAAACAAGTGGAGTGACATTATGGATTTATTGGTTTTACTGCGCCGGATAGGGATATTAATATGGATGTCATTCATCAGCCTGTACGCAGGAGCAAAAGACCCTTCTCCGCCTACTGTAAGCTTTCTTCATTCAAACTGGCCCCCATTTGAGTATGTTGACAAACATGGCCAGACCACCGGATACACCATTGATATTCTGAATGCCCTACTGGAACTGGTCGACATTGATAGCACCATTCAGCTATTTCCCTGGAACAGAGCCTACAGAACAACACTGACCCGCCCGAACCACGCCGTTTTCACATTGGCCAGAACAAAAGAAAGGGAGCCTCTATTCTATTGGGTTGGCCCCATTGCCAGCCGGGAGATTTACCTATGGAAACTCAAATCCCGTGACGAAATCAATGTCAACTCTCTGGAAGACGTCAAAAATTACCGGGTCGGCACCGTTCGCGGTGAGGCAGGTGAAAAGCAACTACTCGACAACGGATTCAAGTACGATATAAATATTCACTCGGTAGACGACCAAAGCCGAAATTTTCTGCTACTTTTTAATAAGCGTATCGATTTTTTTTACGGCTTGGAACTGACCACCTTCTTTATCCTGAAAAAGGAAGGCTACGACCCGACACAAGTCGAAAAGACGGTGCTGCTAAGTGGTGGTCAGGAATACTATTTTGGATTTAATCGAGAGACACCTGAGCGGGTAGTCCGCCTGTTCCAGGATGCTCTGCAAACAATCAAGGACAACGGAACTTTTACTCGAATTCAACGGAAGTATGGAATCGCAAACCCCTGACAATCATCCCCAAAATGATCAGGGGGCTGTTATTGAAACAGCACAATCCTATCCGCTGCACCTTCTCATGGTGCCCTTCTTGTATTGAAGTTCTTGCCGTTTTCAATAGCGATGTAGACTGAACGGCGATTGAAAATGGACTTTATGGAACATGGAACCCGCGTGGTGTAGGAAGGAGATACCATGAATAACAATAACCATATCCAAACGGCAGTTATTCTGGCTGCAGGAACCGGCTCCAGACTTCAGCCATTGACTCAACAGGCTCCAAAGTGCCTGACTCCGGTAGGCAATCACACCATTCTTCAGCAACAACTTAATCATTTACGCTCCCACAGCATTCACCGCCTGGTCATGGTGATAGGCTATATGGGTGATCATATAAAACATTATATGGCAGACCAGGCTCCTGACTTCAGCGTTGAATGGATCGACAACCCTCAATATGCCTCCACCAACAACATCTATTCTCTCTGGCTCGCGCGAAGCGCCATTACCGAGCCGTTTCTACTACTGGAATCAGACCTCGTATTTGATGGTGAACAGCTCACCGAAATGCTGGAGCTTGACCGCATGGCCATATCCCCCAGACAAAACTGGATGAACGGCACTCACGTGGAAATTGATGCAGACAACAGTGTTATCCGCTTTATCCAGCCGCCTGAAGATATTCCGACGGACTGCTATAAAACCGTCAATATCTACAGCTTCTCTCAAACCTCATGGCAGAGGGCCCTGCAAAGCATCCATAAAATGGTGAAAGCCGGACAGCTCGATGCCTACTATGAAACAGCATTCGCACGCTTGGTCGCCAAAGGTCAACTCAAACTTCACGCCGTAAAGTTTGACCCGGACCGCTGGTATGAAATTGACACCTTGGATGATCTTCAAGCAGCCAAACAAAGAGTCAATTCCATGAAGGCAGCAGTCCAGGCTGGACACAGGGGATAACCAGTGCAAATCAACTCCGCCAGGGTCAGGCACTATTTTGACAAGGTCAGTACGTCGTTGATGGGTCCCTACATGATGGACGGTTTTGGCTTTCCGGAAAGTGCTGGAAAGTACCGCCTAAAAAAGGAGCAACAAATTGCCGACGCCCTGACCAGCAGCTTAAAGAGTTACGACCTCGCCCTGGATCTCGGAAGTGGCGTAGGCTACTGGTCGCAATGGCTGGCTCAGCGTTTCCGGCGGGTGGAATCCGTTGAAGCCAGCCAATCACTCTATCTGCAGCTAACCCAGCGCTGCCAGCCTCACCTGAACATCCATACCTATTACGGAGATGCCATCAACCACCAGCCCGGCAAAGCTGTGAATATGGCCTTTCTGGGCGGATTGCTTATGTATCTGGGAGACGACGACTGCCTCACCCTGCTGAACCGGCTACACAAAAACCTTTCTCCGGAAGGAGTCGTACTTTGCCGGGAGTCCACCGTCCGCCATCAGACTCAACAGAAACAAGGCGAGTACCCGGTAATTTACAGAACCATCGGACACTACGAGGAACTCTTCGCCAGGGCCGGCTTCGAGATCTCTCAGATACAACTGAATACCGCCTATGAGTTGATGCAGATCGGCTGTGAAACCATCAAATACTGGAAATCATGCACCTCACCAAAGAGGCAAATGCTGCCACTGATTGGAGGGCTCGTCTACTGGGGACTAAGACTCTCCAGCGGATGGCTGCCAGGAATGATACGCAAATCCCAAAGAGATTTCCCTGTACTACAGAATCACTTTTTCCTACTCAGACTGAAACCAACCGCGAGAATCAGGCCCTAATGTCACCACCCAGCAGCCACGCAACCAACCGCAACAATTTACAGCAGCTCGGATACAGAAATACAGCCAACCTTATTTCCCTGCTGGGAATTTCCCCCCTTCTTTTATTATTACTCCCAGAAGGACTAAATTGGCTACCTTGGGTCATTGTCCTGAACAATATTGCCGACGACCTTGACGGCCTCGCCGCCGGTTGGATGAACATACGCAGCCAGTTCGGTGCTCACCTCGACAATGTCTGCGATGCAATTGTCCATGGCGGCATCACCCTGATCCTCGCCTCACACCTCGACCTCTTCGGCATGCTGGCCGGCTACCTGGCAGCATGTTCCGTGGTCATCCGATCCACCCGCCGCCTGATCCCCGACGCAGCCCCCGGAGGCTCACCCACAAATGACTTGATGCGACACTCCCTGGTCGCCTGGCTGGTCGCCGAGCAGGGCTGGGCACCGCTTGATATCATCCTGCCTGGAGTATTTTTGCTTCACGCCGTCAGCATGCAGATCAGCACACCAATGCCCTGGCTGATCAGGAGCCTGACCCGCACCCCCGCCCAGGTAATTTTCCTGAATATTTGCCTCTGCCTTCTGATTATTTTTCCGACTTCCTGGCCGGTTGCCTGCGCCGCATTCACCTTATTCACCCCCTATCTGGCATCACTCACAAAAGGCTTGGTTCAGCTTTCTTTTGTACAAAACAATCACTCTCATCAGTCCGATCATTAACTGTCAGACTTGTAGGCCAAACACTTATAAAAGGGCTACACTATATAATCGGAAAATCGCATTCACTTCTGGGGTGTAATGACACTTCACTAGACATTCATGTTACCCTCTGCGGCATTGTCAGTCGCTTATGTAGAATATCACTACACTGCGCTCCCACCGCTTTGCACAGAGCAGAAAGAGACTCCTGCATGAGTGCCAAATGAAATGTTTGCCCACCCGGGCTCCATCAAAAGTTATGCAATAAAACAGGGAATATGTGCTGTGACGATATTGAGGATGCTTGCATTTCTTGCACTAACGATCTCCCATTCATGGGCGCTCGCCGACTGTCCTCGCCCATTATCCATGGGCTGGGAATCTTGGGAGCCCTATATGTACCGTGACCAGGAAGGCATGCTTACCGGTCTCGACATTGAAGTGATCCAGCAGGTCGCCAGAGAAATCAACTGCCGGGTTGAATTTATCGAAACCCCTTTCAAGCGCCACTTGATTGAACTGAAAAAAGGCAACATTGATCTTGCCAGCTCCACACAATACAAGGATGATCGAGCCGAATACGCCAGATTCACCATCCCCTATCGAACGTCAAGATACAGCCTGATTGTGCGCCGGGGCGAGCTGGACAAATATCCTTTTGAGACCTTCGACGAATTTAAGAACAGCGGTATTCGCCTGGGTATCACTCGGGGGTATCTTTATGGCGACAGAATGGCCAGCGTAATAGCAAAGTCTTCCGGCAACCTGGATATCGAAGACGTTGTCGCGGAATCCATCAACCTCAGGAAGTTAATGGTCAACCGAATTGATGCTTTTCTGGCAGACCCGGTAGTGATCCAGAAAGTTGCCGAGGAAGATGAAAACACCGACTCCTTTGCTGTTCACCCTCTCCACATCCATTCAACCACCTTTCACTTTATCTCCAGTCGTCAGTCTGTCCCAAAAGATTTGGCAGACAAGATCAACAACGCCCTGATAAAACTGGACAATGATGGGTGGATTGAAAAGCTGACCCTAAAATACCACCGAATTGATGAGTAAAAGCCAACGAAACTTCTTCTGAAATTGAGGGACATCAACTTCTTTAGGTATTCTCACCAATGACAAATCCTGACAATACCGTCAAAATATACCCCGCCTAAATCATACAAGAATAGAGAATCGACAATGATACCAAGCTTAGATATTTCCCGGCTCGAGTCCGATACCGAGGGCTTTCTGAAAGACTTTTCTGCCGCCTACAAAACCTGGGGGTTTGCCGGTATTACGCATCATGGCATCGATGCAGAGCTGATCAGAAAATCACTCAAAGTCACGGAGTCTCTCTTTGCCCTGCCCGAAGAAGTAAAATTGAAATACTTTATGGACAACGGAGGCACTCGCGGATACACACCATTTGGCACAGAAATCGCCAAGGACGCGGAACACGTTGACCTGAAAGAATTCTGGCACGTTGGCCGGGAAGTCCAGGGCGAACCACCCTACCCTCAGTTGCAACCGAATGTTTGGCCGGAAGAAATTCCTGACTTCAAGCCTACCATGCAAGCCCTCTACAAAGCCCTCGACAAACTGGGCCACCGAATGCTGTCGGCATTTGCCTTAGCACTGGGGGAACAACAGGACTTTTTAGATGACAAGGTCAATTTCGGCAACAGCATTATCCGTCCACTGCATTACCCACCACTACCAGAAGGTGAAACTGCCAGCGTACGTGCAGCCGCTCACGAAGACATCAACCTGATCACTCTTCTGGTCGGTTCAGAACAGGCGGGGCTGGAAGTTCTCAACAAATCCAACGAATGGGTCCCCATCACCATGATTCCGGGAACCATTGTCTGCAATGTGGGAGACATGCTGCAGAGGCTGACCAACCACGTATTCCCTTCAACCACTCATCGGGTGGTGAATCCAGAGGGAGATGCAGCCAGACACAGTCGTTATTCCATCCCGTTCTTCCTGCATCCCAATCCAGATGTCTCACTGGATGCACTACCGCAATGCGTCACAGAAGAAAACCCAAAACGCTACCCACCCATCAGCTCCCATGAATACCTACTGGAACGACTGCGTGAAATCGGCTTAACCAAGTAGAGCCAAACAAAGCAGACATAACCACCAATATAACTTACTCAGGATTCCGGATATATTTCCGGAATCCTTCCCGCCCTTAAACTTTTCACCACCTCCCCACCTTGTAGGCACATCTTTGTTTTATCGGGAAAAGCTTTCGTTTTCTCACTTTTTATTTCATTTGTTTTCTTTTTTTTTACTTTTTAGTTCCTTTTTCCTATGCTACTTTCGTTTAAGGGTCAAATTACATAGTCCCGATATTCAAGAGATATTGGATATATTTGCTGAATTTTGAGGCAATTCGCTTAAAAAGAATAAGTGACCCGTACGTTTCAGGCACATAGGTCGACTACCAAGTCGGCTTCTAAGCCCACAAAAACAAACATAAAACGAACGCGGTATATGAAAAAATGAAAATTCTCACAACAGGTTTTACGATATCTGTCTCCGCCATCTGCCTTTCCGCATCTCTTTCGCTAACGTCCCACACTACCCTGGCTGCCTATTCAGACAAGATCAGTGCCGAACAGCGAGCCATCATTGAACGCTGGGTCGACACGGAGTTTAAGGACTCATCCATTAGCCGGGAACAACAGATCGAAGAACTCAGCTGGTTTGCCACTGTTGCCAAACCCTATCAGGGACTGGAACTCAAGGTTCTGTCCGAGACGATCAAGACCCACGAATATGAGTCCCAGATTTTGGCCAAAGCCTTTGCAGAGATAACAGGCATTAAGGTCGATCACGAGCTTCAACCTGAAGGCACAGTTATTGAACGGCTCTGGATACAATTTATTTCCGATCAGCATCGTTATGACGCTTTTATCAATGACTCTGACAATATCGGCACCCACTCACGCTCAGGCAAAATTCTGGCATTGAGCGATTACATGCAAAATGAAGGCAAGGACGTCACCCTGCCGACGCTGGATACTGATGACTTCATCGGCATGAGCTTTGTTACCGGACTGGACGGCAAGGTATACCAACTACCTGACCAGCAGTTCGCCAACCTTTACTGGTTCCGCTATGACTGGTTTCAGCGGCCCGAATTGAGAAAAAAGTTCAAACAAATCTATGGTTATGAACTGGGCGTCCCGGTTAACTGGTCTGCGTATGAAGATATTGCCGACTTTTTTACCAATAGGGTCAAAGAACTGGACGGCAAGCGAGTTTATGGCCACATGGATTACGGCAAGCGCGATCCATCCCTTGGGTGGCGATTCACTGACGCCTGGTTTTCCATGGCCGGATCAGGCGACCCTGGATTTCCTAACGGTAAACCTGTCGACGAATGGGGAATCCGTATCGATGGCTGCCACCCGGTTGGTTCCAGTGTCGCCAGAGGCGGTGCTACCAATAGCCCTGCGTCAGTCTATGCATTGGAAAAATACGTGAGATGGCTAAAGGACTATGCACCACCGGAAGCCATTCATATGAATTTCTCCGAAGCAGGGTCCGTGCCGGCCCAGGGACAGATTGCGCAACAGATTTTTTGGTATACCGCCTTTACCGCAGATATGACCAAGCCCGGATTACCAGTGGTCAATGAGGATGGCACCCCCAAATGGCGGATGGCTCCCTCCCCTCATGGCGCTTACTGGAAGGAAGGAATGAAACTGGGTTATCAGGACGCAGGTGCCTGGACGATTCCCAAGAACATGACCCAGACCCGACAGAATGCCACTTGGCTCTATGCCCAATTCACCGTGGCGAAAACGGTCTCGTTACGCAAAACACTGGTCGGCCTTACCCCGATCAGGGAATCAGATCTTAGATCGGAAGCGATGCAACGAGTGGCCCCAAAACTCGGCGGACTGGTGGAATTCTATCTAAGCCCGGCCCGCAAGGCCTGGACTCCAACCGGAGTAAATGTTCCGGATTATCCCAAACTTTCCAAATACTGGTGGCAAACCATTGCGAGCGCAGTTACCGGCGAAAAATCAGCCAAAGCGGCACTGGATCATCTGGCAGAAAAGCAGGACCGGGCCATGGCAGTCATCCAGCGCAAGGCAGAATTACACACCTGTGCCCCGATGATCAAAGATGCCAGCCAAGTAGAAGGGGAACAGTACTGGCTCCAGCAACCTGGCGCTCCAAAACCCAAACTCAATAACGAAAAACCTCAGGGAATCACCGTTCCTTACGACAAACTTCTACAGGCCTGGAAGCAGGGTCGTGTGATGTAGTTCAACCCCGACCGGTTATCGGCCAGCCATACAACGAAAACAGCCCAGTAAATAACCGCAATGCTGTTCACTTAAGTGTTTGAGTTAGCGCAGGGCTTAATAGAAAATCCAATGATGGAAACATCATCGGATTTTTTATGGATTTTCAGCAAGACCTGCTCGACCTCAGCGACCTCTTTAACTTCTCAGACCTCAGCTCATTTACTCAAAACATCCCCGTCGAATGGGTTGAATCTGCACTGCGTTTGAGTGCCTCCGCGACGATTAGAAGGCGCCGACTACCATCAGACCAAGTACTTTGGCTTGTCTTGGGGATGGCAATGTTTCGGGATGAA
>NZ_AQXX01000064.1 GCF_000376785.1 Hahella ganghwensis DSM 17046
AGATACATCAAGCAGGTGTTTGGTTACGACAAAGTCCGCTATCGAGGCTTGGCCAAGAACAAGAGCCGGCTCTATCTGTTGGCGGCCTTCAGCAATCTGCTGATGGCAAGGAAAGAGCTGCAGGTATAGGGGCAGTGAGCCCAGATGACGCCCCACAGGGGGGGAAGATCCAAAATGGCCGGAAAAACACTCTGAATATTCGGCCATATATCGTCGAGAGTTTGAATTACCTCAGAACCTTGGGGTTATTCAGACTCTCCTTAGATCGTCTCAGTTCTAACAGTTCAGTCAGGTGCCACTCATCTGGGCATGGCTCCCTGTTTCCCGTGTTGGATTGGCGAGCCCGAAGTCTTCCAGGATGGCATAGCAACATGGAATGACAAACAACACCAATAGTGTGGAGCTGGCAATACCGAACACAATGCTGGTCGCAAGGGGAATCAGTACCTGGGCTTGCAGACTGGTTTCGAATAACAGAGGGGTCATCCCCGCAATGGTGGTCAGAGAAGTCAGCAGAACCGCCCTGAAACGGTCATGACTTGCTTTGGCGGCGGCATCATGAATGCTCAATCCCTCTGATACACGGTGTTTAACAAATTCCACCAGCAAAATGGAATCATTGACCACAATTCCTGCAAGAGAAACAAATCCAAGGAGTGAGGGCATGGTGATGTCCAGCCCCATCAACCAGTGTCCCCAGATTACGCCGATGAGCGCGAGCGGTATGTTCAGCATGACAATAATTGGTTCGTAGTAGGATCGAAACTGAAAGCTGAGCAGGATAAAAATGCCGGCCAGCCCCAGTAGCATGGCGCTTAGCATCGAGGCTCTGGTCTCATTGCCTTCAGCAACCTCTCCTTTGAAAGTCAGGGTGACATCAGGGTAGTGCTGCATCAGTTCTGGTAGAAAACTCGTTTGCAGGTCCTTGATGACTGCATTGGTGTTATTCACGCGGCTATCAATATCTCCCAGGATCGTCACTGTGCGCTGGTTACCGATACGATGGATTCTTGAGTAACCGCGTGTAGGGACGATATCCGCTACATGTGAGAGAGGGACCGCTATTCCGGTTTGTGGGTGGATGATGGGAAAGCGGTCGAAATCTGCCAATTCATCTTTCGATGCCTCATCAAGCTCTACAACCACCGAGTAAACTTCCTGCCCCACACTGGTTTCGATCACATCACTTCCCTGAAAACCTGCGCGCAGCTGTGCCGCAATAGTCTGGGCATTGATTCCAAGGCTGTAGGCGCCTTCTTTCAGGTGTAGGGTGAACTCCGGTTTTCCAGGGCGAAGGTCATCCAGCAGGTTGTTCACGCCGGGATAGCCGGACAGCCAGTTCTGGATTTCGTGAGATGCCCTGGAAAGGTCATTCAGGTCAGGGCCGCTGAGGCGGATTTCAATGGCTCGACCGGCAGGTCCGAGGCTCGGCTCCTTGACGGCAATGCTCCAGGCTCCCTGTAAATCCTGGGATTGCTGTATCCAGTCGCGCTTCAGATCGTTGATTGAGAAATTTCTGGATTCTGCTGTCAGGACGTCCACACTGAGGGTGGCAAGATGTGGCCCGGTCTCAAATGCATCGGCATTGAGACCGTAATTTACGGTGATTGCCTTTATAACATCTTCGCCTTGAGACTCATTATAGGGTCGTGCTGCCAGTTGTAGTTTATGCTCCAGCTCACCTACCATCTTTTGTGTGGTGGCTAACGGTGTGCCTGTCGGCATCAGCACCCGAGCCTGAAGAATGTCACCTTCAACCGATGGAAAGGCCGAGAAGGGGATGATGCCGGAGGCCATCAGGCTGGCTGATACAATAAACAATGCAATGACCCCTCCAACAAATGCGTACCGAATCCGGATCAGCGTCGCGACAACACCGTCGATTTTTTTTCGGACTTTCTCAAAGTAGTCGTCAAAAGCTGCTCTGAACCTCGATGGTTCTTCATTCTGATGCTGATGCATGGAGTGGTAAAGATGGTGAGGCAGGATGCAGAAAGCTTCAATCAGTGAGACGGTGATGACTGATATCAGAACAATCGGTATAGCGATCAGTATTTGTCCGATATTACCGGTAATGGTGAGTAACCCCGAGAAAACACACAGAGTGGTCAGAAACGAGGAGAATACTCCGGGCGCGACCATTTTGGTGCCATCAATCACCGACTGTAGAGGGGATTTTCCCTTGTGTCTCTGACTGCCGATACTCTCACTGATCACGATGGCGTCGTCCATCAGTATCCCCAGGGCCAGTAACAGGGCGACCATCGACAGCATGTTGATGCTGACTCCCATATGTCCCAGCACAAATGCGCTGGCCAGAAAAGATACGGGTAGACCCATGACAACCCAGAAAGCGTAACGGAGGCTGAAAAACAGCCACATGACGGCAAATACCAGCACCAATCCCTGCCAGGCATTGGTGCTCAGCATATTGATCCGGTCCTGGATGATGCTGGTAAAGTCCTTGGTCAGGTAAAGCTGAACTTCCGGGGGAAGGCGTTTTTGTTCTTGCCCTATAAATGATTCCGTCTGGGCCAGTATATCCAGGCTGTCATCCAGGGTGTTTTTACTGATTTTCAAAAATGCTGCCGGGGTGCCGTTGTAAGTCACCTGAGTGTCATCATTATCAAAACCATTGATGATCGTGGCGATATCTCCCAGACGAACTTCGGCACCATCTGTCCCCTGAATGACGATCAATTCTTCCAGGGCCTCTGCGGTGCGTTTTTCGTCATTAAATCGAATCTGGTATTGACGATGATCAGTCGTCAGGTCACCGGCAGGCATATCCAGGTTTTGCTGTGCCACCAGATTGGCTATGTCCTGAAGGCTGAGCCCGTATTGGCGCAGGTTATATTGCGGCACTTGAATCTGGAACTCCCTCTCACCAAAGCCTTCAATATCAACCAAGGGGATATCGGTAGTCTGGAGAATTCGCTGTTTTACCTCTTCCGCCAGAGTTTTTAATTCAGGCCTGGGCAGGTTGGCGGTGACGGCAAGGGTGATGACTTCCTGTGTACGACCTTTCTCTTCCACAATCGGGAGTTCGCTGTCCTCTGGGAAACTGTTGACGCCGTCTACGGAGGTCTTAACGTCATCAATGAACTTGTCGAAGTTGCCTTCCTCAACCATCTTCAAGGTCATGATGGCCAGCGATTCCCTGGCCTGACAGCGCTTCTCCTCCATGAAACTGATACCGTCCATGGCATCTTCCAATGGCTTGCAAATGGCCTGTTCCACATCAACAGGAGTTGCGCCTGGATAAGCGATGGTGACTGTGACCTCGAATTCGTCAATTTCGGGAAAAGTTTCCCGTTTGATATCCGGCAGGGTTACGATGCCTGCCAGCATAAATAGCCCCATTAGCAGATTGGCAGCTGTCGGGTGCGCTGTAAAAAAACGAATCATATTACTGCACCCATTGCTGAATTACTTGGGTCGCTGAGGTGTCCTGGTAGGGGTTCAGTTTCATCCCCTCGACAGCAGGAAACAGGTCAGTTGTGATGATCTTCAGGCTGGGATCCAGAGCGTCTTTCAGTAGTAGCATTTTGTCCTGCTTGAAACCCTTCAGTGGGACTCTTTGCAGACGATTATCCGGTGTGACGGTGTACACTTGGCCTTCGTGTATAGCTGATCTGGGGATCACCTGATAAGGGACGGGTCTTCCGGTAAGACGGACTTCAGTGTACATCCCCTCAACCAGAGGAGGTTTGATGCCTGGCTTGATATCTTTATATGGATCTTCGACTACCACTGTGGCACCCAGTGTCCGTGATGATGGATCAAGGTTATTGCTGATCTGAGTCACCTTGCCTGTCCAATTGCTCCCTTCAACGCCGGCAAGGCTGACTTGAGCAGAGAGTGACAGTTGGTCAATGAAGCTGGCAGTTTTAGGTAATCCGTTCCAGGTAATGGCGTCTTTCTGAATGCTGAACTCACCAAAACTTGTGGCCAGAAGGCGGAAGTCATCAAGGGCGAATTGTGCGTTAATCTGTACGCGATCAATGGTTTGCGCGGCGAACAAAGAACTGCCGAGAGCGACATATTGATTCTCTTCTGTATTCAGGGATGTGATGCGGGCCGTAAACGGTAGCCGGATTTCCGTACGTTCCAGATTGCGTACCTGCGTATCGACTTCCGCCCGGGACTTCTCAATCTGTGCTTCCTGTACCCTGATATTCACCGGCAGTGTTTTAACTTGGTTTTGCAGGTTCTGGACTTCCTGCTGCTGCTGAATTAGTGCGGTACGTTGAGCGTCATAATTGGATTTGGAAATGGAACCTTTGTGGAGTAGCGCCTCATTACGTTGGTGTTCCTTTTCACTGATCGCGAGCTTCTCTTTAGCCAGTTTCAGGTTTATGTGGGCATCTTCCAGGGCAAGCTGCAACTCATCCAGATTGGCCTGACTCTGTGCAAGCGTGGATTCTGCCTGTTTCAGGGCAAGTTGATAATCCTGGTTGTCGATTTGAATTACCAGGGTTTGTTCCGGGAGCACTGCTCCCTTGCGCAGTTGTGGATGTACATAGGTGACCTTACCGCTGACTTCAGCTCGCAGGTCCAGTAATACATCAGGGCTTACCTCACCGTATCCTACAATTTCAGGATTTACCTGGTAGGTTTCCACAGGAACATAGCCGACTTTGACCCCGCTTTCTTCAGGGCTCTGATGGACCATAGGCGGACGTGATTTGATGATAAGAACCGCACAGGCGATACCTGCGATGACCACAACCGGTAACAGCCAGCGTTTGCTTAAGAGAGATCGGGTAATTTGGGTCATTGTTGTTCTCCGCCGACACCGGATAGGAATAATTGGTAGATGTGATCAGCCCAGGCATCGCTGGCGAGCTCTTCGTCAGTAATGGTCCAGGCGATTTCTCTGACAGGTTTGACGACGAATGGGGTAATCAGCATTGTCATCAAAGTGAATGCAGCCCATTTTGGATCCAAGTCACGACGAAGTAGGCCGCGGTCCTGCTGAGCTTTCAGTATTTTGGGTAGAATACTGGCCATGCGACGTGGCAGGATATCAATAAACTTGCGCTGAAGCGGACCATCCCGAGTGAGTACTTCATCAGAGACCAGTTGCAAAATATGAGGGGATCTGGAAAACACTTTCAACAGGGAGTGGATAAAATCCCGCAGAGGGTTGCTGCCTTGCAGAACCTCTTGCAGCAGGGTCAGCTTTTCATCTGCCAGTGCTTCGAACATGGCAATGAACAATCCTTCCTTGTTACCGAAATAATAGCTGACCATGGCTGATTGCGTGCCCGCTTTTTCTGCCAGATCCCGAATTGTAATGCTGCGATAGCTCTTTGATTTTAAAAGCTCTGAAGCGGCATTGATCAATTGCGCCTTTCGTTTTTCCTGAAGCTCTGGGTCGCTGGGGCGGCCACGTGTGCGTGATCTGCTCATGCTTATTTAGTTTATCAATTGATTAATTAAATAAGCATGATAGTTCCTTTTGGTGAAAATTCAATCGAATTATCTAGGGCGTTGGGAATAAACCCAGTTGAGATACCTGACGACGCCGTGCAGAACAAGCTCGCTGCGCAATGAGGGAAACAGGTCAAAAGCGTGCTGCGCTCCAGGGAGTTCTATCAGGGCGACCGGCTGCTTGGAAACCTGTCTCAATTCATCGGCAAACATCCTGGTTTCTCTGGGAGACACGAGCGTATCTTTGTCGCCCTGCAATAACAGGAATGGTGGGGCATGGGGGCCGATATGGGTGATTGGGGATGCCAGTCGATAAAGTTCAGGCTTGTCCGATTTGCTGGCTTTCAGGATAGAGTCCTGCAATAGATCGTGCAGTCCTGTGTGGGCTTGCAGCTTGTGGTGATCCAGAAAGTCATAGATACCATAGAAGCTGACGCACCCCTGAACGGAACTGTCAAAGTCTTCAAATCCGGGCTGAAACTCAGGTAGATTTGGAGTCAGTGCCAGTAAGGCGCTTAGATGCCCACCGGCAGATCCTCCGGTCGCAATGATGAATTCAGGGTCGCCGCCATACTCATGAATATGCTGTTTTACCCACTGCAGTGCCCGTTTACAGTCAATAATATGATCCGGAAAGGTGGCCAGTGGGCTCAGGCGATAGTCAATACTGACACACACCCAACCTTGCTCGGCCAGATAGTTCATTAACGGGAGAGCCTGTTCATTCTTGCTTCCCATTCTGAAGGTCCAGGCGCCTCCATGTATTTGAAACAGCACCGGGCAGTTCTGAGGTTGGTCATGGCGGTGTCGTATATCCAGTTTCAGGCGCACCCCATTCACTTCGTGGTAGATAATATTGCGGATGGTGGTCACGACAGGAGAGCGGAATGCTCTGTGTGGAAACAAGACACGCTGCCAGTCCAGTTGGTCGGTAAGGGTCTCTTTCAGTTCTGGAGAGATTTGGGTCAGGTAATGTTCACCGAGTCCTTGTTTCAACCCCTTTTCAATATGATCCTTGGCTGTGTCTGATGTCAGGTAGTAGTAACCCATGGCACCCCAGCTACCCAGCAACAATAGGAGAGAAAGCGCCCCCCAGAGGCCGGTGACGACACCTGAGTAAACGAATAACAAGGCTATAATGATCTGTAAGATGAGATGATGCAGGGCCAGTTCACCAACCATCAATCCGCTGAGAAAGCTGACTGCCGCACCGTGTTTCTGAGATTGAATCGGACGGTAGAGGTTGTAACTGAACCAGGCGCTCAATAGTGCGAAAGTAATAAACCAGGGCATCACCAACTCCGGGATAACTATCGGGGGTTTGACAGGGCAAACACAGAGTGCTGATAAATGTCAGCACCAGACGGCTCGAAGTTGAGAGGATTGGAGGCTGACATGGCCTTGCCGGGGAGAATAAGTTAGCAGTAAAACTTATCACAGACCCTAGGCTAGAACACGCGAGTTATTTGAAAACAAGAAACTTATTGGGAAGTTGTTGGGTAAGAATTTGTTTTGTCTTACTGGCTTTAGACACAAACCAGGAATGCTTATCATGACAAGATAGTGAATAAAATGAGAGAAGAAGTGGAGGAGGGTAAACAAATATTGACGGGGCAAACATCCATGTTGCTCCCGACGCAATATATGCCCTGAAGCCTGATCCTTTGGCGAGTGATCTTCCTTGAGGCATCCTTGCGATCGGTCCCTGATGGTGATATCCGTAATTGCTTTCTTCCTTGAATGCTATCGTCCGTGATTTTCTGCTTCCTTGAGTTCCCTAAGTCCTTCAATTCCTTTTGCGTCCCTGCATGATGAATATTAGATAAAGTCGTTCGTGAGCAAAAGTCTACATTTCCGTAATGCTTGTGAGATATATCCCACAAGGTAGGGGCATAGTGCTGACAGGCCATCCTGTAAGGCAGTTGGCGCAACGGGTAGGGAGTATTCTGCTAATTTGATAGAACATTGATCCAGGCAAAAAACTTCTGACTTATTTCCTGATTTAATAATCGAAAATAAAGATAAATAGGAGAATTGGAATGAAAACGGTTGTAAGTATCAGTCTGGGGTCTTCTGAGGGAGATTACGAATTTACAACGGAGTTTTTTGGGCAGCCGTTTCTGATCAAGAGGATAGGAGTGGACAATGATTTAAACCGAGCGCGGGAACTGATCTGCCACTGGCAGGATAAGTCAGACGCCATTGGCTTGGAAGGAGTAAGGGATCATCGGCATGTAGGCCCATTTGAGCTGCAGCAGAAATTAATCAAGGAGTTTGAAAATCTCAGTAGTCAGGCCGTTTTCACCAGTGGTACGCGACTTCGTGAGATCTTACAGGAATGGACGGTTCGGCATACTCAGAACGCTCAAAAAGGTTACTTTAATAATGCGAAGATTCTAGTTTTTAGTGGCATGAATCATTATCGGACCGCCAGAGTGCTTTCTGAATTCACCGAGAACCTGCGTTTCGCTGATCCTGTTCTGCAGTTGGGAATTCCTAAGTTTCTGAGCTCCTTCGGTGCGTTGGAGCTGTTCGCCAAAGGTAGTCATCAGCTGTTGCGCTGGACGCCGCCGCAAGTTTTGTCCCCTTCATTGGCGCCTGTAAAGGAGTGGAATCAGTTCATCATTTGTAAAGCCTTGCAGAAAGCGGATATGGTGGTCGCAGGTGTGGAAGAACTGGAAGCATTTGGTCTGGAGGAACTGGCTGGTAAAACTGTGCTGACTTCAGCGGTGTCTGATTGGGATTTGAAAACGCTGGGTGATAAGGGAGTCGATATGGTGCTCGATTATGCCCTTCAGCCATTTTCTCAAACCATTAGTATCGTCGTGCTCGAAGCCTTGATTCTGACGGCCCTGGATAGGAATTGCGGGGATATCACCGACGATGATTATCTCGAAATAATTGCGGATCTGAAATTAGAGCCGAGGATTCTCTATCCTCACGGATTCAAGAGGAAGAGTCGTTTTGCTTTTGTGATTCATCCCTTATCCCAACAGTATTTCCGTCATGCCAAACCCCTGGATCTTGTCACCAGGGTCGCACCTCCGATGGCAATGAATGTACTGGAAAAAATTATGGCCTACGCGCCTCCCATGAAGTACTCCAAAATTTCGGGTATTGAATCTCCCACAGGTGCCCAGGCAGAGGGATGGTTAATTACTGTCGGAGGTACCCCAAAGGAGATTATGGCTCATGGTCCGGAGTTTACCTATCGCCGGTTGCTGGCGGCAGCTTCAATGGCAAAGAAGCTGGGGGCGCAGATTATGGGGCTTGGGGCTTTCACCAAAGTGGTGGGAGATGCGGGAGTGACTGTTGCAAGGAGAGCGCCTCTGCCAATCACAACGGGCAATAGCTACAGTGCTTCCGGAGCTCTTTGGGCGGCGCATGATGCTTTAAAGAAGCTTGGGTTGGTGCAAATCGGCGAGAGTGGAAAAATGGCCGGCAAGGCCATGGTGGTCGGAGCGACCGGTGCTATCGGATCCGTATGCGCGCGCCTCCTTGCCAAAGCGGTGGAAGAGATTTATCTGGTGTCTCCGGAGCCGGGAAAGCTACTCGCACTAAAAGAGGATATTGAACACGAAACACCTGGAACGATTGTGCATGTCATCGCCCATACCGGGAAATATCTACCGGAAATGGATATGGCTGTGACCGCAACCTCCGGAGCGGGCAAAAAAATTCTCGATATCATGAAGGTCAAACCCGGATGCGTTATTACGGATGTTGCCAGACCTTTGGATATCCCTCCTGAAGATGTTGCAAAACGGCCTGATGTTTTAGTGATTGAATCCGGTGAGATTCGTTTGCCTGGCCATGTGAACATGAAAAATATCGGGTTATCCAAGAATGTTGTTTATGCCTGCCTTGCAGAGACCATTGTGCTGGCGTTGGAAGGACGTTATGAGTGTTTTACCCTGGGACGGAATATCGAATGGGAGAAGGTTCGGGAAATATACAAACTGGGATTGAAGCACGGCATGCAACTGGCCTCGATATCTGGTGTGAATGGCGTTTATTCAGATGAGGATCTTCTCAAAGTGCGCCAACTTGCGCTGGAGAAACGGAACTCAACCAGAAAGAATCCTGGAAAACATGCGGCCGGTTAAGTTGTCGAAAACAATGTGATAATTGAAGACGCCAGAGGAATGATCACCAAAATTTGTGGCATGTTGTTATTTCACTGTTTCTCGCCACAAAAAAAGTAAAATAGTCTGAAAAGGATAAAATATCAGATATATATACTGGCTGTACGATATATAATCAGCCTCCAAGCTTAAAAATAAGAACAAATACGTATGCTGATTATTGGTCTACCAAGAGAAAAAAAAGCCAACAAAGTACGCGTTGGTTTGACGCCGGCCGGTGTCAGGGAGCTGGCCTCCCAAGGCCACAAGGTCGTTGTGGAAAAAGGCGCTGGCCAGCACGTTGCAATTTCCGACCAGGAGTATGAGGCCGCTGGTGCTTATCTGGTGGAGCATGCTGAGCATGTATTTGAAATTTCTCATCTGATCGTCAAAGTCAAAGAGCCCAAAGGACCTGAGCTGGCCATGCTGCGCCAGGGACAGGTTCTGTTGTCTTACCCCGATTCTGTATCTGATGCCGCCTCCACACAGAACGTTCTGAGCTCCGGGCTCACTTGTGTCGCATACGAAGCCCCCTCAAAAATCAAAAACTGGTATTCGGTATTTCAAGCAGAACAACTTTCGCCGCTATTCACTGGCGTTGAAGCCAGTGCCACGAGTCTTGCCTGATTTCTTCACCCAAATGCCCTATTTGGTGAATTCTCTGCTCATCCTGTGATCCCTCCGTCAATTCACGCACCTGTTCCTTGGGGAGACGTTGTCCCCCGGCTATGTTGTCAGATGAAAAATTAAACAGTGTTCAGATTAGGATCTCCTGAACATTGGCTCATTGAATATAAGCATAATAAAACGGGGCATTTTCATGTTGAACCTATTCCCAAGATCGATCTCAAGATTGGGCGGCTTTCTGCTGCTGGTACTCATCAGCCTTCTCGTCCAGGCCAACGAAGTGGAGGATTTCACTAACAGTTGGGCGCATCAGGCACTCTCCTATCAACGCCTTCTGGATATGGGGGAACCTCTGGGGCGAGCCAGTTTTCAATATACCCACAACAGTTATAACTCAGAAGCCTACGCAAACCTGGGGAGTTATTGGGACCCGAACCACATCTACAGTCTGGTGGATCAACTGGATATGGGAATTCGGGCCCTGGAGCTGGATGTTCATCAAACCTATGGCGACTTGTTGCTGTGTCATGGTACCAGCGACCATACAGGATGCTCGGCATTCGATCGCCGGTTTGAAGACGGCGTAAAAGAGGTGAGCACCTGGTTACAACAACCCCGAAATCGTATGGAAGTGCTGATTATTTACCTGGAAGAACATGTGGACGGCAATTACGACGCTGTCGTGAATATTCTTGATCAACACCTGGGAACGCTCATATACAAACCTGGTACCTGCAGCACCCTCCCTATGGACATCAGTAAGGCGGACGTACTTAATGCTGGCAAACAAGTGATGTTGATAGGCGGGAATTGCGGTAGCAGCAGATGGGCGCAGACGGTATACAACTACGGATTTCCAACAGATAACGATCATTTCCATCCATACCCGGATTGCGATACCAATAAATACTCCAACACTTTTGTCCGCAGCAATCTGGTGCGGATCTATGAAGACAGCACTCAGTTGTCAGACGTATTCGGTGATCCTCCCCAGGATATTACCCCTGCGTTGATGGCACAGGGAATGGAATGCAATCTGGGAATTATTGGATTGGATCAGTTAAAAGCGTTTGATAGCCGCCTCATCGCGGCCATCTGGAGTTGGAATGAAAATGAGCCCAATGATTGGGGCGGAAATGAAGATTGTGCAGAGCAGTGGGGGAATGGGCGCTTCAATGATGCCAACTGTAACAACAGCAAACCCTTTGCCTGTTACAGCTCTGCCACTGGTCAGTGGCAGGTGACCCAGACCAGTGCCACATGGGAGTATGGCGCTTATATGTGTCAGCAGGAGTTTGGTCAGGACTATGAATTCAGCGTTCCCAAGAACGGGTACGATAATCGGTTGCTGAAGAATGCCAAAGACGCACATGGTTTTGGCTCTGTATGGATCAATTATGCAGATAGGGATCAGGAAGGAGTTTGGTTGCCCGGTGATTTCCCGCTGGTGACGCCTCCTGCCGATAATGGGGAGATCCAATGGCGAAAACTGCGCAACGATAAAGGCAAGTGCCTGGATCTGGAAGGTCGGAATACTTCCAATGGCACGGAAATTCACCAGTGGTCCTGCCATGGGGCTGATAGCCAACTCTGGTGGCAGGATCAGTTCGGTCGTATCCACAACAAGAGTGCTCCGGAAAAATGCGTCGATGTTTCAGGGGCAGGGACAAGTGAAGGTTCAAGAATACATCTGTGGTCCTGTCATGATGGCCCCAATCAGGTGTGGCTGCGGGGGACCAGCAACTCCTTCCGTATCTCTAACGCACCCTATATGGCGTTGGATATCAAAGATCCCTTTTGGGGGAATGGAATGCGGGCTCATTTGTGGACATTCCACGGTGGAAAATCCCAGCGTTGGAGTTGGGATTGAACGTCCTTTATAGATATAAAAATACGGCCTGCACCCTGTAACTAGAGGTGCAGACCGGTCGTTTTCCTATTATGGCGGCAAAAGTATTT
The DNA here is from genome assembly GCF_000376785.1 of Hahella ganghwensis DSM 17046. Classification (GTDB taxonomy): domain Bacteria; phylum Pseudomonadota; class Gammaproteobacteria; order Pseudomonadales; family Oleiphilaceae; genus Hahella; species Hahella ganghwensis. The sequence goes on from NZ_AQXX01000064.1 coordinate 12,147, forward strand.
TTAGACTTGGATGACAACGGAATGACCTGGGATCCATATCTTTGTGATTCCAGCGGCAAGCCGACCGGAGATGAGTTTGTCACTTACGATCTTCCTATCCCGCCCGGAGAAACTGTGAAGCTTAAATACTGGTGGGGATTGAAGCATTTGGCTGGTTCTACCAAGGCTGATTTCACAGTAACGGTCAACATGTTCCCGGAGTATCGGGTTCAGGTTCCAAGAAGTTCTGCTCATCAGAGTGATACACAGGTTCAGGCTTCCTGATCATTAGTCTACGGCTGAAGTGATTTTTCACTTCAGCCAACTGTCGTTAGTTTCCTGTCTTAAAACCCTTACCCGGCTGATCAGATCATGCTCTCCGCGCCTCTTAGTGGGGGGCTGTTTCGTGGATAAAACCGCTGACCTTGACTATTCTCTATTTTGTAAGATGGCGCGAACGGGTATTCAACTGTTTTGAGTAATGGCCCGTTATATTTTTATCCGGAGACAGTTGATGAAAATAAAGACTAAGCTACTGACGGCGTTCCTCGTCACCACTTTATTGCCTGTCCTCATCGTTGCGATCATCACGGTTCGCAATGTTATCACCCAAGCAGAAAAACAATTCCTGGATGCCAGTAATCTGGATATTTCCATTATCGATCAGTCCTTCCAGAACTTCTTCGATGTTATCGGATTTACCGTTGCCTTCATGGCCGATTATTCCGCGGTAGGGGATACTGAATCGGGGGGATTGACCACTTATTTCGGTGATGGCAAAAAGCCTTCGCAGATAGCCATGCAGAACGGAGGCCGGGAACAGCGGATTTTTGAACTGTTTAGTGCCATAGGTGATAACAACCCGATGCTGGGCTATGTGTACATGGGAGATAAGCAGGGCGGCTACCTGGAGTGGCCCGGGACCGCGGATTACAGCAATTGGGATCCTCGAAAACGGCCATGGTTTGATATGGGGCGCGACGGCAACTATCAACTGGTGCGCCGTGATGGTTACTATTATGAGCCCGACGATGCTGTGTATGTTTCTGTGTTAAAAGGCTTCCGTAACAGTCAAGGAGCGTTTGAAGGCGTGGTTGCCATTGATGTATCCCTCAAGGCACTGACTGACATGGTTCAGCAGATTAAGTTCGGCGAAACCGGGTATGTGATGATTGTGGAAGGAAGTGGCAATATTCTGGTGGATGGGGGGCATCCGGAGAATAACTTTAATGCGATTTCCGATATGGATGCCGAGTATTTCTCTATCATCAACAACACTGAGTCCGGCATTATTGAATTTGAAATAGATGGCGTGGGATACATGGCCAACGTCTATCATTCCGACGATCTGGGTTGGAAGTTTGTTGGCTTCATGGAAAAGAGTGAGATCTTTGCCGGGGCGAAAGACGTGGCGGCAACAACCGTCGTGGTAAGCATCATTCTGGTGGTGCTGTTCGGATTCGCCGGGGTTTATATCGCCAATCGTATCGTAACCCCCATCAACTCGGTCAAAGACAACCTGAAGACCATCGCAGAAGGGGAGGGAGACCTTACAACCCGCATCAGTGTCGATTCTAAAGATGAAGCCGGTGAGCTGGCGCAGTGGTTCAACCAGTTTATTGAATCGACCCAGCAGATGATTCAGGCTATTAAGTCGACCGCTGTTAAGATGGATGAGGTATCGCTGGATACCAATGGCAGCGCAACGGAAATGGCGGAGTCGTCCTCCCACCAGCTATCCTCGATTGAGCAGATCGTTACGGCTGTGACGGAAATGGCCTCCGCTGCCAACGAGGTTGCCAAGAATTGCGTGGATACAGCAACGGTATCTGAAGAAGGGCTGTCGGCGACCAAAGTGGGCAAAGATATTATTAATCGCAGCGCTTCCAGTGTGGAGGAACTCGGGAACAGTATCAGCTCCTCCAATACGGTTATTCTGGAGCTGGAAAAGGAAACCGGCAATATCAACAATATACTCTCCACTATCCAGGATATTGCTGAACAAACCAATTTGCTTGCTTTGAATGCCGCGATAGAGGCAGCCCGTGCCGGAGAGCAGGGACGAGGGTTTGCCGTTGTGGCTGATGAAGTGAGGAACCTGGCCAAGCGTACCCAGGATTCCACTGAGGAGATCAATAAGATTCTGACTCAGTTGGTGCAGCGTACCAAAGATGTTTCTGCCACCATGGAGCGCAGTTCAAAAGAGTCGGAAGCCTCGGTGGAGTTATCCGCTGAAGCCTTGCAAGCATTTGAAAGTATCGAAGCAGCAGTGGAAAGGATTCGTGATATGACGACTCAGACGGCCAGCGCCACTGAGGAGCAGCATTTGGTGACGGAGGATATCAACAAAAATATCGTGACGATCAATGAGTCCGCCAACCAGGTGTCGGAAGTGTCCAGTCAGGTCGAATCACTGTGTGCAAAACAGACTGAATTAAGTCGGCAATTGACCCAACTGGTTTCCAGGTTTCGAACGGAATAACAGATTATCGCCTGGCCTGGGGCAGAGTCCCGGTCAGGCTTCTATCAATCCTTCCAGGTTGTCCATTTTCTGCTCGATGCTGTCCATCTCATCTTCTCTACCAAGTTCTTCCAGCTCTTTTCTTAGTGTCTCAATATGCGCCTTCAGTTCCGGCAGAATTCTGGTTTCATAGTCCTGACGCATGCTCTCGCTGAGTTCCTGAGCTTTAGACTGCATACGGTCCAGCTCTTCCTCCAATAGCTGCAGCTGCTGATCCAACGTCTCTTCCCGCCAGTTTTCCCAGCTATCCTGTATACTGCTGGAAAGAGATTCGATGGCACTGCTGAATTGATTCTGAAGTTTCTGACTCATTCCTGCCATACGGTGATGCCCCTGGATGAGCTCGCCTGATTCTATCGGTGACTGATCTGCTGATGGGTTTCCTTCCTCCAGTTCCACGATTTTATTGGCGTTGGAATCTTCGCTGACATAGAACAGGGATGAGTGGTTTGCCAAATGCCTGAAATTTTTATCAATCTCTACACCCACCAGAAATACGCCCTGATCGGTGTACTCGATCTCCCTGACGCTGCCGATAGGGTTATCTTCATAGGTTAAAGGCGCGCCTTTCGTAAGGCCATCGATATCATCATATTCAATCTGAAAGGCCAGATTACCTGTCTGGCAGGCGGTCAGGAATGCTAGCGCAGGCAGCAGAAGGATTTTCCACATTCGAAACATCAAATTCTATCCGTCAGTTAATAATACTTTTCGTCTGTTGAACATTCAGACTTGAACAATAACTTCCTGTTCGATTATAAAACCAACCTCGCTGGGAGAACGGACACAAACCGGATAAGGAAGAAAATGTCAGAATACGAAATTATCGATGCCATCTGCGATAAGGTAAACCCCTTGTTGTTTCTGATTGTGTCCGGATTGCTGGTGAAAGATCTGTACAGGCGGGAGTTGGTGAGGGCTTCCGTACGTTTTGGGTTTCTGTTTTCGGGTCTGTTGCTGGTCTATGGTTTCATGTTGCTGGATAGCAAGCTGGGGATATGGGAGTCTTTCGGCGGTGATTACAGTACACATACCGCTTTTGCGATTGCAGTCTGTGTTGCGATCAGTATTTCCATTCAATGGGCAAAATGGGTGATAGGGACATTATTGTTATATGCCATTGCCATGCTTTATCAGGGGTATCACTCCATTCTGGATGTTGTCACCACCAGCATCATTATCGGACTGCCATTGATCTTGTTCAGATTGCTGATTGGTGGCCTGGACTATGCTCAGGACGCTCCGATAACTGATGGCTCATGTTGAGGTTATGAGGTGAAACCACACCAAAACCTCTTGTAGAGACGGCTTTGGTGTAGGTGATGCTCGTTGTTTATTCCATTTAGTCGCCAGACTGCGTGACGCTCATTGTCCACTCTGTCAGTAAATCGAGAAATCCATCTGCAAAAGCATCTGGTCCCTCTAACAGATAGCTGATCTGAGCCAACGTTGACCATTCCTGGTAGGTTTGAAAGTTATAATAGTCTGCGTTTAGAAGGCTGTGGGTCGCATTCGGTATAACCTTCAATTGATAATTTTGGTGTTTGGACTGCTCGAATATTTGGGAGATTTTAGAAACACTTTCCTGCACATTGACGTTCAGATCTGCCTGCCCGAATATTCCAAGAAACGGCACATCCACCTGAGAAAGGCCGTTCTCCATATCAGCATTGAGATTATGTAAAACAAACTGATATCGGTCATTGCTCATTGGCTCGTTTAAAGCGCCTTCGGAGGGCGTTTTTTGGCGCATGGCTGAAAGGTATTCATGATAGGGGGCTTGAGGCAGAAGAACGTTATCAATGAGATCCCCCTCATATTGTTGCACCCGATGAATCTGGTCCTGATCAAAGCCCTGCAGGGACATTCTTTTTTCCAGCAGGTATTGAGACTGGCTTTGCCAATTGATAGCAACGCCAACGGCAATCATGAAGTTGATGTCTGCATCCATTCCTGCAAGCTCTGATAGCACCCAGCCGCCCTGGGAGAAACCAATGACGCCAATGTTCTCAGAATCGATATATTGGTTACTTCTGATGGATTTTATTGCCTGAGTAACTTCTTCAGCCCGATCTCTCATCGTTTGATCAAGCCAGTTCCCCGATGATTCTTCGACTCCTGCTTTATCCCAGCTTAAACAGGCAACACCGTTTTTTAGAAACTGGTTCATGACAGGAATATACCCGTCATTGCCCCAGCGGTTCGTCGGCCCATCTCCGTGAATAAACACCATCAGCGGAAAAGGCCCGTTTCCTTCTGGTAATAGTAGTGTGGAACTCAACTGGGTGTCATTGTGAGAAAAAATCTTGTCGATACGATGGCCATATTTGGGTTCGTGTTGGTCCAGAATAATAAGCAATAATGCGATTAGGAAAATTGATGTTAAAGCTAATAACCATAAAGTCGTTTTGATGTGCCTGGTCATAGTACTACCCCATAATCGTAGTGACTGGTGTGTTCTTGCACGGGTAGGTTATGAACAACTGTTGGAACTCAAGGCCGTGATTTTATTCTCCGGGATCAGAGTCTCTAAGGTACGTTGTCCAATGAGTGTTTGATTTTTTCTAGTTTAGTGGAGTAGATATTAAGATTTTCTTCAGGACCGATACTTGAGAAGAAACGGTGATTAACCGGGTACTGCTGATGTTGACCAATCACCTTATAACCAGTTGCGAGAATTCGTCCAATTCATACCGCAGGCTCTAATCGGCCAAGAGTTGAGTGATGATGAAAATGGATTTTGCGCAATGCTTCTGATGTTCGCATATGATTTAGTAGGAATCGCCAAATTGCGATATTCGTGGCAATAGCATTTTTTGATACGATAATTTTTGTTGATTGCCAAATGTTGCCTGGATCGGCTTAAAAGATTCTATATGAATTTACTTCAGCGATAACACTGAGAACTTCCTAAAGAGCTTTGTAAGCTGTCAGTTGAGCTTTTTCTGGTCACCGGATTGATTATTTGGAGACGCGAGGCAGTTCAGGCAAGTTAGCATGGTATTGACCGTAATTGTGCTCTCATTGTAGTAAGACCTGTGAGATTGCTATTCGATTAAAGTTGGTTGGCCACAGTAGTTGCATCTGTCCTGACTAATGTTTTCCATAACTCTTTCCTTGATGTTGTACAAAATGTATCCATGCTACAAATTGTATTATCAATCAATTATTGTGTAAAGATAATATTAATAAGGCTGAATGGTTGATTTGTGCGGTTGGGTTTCGGGTTCCGGTTGTTCTTGAGTAACTCTCATTAAACCTACCATAATGTCGGTCTTGAGGCGTCCGTAACATCGCTGACCATAATAGGTGGCGGTAATATTATCATTCAACAAGGAGTAAGTGATGAAAATAGAAATTAATGATGACGTAGCACAAACCTGTGGTATTGATGAAAAGGAAGCTCTGGAGCTTCTGTCTGTCGCACTCTACCGAGCGAACAGAATCAGCGGAGCCAAAGCAGGGGAAATGGTGGGAGTCAGCGAAACAGACTTTCACAATCTGATCTCAGATATGAATGAACCTCTCAATTATGGCATTGACGAGGCTACCAATACGGATAAGAACAATAATCTATTTGGCCGCTGATAACTGATAGTCTCTGGGTGGGCTTTGCCCATCCTTACGGATTTCTGGCAACAGCATTTCGTCGGTAAATTTTATCTCGATAATTTGAGCAGTTTATAATCACGGCAGTTCCACCAGAAAACTTTCAAGTTATGGGGAGGAACATCATGCCTTACAGCGCTGTTTTTTGTTATGACACTCGCCAATGTTGTCGAGTTGCCAGATGGTTATGGATGTTGATGCTGCTGATTGGCAGTGGACTATCATCGATAGTAAATGCCGAGCTTATCATCAGGGAATACCCGGTTCCCTCCGGAGCACGTCCGCACGATGTAGCGCCAGCTGTTGACGGAGGTGTGTGGTACACCGCGCAACGCCAGGGCGCGCTGGGGTATCTGGATCCCGATACCGGACAAACAGAGCATATACCTCTGGGTGAGGGTTCTGCACCACATGGTGTCATTGTTGGTCCAGATGGTGCTCCCTGGATTACCGACGGTGGCCAGAATGTCATTGTTCGAGTTGACCCGGAAAGCAAAGTCGTTACCAAGTTCCCAATGCCTGAAGGCACCCCCTATACCAATCTCAACACTGCCAGTTTCGATCTCCATGGAGTGCTTTGGTTCACAGGACAGTCAGGCTATTACGGGCGTGTTGATCCAGCTAATGGAAAAGTCGAAGTGTTCAAATCCCCAAGAGGTTCGGGTCCCTATGGTATCCACACAACGCCTGATGGTGAGGTCTATTACGCTTCCTTGGCGGGTAGCCATATCGCACGTGTGGATACCGGCAGCGGCGAGGCTCATCCTATTGATCCTCCCACACCGAACCAGGGTGCACGACGTGTCTGGGCGGATTCTAAAAATCGCATCTGGGTCAGTGAATGGACGGCGGGGCAAGTGGCGGTTTATGACCCCGAAACGGATAAATGGCGTGAATGGAAGCTACCCGGCGACAGTCCTAAAGCCTATGCGATCTACGTGGACGATCAGGATAACGTCTGGTTGAGTGATTTTGGCAATAACAGCATTGTCCGCTTTGACCCCTTCTCGGAAACTTTTACTACCGTCAAAATTCCCAGCCCATCAGCGCAGGTTAGACAAATCCAGGGTCGACCGGGAGAGGTTTGGGCGCCTGAGTCAGGGCAAGATAAGTTAATGGTGATCTTTACACGCTAAGTGATGCAGCCTTCTCTGTGGCTCAGCAAGGCATATCGGCGCTGAAGAGATAACTGATCAGGGGCGTAGAGCAGAAGTAGGCATGACGCAATCGAGAGGATGCGGAAGCACTCATGTGGCCGCCAACTGACTGCGGACTTCCATCAACGCAAAGCCCAGCAGGTTCAGCCCTTTCCAGCGATTAGGGTTTTCTGCTGCGTTGTCATCTGCTGCCAGACCAATTCCCCAAATTCTATCTACCGGGCTGGCTTCTACCAGGACACGTTTTCCGGTTGAGAGAAGGAATTCCTTGAGTTCCGGATTTTGGCTGAACTTCAGCAGATTGGCTTTGACGACAATATTGAACCTGTGTTTCTGCCAGATTTTATCGTCGAATCCCCGGACTCCTCGACCGACTTTCTTGGCTTCGCCGGGGGTTCCTGCAGCAATGACTTTTTCGGCTGCCTGTGGGTCCCCGAAAAGTCTGGCTTTCTCAGCCATCATATAATGTTCGGCGGTCTGATAAGTGATCCCGTCGCTCTCAAACGGGGAGTCGTACCATTGGCTGAAGCAGGTTTTGCCAACACCTGATTTGGGTTTCTGATGTCCCCAAAAGAAGACATATTTAACCCGGTTGCCCTGGTTCACATAGTCAACTAAATCGTCTCTATTTCTGATGCTGTGCATATTGAATTGCTGGATTTAGGTTGTTCATCTTGATCCAGAGTTGCCATCTGCTTTAGGTGTGTTTTTTCTCTCGAAGGTCTGAATAAACAGGTATTCGGTGGCAATTCTAAACAGCAGGTAACTGAAAATACAGGTAAGTAGAGTCAGGTAACCCGTTCCGTAGTATTCATTGAACAGAATCGTATAGAACCAATTCTGTCCGTATAGATATATAGAAATGCTGATACAGGTAGATATCAGAAGTATCCAGGCGCAGGCTGATACATAAGCGGGAAATTTCTTTAAGACAACGGTCAGAAATAGAATGAGAAGAAAGCTACCCAGATTCACTGTGGAAAAGAATCGTATATCCGAAAGCAGAGACTGCCAGGTCTGCTGGTATATTTCCGGTATAGCATTGCCGAATTTATTTAGCAGCGACCTGAATACCTCATATCTGTTAAGTTCGCTGGCGACTGGATACGTCACGAGAAATTGGTGGAATAGATTGGGGGCCATACTCTTCCCATTTTTTGTTTCAATAAAGTGCGTGGCCGCCTTTTCTAGCGCGTTGGCCATCTCTTCCCTCAATATGGGAACTTCTTTTTCGTACTTAGCCAGAAACGCCTGTTGAATCAGGTTTGGATTTGGCGAATGAATACCCAATAGCTGGTCAGCTCGCTCATTCATCTGAGTAGTGACTTCGCTTTTAAGGAAGTTCAAGGCCGAGTTTTCCACAAAGCCCAGGTTTAAAAAGGTGATAAGCAAAATGGTGCTGAATAATACAACACCGCAACCTGCCAATCCTCGGAGAAATAATTTGCTTATGGCCAATGAAATCTTACCTGTTCATTTATGGGTTGGGCTGGTGATTAATTGCTCTCAGCAGATTCCACTACCTGTTGTCCCAGAGCACTTTTCTCTGAACAGTAACTCCATTGGCAGGCGTTGGACTCTTTTACGGTGTCAGTATCCTCGGGTTCTGTCATGGAGCGGGTGAGGTGGGTGACACGATATACGGCGGTGCCCATTGCCAGGGTGCCGAAAACCAATCCCCCGGCAATTTCTCCTGCCAATACGCCTATTGCGCCGAACTGGCTGGAGAGCAGGGCGACAAAAGGAATCGTTCCCAAAAAGGCTCTTGAGAAGTTAAACAGGGTGGCCAGATAGGCCGAATTAATATTGTTGAAGCAGGCGTTGGCGACAAACAGCAGGCCGTTGAAGAAGAATCCCGGTGCGATCCACAGACAGTACTGGTTGATCAGGTACCGGGCGTCTTCTGTGGCATCAAATGACGCCACGATGAAGTCACTCAGAAAATACAGCAAGGCCCAGACGATCATGACATATCCGGCAATAAATCTTGAGGCATCGCCCAGTGTGCGTCTTACACGGTAATAATCTCCTGCCCCCATATTCTGGCCGATAATCGGGCCGACAGCGCCTGATAATGCAAAAAGACCGCAGAAGGCGACAGGGACTATTCGCCCGATAATGGCGGCGCCGGCAACCGCATCGTCACCGAACTCCGCCATGGTTTTCATGACGTAACTGCTGCCTACCGGTGTGGCAAGGTTGGTCAGCATCGCCGGACCGGACACGGTTGCCAGAGATCTCAGATCAATCCACCACTCAGACCATTTGGGGGAAGTGAGTAATTTGTGGCGTTTGATCACGTAGGTGCCGGCAATGCCCAGAATGACAAAACGGGCAATAAATGAAGACCATGCCGCACCTGCAATTTCCATATCCAGTCCAAATATCAGAATCGGGTCCAATATCGCATTCGCCAAACCGCCTGCGGCTATCGCATACATGGAACGGCGTGGATCACCGGCGGCTCTTAAGGCACTGGCCAACCCCATCGCCATGGCCAACACAGGTGTCGAAGGCAATAGTATGTGGGTGTAGATAAGGGCGAGCTCAAGCGTTCGGCCTTCCGCGCCGAGAAAACTCAGCAATGTGCGACTTCCCACCCATACGGGTATGACAACGGCAAAGGTAAATAAAAAGCTGAAAATCAGGGTGTGCACGCAATATTGACGTGCCTTGTCCACCCGTTTTTGCCCGAGAGACTGGGAAACTTTAGCGCCCATGCCGATCGACAGAGCAATACTGATGGCGGTCAGAAAGAATAGTAATGTGCCGGCGAACCCCACAGCTGCCGCCAATTCCTGCTGACCAAGAAGACTGAGGAAATACATGTCCACAAGATCAACCAGAAACAAACTCAATAGACCCACAGTGCTGGATAATGTCATGACCAGTATGTGACGCATGATTGAGCCTTGGGTGAATACTGCCTGCATGCAACTTTCCTTGCTTCGGAATGAAAACGTATAAAACGAAGGGATCTTAGATTAACGTAAGCGTCCGGTAACCCCATCTTGAGCGCGCTACCAACTGACTGGATAGTGTCCACTTATTTTTTAGTGGACACTTGTTATGATTGTCATAAGCGCACCTCGCTCCTCCAGAAAACGTCGCCAATATTCCGCAGAATTTAAAGCTAAGATTATTGCTGCCTGCCAACAGCCGGGGGTCTCTGTTTCTGCCATCGCTCTGGATAACGGGCTCAATGCCAATCTGGTTCGACGCTGGATCAGCGACGCGAAGAAACTCGGCTCTACCACGTCGGCATT
>NZ_AQXX01000065.1 GCF_000376785.1 Hahella ganghwensis DSM 17046
AGGTCTTGCTGAAAATCCATAAAAAATCCGATGATGTTTCCATCATTGGATTTTCTATTAAGCCCTGCGCTAACTCAAACACTTAAGTGAACAGCATTGCGGCATCTACCGGGGCTTTTTTTTGCGTTATACTCGCCCAAAGCCTCTACGTTTTTGTATTACTGACAGCGAAGTTATGTACCAGACAACTGAAACCATCGCCGCAATTGCAACGCCTCCGGGAAAAGGAGGCGTTGGAATCATTCGGATCTCAGGGCCAAAAGCCGCTGACCTTGCTCAATCGGTACTTCATTGCATTCCTGAGCCTCGATATGCTCACTACGGAAGCTTTTTTGAGGGGGAGCAAGTTATCGATCAAGGGATCGCTCTCTTTTTTCCTGGACCGAATAGTTTTACAGGAGAAGATGTCCTTGAGCTGCAGGGGCATGGTGGTCCGGTTGTCCTTGATCTGTTACTGCAACATTTGGTGTCTTTGGGAGTGAGAATCGCCCGACCTGGAGAGTTTTCTGAACGCGCGTTTCTCAATGACAAGCTTGATCTTGTTCAGGCTGAAGCTATTGCAGACCTGATTGAAGCCAGCTCAGAGCATGCTGCGCGAAGTGCTCTTAAATCGCTACAAGGTGACTTTTCTCTGGCTGTGGATAACTTGCTTGAAGCGCTTATTCAATTGAGGATGTATGTTGAAGCTGCCATAGATTTTCCGGAGGAGGAAGTTGATTTCTTATCGGACGGTAAAGTTGCAGCTGATCTTGAGAGGATTCTTGAAAAACTCGATGCGGTTTTCTCTACAGCACGTCAGGGGAGCTTGATGCGAGAGGGAATGACCGTGGTGATCGCGGGAAGGCCAAACGCTGGAAAATCCAGCCTACTGAATGCACTTGCAGGTCGCGAGAGTGCTATCGTGACGGATATCGCCGGAACGACACGGGACGTGCTTCGCGAGCATATCCATATTGATGGTATGCCTCTCCATATTGTGGATACTGCCGGCCTTCGGGATTCTGAGGATGTTGTTGAGCAAATCGGTGTCGCGCGAGCATGGAATGAAATCGACAATGCGGATCGGATTTTATTTCTGGTGGATGGTCAGAGCACAGATGCCGTTGATCCTGAACAGATATGGCCTGATTTCTATCATCGTATCCAGCATCATGATCATATTACGGTGGTAAGAAACAAAGTTGATCTCAGTGGAGAGCCATCCGGAATTCAGAAGGGTAAAGTGCCGGTAATCAGGTTGTCCGCGAAAGATGGCGAAGGCATTGATGTGCTGCGAGATCATCTTAAGGCTTGTGTGGGTTTTGAAGCCACCACTGAAGGTGGTTTCATGGCGAGACGCCGTCATCTTGAGGCATTGAATCTGGCCCATCAGCATGTGGAAACTGCGAAACAACAGCTTTTACTACAGCAGGCAGGCGAACTTGTGGCTGAAGATCTTCGTTTGGCACAGCAGGCACTTGGAGAAATTACCGGACAGTTTTCCTCAGATGATTTATTGGGGCGAATTTTCTCGTCGTTCTGTATTGGTAAATAATGTTATTCACTGTTATTCAACACGAGTCGATCGATTCTCAATCGCTCTCGCTTATCAAATAGTCTGCGGCTGGCCAATAACACACTGAGCATAGAACCGAATCCGGTGCCAACGGTAATCATCAGCATGATCAATATCTGATATTTCACCGCCAATGCGGGAGTGGTTCCTGCCAGAATCTGCCCGGTCATCATGCCAGGCAAACTGACAATTCCGGCAGCCGCCATGGCATTGATTGTCGGAATCATCCCACTTCGCACGGCTTCTCTTCGAATTTGCCCAATGGCTTCCTGCCAGGTCTGACCCAGCATCAGTCTGTTTTCAATCACACTTCTTTGCTGCCAAGTCGTTTCGTGAAGTCGGTCGAGACATATGGCAACACCGGTCATTGTATTGCCCAGTAACATACCCAATAAGGGAATGGCGTATTGAGGGGTAAACCAGGGGTCAGGATTTATAACAACTGTCAGGGTCAGTACTGCAACCGTAAAGGAAGACACAAACATGGACACTGTTCCTATCGCAAAGGACCAGCCACCGGTCAGGCGCCTCTTTTGTCTTGCGGTAACTTCCCGGCCCGCGATGAGTAGCATTGCCATGGCCATTAGACTTATCCACAACAACGATGATGTGGAAAATAGTGCTTCCAGAACAATACCGATCAAGGACAATTGAACGACCGTTCTTGTCGCTGCGATTAGCATTCTTCGGGTAATGCCTAGTCGGGCAGCATAGGCACAGCCACTGAGTATCAACACAAGAATGCCGGCAAGTGCAAGTTTTGCCGGGCTGAGTTCGATCACTGTCATCTATGCTATCCCGTCAAAGTGAGACACCCGTTTTCCAGGTCCCAATGATGGCTTGCCACCCTATTAATCTGCTCCTGGTCATGGGCTACCCAAAGCACCGGCCAATGCTGTTGACGAATCATATTCAGCAGCCAGTTTTCCACAGACTTTCGTGAACCTTCATCCAGATTTGCCGTAGGTTCGTCCAGTAGAAGTGCCTGAGGTTGTGGATAAAGTGACCGAATAAGTGCCAATCGCTGTTTTTCCCCTGAAGAAAGGTAACTGACCGGTTGTTTAAGAATATCGCTATTTAATTCAAGTGCTGAGAGTAAGGATGGGTCTGGCTCGACTTGAAAATGCTCCAGAACATTGTCATACCACCACTCGCTCTGTGCCGGAATCAGGCGAACACGCTTCCGCCATTGCGGCCCGCTAAGGTCTGTTTGCCGGGTATTTCCTAATGATATTTGACCATTGTGTTGTTCAAGATCGGCTACAGCCCGCAATAGTCGGCTCTTGCCTGATCCGGACTTCCCGGATATACAGTGAATTTCGCCAGGGGGAACGGTTACCGTGACATCCCTGAGAAAGCCTATTTCTAACTGGCGGATGGATAAGCTGCCGTTACTCACAAACCCTTCCATTTAACTTATGTCAATAGAATCATGATGTTGACAGAGTATGGCAGCTAAGAGGTTTTAATTCCTGTGATTTCTAGACATTGTCTGATGGGAGAGTATCTGCATGTTTGCGTCCATGAATCATAGAGGCTATCAGATTTTCCTTGTGTTGGAAGCTAGCCAGGATCACCCCTCCAACATGAAATAGGACTAGGATTAAGGTGGCATTGGCAAAGAATTCGTGGATTTCCTCTAAAGGATCTTCAGGTAAATGAGCAAACAAAGTACCAGCCAGAGGCCCTGCACCCTCTCCTGCCAAAAGTGCCATTCCACATAAAGCAGTGATTGCCAGAGAAATCAGGAGAGCTGCTACCATGGCGCCTCCTGCGGGGTTATGTCCCAGATGACGATCAGGATTTCCCTTGAGAATTTGCTTGCAGTAATTCAAAACAGTGGAGGGACGCTTTATGAAATTACCAAATCTGGCATATTGGCCACCTATTAGCCCCCAGACAATTCGGAAGCTCACCAGACCGGCGACACAATAACCTGTCCAGACATGTAACGATTGGAAGTCATCCTCTGTCAGATAGGCGATTAAAAAAGAACCTGCCAGAGTCCAGTGAAATATTCTGATGAACGGATCCCATACTTTGATCCAGTGGTTGGGTGATTTAGACATACTTATCCCTCCATTTATTGAAGAGTGAGGTTAGCTTGAGTTCCTTAAGGCAAACTTAAGGAAGTTTCGTTGTGGATAACTCAAGCTAACTGTCTAAAAAGAAGTCGAGATCTGTGGATAAGTGTATTAATAACTTTTCTAAAGAAGGCTCGCTAACCCACTGAAAAAACTAGGCTATTTATTCTAAATTTGGACTACTTCACATTTTTTCTGGTTTTCGTTCAGGTGTCCTTTAAGGGTTTGAACAAAAAATAATCATATTTTTTTAAACCAACCTTATTTTTCGATCGTGGTCATAGTAAAATGCTCGCCCCGCTTTATGGGAGCCAAAATACGAGGTCTCTGATGATGGTATTTTGGGTGTCTTCCCTAAGAGTGGAAAATTTATTTATTCTCTGAGAGGTTATTGGGCTGTGGATTATTCCAGGAATTTTGATGTGATTGTCATCGGTGGTGGCCATGCCGGTACCGAAGCAGCATTGGCTGCCGCACGTATGGGGTGCCAGACCTTGTTGCTGACGCATAATATCGAAACCCTGGGACAAATGTCCTGTAACCCAGCCATAGGGGGAATTGGTAAAAGCCATCTGGTAAAAGAGGTTGATGCGCTGGGTGGTGCAATGGCGTTGGCTACTGATAAAGCGGGTATACAGTTTCGAGTATTGAATGCGCGTAAGGGACCAGCGGTTCGTGCAACTCGCGCACAGGCTGATCGAGCACTTTACAAGGCTGCTATCCGAAGTGTCCTTGAAAACCAACCTAACTTGAGTATTTTTCAACAGGCGGCTGATGATCTCATTATGGAGGGGGACACTGTAAAAGGTGTCGTCACTCAAATGGGGCTGCGTTTCTTCGCGAAGACAGTGGTTTTAACAACCGGAACCTTTTTGGGTGGGGTGATTCACATCGGTTTGCAAAACCATTCCGGAGGTCGGGCGGGCGATCCCCCATCGGTTGCGTTGGCCAAGCGCCTGCGTGAAATGCCTTTTCGGGTTGGTCGTCTGAAAACCGGAACTCCGCCGCGTATCGATGCAAAATCCGTCGACTTTTCTGTGATGCAGGCCCAGCCCGGTGACACTCCGACTCCGATTATGTCGTTTCTTGGTTCGCTGGATCAGCATCCACAACAGGTTCCCTGTTACATTACCCGAACCAATACCAAAACCCATGACATTATTCGCAGTGGCATGGACCGTTCTCCTATGTACAGCGGAAAAATCGAGGGTGTTGGGCCCAGGTATTGCCCTTCGATTGAGGACAAAGTCAATCGGTTCGCTGATAAAGATTCTCACCAGATATTTATAGAACCAGAAGGACTGACTACTCACGAGCTTTATCCCAATGGTATTTCTACCAGTTTGCCGTTTGATGTACAGCTAGACCTGGTGCGATCTATTGAGGGCTTGGAAAACGCGCATATTACCCGTCCTGGTTATGCCATTGAGTATGACTATTTTAATCCACAGGATCTCAAGCACAGCCTTGAAACCAAGTTTGTGAATAACCTCTTTTTCGCCGGTCAGATCAACGGGACGACCGGATATGAGGAAGCCGCTGCGCAAGGGCTTCTGGCTGGATTGAATGCGGCTTTGCGCTGTCAGGAAAAAGATGTCTGGACGCCTAAGCGTGATGAAGCTTATATCGGGGTTTTGGTCGATGACCTGATCACGATGGGAACTCGTGAGCCATACCGTATGTTTACCAGTCGTGCAGAGTATCGTCTGTTATTGCGTGAGGATAATGCCGATCTGAGGCTCACTGAAAAAGGTCGTGAGTTGGGACTGGTAGACGATGAACGCTGGGTGGCATTTAATGCAAAGCGCGAAGCAATTGTTCAGGAGCAGAAGCGTCTGAAAACCACCTGGGTTCAACCGGGTTCAGAAAAGGGTCAGCGTGCGGAAAAGGTGTTGGGAATGGAACTGGCCAGAGAATACTCCCTGCATGATCTACTGAAGCGCCCTGAAATGGACTGGGAGAGATTGAGTGAAGTGGATCCCCTGGTTGATGAAATTCCTGCAGCCGTTGCCGAACAGGTTGAAATTCAGGTGAAGTATGCGGGCTATATTGATCGTCAGCAGGATGAAATAGCCAGAATGCGCCGACATGAGAATACTGCTTTGCCTGTGGATATTGATTACAGTGTAATCCAGGGGCTGTCCAACGAGATTAGACAGAAACTGGATGAGGTTCGTCCGGAGACACTTGCCCAGGCATCACGGATACCCGGAGTTACGCCAGCAGCAATATCTTTATTGCTGGTATACCTGAAAAAACGGGGTGCTGTGCAGAGGCAAAGTGCCTGATTATGGAAACAAGTCTTAAAGATCTGCAGAAACAGCAGCTGTCATCTGGCATCGTTGACCTTGGGATTGAGTTGGGTGAACCTCAACAAAGTCTATTATTGGACTACCTTGAACTTCTGAATAAATGGAACAAGGCCTATAATCTTACGGCTGTTCGCGATCCTGAACTACATGTCAGCCGTCACCTCCTGGATTCTTTGGCAGTATTGCCTTATATAAAAGGTAAGGGACTGCGATTTCTCGATGTAGGTACCGGACCAGGAATTCCCGGTATGATCCTCGCTATTGCTCTGCCTGATACCCAATGGGTCCTGCTGGACAGTAATGGCAAGAAAACACGCTTCCTAACTCAATGCAAAATGACATTAGGGCTGAATAATGTTGAGGTGGCTCAGTCCCGAATAGAGGAGTATCAGCCAGATTTGGCACATACCTTTGATGGTATTACCTCCAGAGCATTTGCCACACTGGCTGACATGGTGAATGGGTGTGAGAAATTATTTGGCGCAGAAACTCTCGCCTATGCCCTGAAGGGGGTTAATCCGGTGGATGAGATTGAAGCTTTGCCTGCTCAATATAGAGTATTGGAAAATCATAGACTTAACGTTCCTGCTTGTGATGCGGAGCGGCATTTGCTTATCCTTGGTAAGAATTGAACTGGCTCGGGAACCGACAGGAGAAATTGACTATGGCGCGCACCTTTGCAGTCACCAACCAGAAAGGCGGGGTTGGTAAAACCACAACCTGCGTCAACTTAGCTGCATCTTTGGCTGCCACCCGCCGTAAAGTCCTCTTGATTGATATGGATCCCCAGGGCAATGCCACTATGGGAAGCGGTGTCGACAAAAACAACTCTGACAAGACAGTTTATGATGTTCTGACCAAGCGGTCGGACGCTAAAGAGGTTGTCGTGACCTCGGAAGAAGCTGGCTATGACGTCATGCCGGCGAATGGTGATGTCACAGCGGCTGAAGTTGAGCTCATGAATGAAATCGGTCGGGAGTATCGACTACGGAATGCGCTGAAATCGGTCCTGAGTGATTATGACTATATTCTGATCGACTGCCCACCCTCGCTGAATATGCTGACGGTGAATGCACTAGTTGCCGCTGACGGTGTTCTGATTCCCATGCAGTGTGAGTACTATGCACTGGAAGGGTTGGCTGCATTAATGAACACGGTCGAGCAGATTCAGGAAACGGTTAATCCTGCCCTGGAAATTGAAGGCCTTTTGCGCACAATGTTTGATCCCAGAAACAGTCTGACCACTGATGTTTCAAGACAGATCATCGATTATTTTGGTGACAAGGTTTATCGTACTATCATACCGCGCAATGTCAGGCTGGCCGAAGCCCCATCCTATGGTGTTCCTGCATTGAAGTATGATAAGTCTTCCCGCGGCGCGATTGCATATCTTGCTTTGGCTGGTGAAATCATTCGCAAGAGCAAGACCTCTGCCAAAGAGACAGTGCCTGCCTGACAGGTTGAAAAAGAGGTCTCATTCAGAGGCCCTTGCTCAGTCTGATAATAATACTTCTCTTATTAAAGCTAGATACTACTAACCATCGATACTACGAAATTTCTGGAATTACACCGAAATGAAAAAACGAGGATTGGGAGATCGCGGACTTAATGCATTGCTGGCGGGTTCTAAGGGCCGCATGCAGGAAGAAAGCGGTGAATCTCAGGATAAAGTCCTGAAAGAAATGCCTGTGGATATGATCCAGCGCGGCCAGTATCAGCCTCGTCGGGACATGGATCCGGAAGCATTGGAAGAACTGGCCCAATCTATCAAGCAGCAAGGTGTCATGCAGCCGATTGTGGTGCGTGAGATTAGTAAGAACCGGTATGAAATTATTGCCGGCGAACGTCGCTGGAGAGCTTCACAACTTGCCGGGATGGATAAAATCCCCGTAATTATCCGCGATGTTCCTGATGAAGCGGCGATTGCCATGGCGCTGATCGAAAACATTCAACGGGAAAATCTGAATCCCGTGGAAGAAGCGATTGCCCTGCAACGTCTGCAAACGGAGTTTGAACTGACACAGTCTCAGGTAGCTGAAGCTGTAGGCAAGTCCCGTTCTACCATTACCAATCTTTTGCGTCTTTTGTCTCTGAAGGATGATGTGAAAACCATGCTGGAGAGAGGAGATATGGAAATGGGCCACGCCCGTGCTCTCTTGACGCTGGAGCCAGATCTACAGTCCGAAACTGCGCGGGTGATTGTGGGCAAAGGCTTGTCGGTTCGTCAGACTGAAGCTTTGGTACGGCGAATTCAAACAGAAAAGGAAAACCCGAAAACCGCAGCGAAGAAAACTGTCGATGCGGATGTGAAGCGTCTGCAGGATAAATTGGCGGATAAACTTGGCTCTCCAGTCAAGATTGACTACAACGCCAAAGGGAAGGGAAAACTGGTCATTCAGTACAACTCTCTTGATGAACTTGATGGAATTTTGGCTCATATTCAGTAATTTTCTGCAGGCGGATATTAAGGGAGAAATACGAAATATTTCCATATCTCGTGCCAATATTTAAATGTATACACAACTTGTGGATAAATAG
The DNA here is from genome assembly GCF_000376785.1 of Hahella ganghwensis DSM 17046. Lineage (GTDB taxonomy): Bacteria > Pseudomonadota > Gammaproteobacteria > Pseudomonadales > Oleiphilaceae > Hahella > Hahella ganghwensis. The sequence goes on from NZ_AQXX01000065.1 coordinate 8,490, forward strand.
AGAGAAGTTCACCAAAAAAGACGACTTGTCTTGGTTGGAAAATAGTCAGTTTTACCTATCAGGCAGTTGAATGCGCCCATCCGACACAATATAATCTCCGACGCCTTAAGCTATGGAATTAATCATAGTTGCGGGGGCGGGGGTAACTAGGTAGACATAACTACGTAGTCAAATATAAATAGCGAAGTTTCCCGGAAGTCTTTATTGTGCCTGGTACGTATGGGTAAGGCTCATACGAGATAACATAATTAACCACCAGGTATATCATGTCGGGAATTGCTCGGGACGGAAAACCGTTGGATAGTGCAGCGCACTCTCAAATAAAGCGGCCGCCGGTGTATCGCGTTGTCATTGTCCAGGCGTTTGTGACATTGACACTAGCGATAGTGGGATGGTCCTTCAGTAGTGTGCATGGTTATTCAGCTTTATTGGGCGGTTTGATCTGTACACTCCCGAATTGCTATTTTGCCTATCGAACCTTCGCTTATCGGGGAGCTTCTGCTGCCCGACACATAGTAAAGAATTTCTACAGAGCGGAAGCCGTAAAACTGGGATTGACTGCCCTGCTTTTCGGGTTGGTTTTCAAGTTCGTGCAGCCGCTGGAGCCAGGAAGTTTGTTCCTGGTCTTTTTTATCGTGCAAGTAGTGCACTGGTTTACGCCGTTGATTATGGCCCGGGCAAAAAGTCCGGCAGCCGGTAGCTGATCAAATAGCGTAAACCGTACCGGTTTATCAAAAAAATTAAGGTTTGAGATAGTATCATGGCAGCAGGCGAAACCCTTACCGCATCGTCCTATATTCAGCATCACCTTCAGAACCTCGTTTACGGGAAGCATCCCGAAAATGGATGGGGATTTGCACACTCTGCACAGGAAGCCCAGGAAATGGGTTTTTGGGCAATTCATGTGGACTCGATGGCATGGTCCATCGGGTTAGGTGTTCTGTTTCTTTGGTTATTCCGTAAAGCCGCATTAAAGGCAAGCAGTGGCGTTCCCACAGGTCTTCAGAACTTCGTTGAGATCATGGTGGAGTTCGTTGACAACAGTGTTAAAGAGACCTTTCACGGTAAAAATGCCGTCATTGCCCCTCTGGCACTGACCATTTTCTGCTGGATCTTCCTGATGAACCTGATGGATTTGGTTCCTGTAGACTTTCTGCCATACCTGTTTAGCGCTGCTGGCGTTGAGTATATGAAGGTGGTGCCAACCACTGACGTAAACATCACATTTGGTATGTCGCTTTCCGTATTCTTCCTGATCATCTACTACAGCATCAAGATTAAAGGTGTGGGTGGATTCGTTGGCGAACTGACGCTGCAACCCTTTGGTAAATGGATGATTCCCTTCAACTTCCTGTTGGAAGGTGTGGGTCTGATTGCCAAACCAATTTCCCTGGCACTGCGTTTGTTCGGTAACCTGTATGCAGGTGAGCTGATCTTCATTCTGATTGCGCTGCTGCCCTTCTGGGCTCAATGGGTACTGTCTGTTCCCTGGGCAATCTTCCACATTCTGGTTATCACGTTACAGGCTTTCATTTTCATGATGCTGACCATCGTGTACCTGAGTATGGCGCATGAAGATCACTAAGAAGTAGTTTTCAAAATTAAAATCAAAATCTCAATTAACTGAAACTCAACCATTAACTTAACTTAAATATTAGGAGTCACAATGGAAACTGTAGTTGGAATGACCGCGATTGCTGTTGCTCTGCTGATCGGTATGGGCGCACTGGGTACTGCGATTGGTTTTGGTCTGCTGGGTGGTAAATTCCTGGAAGGTGCTGCTCGTCAACCAGAAATGGTCCCCATGCTTCAGGTTAAAATGTTCATCGTAGCTGGTCTGCTTGACGCCGTAACCATGATCGGTGTTGGTATCGCTCTGTTCTTCACATTCGCTAATCCGTTTGTTGCTCAAGTAGCTTAATACACCTGAACAGCAACCAGTCACTTTTTGGACTAATTAGCGAGGGGTGTTAACGTGAACCTTAACCTAACGATGATCGGGCAGGCGATTGCATTTGCCGTCTTCGTCGTGTTCTGCATGAAGTATGTATGGCCTCCGGTCATTCAGGCACTTCGTGAGCGCGAGAAGAAGATTGCAGATGGTTTGCAGGCTGCGGAACGTGCTTCCCGTGATCTAGAGTTGGCGCAGGAAAAAGCTTCTGCCGAACTCAAGGAAGCCAAGCAGCAGGCCCAGGAAATAATTGAACAAGCCAATCGTCGTGCGAATCAGATGGTAGAAGAAGCCAAAGATTCCGCACGTACCGAAGGCGAACGTTTGATTGCTGCAGCGAAAGCTGAAATTGAACAGGAAAAGAATCGCGCCAAAGAAGAGTTGCGTGCCCAAGTGGCAGCGCTGGCTCTGGCTGGAGCGGAAAAAATCCTGGAGACTTCTGTGGATTCACAGGCGCACAGCCAAATGCTAGATAAACTAGCAGCCGAACTATAGGGGTCTGCATTATGGCGGAAAGCATTACATTAGCCCGGCCATATGCCAAAGCTGCTTTTGAATTAGCACGTGATACCAGCCAATTGAACGAATGGTCAGAGCAATTGGCTCTTACTGCGGCTTTGGCTGGTGATCAGGATATGGTGAGAATTCTAGCTCACCCTGCCCTGACCAGCGATCAAAAAGCACAGGTCATGATTGATGTGTGCGAAGGTAAACTATCAGAAGGCGTCCAGAATTTTGCCAAAGTATTGGCGGAAAATGGGCGTCTGGCGTTGTTGCCTGAGATTGCTGAATTGTTCGAGCAATTGAAAAGTCAGCAGGAAGCGACGGTGGATGTCACCGTTGAGACAGCTTTCGAACTTAATTCAGAGCAGGAAGAGAAGCTTGCTCAATCACTGAAATCCAAGTTGTCACGCAACATCAACCTTCAGGCCCAGGTTAATAAGGGACTGATTGGTGGTGTCGTTGTGCGTGCCGGTGACATGGTGATTGATGCCTCTGTACGTGGTCGTCTGGCTAAACTGGCCGAGACAGTCGGTTCCTGATCTAACACAAGGTTTTTGAGGATTAAAAGGCATGCAGCAATTGAATCCATCTGAGATCAGCGAAATCATCAAGAAGCGCATTGAAAAGCTCGATATTTCTTCTGAAGCAAAAACAGAAGGCACTATCGTCAGCGTTTCCGACGGTATCGTATTGATCCACGGTCTTGCCGACGTCATGTACGGTGAGATGATTGAATTTGAAGGCGGTGTTTACGGTCTGGCGCTCAACCTGGAGCGTGATTCTGTAGGTGCTGTTGTTTTGGGTGACTACAAATCTCTGGCAGAAGGTCAGAAGGTTAAGGTTACCGGTCGTATTCTGGAAGTACCTGTAGGTGAAGCTTTGCTGGGTCGCGTTGTTGACTCGCTGGGTAACCCTATCGATGGTAAAGGTGCGTTGGATACCAACCTGACCGATCCAATTGAAAAGATCGCTCCAGGGGTTATTGCCCGTCAGTCCGTTGGTCAGCCTCTGCAGACCGGTTACAAATCTGTAGACACCATGGTACCGGTAGGTCGTGGTCAGCGTGAGCTGATTATCGGTGACCGTCAGACAGGTAAAACTGCTCTGGCCATCGATGCCATCATCAACCAGAAAGGTACTGGTGTTAAGTGTATCTACGTTGCCGTTGGTCAGAAGCAGTCTTCTATTGCCAACGTGGTACGTAAACTGGAAGAGCACGGTGCAATGGATCACACGATCGTTGTTGCCGCCGGTGCTGCCGACCCTGCTTCCATGCAGTTCCTGGCACCTTTCTCCGGTTCTACCATGGGTGAATACTTCCGTGACCGCGGTCAGGATGCCCTGATTGTTTTTGACGATCTGTCCAAGCAGGCCGTTGCTTACCGTCAGATTTCTCTGTTGCTGCGTCGTCCACCAGGACGTGAAGCATACCCAGGTGACGTTTTCTATCTGCACTCACGTCTGTTGGAGCGTGCCTCACGGGTTAACGCAGATTACGTTGAGAAATTCACCAACGGTGAAGTGAAAGGCCAGACCGGTTCTTTGACCGCGCTGCCTATCATTGAAACCCAAGCAGGTGACGTTTCTGCATTCGTACCGACCAACGTAATCTCCATTACCGATGGTCAGATCTTCCTGGAAACCAACCTGTTCAACTCCGGTATCCGTCCTGCGATGAACGCAGGTATCTCGGTATCGCGGGTTGGTGGTGCGGCCCAGACCAAGATTATGAAGAAACTCGGTGGTGGTATTCGTCTGGCTCTGGCTCAGTATCGTGAACTGGCAGCGTTTGCTCAGTTTGCCTCTGACCTGGACGAAGCGACTCGTAAGCAATTGGAGCATGGTCAGCGTGTAACCGAGCTGATGAAGCAAAAGCAGTACTCTCCTATGTCCGTTGCGGAAATGGGTCTGGTACTGTTCGCTGCGAACGAAGGTTTCATTGATGATGTTCCGGCAAAAGACATTGTGGCGTTTGAAGCGGCTCTGTTGTCTTTCGCACGTAGCGAGTTTTCCGATTTGCTGGCCAAGATCAATGAAGCAGGCGATTTCAATGATGAAATCGCTGGCGGTTTGAAATCTTGCATTGAGAAATTCAAATCCACTCAAACCTGGTAATCCAATCAGGCCGGTTAAACCGGCCTGAATGAACCGGTTTTTGGATGAATTCAATAAAGGCAGAAGAAAATGGCCGTCGGAAAAGAGATTAAAACCCAGATCGCAAGTGTTAAGAGCACGCAGAAAATTACCAGCGCAATGGAACTCGTTGCTGCCAGTAAGATGCGTAAAGCTCAACAACGCATGGCAAAGGGTCGTCCCTATGCCGATCATATTCGTAGCGTTGTGAGCCATATCGCCACTGCGAACCCGGAATATCGACACCTGTATCTGCAAGAACGTGAAGCGAAACGAGTCGGCTATATTGTCGTCTCTACCGACCGCGGACTTTGTGGTGGCCTGAACGTCAACGCGTTTCGGGAAGCTGCCAATTCCGTAAAAAAATGGCGTGAACAAGGTGTGGAAGTTGATTTCTGCGCCATCGGCAGTAAGGCAATGGCATTCTTCCGTAGCTACGGTGGCAATGTCGTTGCGGCTTTGAACCATCTGGGGGATGAACCCTCAGCGGCGAAAATCGTCGGTTCGGTCAAGGTGATGCTGGATGCGTATGCCGAAGGCAAAATCGACCGTCTATACCTGGTACACAACCGCTTTGTAAACACCATGACTCAGAAGCCTACTGTGGCTCAGCTGCTGCCTCTTCCTCCAGCGGAAGATGATGAAATGCAGCGTCGTCATTGGGATTACATTTACGAGCCGGATGCCAAGCAACTACTCGATGGCCTGCTGACCCGTTTTATCGAGTCTCAGGTTTATCAAGCAGTAGTTGAGAACAACGCCTGTGAACAGGCTGCGCGAATGATTGCGATGAAAAGCGCAACCGATAACGCGGGCGAGATTATTGGCGGTCTTGAATTGGCATACAACAAAGCTCGTCAGGCAGCTATTACCCAGGAGATTTCTGAGATCGTGGGCGGCGCTGCAGCGGTATAGAGCGCCAACGCTGAAATTTAGGTCGACAGTGTTTCAGACGACCGGTGAAAAATCCGGCGTTATGCAGAACAGTTTTAAGATTCAGTGAGGAACTGACAATGAGTAGCGGACAAATAGTGCAAATTATCGGAGCGGTAATCGACGTCGAATTCCCGCGCGATACCGTGCCAAAAGTCTACGACGCTTTGAAAGTGGAAGGTGGGGAAACCACACTGGAAGTCCAGCAGCAGCTGGGTGACGGTGTTGTACGTACCATCGCCATGGGAAGTACAGAAGGTCTGCGTCGTGGTCTTCAAGTAGAAAATACCAATGCTCCTATCTCCATCCCTGTGGGTACTGAAACCCTGGGACGGATCATGGACGTACTGGGTAACCCAATTGACGAGCAGGGCCCTATCGGTGAACAGGATCGTGCTCCTATCCACCGTGAAGCACCTGGATATGCTGACCAGTCAGCGTCTACCGAGCTGCTGGAAACCGGTATCAAGGTAATCGATCTGGTTTGTCCATTCGCCAAGGGTGGTAAAGTTGGTCTGTTCGGTGGTGCCGGTGTTGGTAAAACCGTAAACATGATGGAACTTATCAACAACATTGCGAAAGAGCACTCCGGTCTCTCCGTATTCGCCGGTGTTGGAGAACGGACTCGTGAAGGTAACGACTTCTACTACGAGATGAAAGAGTCCAACGTACTGGACAAGGTAGCGATGGTTTACGGGCAGATGAATGAGCCCCCAGGAAACCGTCTGCGTGTAGCTTTGACCGGTCTGACCATGGCAGAGAAATTCCGTGACGAAGGTCGTGACGTACTGTTGTTCGTCGACAACATTTATCGTTACACCCTGGCAGGTACTGAGGTATCCGCACTTCTGGGTCGTATGCCTTCTGCGGTAGGTTATCAGCCGACTTTGGCTGAGGAAATGGGTGTTCTCCAGGAGCGTATTACATCAACCCGTACCGGTTCTATTACCTCGGTACAGGCGGTATACGTACCTGCGGATGACTTGACTGACCCATCCCCTGCAACCACGTTCTCTCACTTGGACGCAACCGTTGTACTGAGCCGTGATATCGCTTCTAAAGGTATCTACCCTGCAATCGATCCTCTGGATTCTACCAGCCGTCAGCTGGATCCATTGGTTATCGGTCAGGAACACTATGAAGTAGCTCGTGGTGTACAGACTGTACTGCAGCGCTACAAAGAGCTGAAAGATATCATCGCGATTCTGGGTATGGACGAGCTGTCTGATGAAGATAAGCAAGTTGTATCCCGTGCGCGTAAGATCGAGCGTTTTCTATCTCAGCCATTCCACGTAGCGGAAGTATTCACCGGTTCTCCCGGTAAATACGTATCTCTGAAAGACACTATTCGTGGCTTCCAGGGCATCCTGAATGGTGAATACGACGACCTGCCTGAGCAAGCGTTCTACATGGTCGGCGGTATCGAAGAAGCGATCGAAAAAGCCAAGAAGTCCAAGTAATATCCGTTAAGGATATTACTTGAGCAAGGCATAGAGGCCTAACTATATGGGTATTAGTGTGCATTGCGATATTGTTAGTGCAGAACAGGAAATTTTCTCCGGCTTGATCGAAATGATCATTGCTGCGGGAAGTGAAGGTGATCTGGGTATTACACCCGGTCATACACCACTCCTGACTGCTCTGAACCCGGGTCCGGTAAGGGTCATTAAACAGGGTGGTGAAGAGGAAGTCTTCTTTGTCACCGGCGGCTTCCTGGAAGTGCAGCCAAATGTTGTGACCATTCTTTCCGACAGCGCGGAGCGTGCAGCTGATGTTGACGAAGCTGCTGCTTTGGAGGCGAAGAAAGAGGCTGAGAAAGCTCTTGCCAACAAAACTGGCGACTTCGATTACGCCAGTGCCGCCAGCCAGTTGGCTGAAGCCGCTGCCCGTCTACGGACGATTCAGCAGCTTAAGAAGAAAGTTCAGCGCTAAGCCGGTTATTGATTGCAAAATCCTGAAGGGGAAGCTCCAAGCTTCCCCTTTTTTGTTGTGCCGAATAAATACGCTCGAATTTCTGTGTATGGCGCAATCATCCGAAATTAATAGGAATCATTGCAGTCGAGCAAGCACTGTGAAAGCGTTATACTGGCGGTTTTTAACCAGCCCATGTCCTTGGAGTCAGATATGAGCCTGCATATCGTAATTTTAGCCGCGGGTCAGGGTACCCGTATGCGTTCAGAGCTTCCTAAGGTGATGCATCGATTGGCCGGAAAACCGCTGGTCCAACATGTTATTGATACCGCGGCCAGTCTTTCCCCTCAAGGCACGCATTTGGTGTACGGCCATAAAGGAGACATGGTTAAAGCAGGGGTTCATGGAGAACATCTTCATTGGGCGCATCAGAAAGAACAACTTGGAACCGGACATGCCTTGGCCCAGGCGCTTCCGGAAATTCCTGAAGACTGCCAGGTCCTGGTTTTATATGGTGATGTCCCATTGACCTCCAGCGCTACTTTAGAATCCTTCCTTAAGTTATCCACAGGTAAGCTCGGTGTTCTGACGGTGGAGCTGGATGATGCGACTGGCTATGGGCGAATTGTCCGCGATGATCAGGGCAGGGTAACTGAAATTGTTGAGCAAAAAGATGCCAATGAGCAACAGCGCAGGATTAGGGAAATCAATACCGGTATTATGTCCATGCCGGCTGCAAAGCTTAACGAATGGTTGCCAAAACTCTCCAACAGCAACGCTCAGGGTGAATATTATCTGACAGATGTTGTGGCCATGGCCGTCGCTGATGGTACAGAGATCGTTACCAGTGGCCCGGAGTTTTTTCACGAAGTAGAAGGTGTGAATAACCGTATACAATTGGCTGCACTGGAGCGTGCTTATCAACGTCAGATTGCTCAGCAATTAATGATCAACGGAGCCACATTGCGGGACCCCGAGAGAATCGATGTTCGTGGAGAATTATCCACAGGCCAGGATGTGGAAATAGATGTGAACTGCATTTTTGAAGGCGCTGTGTCTTTGGGAGATCGTGTCACCATTGGCGCTAACTGTATAATCAAAAATGCCACTATTGCTGATGATGTTGTTATTGAGGCCAACAGTATTGTGGAAGACAGTGTCGTCGGAAGACAGGCGACGATTGGACCTTACGCCCGTTTAAGACCGGGTACTGAGCTTGGAGCCAAAACTAAGATCGGTAACTTTGTGGAAACCAAGAAGGCCCGAATCGGCGAGGGTAGCAAAGTTAATCATTTGAGTTATGTAGGTGATGCTGTGGTCGGCCAGAAAGTGAATGTGGGCGCCGGTACCATTACCTGTAACTATGATGGTGTGAATAAGTCTCAGACCATTATTGGTGATAATGTTTTTGTCGGTTCCAATACTGCGCTGGTGGCACCCATTGAGATTGCTGAAGGGGCGACCATAGGAGCGGGTTCAACTGTCACCAAAAGTGTGGATAAAGGTCAACTGGCGATCGCTCGTGGCAAGCAACGAAATATTGACGGCTGGCAGCGACCTGTGAAGAAATCTTAAACAGTTTTCATTATTATTTTGTGGTTTTTAACTGTAGTTTTCAGTTAATCAGAAACAGGAAGGAAAATTTATGTGTGGCATAGTCGGTGCGATTGCACAGCGCGATGTTTCCCCCATTTTGCTGGAAGGCCTTAAGCGGCTTGAATATCGTGGTTATGACTCTGCGGGAATGGCGGTGCTGGATGATCAGAATGTACTGCAAAGGCAAAGGGAAGTGGGCAAGGTCGCCGCTCTGGAAGAAGCGATCGAAAAATACCCACTACCCGGTAAAACCGGTATAGCCCATACCCGTTGGGCCACGCATGGTCAGCCGACTGTGACTAACGCTCACCCTCACATGTCGGGCGAAGATCTTGCCATTGTCCACAACGGTATTATTGAGAACTACGAGACGCTGCGTCAGGAGTTGAAGGATCAGGGCTACGTATTTACTTCAGAGACAGATACAGAAGTCGTTGCTCATTTGATTCATCGTTGTCTGCAAACAAATGCAGATCTGACTGTTGCAGTGAAGGAAGCGATTAAACTGTTACACGGCGCCTATGCACTTGCAGTGATTCAAACATCCAATCCGGACCGTGTGGTTGCAGCCAGACAGGGTAGCCCCCTGGTGGTTGGAGTTGGTATGGGCGAAAACTTCCTGGCTTCTGATCCTCTGGCATTACTCCAGGTTACGGACAGATTTATCTATCTTGAAGAAGGCGACTTTGCTGAACTGACTCTTTCAGAGATTAAGCTCTGGGATAAAGATGATGTTCAGGTTGAGCGTCCTGTCATCCGCTTTGAGCATGGACTTGATACGGCAGACAAGGGTGAATTTCGCCACTACATGCTGAAAGAAATCTATGAGCAGCCGAAGGTCGTCAAAGCCACGTTGGAAGGACGAATCAGCGGCGATCATATTCTGGAACAGGTACTGGGTTCTGAAGCATCCAATGTATTTGATGGCGTCGGATCAGTGCAAATCGTAGCATGCGGTACCAGTTTCCATGCCGGCCTGGTTGCTCGTTACTGGATTGAAGAACTGGTTGGGATTCCCTGCCAGGTTGAAGTGGCCAGTGAATATCGTTACCGCAAGCATGTGGTTCAATCGGACATGTTGTTCGTGACGATCTCACAATCTGGTGAAACGGCGGATACTTTGGCTGCACTACGTCAGGCGAAAGAGGCTGGCTTCAAATCTGCCATTTCCATTTGTAACGTACCCGGTAGCTCCCTGGTTCGTGAATCTGACTTAACAGTGATGACTCATGCTGGTCCGGAGATCGGCGTTGCATCGACGAAGGCCTTTACGACCCAGTTAGTCGCGTTGTTGATCATTACCATTGCACTTGGTCGTCGCCACGGTCTCCATAAAGAGAAAGAGGCTGAATTGGTTGAGGCACTGAAGTCTCTTCCTGATCTGATTCAAAAGGCTCTCGATCTGGATGACGTGATCAAGGAAGTTTCTGAAAGATTCGCCGAAAAACATCATTCACTGTTCCTGGGTAGAGGATCTCTGTATCCAGTCGCTATGGAAGGTGCTCTGAAGCTTAAGGAAATTTCCTACATTCACGCTGAAGCCTATCCTGCCGGTGAGCTGAAACACGGCCCCCTGGCTCTGGTAGACAATGACATGCCGGTGATCACCGTTGCTCCCAACAACGAGCTGTTGGAAAAACTGAAGTCAAACCTTCAGGAAGTAAGAGCACGTGGCGGTGAACTGTATGTATTTGCTGATGCTGAAGCCGCCCTGGAAGAAGACGAAGATGTTCACGTTGTTCAGGTCCCGGAAGTTCACGATATTCTGGCTCCCATTGTGTACACCATTCCGTTACAACTACTGTCCTATCATGTGGCCGTACTGAAAGGTACCGACGTTGATCAGCCCAGGAACCTGGCAAAAAGTGTCACGGTGGAATAGCAACCTCAGGATCTAGTGAAATTCTGTTGGTGAACAATAAAGTTGTTAACTCAACAATATAGTTGTTAACTAGAACCACCTGAGATAACTTAGAAATAAGTTATCTCAGGTGGTTTTTTTATGGGCAGGAAGAAATACTGGAATTCGGAAGCTAAAAATGCTCGCTGGATAAAAGAGGGTCGAGGACAGGGGGTTGGTAGGGACTATAAACCCTGGCTAACTGTTCGAGATGTTGCCTCGCAAGGCAGATCTCATCGAATTTTTGGACACCTAAGCCGACGAACTCACCACCTTTTATCTGATTTGGAGTTGGCTACTTTTTTACTTATCCAATGGCGTCAATCGACCACTGATATTCGAGAACAATTTCCTTTAGACCGAGAACTTACTACACAAATTTGTCGCAATATCGGAGTTGCTCATCCAACCTATTCCGGGGTTCTTCAGTATATGAGCAGTGACTTTTTAGTGAGCTCCAAGGATGAGAAACATCCTATCTTTGCCTTACAGGTCAAGCCAAGCTCCGCGCTTGAAGATCAGAGGACCATAGAAAAGTTAGAAGTTGAACGTCGCTATTGGCTAGAAAAACAGGTCCCTTGGTATCTCATTACTGAAAATCAAATCCCATCAGATGTCTTTACGAACATCAATTGGCTTTATAACTTACAGAGTGATGACCAAGCCATCAATGACGAATCTAAACAATTTGAACTATATACCCAATGGGTTAAGCAGTACTCGAATTTAAAAATCATTGATCTCTGTAAGCAGCTGGATACTTCGTACTCGCTCCCACTGGGAGAGAGCCTTTATCAGCTCAGAGGAATGTTGGCAAAAAGGTACTTCCACTTTGATATCTCTATCCCGTTTTCTGAACTGAGATGTAGCGATTTAGTACCTGAATCTGTGGATTCAATCGTCGAGGTGCTGCATGTATCAGGTTAATGAAGTCTTAAGCCTTGAAGATGCCTTATATCGTGTACTGCATGTCACGGGAGATCAAATTGTTTGGATTCCCATTGAAGACAAAAAAGCATTTCCAAGTGTGATAGCTCTGGCGGAGATTAATAAGTTAATCCTCGATGAAAAGCTCAAACGTGTTGAAGATCCCTATTCATTATTACTGCTGCTATCGCCGGATAAAGGCTCGAAAGAAATTGAAAAGCGGGATAGAAATTACGGGATCATAAAACCTTTGATTGAAGAGCCTTTGTTTTATGTGCCAAAAATCAGAGCTGCACATGTCAAAACTATTCTTAGTAAAGGCGAAATTTCAAAGCCATACTTATACCGTCTAATAAGACAATATTGGCAAAGAGGACAGATTCCCAATGCTCTGCTTCCAGATTATCGAAATTCTGGTGGAAAGGGTAAAAAACGGGTTGCCAAAGAAAAAAAGCTAGGTCGTCCCAGAGCTCTTACAGAAGGCACGGGTGCTGTAATTGATGAAACAACAGAAAAACTTTTCCGGATTGTCATCGATAAATACCTCCTAAAAGAGGGGTCATTTACTCTTGCATTTGCACACCGACGTTTAAAGCTTTTATACGATCAGTTTTTTCCAAACACTCCCGAGTCGGAAAAGCCAACAAAAAGACAACTGGGGTACTTTTACGATCGAGAGTATAGTCATGCCGAAAAGCTCATTGCTAAGTTTTCTGAGAGCATTTACAAGAAAGATATCAGACCGCTTACCAGTACCGCAGCGATGCAGGCACCGGGGCCGGGCTCTCGATTTGAAATTGATGCAACCATTGCCGATATTATTCTTGTATCTGATGCTGACCGTAATCAGCCGGTCGGTAGGCCGGTAGTATACGTCGTAGTCGACGCTTTTTCCCGCTTCATAGTCGGTTGGTACATTGGCTTTGAAAACCCTTCTTATGTTACTGCCATCCAAGCTCTACATTTAGCGATAACGGATAGAAATGAGTTTTTGAAGGACCAAGACTTTGATACGGAGTCTGTCCACTGGCCTACTCCAGGATTGCCGGAGGCATTACTAGCGGATAGAGGAGAGCTGCTAGGCCACCAAATCGAAAGCTTGGAATCAAGCTATCACGTCCGGCTAGAAAACACTCCGCCGTATAGAGGTGACGCAAAAGGGATCGTTGAAAGGAATTTTCGAACCCTACAGGCGGAATTTAAACCGTTTGCTCCAGGTGTAGTGACTGGGCCAACCGTGAAGAAAAGAGGTGGCAGAAACTATTGGTTGGACGGGAAGCTGACTATTTCTGAATTCAAAGAGATTATCGTTTCCTCAATTATCATGCGCAATTTTGTTGACCCATTATCGAAATATGACCGCTGTATGGATATGCCTGCTGACTTGCCAAGTGTACCTGTCCACTTATGGAATTGGGGGTTACAGCATCGTACAGGCCGACTTCGAAAGGCAGAGCCAGAAAGACTTAGAATTGCATTGTTACCAAAAGAACATGCAACAGTTTCTGAGAATGGTATTTGTCTATTTGGGCTGTATTACTCTTCCTCAGAGGTTCTGGAATCAGGCTGGATGCATCGCTCAGAAAAGTCGAATCGACCGAGAAATGTTTCCGTAGCTTATGATCCTAACAATGCCAATGAAATATACTTATTTAACAAGCCAGGTAGTCGAGAGTATTGGGCCTGTCGATTGACGGATTTGTCACGTGAATATCGAAACAGCTCCTTTTGGGGAGTATGGCGGAAGCAAAGTATCAGGAAAAAAGCGGAAAACCAGCAGAAGTTAAATGCAGATAAAACCCGTGCTTTGCACGAAAAACGAATTGAGGAAATCATTTCTACTGCTGTTAAATCCGCACCGCCGGCATCCGCTACCAATACTGAGCGTATGGCGAAGGTCGGCGAGGCACGTGCTGCACAACTGGAAAAAGAAAGGACTAGTAGAAGGTCTTTGCCTACCAAATCCTCCCCACCCGCAAAGGTTGTCCCCTTACACGAACAACAAGAGGGTGATGAATATCCTGACTACGAGGATGAGCTTTTTGATGATGGGGATGATTGATGAGACTACCTAAGCACTATGTTATAGCTGAGTACAGAGAGACTGGCGTCAGACAATACGGCGGTAATCCCTTTATTGAAGCTTTGCCGCCGATCTTATCCGTTAAGCAGGCCGGTTCAAACCTTAAGGGAAAAATTGAATACAAGCCTTCTGACCGTCTGGAAGATGCGAAAGCTAGGGAGAGTCTGAATAACCCCAAGGTTCTGAGGTAATTCAAACTCTCGACGATATATGGCCGAATATTCAGAGTGTTTTTCCGGCCATTTTGGATCTTCCCCCCCTGTGGGGCGTCATCTGGGCTCACTGCCCCTATACCTGCAGCTCTTTCCTTGCCATCAGCAGATTGCTGAAGGCCGCCAACAGATAGAGCCGGCTCTTGTTCTTGGCCAAGCCTCGATAGCGGACTTTGTCGTAACCAAACACCTGCTTGATGTATCT
>NZ_AQXX01000066.1 GCF_000376785.1 Hahella ganghwensis DSM 17046
TATGACGAGCATTATCAAGTGGTTTGAACAAATAGAATGTTAACGTCGCGTTGTGTGTGGGAAGGTCAAATTGATGGCAAATCGGTTGAACCGTAATCCGAGAACTCTGGGCCTAACATCGTTTTAATAGAACGTCCAAATGTTTAGAATCGGATTAGCGGAAATCATCAGGGACATAGGCATGGCAGTAAGGCAAAGTCCGAATAGATGGCTGCACAACCAATTAATCAATGGATCTTCTTGCAACAGGTGGAGCGTCCATAGATGTTATGTGTCACAAGTATGAATAAGCAAGAAGCTCAAAGCTTGGTAGAGGCCGAGCTAGAAAGAACTAAAGACAAACGCAACCCTGTAGATTGTGCCGTCCTTCCAGATGAGACTATTGAAAGGTCGTGGGGTTGGGTATTTTTCTACCAAAGCAAAGCGTACATAGAAACAGGTGATTTTCGTGAAATGCTTGGCGGTAATGCTCCAATCATCGTAAATCGTGATTCTGGCGAGCTTATCCATACCGGCACGGCGTATGATATAGAGCACTATATAAAAGAATATGAAGCTGCATTGTAGCCCAACACATAACAAGTGGCTGTTGTCGCCCCTGTGGGGCTGGGACGGCCAAAAGTTACTTCGCACTGGCCGCCCCAAAGCCGGGCGTTATGCCTCTAGGAGAATTAAGTGCCTGTAACGTGGAATGATCTTACAGTCAGTTTCGAACATATAGATAGAGCAAAGTTAGTAGAAGACTGGAAGTGGCTTGTGGGTTCATCGTTGCCAATATTAATAACCTCTGTGGGAGACGCATTCCTACAAAATGAGTCAGGCGAAATATACTGGCTAATTACAGGTAGTGCCGATTTTGAGAAAGTAGCCGGATCTTACGAAGAGTTTCAAGGTAAGCTACAAGACAATGAACTAATCCATGAATGGTTTTTGGTTGCTGTTGTAGCTCAACTAAAAGAGCAAGGTGTAGCGCTAGAACAAGGCAAACTATATGGTTTTAAACAGCTGCCTGTTTTGGGTGGCAAATACGAGCCAGAAAACTTTGAACTCACAGATATAGAGGTTCATTTTTCCATGTCAGGCCAAATGAACTTCCAAATAAAGGATTTACCAGATGGCACGCAAGTCAATTTTGAAGTCACCGAATAAAAGGCATAACAAGGTGCTATTGTCGTTGCCTTTGGCTGCTGGGACGGCCTGCTGCTCAGTCCGCCCCAAAGCTTGGCGTTAAATGGATCGAAGTTGCATGGTCTTTAGCGAATACAAAACGGAGATGGAGAGGCTTCGACAGGACGATTCGGACGACGAATGGTTCTTTGCAAATCTATGTGAGTCCATTCTAAGTCAATGCGAACCCTTCGAGGCATATGAGGCCATAGAAAGTGTTGTCCAGCTTGCTGTGTCTGAGAAGGAAGGCGACTTTTTTTATTACCACATTCAGTTTCTAATTAAACTTGGTTGTGCGGCAAACACCTCACAGTGTCCAGAGGCTCTCATAGAAGCCGTTCCTGCGCTCTGGAAAAAGGCTGGGAAACTAGGTAAAGCAGAGGAAGCATCAGTTCAGGAGTTGTCTGCTTGGTTCAGGCTTCATTTACAAGAAACTGCAGCCGACCGCTGACGCGCCAGCTGAGTAAAGCGTTAGCCTCAAAAAGGAGATTCGATGAATTTATCTAGGACAGAAAAAATCACGCTGATTTCTACATTTGGCGTTGCGTTGCTTTCTATAATTATTCACTTAGGTATACGGTTTTACTTTCAAGCTGACCTGAGGTACGAAATAGGTAGTTATTATGAGTTTGACGATAAAGCAGTTACTTACGTCAAATTCCTTAACTACGGAAAATCTGATGCTGAAGATGTGGCGTTAAATGTTGAGTTTCCTACAGAGATTACAGATTTCTCAACCGATAATCCTTTGGCCTCTATTACTCTCAAGTCTGGCGGTAAAGGCCAAAATAACTTTATTGGCCAAATATCATCAATTCACCCCGGTGAAACTTTAACTATTTACTTCTCTGTTAAGCATACAAACAGTGACTTGCTTGAGAAGAACTTTCTAAAACAATCCACGTACAAAAATGGTGTTACCAAAACTGGAAAGCCTGTTTGGCTCAGCATAGTAATTACTATTTTTCTTTATACAATCATACTTATACCTTTTTATTTTCATACGAATAAACAAAAAGACAGACATTATGAGATTATCGATGAAATACTGAGGCTAGCGAAAAAAGCAGAACGTAACGGCATTACTGAGAGCGAGTATATGTCTCAAGTGGAGCAAGCTATTGGTAACACTAAGTTTCGTAAAAAAGGGCTCAAATTAATTGCAGAGTCAGCTTTTCGAGCTCCTCCTAGTGCATAGAAAGGCTAACAAACGGCTCCACCGGACACATTTTGGTGTCACCTCTTTTGTTCCAAAAAAGCCGCCACAAAAATTTGCTCGGTGAGCCGGGCGTTAGGCGAAATATGTGTAACTGCCTCGTATTAAATGATGTTTTTGTTGACCTTGATTCAACTTGGATCGATCAGGCAATTCCATATCAAGGAAAAGCCTTGTTTGGCAGTTTTTTAGCTGGGTGGGATTCGGACGAAGTTAAGCCCGAATTAGATTATTCGGAAGATTATTATCAATGCCTAGAGTGCGGGCAGTATTGGTATTTTAAGTGTTCACCCGATGAATCTTCATGGCCGCTATTCGGCATAAAATTGTCCGGGCCGGAGCGTCGGTTATCAGAGCAAGAAATTGAATCTAGTCAACAGCTTGTTACTATTTTGGCGCATAATGGCTTCGAAGCGAAGCAGTGCCGTATGAAGCGTTCTACGTCAACCATAAATAGAGTACAGAGTAATCATGGAATTCGATAAAGAAAAATACAAAGTATGGAAGCTTCCGCATCCAATGTTGCTCCATTGGATTATCAACCCGGGGCTGGCATTCAATGAGTTAATTCTCGGGCAGAGAATCCCTAAGGTAACTCTAATAGATAAAACTAGTGATGCCCCGTTAATGGAAAGGCAGTACATTCCATGCCCGGAATGCAGTGCGCTAAATGACAGCAGGCTCTGGTCTAAAAGTAATTCATTTGGCCACTGGTTTGGCTATGTATGTCCAGAGTGCCACGGAAGAATACCGTGCCTTTGGAATATCACCAGCCTTATATTTTTAGCTCTAACGTTCCCGATTTGGATTTGGCTTAAAATATTCGGTGAAGAAAAATGGCTTGAGAAAGAAAAAGGCCGCTTCGCCGAAGTTGTTGAAACTGAACTCCCAGAAGCCAAGAAAACCAATTGGCTCAAAATGGGTATAACCTATGGAGTCTTAATGTTTTGCATTATGGTGCTGCCAAAAATTGTCCAAAATCAGTTAACCCCTAGCGCTATTGCTATACAGGTTGCTATTTGGTTAGGTGGCGGTTTGGTATTTGGTCTGGCAATGAAGCTATTCCTAGGCAGCAGAAAGTGAAACGTAGAACAAGCGCGTCAATCAGGACGCTCGCAAGTTTGCTCCTATTACGCGGGCGTTATGCGATAAAAGGTGGATTCAGCCAATAATTGCAACACTCACCCAATCAGCTATCCCGATTTTAAAATTGGTAGTGTTGAACTCGCTAAGCATTTAGGTATTAAGGAAGAACATGGTGTGCTAGCTGTAAGTAGTGCATTCGCAAAACAGCTGTTATTAAAAGAGCCTTCAGAACTAGAAAGTAAGAGAGTTCCATTATATGTGTGTAACTGTTGTGCAGATCTAGGGTGCGGAGCTTTGACTGTAAAAGTTGAGAAAATCGACGGTTATTTCATTTGGAGTAATTTCGGATATTAAAATAACTACGAAGTTGGTTTTTTTCCAAAATGCTTCTATAAAAAGGACAGGTCCGTTTAAATATGAAGCAGACAATTATGTGTCTGTGGTTCAACCATATAGCAAAGGCTAACAAGTCAAGGCATTGGATTCTGCGCACCAATGCCTGAGGTATTCTACACTACATCGAGGAAAATATAGTGGCGCGTTTAAGATGTGAGTGCGGAAATATAATTTCTAATAATTACTCCCCGAGTAAGACTGTTGGTATCTTATGTGGCCAGATAGATGCTGAAGCACTCCAAAGAAAAATCGAAAATACTATCGAGGATTATATTCTGAGTGTCCGAGAAGGAAAAGAGAGTGATTGGGTTAGGAGCTATTTTAAAAACGAGTGCACATACGGCCCTTCCGCTGTAATTGCTAGCATTATGTCGGACTATGAACTTCGATATCATCGTGAAGTTTTGGAGTGTAGTGATTGTGGTGCAATCTTTATCGCTAAGGGCGCTGATTCTTGTGAATTTGAAATATATGCACCAAAGAGCGGGGAATATAATTCTGTTCTTAATTGCATGGAATCGTAGAGCAATCGTAGTCAGGAGAAAAAACCACGCTACGCTTCGGTTTTCCCCTGCTACGAGCGTTATAAGTAAGGAGCTGCATACTACGAATATCAGGTGAAGATTTTGATGTTGACCTTTGTGTAGAGGGTAAAGACATAGAATTTTCAAATATCTACAGAAAGGGAGATCCAAGATATCTCGCATCGAAACCTAATGGGCCTAAACTAGAACATTCTGGCTTAAGCGTTGAGGTTAGTTCTGCAGACTTCAGTGACATGAACCAGCAGTTAGAAGATGCTATTGATTTTCTTAATAAATTCTCAGGTTTAATTTGAGAATTAGTTGAGTTTAAAGGTGTTGAATACGCATTGCTTGATTTTGGCGTAGAAACTAAGCTTCCATTTGGGGCTTCATATACATTTCCGCCGGAGTTGGCTTACTTGGCTGGCCAATTAGGTTTGGGGCGTTGTGTATCTACCTAGCCAGTCGATTAAGATGAAGAAACTTAACAAGGAAAATTAATCTGACCGCATACTATCCGCTTCGTTTCTACGGCAGTTGATTGCGGCGTTAGGGCAAAAAGGAGGTTGACCGATGAGCACTTCGGCTGAGGTACTTGGACTATTCATCTCTTGGGCGCTTCTTCTTGTTGTGCTTATGGAGGCAAGTCGCTGTTATTTTCTTATCAAAGGTCGCATTCGTTCCAATGAATTCAAGCCGGACAATGCGAACTTACCCCCCTTCATGCAGCGCTTGGCCAGAGCACACGCGAACTGCATTGAAGGCCTTCCTATTTTCGGTGGGCTTCTAATCTTGGCACTCGTGACTGGCCGAACCGAGATCACGGACACCTTGGCACCATGGTTCTTGCTCGCGCGAGTGGCGCAGTCAAGCATCCATGTCGCCTCGTTGAGCGTGGCCGCGGTCAATGTCAGGTTTGCCACCTTTGTAGTGCAAGTGGGCATCGCGGTGTATTGGGCATGGGCACTACTCTTAAACTAAATTGTGCGTTCACGGATAAGTGTAACGAGCGTTATGTTTCAAATTCGGGTTTGGGAAATAAGTAGGGTTCTATATATCCATGAAGGATTTAGCCGTAATAAGTTTTATATCTAAAAAGTTTGAAGTTCTTGATCCCTTCGTGAATGGAGCCTATGTAACGCCAAGACACGAGGATGCTTATAAATGGTTGTCTGATGGTCTCGAAAGTTTAAATGTTGATCACGAAATAAAGGATTTGGATAAATTAGTTAAGGAGACAGGTGGTAACGGTAATCATGGCATGTTGATTGTGGCCAATTACGGAAAGTCCAAGTATCACATTCATTGGGGTTGGGTTCCGAATATTGAGAGGAAAGAGCACGAAATAGGCATTTGGAAGATAAGTATAAAGAAAAATAGAAGCTTTATTGATAAGCTATTGGGAAAGAATGAATTAGTTGATAATGAAGATATTGTTCGGAAGGTTGAAAGTCTTTTTAACACTCCTGATTTTTCAGATATCAGAGTGGAGTATAACTAGTTATATACTGCTTTCAAATGAATCGGCGAATATCGGCAGAGGTCTATTCGTGGTTAGAAACATAACAAAACACCTCTGAGCTTGGTGTTGAAACTGTAGAAAAAACTCTACTAAAAAGTTAGATCGTGCTCTACGTAAAAATCTGACGAAAGTTAAGGGAGAAGCCTATGCAGAATGCACATAGAAGTCTATTTGATAGGTTTTGTTTTGACCACTTTTAAATGAAACATCAATACCAAACGGCATGTGGCAATCGCTTAACAAATAGCTGCAGAGGGGCCAATTCGAGATGCCACCTGAGATAGGCGTTAAGCCTTCAAGCTGGAGGATCATAGGTTATGGCAAGACCTAGCAATAAAAAAGAAATGATAGAGGCGGCTGACTCCAATTTTGAGAAACTTTGGAGCTTCATTGAATCAATGCCGGAAGAATCTTTAAATACAGAATTTGACTTTAGTGGTGACATTAAGAAAAAGGAAGCTCACTGGGAGCGTGATACAAATCTAAGAGATATATTGATACATCTGTACGAGTGGCATCAACTTCTTTTGAAGTGGGTAAAATCAAATCTGTCCGGCGACGCGGCAGATTTTTTGCCTGCCCCTTATAGTTGGAAAACCTATGGTGATATGAACGTTGAGTTTTGGAAAAAGCACCAAAATACGAGTCTTGAGAGTTCAGAAAAACTGGTTAAATCAAGTCATAAGTCAGTCATTGAAATGGTGCAGAAGTTTTCTAATGAAGAACTTTTTACTAAGAAGTATTTCGACTGGACTGGCACAACGTCGCTAGGTAGTTATTGTGTATCCACTTTGTCTAGTCATTATGAGTGGGCTATTAAAAAGCTTAAGGCGCATGCTAAAAAGTTTTCCTAACAGTGTGGTTAGCTAACAAATGTGTCAGCTTGACGCCTGGCGGCGCAAGTTACACTCGCGTTAGGTGAACCCGGACCGGATCCATGTCGAGAAGTATTCACGTTACTAGAAAAATAGCTTTAGAGTCTTTCAAAGACGGCGATGCTGAAAAGGTTGAGGCCTACAGACTTAAAAAGATTATAAAGAAAGAGTATCCAAAGTACCGCAAGCAGAGAGAAATGGATTATAAGAAAGATGTAGCCCCATCCAACTCTAGCGTTGGGAGCGGCATAAAAAAGGTAATAGAGTAGACATTTTCAATGATCAAAATAGCACCTAACAAGCAGCTCTTGGTGGCTGCACTAAGAGCGTGCGGCGGGACGGCTACGCGGCCTAAAGCCGGGCGTTAACCCGGAAAGCGAAACGTAAATATGGATAAGTTCTTAGCTGAAAGCGAAAGTTTCAAGGTTTATTCTTTGAGCGATAATGTTTATCTCAAGGTGAAGAATAGTTTTAAGAGTCTGAGTACCCACGAAAAAAAAGATATCTACTTGTGCCATGTATACGGCGAACCAGAAGGTGCGTTAATTTCTCCTACTGAAGATTATGTGGTTGTTGTGGGGCACGGTCTCTCAATAGCAAATATGGCATAGAGGCCAAGTCACTTTTTAACGATCCAGATACTGAAATGTATACTAACGGGGTTCATATTGAGCATTATGATCAACCTGAAAAATCTTGGAATTCTGAAGGGCCTTATTGGTTATGGTTTAGGTTTGTCTCAAACGATAAACTGTACAAAATGAATGTTATAACATGTGAGCTTATTGCCATTGAACCGGAATTAAAAATATAACCAACAGCTCAAACGGACTCCGTAACAGTTGCACCATTTTTGTTCCAAAAGTGCCGCCACTATTATTCCTCCGTTTAGCTGGGTGTTCTATTGCTAGTGAAACATGGAGATGAGTCATAGTGGGAGTGTGGGGAGTAGGTGTCGAACATAGTGATTCATTTGCTGATGTTTACGATGGTTTCTTTGATATTTATAACAATGGCGCGCGTCCCGAGTACGCTAGTACAGAAATTAGGGGGGCGTTTTCTGACTATTTTGAAGACTATGAAAATTCAAATAGCTCTTGGTTTGCTCTAGGGAAGGTCTGAATAACTCATAATTATCCGCATATTTACAGTCTCTTGATAAGGACCCAAATGCCATAATATTTACTAGAAATTATTCCGGAGAGCAGCAAAAAGCAATCATATCCATGATTCTTGCTTCATACACAGCGCAGTCAACTATTGCATTCTTGAGGACTTCTGAAGAAACCAGTTCCTCGTCAAAACACTATACAGACTTAGTTTTATTTGAAGTTGGCGAAATACAACACGACTAAATCAAAATAAAAGTGTCATGTTCTCCGCGCGAAAACGCGGGCTTCGACCACCATTATGCTGTGCTTCATGGTGGTCGAATACTCAGGCGTCAGCCTTATTGAGGTGGGGTCAACCAATAATCGCAACACTCACCCAATTCCACCATATCGGTTTCTTCTGCCCTAAGTAAAAGTTCTAAGAAAGCCCTGTATCTTTTGCAGGTACAGGGCTTTTAAGTTATTTAATGACACCGCAAACGATGCGTGCGCCACCGCCGCCAAGTTTGGCTGGATGGTCGGAATGGTTGTCGCCACCGGCATGGATCATCACCGCTCTTCCGCTTAAATCGCTCATTTTAACGCGTGGAGCAAGCACAGGTTGAGTCGCGACGCCTTCACTATTGGCATAGAGAGCGGGCAGATCGCCGAGATGGTTGTCCCTGGTCCAGGAAAAACCGTGTTTGCCTGTACCTTCAGGGTCATAGTGGCCTCCTGCTGCACCTCCCAAGACAGTCTTCCCGTTCTTGGTTGATGAGTCGCAGGAACTGTTTTCGTGAAGGTGAAATCCGTGTAGGCCGTCAGGTATACCGGACAGTGATGGCGAAAATACGGTGCCGTAGTCGTTTTCACTGATTTCGATTGTGCCTGCTGACTTTCCTGAATTCAGGTCGGTCATTTCAACGACTAGGGTTTGAGCCATTGAAGAGGCTGAAAATAGACATAGGGCAACAAGAAGGGAAGGACTTTTCATCGGGTTTTTCCTTTTGTGAATGAAGTGTTTCTAAATTGTTTTGTTACCAGTATGGAGTTAGGGTTTACCAAAAGTGTGACAATCATCATGCGATGACAGCTCCGCTGCATCTGAATTTCGTTTGGTGTAACTACTGCTGTTTTGGAGGTTACTTCTACTACCGCTTGAGTGGTGATACGTAGGGAATCTGTTTTCCGCTTCGAAGAATATAAAGCGGGAACAAAATTCAGTTTAATGACAATTAGCGATGGCTTTGATAGGAAAAAATGATTTGTGATCAAGGCTCTAGGGCTGTTGTGTTACAGTCGGGCGATGATTTCTAGGGTGAGGCAGGTGTCAGTTGACGCGCACAAGAGCAGGGAAGCGGTTATAATCCCATGCCCTGGGAATCTCTGAAAAACTACCAGTGTTGTCTTTATGGCAGCCTCGGCAACGTTTTCAGAGGCTCCCTCGTTATTTGCGGCACTTGCCAATTTGGGAAAGTGTCTGCAGTAGTGGTGTGTTTGGTGATTCAATAGGAAAGTGAAAAGTCATGGCGAAAGGCCAATTATTTATTATCTCTGCGCCATCTGGTGCAGGAAAGACCAGCCTGGTGGCAGCCTTGTTGCGACAGGATCCTCTGGCGCAGGTCTCTGTATCCCATACGACCCGAGCTATGCGTCCGGGTGAGGAAAACGGAGTTAACTACTTTTTCGTTTCCAGAGAAGAGTTCCTTGATGGCGTTGAGAAGCAGGAGTTCCTGGAACATGCGGAAGTATTTGGAAACTTTTACGGGACCTCTCAGTTATGGGTGGACCAGACTTTAGAGAAGGGCATTGATGTTATTCTCGAAATTGACTGGCAGGGAGCTCAGCAAGTGAGAAAGCTGCGTCCTGAAGCCCGGTCGATTTTTATTCTTCCTCCTTCCCTGGAAGCCCTGAAGCAGCGTCTGGAAGGGCGGGGACAGGATGCGCCGGAAGTGATCGCGCGTCGTCTGCAGGAAGCCGCAGAAGAAATCTCCCATTATGGGGAATTTAATTACCTCGTGGTCAATGATGTCTTTGAACAGGCGCTTGATGACTTGCAGTCGATCTTCCGGGCCGAACGTCTGACCCTGGAAGTGCAGAGTCTCAGGCATGCTGAGCAATTGAGCAAAATGTTGTCAACTGTGGCCGAGTAGCATAAACTACGCGGTCCTTCAGGTGGGTGAATCCCACTCCTCCAATGATTGATGTGAAAAGTGGTGTGTTATGGCACGTGTGACCGTTGAAGATTGTCTGGAAAATGTAGATAACCGTTTTGAATTGGTTATGGTGGCGTCTAAGCGCGCTCGTCAGATTGCCACTGAAGGGAAAGATCCGAAAGTGGAATGGGAAAACGACAAGCCGACTGTTGTAGCCCTGCGTGAAATCGCTGAAGGGTTAGTCACTCCGGATATGCTGGAAACCGAAGAAGAATAAATTCCGTGAGTCGGTGCTCGTAGTTTTTTTCTGGAAGCGCTTACGGCACCGACCCTGCTCCCGGATGAATGGCTATCGTCCGGACAGTTCTCGCCAACGGATTGTTATTGCCAATCTGAAGCCAAGTCTCTTTGCCCTTGAATTTTCGGGCTTTATCTTTATATTGAAGGTTATAAGTGTTTGCTCCCTGTGACTGCAGGGCAGTATGACTCCGTTGTGTACCAGATTGTAACTTTGCGGGAATTGTGTGCCGACCATAGACGCGCTTGCCGAACGACTCAAACATTATCTTGATGACGCCCAGATCTGTATAGTCAAGCGTGCCTTTTACTATGCTGAGCAAGCCCATGAAGGGCAATATCGCCAAAGCGGCGAACCCTACATCACTCACCCTCTGGCAGTTGCCAATGTATTGGCTGATCTTCAACTTGATCACCAATGCCTTTCCGCAGCCATGCTTCACGACGTAATTGAAGACACCGGGATTCCCAAAGACGCGATTTCCGGACAGTTCGGAGAATCGATCGCTGAACTGGTGGATGGCGTTAGTAAACTGACTCAGATTGAGTTTAAATCCAAAGCGGAAGCCCAGGCCGAAAATTTCCAGAAAATGACTCTGGCGATGGCGAAGGATATTCGTGTCATCCTGGTGAAGCTGGCGGATCGTTTGCACAACATGCGTACCCTCGGGCCTTTGCGGCCGGACAAACGACGACGTATTGCCACCGAAACTTTGGATATTTATGCCCCGATCGCCAATCGACTGGGGATACATACCATCTGCATCGAACTTGAGGATCTTGGCTTTCAAGCCATGTTCCCGATGAGAGCGAAGTACATACAGGAAGCGGTACGTAAACTTCGTGGCTCTCACTATGAAGTGATTGAGGAAATCCGGCACAAGCTTGAGGCCCGCATGAAGGAGCGGGGAATTCCCGGGCGTATTCAGGGCAGGGAAAAACACCTCCACAGTATTTATCAGAAAATGAAGGCAAAGCGTCGCTCTTTCCATGACATTATGGATGTCTACGCCTTCCGTATCATCACCAACAATGTGGATAACTGCTACCGCTTACTGGGGTTGGTTCACGGCGAGTACAAACCGGTCCCGGGGCGTTTCAAAGACTACATTGCACTACCCAAAGCCAATGGCTACCAGTCCATTCACACCACATTGTTTGGCTCTCACGTCAATATCGAAATACAGATCCGCACAGAAGACATGGATCGGGTGGCAAATACGGGAATTGCTGCCCATTGGTTGTATAAGGAAGATGATTCGAAGCTTGGTAAATCCCAGCATCTGCGAGCCCAGAAATGGGTCAAAGATCTGATGGAAATGCGTGAGAGGGCTGATGACTCTCTCGAATTTATCGAACACGTGAAGTTTGATCTGTTCCCGGACGAAATATATGTGTTTACGCCGAAGGGGCGGATACTTGAATTGCCCGGAGGAGCAACGCCGGTAGACTTTGCCTATGCCATCCATACAGATATTGGCAATTCCACGGTGGCCTGCCGAATCAATAAACACCTTGCGTCTCTCAGTGTTCCGTTGAAGAGCGGTCAGACAGTGGAGATCATCACGGCCCCTGGTGCCAAGCCGAATCCCGCCTGGTTGAACTTCGTCACGACTGGTAAAGCCAAGAGCAATATTCGTCATTATCTGAAGCAGCAACAACAGACTGAAGCCCGTGCATTGGGCAAACGCTTGTTGAAGAAAAACCTGCAGACCTTTGACAAACGCCTGGATGAGATCAGTGAGCAACAGATCGACAAGGTGCTGAAGCACAACCAGGCGCCGAGTCTGGAAAGGTTGTTGGAAGAGATTGGTTTGGGCAGTCGGATGGCGTACATCGTCGCCAGGCAGTTGGTGTTCGATAGCGATCATATCGATCAGGCGGATTCCCATTATGAGGAAGTGACGACTAAGCCGTCCCTGATGATTGAAGGTGCTGACGGGCAGGTGCTGACGTTGGCGCATTGTTGCAAGCCGATACCGGGAGATCCGATAGTGGGGCTCTTCAATCGTGGCGCAGGAGTGATGATCCACTCTGAAACCTGCGACAAGGTGAAAAAGCATCTGGATGACCCTGAACACTGCGTGCACCTGAGTTGGGCCAAAAACATTACTGATGAATTCTCTGTCGCTCTGCGTGTTGAAGTGGAACGCCAGCGTGGTGTTATCGCCGAAATAGCCAGTGCTGTAACTCTGGCTGATGGTAATATCGAGAAGATCAATGTTGAAGAGCAGAATGCCAAACTCAGTGTGGTGAGTTTGATCATCAAAGTGCAGGGACGTAATCATCTTGCCCGAGTGATGCGCCGCCTGCGGCATCTGCTGGTTGTCACCTCCATCTCCCGTGTGCGCCACTAAGCGCGTAAGGTTTTCAATCCCTGACCAAGGCCGGAAACTACTGTAGAGCCTGCCTTGCGTTAGATCTTTCGCAATTCCCGGGTCTAAAATGACGCATTCGGACTAGTCAGTTGTAGTTTCTGGTTCGATAATAAAAGACAGCCAAGTTAATAATGCGTGATCAAATTGAGGAATCAGATGACTAACAAATCCATTATTCAAACGGAAGATGCACCTAAAGCGATCGGTACCTACTCTCAGGCTGTTAAGGTCGGACATACTGTTTATCTGTCTGGCCAGATTCCCCTGGTACCGGAAACCATGGAGTTGGTGGGTGGGGATTTTGCAGCCCAGACCAAGCAGGTATTTGATAACTTGAGGGCGGTATGCCGTGCTGCAGGTGGAGATCTGAAGGATATCGTCAAGCTGAATATTTATATGACCGACCTGAGCAACTTTGCCACAGTTAACGAAATTATGGCGACTTATTTCCAGGAACCATTTCCTGCCAGAGCGGCTATCGGTGTGGCGGCACTTCCCAAAGGTGCGGAGATTGAAATGGACGCGGTGATGGCGGCCTCCTGATTTCGCGCTCCTTGAATCAGCTGAAATGCTGCAGGGTCGACGTAAGCCGGCTCTGCAGTATGACAACTTGCACTTTAACAACGGGAATCAGGAGATTTATCCCTTCTGTTTTTCTGATAAATCTCGAATCATTTCACCATATCCTGCCTTGTAATCCGGATAGATAAACTCAAATCCCGTTTCTCTTAATCGCTTATTTCGGCATTGTTTGCTGCCTGCCCTTTGACGTCCTCCTGAAGACATGACGTGCTGACAGGGGATTTGCTCTCTCACCCAGGCCACAAGATCATGCATGCGTACCGGCAGGTTGTCGCTGGCAAGGTAACAGTCTTTTAGGGGGGCTTTCTTGTCTGCGGCCAGATGGATCAGATGGCATAGAACCCCTACCGCATCGGTTTCATGAATTCTGTTGGTGTATCCACTTGGCCCCTGGTCACTTTTTTCTCCATTGATGATTTGTTGTAGAAGCCGTGTTCTGTGCGCACCGTAAATGCCGGAAAAGCGAACGCTGGTACAGGGGTAAGATTGCTGTTTGAGCCATTGTTCTGCTTCGGCCAGGATTTGCCCGGAGAAGTTCTCAGGAATCGTGGCACTTTCCTCGTCAACGACCTCGTCCTGATTTTGTCCATATACACTGGTGGACGAGACGAAAAAGAAACGTTCTGGAGATCGCTGAATATGCGTGGTCAGCCGCTTCAATGTGTCCAGATAGGTTCGCCGGTAGTTTTCTTCGTCAAACTTGGCCGGAGTCAGGCAAAACAGAATCAGATCGGCATCATCCGGCAGAGTATCGAGCGGGTCCCGGGACAGGTCCATGGCGATATGACAACCACCGGGGACTGATTGGGGTGTTCTGGACACTGCACTGATACGAAACCTTTCCAGAAGCGTCTGTGCCACTTTTTTATTCAGGTGTCCGTAACCGAGCAATAGAAGATGAGGTCGATGCATTGCGTCACTCTCCAATCAGGCATATCCTAGTCATTAACTATGAACTTGATGTAGTTCCATTTGAGTAAACTATAAGGGCAACAGGCTGATAAGTCTGTCCCTGATGATTATTTTCTTCGCCTGATAAAGCGGTTGCAGGATTGTTCGTCGATGATTTAACCGAATATAAGTCGACGGGCGGAGTTTTATGGAAAGTTATAAAGGTATGGGTCTATGACTTTGACTGAGTTGCGTTATATTGTCACGTTGGCGGAAGAAAAGCATTTTGGCCGTGCTGCTGAGCGCTGTTACGTCAGTCAGCCCACGTTAAGTGTTGCTGTTAAGAAGCTTGAGGATGAACTGGGTATTACACTCTTTGAGCGGAGCAAGAGCCACATTACGGTAACTGACACCGGGCGTCGTGTTGTTGATCAGGCTCAGCGAGTGTTGGATCAGGTCGGGGTGATCAAAGATACTGCGCAGGCAGGGAAAGACCAGCTTTCCACGCCGCTGAGAGTTGGGGCTATTTATACGATTGGGCCTTACCTATTTCCACATCTGTTGCCTGAGCTGCACCGGGCAGCGCCAGGCATGCCGCTATATATAGAGGAAAACTACACCTCTGTGTTAAGAGAAAAACTCCGCCATTCTGAGCTTGACGCCATTATCGTCGCTCTACCATTTAATGAGCCTGAAGTCGTGACTCTGCCGCTTTATGATGAACCCTTTGTTGTGCTGATGCCTCAGGATCACCCGTTGGCCCAGTATGATGAGATTCGTAGTGAACAGATTCCTCTAAAGGAAATGTTGCTCCTCGGCCCCGGCCATTGTTTCAGGGATCAGGTTCTTGAAGCCTGCCCGGAGTGGGTGGATAAATTGGGACGAGACAGTCGCTCTGATCGCCCCCACACGATCATTACCGAAGGCAGCTCTCTGGAAACCATACGCCATATGGTTGCTTCTGGTCTGGGAGTGACTGTGTTGCCGCGTTCTGCAGTGAGAGAAGACCGTTATGTCAGCGGTTTATTGACGACCCGTCCATTTGCCAGTCCGTCTCCCTTCCGTACCGTAGGCTTAGCTTGGCGGGTAACGTTCCCCCGACCCAAGGCGATTGATATGTTGGCGCTGGCTGCAGGGCAATGTCGTGTGCTGGAGAAAGCAGGCTGACCTTCATTTCTCAATACGAATCTGCAAGAAAACGTGCTTGATCAGCAACCCATAACTCAACTTAAAGGTGTCGGCCCGGCTTTGGCTGAAAAGCTGGGACGTATACACCTGCACAGTATTCAGGATCTGCTTTTTCATCTGCCTCTTCGTTATGAAGACCGCACCCGCGTAACGCCAATCTGTCAGTTAAGAACCGGATTGCCTGCCCAGGTTGAAGGCGTCGTGGTGGACAGTCGCATGGAAATGGGTCGTAAGCGAAGTTTTCTGGTTCGGCTGAGGGATGATGAGGGAGAGATTGGGCTGCGTTACTACTATTTTACTGCCCAGCAAAAGTCACGCTTTTCTGTTGGACGAAGATTTCGTGTGTTTGGTGAAGCCCGGATGGGGCGTAGTGGTCTTGAGATGTATCATCCAGAGACTGAATTGCTGGATGTGACCAAGCCTGTTGAAGCCGCCAGTCACCTGACGCCGGTTTATCCGACAACGGAAGGACTTCAGCAGAAGCGGTTACGGGAGCTTTGCCAGCAGGCGGTGACTTGGTTGGACCGAGAACCTGTCCGAGACTGGTTGCCGTCAGAAGTACGTCAGAAGTGGCAGATGCCGGAATTAAGCCAGGCATTGAAATATCTTCATCAGCCGCCGACTGATGCCAATGTCATTGCGTTGGCTGAAGGGCGACATCCTTGTCAGCAACGTCTGGTGGCGGAAGAACTGTTAGCCCACCATCTAAGTCTGATGTTGATACGGCAGCGTGTTCAGCAAAATCGTGCACCGGGGTTAAAGGAAGACAAAGGGTTTATTGAACAATTCAGAAAGTCGCTGCCGTTCCGTTTCACAGGTGCGCAGGAACGAGTCATTGAGGAAATTCGGCAGGACATCAGTGCGCAAATCCCAATGCTTCGCCTGGTTCAGGGAGATGTCGGGTCAGGAAAAACGGTAGTAGCCACTTGTGCTGCCCTGGTCGCCGTAGCCAATTTGTATCAGGCGGTATTAATGGCGCCCACGGAAATTCTGGCTGAACAACACTATCGCAATCTCCGTACATGGTTGGAACCGCTGGGGTTGAATGTGGTATGGCTCAGCGGGAAGCTCAAACAGAGTGAACGTAATGCGGCGTTATCTGATATGCAAAGTGGAGCTGCCAATGTGGTTGTCGGTACTCACGCACTGTTTCAGGATGATGTGGTATTTGGACGTCTGGGATTGGTGATTGTGGATGAGCAACATCGATTTGGTGTTCATCAGAGGTTGGCGTTACGCGAAAAAGGTGAGCGTCACGGGCTTGTGCCTCACCAACTGATTATGACCGCGACGCCTATACCAAGAACGCTGGCGATGAGTGCCTATGCAGATCTGGATACATCGGTGATAGACGAACTGCCGCCTGGTCGCACCCCTGTAATCACGGCAGTCGTGCCGGACAGTAAACGGGATGAAGTGATCCAGAGAGTGGAACAGGTCTGCAGAAAAGGATTACAGGCTTATTGGGTCTGTACGCTGATCGAAGAATCTGAAGTGTTGCAGTGCCAGGCTGCAGAGGCTACCACTGAACAGCTAAAGGCAATGTTGCCAGACCTGAAAATCGGATTGGTCCATGGGCGGATGAAGCCGGCTGAGAAGGCTGGTGTCATGGAGGATTTCAAGAACAATGAGATTCAGTTGCTGGTTGCGACAACCGTCATTGAAGTCGGGGTTGATGTACCAAATGCCAGTCTGATGATTATCGAGAACCCTGAACGTCTGGGGTTGGCCCAACTCCATCAGCTCAGAGGCAGAGTGGGGCGCGGACAGAATGAGAGTTATTGCGTCCTGCTGTACCATCCGCCATTGTCTCAGGCGGGTAAAGCCAGGTTGCAGGTCCTGCGTGAGAGTAATGATGGTTTCGTGATCGCCGAGAGAGATCTTGAAATTCGTGGGCCGGGTGAAGTGCTGGGAACCCGTCAGACCGGACTGGTTCAATTCCGTATCGCGGATTTACAGCGAGATCAGCAGTGGTTATTGAAAATCAGGGAAATCGCAGCCCAGGTAATGCAGCATCCGGAGGCGGTGCAAGCCTTGATTGCCCGCTGGATTGGCCAGCGCGTTGATTATGGCAAGGTGTGAACACCCACTACGTTCTGACAAAAGTGACACATAGGCTTACAAAATTAAAGGGATCGACATCTGCATCGTGCCTGATTCCTGCTAAGCTAAAGACAAGACTTAAATCTTTTGATACCTGATACTTAGGTCGCCTCTGGAATAAGCTGCTTCGTCAGTTCTGGTCGTTTTTCGGATGAGCCCATGGATGTATCAGACACATCGATACAGGAAGAGGTTTCAACCGCATGAGTGTTCCTTCTGCTGTAGTCCAAATATTGCAGGACCATACTGCAAAACAGGATGCCCTGGCTGAAGATGTTGAGAAAGTTGTTGAGGTGTCTGCCGCCGGTGCGCCGATAGATGCCCGGGTAAGGTCAGTTCTGTTGACTGACGACCGGGGAAGAATGCAGGTCGTTTTGCCTGAAAAAGCCATACTGGATCTAGACACCCTGAACCAGAAGCTTGGCCGTAAGCTGCGTGCTTTGGGTCGGGCGGAAGTGGATGCGGTGAAACAACAGCTACACTGGCAGGAAATTCCTGTCTTGCCTGAACTGACAGGGTTTCCGGTCGTATCCGATCAGCGTTTGCAGGAACTGGACGAAATTTTTGTCCCATCAACGGTTCGTGGGCGATATTTGTCCTTGAGTCGTCGTTTGTTTGAGGCCGTGATGGGGCAGACAGAGTCTCTGGATGTTGCTATCAGCCTGCCAGAGCTTTTGGTGAACCATGATAATCGCCATCATGATCTTGACCAGATACATGCAGCCATTAAAAGCTTCAGTGGCAAGCGCATGTGCCAGCGACTTGAAGATACCCTGGAACTCCCACCGCTACCGGAGACTGCCCAGAGAATTATCAAATTAAGGGTAGACCCTCATGCCGGAATTTCAGAACTGGCGGACATCGTAGAGACCGATCCCAGTCTTGCGGCTCAAGTGGTGAGCTGGGCAAGTTCCTCTTTCTATGCTGCGCCAGGTAAAGTCCGCTCGGTTCACGATGCCATTGTCAGAGTCTTGGGGTTTGATTTGGTTATGAATCTGGCGATGGGCCTGGCACTGGGCCGTACGCTTGATGTTCCTGATGACCAGCCGGACGGCTTTACCCCCTATTGGGAGCAATCGGTGTGGACCGCAACCCTCTGTGGGGCTCTGGCAACGGCTATTCCCAAGGAAAAGCGTCCTGAGTTTGGTTTGGCCTATCTGTCAGGACTATTACATAATTTTGGTTACCTGGTTCTGGCGCATGTGTTTCCCCCTCATTTCTCTCTCATATGCCGTTATGCGGAAGCAAACCAGCATGTCGATGTGGAGAATTGTGAGCAGCACCTGCTGGGAATTACTCGAGAGCAGATCGGGAGTCAACTGATGTACTCTTGGAACATGCCCGATGAAGTGGTTGCTGGCATTCGCTTCCAAAAAAATCCTTATTACGCGGGGGAGCATGCTCAATACAGTGCGCTGCTATTCGTAACAACCCAGCTATTGCGCAGTCGTGGTATTGGTGATGGACCAACTCAACCCATCCCTCAGTCCGTCTGGGATCTGCTGAATTTGTCTCAAGAGGGTGCTGACGAAGTCATGCAAGAGCTTCTCGGGCTTTCTGAAGAGATGAAAACGCTTGCCAATAGCTTGGCGCAAAGCAGTTAACTCCAGGGCATTTCCGAAAACGGCCTGAAGTACCGTTGCGGCGTCAAAAGTGGGAGTCCTCGCCATCGTTTTCCAGAGGTTTCCCTTGTTTGTGATCGGGGAGGTCGTTGAGGCCTTCGAACATGTGTCCCTTCTGGGCTTTCCGCCCTTTTTTTCCTTCCATGTAACCTCATGTAAATTAATTTTGTGACATGGTTCTCATTTTTGTCCGTATGTGTCTATAGTTAATACATAACATCCTGACCACACAGGAGGGCTGTGATGAGAGCCATGATTTTTAATCAAGCCAGTATCTACCACCTTCAACAACTCGAACTTCAGTACCGGCGTCGGTGCGGGCAACGTTTCCGGCTATCTGACGAGAACGCCCGGTTGGAACTGATCAATAAGACTTCTAACTCAACTGACAAGATTATTCAGAAATATTATCGCCGCTTTGCTCATGAGTTGGAGCAGGATCTCGTCAGTGAGCTTATCTCCCAAGGGATTATCAGTCCCCAGAACTGGCATTGAACAGGCGCCTCGGATCGGCAGAGAATCAGTTTGTTGTGACCCGTCTTAGCCCCACGCTGATGGGGCTTTTTTTTTAAGCTGCAACTAACGAGTTAGTCGAAAGAGTATTCGAGGAGTGCTTTGGAAGCGGTAAGAATTTCTACTTTGTGGTCGTTTTCCAATTGCCAGCGCTGTTTGTCCAGTTTGAAAAGAAAACGCTTGTCGACCGTCTTACGCGCATCATGGGTTGGCATGTGTTCTATAAGACTATACAGATGATTAAAAACTCTGAATCGCTCGTCATCGTGTAATTCGGGGGCTACCGAATCAAGAAGCACCTTGACTCTGATACAGCCTTCAGACAGCTCACATTGTCCAGCCAGCATGGCTCTGGCGATAACCTGAATGCTTTCGACGGCATGATTGCGGCGTTTCTGAAAGCGCGCGAGTTGTGATTCTTCCTGTTGTTTATGATGCGTCAGAGTGCGCTGTTGCCTGCGTATAAACCATACAAGCCAAAGAATGGCTGCGATGCCGGCAATAATGATGATCCATTGAGTATTGGTGGACATTGGGAGATCTGGGCCTGATTTTGAGTAATAGCTTCAAGTCTGGAAAGGAGCCTATTGTAGCGCGCAGTGACCTGATATGTCTCTTACGACCAGGTAGGACTAATGATCTCGTCCTTGTGATAATGATCAACCAGAAGTCGAGGGTCCTGCGAATCGTCCCTGGCTGGTATGGCGGAGAGAATGTGGTGTAGTCATTCTACATAAGCGGTCGA
The DNA here is from genome assembly GCF_000376785.1 of Hahella ganghwensis DSM 17046. GTDB lineage: Bacteria > Pseudomonadota > Gammaproteobacteria > Pseudomonadales > Oleiphilaceae > Hahella > Hahella ganghwensis. The sequence continues at coordinate 20,353 of NZ_AQXX01000066.1, forward strand.
TAATGTTCGCAGAGGGCAGAATGAGGCACCCCCTGCGAACAAAGTCGAGAACAATAGTGTCAGATGAAACGTCAACAGACCCTGGGAAGAATCAGTATTTAATCAGTAGATTAACGTTTCCAGCGTAGTGTCCATTGCCAACGGATTAAAAATAGTGAAAAAATAACTGACCTGGTCACCTTCTAGAAGGCCGTTAATCTCCAGTTGAAAGCTTCCATTCACCTGGTTCATGGCCACATTTTGTTGTGTCTGGTTGTTTACCTGATAGTGCACAATGGCATTGGTTGCCCCAGGGGCAATCTGGAAAAGTAATCCTCCATTGCCGTTTTTGGTGGCTCCAGTGCCTTCATTGTCGGAATCACAGGCATCGCCAACACCATCAGCATCACTGTCTTCCTGACCCGGGTTGGCGATGGTAGCGCAGTTGTCTGCGTCGTCAGCCCAGCCGTCGCCATCCTGATCAATGACAACAGTGTCGCAGGCATCGCCTACACCATCACTGTCACTATCCTCCTGAGCCGGATTTGTCACAGTTGGGCAATTATCCGAGGTGTCCGGTATGCCGTCATTATCCAGATCGGATGTATCTTGCCTGAAAGTATAATTGAATACCTCAGTATCAAACGCCAATGGATCTGCGACCGTCATGGTAGCGGAAACACTGTCTCCTGCGGTTCCTGTGATGCTGTATACCGCCTTACCAGAGCCATTATCAATCATTCGTACATTTTGTTGCGCACCATTGTTAATACGGTAATGTAAATCGGCAAAGTTGGAGGCATAGGCAAAAAATTGAATTTCGTTCGCTGATAATATGGTAAAACCATAGGGTGCTGAGTCATCACAAACATCGCCGATTCCGTTGTTATCACTATCTTCCTGACCGGGATTGGCAACCAGCGGACAGTTATCGCCGGTGTCCGGAATGCCGTCACCATCGGAATCGACCGGTGATGTGGAGTCGCAGGCATCGCCGATTCCGTTGTCATCTGTATCTTCCTGGCCGGGATTGGCTATCAACGGGCAGTTATCAAGATCATTCGTGATGCCATCGCTGTCAAAGTCGTCATTCTCTTCACAGGTGCCCAGCTCATCACAACGGGCCGCTCTGGGCGTGAGCTTATCCTCGTCGACTTCAAATGGAACATCAGTGTCTTTGTAAAGTACATCACATTCCTTTTGCCCATCCGGAGACCATTGCGCCAGAATTGCCGTATTAATAGGCTGCCCCTGCAACCGATTCCTTAGTTCAGCCGTTAAGTGAACCTTGCAAGCGCCATAAAAGTTTGGGTCCTCCACACTTGGGTTCCTGTAAGAGATTCCCAGCACCCCCATATCATCGGTGATTTCGATGCGATGGAATCCTCCATTGGGAATGGCATCGTCGGCTTCAATCAAGGGCACGAAGTCTCCACCGTTGACAGGTTGATAATCGATAATCAACACTGCGTCATCCATGGTGTTCACCACAGACACTTCATTGGTGTTGTACCCCAGTTGATAGTCCATCGCGTCATATTCCGGCGGCGATTGTAGATCGTAATAAGGCGAAGTTTGATTGCCATACAGGGCAAAGGGGTTAAAGTTGTAACTGCTGAACACTGCCCAGGCAGATGAGGCTGTACTGGGTATTGGGTTTCCATACCAGCCAAACGGGATAAACGTACGTTTACTGGCATACAGGAATGCTTGTTCATCGTCTCCCAGTTCTGCCTGGTATTCAGGAGCAATACTGTCTACGAATTCCTGATAGTCTGAGATATACCGGTCTGTGCGTAACTTCAGCAGGTTGGTCAGCATGGAAGCTTCGTCTGCTCTTAGCTGGTTTAGATCAACGCTGGGATGTGGATTTTCTTCATAGTATTTGATCAACATCTGCACCATGTTGACGGCGCCGAAAGTCCACTCTCCCGACATAACCTGCTCATCGGCATTGTCTGTATAGCCAACGCCTTGAATCTCACCGTTTGGGCCAAATAGGCCGCCCCGACTTCGGGTGGTCTGCCAGAGTGCCGCGGATGTGCCCGCGCCAAACCAGCTATCAATTGTCATTGGGCCGACTACAGCCAGGCCCCAGGTATTTACGTCCACTGCGTAATGATCGTCTTCGGGGAATTGTTCGTTGTTTCTATATTCCCTTCCCACAATAGTGCCGCCTTGGAAGAACATATTGCCGGCGGCGTTATAGCCATAGTCTTTTAAAAATGGCAGTAGTCCATCAGTGGGGCCAGCCGGCGTCTGGCCACCATAAAGCATGATGTCGATGACATTTACCGCCGTTTGGAGTTGTGCTTTTTCAGCATCAGACAGCGTTTGGTCGGAAAGGTGATGGATCGCAAGAAGTATATTCTGCAAAAGCTTGATGCCCGCCAAGACAGAAAAATTGTTTTCCAGAGAAATTGTCCCGTCTTTAACCGTTTCCCCCCCATTACCGGTAGCGCCGTTAGTTACATAATAAAAAGCGCCTAATTCGGACTGCATGTACTGTAGTGCCCAAAGACCTTCCAATGCATTTTGTAATGCAACACTGTTAAAAGGCACATCAGCTGAACTGCCATGCATAAGAATCTCAGCCTGTAAAGGACCGAGGTATACTCCCCATGCGTTTTCACCGGTAATGGGCTTCCAGTCCGTCCAGGTTATATGCTTGTCCAGCCCTTGTGCGATGATTTCGCCCGGGGAGGTGATGAGGTTGGCGGCCCAGGTGCCCCTAAATGGGTCAGGAGCAAAGAAGTTGCGCCCTAACATACGCAGGTTATAGGCGTACTGTGGGTTGGGGATCTGTGCAAGTGTGTGTCCATAGGTGAAACCTCCGTTGCCCTGAGCATCGGGAGCTGGGGCTCTGGATACCTTTTTGCGTAACCGATCGATTTGGCGGTTAATTAAATCACTGGCTACTGTGGTTTCAACCAGACCTTTTCGGGAGGCTATTGCCACTGCAATTTGCCATACCCCGGCATCGTAGATATCTGTGCCGGTATGAACGATGACTCTTTCTATCTGAAGTTTGGTCGAAAGGGCATTCAGATCACTGCCAATCACTGAAAAATTGGGGGTTGTACGGATGATATCGTTTACGGTGCAATCCGCGCTGCCGCACACATGATCGATCCAGTAGTCGATATTCGTTGAGGCATAGCTCAAAGGGTATTTGCCACTGCTCGTCCAGTACTTCTGTTCGCCTTGCCTGAGCAAGTTGTCACCAACAAGAAAATTGGCTTGTTTCTGTAAATCTTCTTGTGTTTGGAAATCGGTATTGAGGTGTAAGGGAGGGGCCGCGCTCGCGTTTGTAACTGAGAGCGTAGTATAAGCCAATAAGCTATACAAAATGCGGCTTCTGACAAATGCCTTACCGCCCTTTTTACTGCGATTTGTTTTTATTGTTTTCACAATATTTCTCCGAAAAAAAAAGGTAAGCGTCCGGTAACCCCATCTTGAGCGCGCTACCAACTGACTGGATAGTGTCCACTTATTTTTTAGTGGACACTTGTTATGATTGTCATAAGCGCACCTCGCTCCTCCAGAAAACGTCGCCAATATTCCGCAGAATTTAAAGCTAAGATTATTGCTGCCTGCCAACAGCCGGGGGTCTCTGTTTCTGCCATCGCTCTGGATAACGGGCTCAATGCCAATCTGGTTCGACGCTGGATCAGCGACGCGAAGAAACTCG
>NZ_AQXX01000067.1 GCF_000376785.1 Hahella ganghwensis DSM 17046
AGGTCTTGCTGAAAATCCATAAAAAATCCGATGATGTTTCCATCATTGGATTTTCTATTAAGCCCTGCGCTAACTCAAACACTTAAGTGAACAGCATTGCGGACATACCGGGCCTTTTAACACTTAATTAAACACTAACAATCAGTGAGTACCTGCAGGTCCTCCGATGGGCCCACTATTAGGATCTTCTTTCGGCGGAACGCCCTGCACAGAATCAGGAGTAACTTTAGAACCTCCAGGAGGATCAGAATCCCCCCACCCCTTGGGTGGATTAGGTTCATTTCCAGCCATGATGGCATCGATCTGTTCACTATCAATGGTTTCATACTTCATCAAAGCATCCGCCATTAAATGCAACTTATCCATATGATCGACAAGGATCTGCTTCGCACGGGCATAACAGTCATCGATAATTGTCCGAATTTCATCATCTATTCGCTGAGCAGTCTCTGGAGAATAGACCTTCTGACTATGACCCGCACTACGACCAAGAAAGACCTCTTGGTTTTCATCGTCATACATCAACGGACCAAGTTTTTCAGACAGCCCCCATTTGGTCACCATATTCCGCGCCAATTCAGTAGCACGCTGAATATCATTGGAAGCACCAGTGGTCACCCCTTCAGATCCCAATGTAATCTCCTCAGCGATACGACCACCGAACAGACTACAAATCTGACTGACAAGCGCTTGGCGACTCTGGCTATAACGATCTTCTTCCGGCAGGAACATGGTCACCCCAAGCGCCCTGCCACGCGGAATAATACTTACTTTGTAAACCGGGTCATGCTCAGGAACAAGCCTTCCGACAATTGCGTGACCTGCTTCGTGGTAGGCAGTATTACGTTTCTCTTTCTCAGACATGACCATAGATTTGCGCTCAGCGCCCATCATGATTTTGTCTTTGGCCAACTCCATTTCCTGCATACTCACAGTGCGCTTATTGGCACGTGCAGCAAACAGAGCGGCCTCATTTACCAGGTTCGCAAGATCCGCACCGGAAAAGCCAGGGGTTCCCCGAGCGATAACAGCAGGGTTCACATCATCCTCTACCGGAACCTTACGCAAGTGCACCTTGAGAATCTGCTCACGCCCAACAATATCAGGCAGCCCAACTACCACCTGCCTGTCAAAGCGACCAGGACGCAATAGTGCAGGATCAAGCACATCAGGACGGTTGGTGGCAGCAATAACGATCACACCTTCGTTACCCTCAAAACCATCCATTTCAACAAGCAACTGGTTCAACGTCTGCTCACGTTCATCATGACCACCGCCCAAACCGGCACCACGATGACGACCGACTGCATCAATCTCATCAATGAAAATGATGCATGGTGCTTGCTTCTTGGCCTGATCAAACATATCCCTGACACGCGAAGCACCAACGCCCACAAACATTTCAACAAAGTCGGAACCGGAAATCGAAAAGAAGGGAACTTTGGCTTCACCCGCAATCGCTTTCGCCAGCAATGTTTTACCAGTACCAGGAGAACCAACCATCAACACGCCACGAGGTATCTTTCCTCCCAGGCGCTGAAACTTGCTCGGATCACGAAGAAAATCAACGATTTCCTTCACTTCTTCTTTGGCCTCGTCTACACCCGCCACATCAGCGAATGTCGTCTTAATCTGATCCTCCCCCATTAACCGGGCCTTGCTCTTACCAAAGGACATAGGGCCTTTGCCGCCAGCACCTCCCTGCATTTGCCGCATGAAGAACATGAAAACAGCAATAATGACGAGTATTGGGAATGAGGCCACCAACAGTTGCGTCCAGATACTTTGCTTCTCTGGTTCACGCCCCTCAACGACCACATCGTTTTTAAGCAGATCACCGATCAGATCAATATCTGTCACTGGGGGACGAATCGTCGTGAAGCGGGAACCGTCTTGCCGCTCCCCCTCGATTGTCAGCCCATCAATAGCCACCTTCCGCACCTGACCGTTATCGACCATTTGCAGAAACTCGGAATAATTAAGCTTCTGCGCTGACGAAGGCACATTAAAATTGTTAAAAACTGTCAGCAAAACAGCCGCTATGATCAGCCAGAGTAATAAATTTTTAGCCATATCGTTCAAGGGCCAACCCTCTTAATAACTTCTGAAATGTATCTAGCACATTTGGCGGACAATATGCATGATATCAACCAGAACCTTACTATATGTCCTGGTCATACGCCACATCAGCCCACATAGATTTTAGCTAAGAGCACCATTAATTTTTGCTCATCAGCTCCCTTTAAACCCCTTGGCCACCAAATAGGTCTCCCGTGAACGAGACCTTGATGCATCAGGTTTACGAATTGCGACACTGGAATACTTTTGGCGCGCATCCTTCAATAGCTCATCGAAGCCTGCACCATGAAAAACTTTGGCCACAAAAACGCCATTCTTCTTCAGCACCTGATCCGCCAGATCCAGTGCTAACTCCACCAGATACATAGCTTTAGGGATATCCACTGCCTTCATCCCACTCATATTGGGGGCCATATCTGAAATTACAAGGTCAACCGGCCTCCCGTTTACTAATTGTAGAATATTTTCCAACACTTCATCTTCTGTGAAGTCCCCCTGCACGAACTCGACCCCTGCGATGTTATCCATCGCCAGAAGATCACAGGCAATGACAACGCCTTTGTCACCAACTTTGTCCGCAACAATTTGAGACCACCCCCCTGGAGCAGCCCCCAAATCTATCACCGTCATTCCAGGCTTTAGCAACTTATCCAGGCGGTCAAGCTCCAGCAGTTTGTAGCTAGCCCGGGAACGATAACCGTCCTCTTTGGATTTTTTTACATAGACATCGCTGTGATGCTCCTGCAACCAGCGATTACTGGACTTAGAACGAGCCAAAAAACACCCCTGATAATATTGTGGATCCTGCCTTCTACTAACAGCACAAATACCTACTGCCAAAGGAAAGTACTCGGATTCACCGCTGTCATCCGCTAAAATACGATCAATTCTTAGCGGAGTAATTTAAACCCATGGCTTTATCTATCGAGCAACACAAAAAATACAAAGCGATTGCCCACCACCTGAAACCTGTTGTCATTATAGCCGGAAATGGCGTTACAGAAGGCGTTATTGGCGAACTGGAAAGAGCGCTGACCGATCACGAACTCATCAAAATCAAGATCTCCGCAGGCGAACGGGATGAACGCGCAGAACTGGTTGATGAAATTTGCAAAATGAGCCGCAGTGAATTGGTTCAATTGATTGGAAAAACCGCCGTACTTCTCAGGCGCAACCCAAACCCGAATCCAAAGCTTTCCAATATTATTCGCGCTCAGGCCGGCAGATAACAGCCGCCTCCACCCCCAACATCCTGTCAAAACAAAAAAAGAGCCGAATCATTCAGATACGGCTCTTTTAATGATCCTCAAGACATCAGGCGTGACGCACTTCCTCAATCTCGTACTCAACCAATCCACTTGGTATCTGCACAGTCACAACGTCACCCACCTCTTTACCAACCAATGCACGAGCAATGGGAGACGAAATAGATATCTTGTTATGCTTGATATCAGCCTCATCATCACCAACGATGGTATAAGTACTAACCTCGTCCGTCTCAATATTGATAATGTCGACGGTTACTCCAAAGATTACCTTCCCTGTATTAGGAATCGCCGCGACATCAATAATCTGAGACATGGACAACTTGCCTTCAATTTCTTGAATGCGCCCCTCGATGAAACTCTGCTGCTCACGCGCTGCATGGTATTCTGCGTTTTCTTTCAGATCCCCATGTTCGCGAGCATCAGCAATCGCCTCAATAACTTTGGGACGATCAACTGTTTTCAAACGATTTAATTCTTCACGCAGGGCTTTTTCCCCTGCTTTAGTCATAGGTACTTTATTCATATAACCTTAATCACTTTCCTTGGGCAAACAGCTCTATTAAAACTAGTTCGCCGCATGAATATCCTGCAGCCTGTTAACTTCATGATCCTGACCAACTTTTATTGCGCGACAGAACGCCTCACCACCGGTCAAGGTGGTAGTATAGGTCACCTTGTGACGCAACGCTGTTTTACGAATCTCTGCAGAGTCCGCAATTGCCTTTCTGCCTTCTGTGGTATTGATAATCAAATCCACTTCATCATTTTTAATGGCATCAACAATATGCGGACGGCCTTCACGCACTTTATTTATCTGTTTGGCCTCAATACCGGCATCCTGCAACACTTGCGCCGTTCCACCAGTTGCCATAATGCGGAAACCACTCTCAACCAGGCTACGTGCAACGGCCACAGCACCCGGTTTATCAGCATCTCTGACACTGATAAAAGCGGTTCCTTTGGTAGGAAGGAAATCACCACCCGCGGCTGCAGCTTTGGCAAACGCTTCATCAAATGAGCGCCCAACCCCCATCACCTCACCGGTAGACTTCATTTCCGGCCCAAGAATTGGATCAACTCCGGGGAATTTATTGAATGGGAAGATGGATTCTTTCACATTGTAGAACTTAGGTACAATCTCAGTGGTAAAAGCCTGCTCTTCCAAGGTCTTCCCAGCCATCGCCAAAGCAGCAACTTTAGCAAGGGATAAACCGATGGCCTTCGATACAAACGGCACCGTCCGGGAAGCCCGCGGATTCACCTCGATAACATATATCTCGCCATCCTGATAGGCCAACTGAACATTCATCAGACCAATAACCTGAAGCTCCAGCGCCATCTTGATGACCATTTCGCGCATCCGGTCCTGAACATCCGCCGACAAGCTATATGGCGGTAGGGAACATGCCGAATCACCAGAGTGAACACCCGCTTGTTCAATGTGCTGCATAATGGCGCCAATCACGACATTCTTGCCATCTGAAACGGCATCGATATCAACCTCAATCGCCGCATTCAGGAAGTGATCAAGCAAAACAGGGCTGTCATTCGAAACCATAACGGCTTCGCGCATGTATCGCTTGAGCTCAGTTTCGTCATAGACAATTTCCATCGCTCGCCCACCAAGCACGTAAGATGGACGCACAACAAGCGGATACCCGATTTCTTTGGCATGAGACAACGCCTCCTCCAGACTTCTTGCTGTCGCGTTAGGTGGCTGCAAAAGCCCCAGGCGACCAATCATCTGTTGGAAACGCTCACGATCTTCTGCCCGGTCGATAGCATCGGGTGTAGTACCAATGATGGGCACGCCTGCATCTTCAAGACCACGAGCCAGCTTTAGAGGTGTCTGTCCACCATAATGAACAATGACCCCTTTTGGCTTTTCTACATCCACAATCGCCAGCACATCTTCCAGAGTGATCGGTTCGAAGTACAAGCGATCCGAGGTATCGTAATCAGTAGACACCGTTTCGGGATTGCAGTTGATCATGATGGTTTCGTAGCCATCTTCACGCAGCGCAAGTGCTGCATGAACACAGCAATAATCGAACTCGATTCCCTGCCCTATTCGGTTTGGACCGCCACCGATGACAATTATTTTCTCACGATCAGTAGCCTGAGCTTCACACTCCTCATCGTAAGTGGAATACATGTAAGCCGTTGAAGAAGCGAACTCTGCCGCACAGGTGTCCACACGCTTAAAGACCGGACGAACCCCAAAGTCATGGCGCTGCTTACGCAACGCTTTTTCGTTAATCCCGAGAAGCTGAGCCAGGCGCTCATCAGAGAAGCCCTTGCGTTTCAGTCTGCGCATGCGCTCAGCCGTAAGATCGGACAAAGCAAGCCGGGTTAACATCTGTTCTTCCTTGATCAGATCTTCGATCTGCACAAGGTACCAGGGATCTACCTTACAGTGCTCAAAAACCTCTGAAACCGACATCCCTTTGCGGAACGCATCCCCAATGTACCAGATTCGATCAGCAGTGGGCTGTTTCAGTCCCCGAACTACCAATTCATCAGCATCTTCTGCCGTTAAATCCAGCCTGGGATCGAACCCACAGGAGCCCACTTCAAGCCCTCGCAGAGCTTTCTGCAGGGATTCCTGGAAATTCCGACCAATGGCCATCACTTCACCCACAGATTTCATCTGCGTGGTCAGTATTGGATTGGCCTGAGGGAACTTTTCAAATGTAAACCTGGGGATCTTGGTAACCACGTAGTCAATGCTTGGCTCGAATGAAGCCGGCGTGGTTCCGCCCGTAATGTCATTCTGCAGCTCATCCAGGGTATAGCCAACAGCCAGCTTGGCAGCCACTTTTGCGATAGGAAAGCCTGTTGCCTTCGAAGCGAGTGCAGAGGAACGGGATACCCGCGGATTCATTTCAATCACGACCATTCGACCGGTTTCCGGATCCATGCCAAACTGCACATTGGAGCCACCGGTTTCAACACCGATCTCGCGCAAAACAGCGACCGATGCGTTTCGCATGAGCTGATATTCTTTGTCCGTCAAAGTCTGGGCAGGAGCAACCGTTATGGAATCCCCTGTATGCACCCCCATGGGATCAAAATTCTCAATGGAGCACACGATAATGCAGTTATCGTTCTTATCGCGAACGACTTCCATTTCATACTCTTTCCAACCAATCAGAGACTCATCAATCAAGAGCTCACTGGTTGGTGACAGTTCCAGACCACGTTCACAGATTTCAATAAACTCTTCCTTGTTATAAGCAATCCCTCCGCCGGAGCCACCCATAGTGAATGACGGACGAATGATACAAGGGAAGCCAATCTGATCCAGTACCTGCATGGCCTCTTCCATGCTGTGCGCAATGGAGGCGCGAGGTGTTTCGAGACCAATTGCCTTCATTGCCTGATCAAAGCGCTCACGATCCTCCGCCTTATCAATGGCGTCTTGTGTAGCTCCGATCATTTCCACGCCAAACTTTTCCAACACACCTTCACGCGCCAGATCCAATGCGCAGTTCAGTGCGGTTTGCCCACCCATGGTAGGCAGCAGAGCGTCTGGACGTTCTATCTCAATGATTTTGGCCACAGCCTGCCAACTGATTGGCTCGATGTAGGTAGCATCTGCCATGGCCGGATCGGTCATGATGGTTGCGGGATTGGAGTTAACCAGGATAACTTTGTATCCCTCCTCGCGCAGGGCCTTACATGCCTGAGCTCCGGAATAGTCAAACTCACACGCCTGCCCGATAACAATGGGGCCGGCACCGATGATGAGGATACTTTTAATATCTGTACGTTTTGGCATCTGTAACGTTCTTCTCTATTCGAATATCTGACCAAGCATGTGCGAAAACCGCCACCTTTCAGGTGCGGCATGGCAGCGCCCCTTTTTATATCTGCTCAACTCCGAATAATCAGAGGCAGACGTTAAGGGCGCTTAACTGGAAGTGCCGCCGGTTAATTCGCAGTGCGAAGCTGGGCGTCTCTCATCATAGTTATAAACTGATCAAACAACGGAGCAACATCGTGCGGCCCCGGGCTGGCTTCGGGATGTCCCTGGAAGCTGAATGCTGGAACATCGGTTCGACTGATACCTTGCAGAGATCCATCAAACAAAGACTTATGAGTGGCTCTGACATTCTCTGGCAGAGTGTCCTCATCCACCGCAAATCCGTGGTTCTGACTGGTAATCATGACATGACCGGAATCCAGATCCTGAACCGGGTGGTTAGCCCCATGATGTCCAAACTTCATTTTTACGGTTTTTGCGCCACTGGCCAGAGCAAGCAACTGATGCCCCAAACAAATACCAAAGGTAGGCACGCCAGTCTTCAGCAGTTCTTCGATGGCTTCAATGGCATAGTCACATGGCTCCGGATCGCCAGGACCGTTCGAAAGGAAAATTCCATCAGGATTATACGCAACCACTTCAGATGCTGGCGTCTGGGCAGGCACAACAGTCACTTTGCATCCCCGCTCAGCCAGCATTCTTAAAATATTTCGTTTAACGCCGAAATCGTAGGCAACCACGTGAAATTCAGGTTTTTCAAGGGTCTGATATCCTTCACCCAACACCCAGGTCGACTCAGTCCACTCAACAGAGCTCTGCCGGGTCACCTCTTTTGCCAGGTCCATCCCCTTCAACCCCGGGAATCCTTTCGCAGCGGCAACCGCCGTATCCGCAGAGATATCCTCACCCGCCATGATACAACCGGCCTGGGCGCCCTTTTCGCGTAGTATTCTGGTCAGACGACGGGTATCGATTTCAGCGATCCCGACAATCCCATTATCTTTCAGATAATCTGACAGGGACTGCTCCGCGCGCCAGCTACTCATTTCCATCGCCAGATCACGGATGACCAGGCCTGCTGCCCAGATCTGGTCAGATTCCACATCTTCCTTGTTCACACCGGTATTACCGATATGAGGGTAAGTCAGTGTAACGATTTGTTTTGCGTAGGAGGGGTCGGTAAGGATTTCCTGGTATCCGGTCATGGAGGTGTTAAAAACCACTTCACCGATGCTCTGTCCGGTGGCCCCAATAGAAATACCGTGAAATACGCTTCCGTCTTCAAGTGCTAGTATCGCAGGTGTGTATGATTCCATAGCTCGCCAGAAAACGTGTCAAATCTTTAAGAGGGCGGATTCAAGTTGCAAAAAAGCGAGAGGGAGAAATCTCTCCATCCCGCTTTCCTGAAATTTAATCCGATAATGATTATGGGCAACGTGCGCACAAACGGCCGTATTGTATAGGACTTGCCGTTTTCTGTCACGCCCAAGATTTGCTCAATCGAACAAAAAGTGACATTTACTTCAACCCAAGAACGTCCTGCATGTCATAACAACCCGCCTCTCGTCCCTTCAACCAGGCAGCAGCCTTTACTGCACCTTTGGCAAATGTCATGCGACTACTGGCCTTATGCGTGATTTCAATTCGCTCGCCCTGAGTCGCAAACAACACCGTATGATCCCCAACGACATCGCCGGCACGTATCGTTTCAAAACCAATTGTTTTGACATCACGCTCGCCGGTAATTCCCTCACGACCATACACGGCACACTCTTTCAAGTCACGACCGAGCGCATCTGCAACCACTTCCCCTAGGCACAACGCAGTTCCGGAGGGAGCATCCTTTTTGAAGCGATGGTGAGCCTCGATGATCTCAACATCATAGTCATCACCCAAGGTTTTGGCCGTCAAAGACAGAATATTCAACAAAAGATTGATACCAACGCTCATGTTGGGCGCAAATACCAGCGGAAATTTCTCGCCCGCAACGGCAATAGCAGCCTTCTGCTCCTCCGTCAGACCAGTCGTTCCGACCACCAATGCTTTTTGATGCTCAGCACAAAAATCAAGCAAACCCATCGTGGTTTCCGGACTCGTGAAATCGATAATCACATCAAACTCATCCAAAACGCTACCAAGATCGTCCGTGCACAACACCCCTTGCTTACCGATCCCAGCCAGCTCTCCGGCATCAGCCCCCACCAGAGAACTACCCGAACGAACACTTGCCGCGCCCAGATGCGTATCGTCATTATCTGCGACAGCCTCGACCAGAACCTTCCCCATACGACCGGAGGCACCAACTATTGCTACACGTGTCATCGATTACCCTTTTCTCAAGATTTCCACTTTCTGACATATGCCGAATTCAGCTTCCGAATCCCACATTCGACAAATCAAGTGCTTTAAAACACCCCACCACAAGATTGGCACCAAAAAAAGCCGGCAGATGCCGGCTTTTAAGCAACCTTAGAACTTCATATCATCAAAGAAGCTTTTAACCCCTTCGAACCAGCTCTCCTTTTTGGGAGCCTGACTTCCGGAAGCTTCCATCGTTGAATGAAACTCTCTCAGGAGATCTTTTTGCTTTTTGGTCAGGTTGACAGGTGTTTCCACCACGACGCGACACAATAGATCACCCGCAGCACCTCCTCGCACAGGAGCAACGCCCTTACCGCGAAGTCGGAACAGACGACCGGTCTGGGTTTCTTCAGGAATCTTCAGCTTAACGCGACCGTCCAGGGTCGGCACTTCCAACTCCCCGCCTAGCGCTGCGTCCACAAAAGATATGGGAACTTCGCAATACAGATTGCGCCCATCACGAGTAAAGATCTTATGCTCACGCACAGATACCTGCACATAAAGATCTCCAGCCGGCCCACCGTGCGCACCAGGTTCGCCTTCTCCGGTCAGCCTGATACGGTCACCGGTATCGACACCTGCTGGCACCTTGACCGATAGAGTTTTCTGCTCTTCAACATAACCTGAACCATGACAGGATTTACATGGATTACGAATAATCTGACCGGCGCCACGACACCGCGGACAGGTTTGCTGAATGGAGAAGAAGCCTTGCTGCATTCTGACCTGACCATGCCCCTGACAGGTTCCGCAAGTTTCTGGCTCGGAGCCTTTTTCCGCACCAGAACCATGACAGGTATTACATTCGGCCTGCGATGGCACACGAATTTTTACCGTTGTACCGCGAACAGCCTCTTCAAGATCCAACTCTAAAGTATAGCGAAGGTCAGCGCCGCGATTCGCCCGCGTACGACCACCGCCGCCGCCACCTCCGAAGATATCCCCAAAGACATCCCCAAAAATATCGCTGAAGCTACCGCCGCCACCGAAACCACCGCCTCCGGCAGAGTTGGGATCAACCCCTGCATGACCAAACTGATCATAAGCAGCGCGTTTTTGGTCATCAGACAGAATGCCGTAAGCTTCAGTAGCTTCTTTGAACTTCTCTTCTGCTGTCGCATCATCCGGATTACGATCCGGGTGATACTTCATAGCCAAGCGGCGGTATGCTTTTTTGATTTCCTTGGCATCGACACCCTTGTCGACACCCAGTACTTCATAATAATCTCGTTTAGACATAGTCAGTTTGATGCGCCCACTGCAAAAAGATTGCGATTATACCTCAGAGCCTGCCAATGTTTCATCTGACACCCACAAGCCCGAATACGAGAAAGCAGCACGGCATAGTTCCGCACTGCTTTTAGTTCTCGTTAAAGAAGTGACGCCCTTGAATATTCAGGCAACACTTCTGTAGCAGGAAGTATTACTTCTTGTCGTCCTTAACCTCTTCAAACTCTGCATCAACAGCATCATCCGCTGACTTACCGCTATCCGCATCATCTTGAGGCTGCGCACCCGCTTCACCAGCCTGAGCTGCTTCAGCGTACATTTTCTGCGCCAGTGAAGATGACGCTTCGCTCACCTTCTGCATTGCAGTCTCGATTGCTTCCTTGTCATCGCCCTTAGCGACTTCCTCCAGCTCTTTGACTGCAGCTTCGATGGCAGCTTTCTCTTCATCAGTTGCCTTATCACCGGCATCCTTCAGAGTCTTCTGGGTTGCATGAACCAGAGCATCAGCCTGATTGCGCACAGATGCCAGCTCTTCAAACTTCTTATCATCAGCAGCGTGAGCTTCTGCATCTGCAACCATCTTCTCGATCTCTTCCTCGTTCAATCCGGAAGACGCCTTGATAATGATGGATTGCTCTTTACCAGTGGCTTTATCTTTGGCTGATACGTTCAGGATACCGTTGGCATCAATGTCGAAGGTAACTTCGATCTGAGGCACACCACGCGGAGCCGTCGGAAGTCCTGCCAGGTCAAAACGACCCAGTGACTTGTTATCCATGGCACGCTTACGCTCACCCTGAACAACATGGATGGTCACCGCAGACTGGTTGTCCTCAGCCGTTGAGAACACCTGAGATTTCTTGGTTGGGATAGTCGTGTTTTTCTCGATGATCGGCGTCGCTACACCGCCCATGGTTTCAATACTCAGGGTCAGCGGGGTAACATCCAGCAACAGCACGTCTTTAACGTCACCAGACAGTACCGCACCCTGGATTGCCGCACCGATTGCAACAGCCTCATCAGGGTTAACATCTTTACGAGGCTCTTTTCCGAAAAATTCAGCCACACGAGTCTGAACCAGTGGCATACGAGTCTGACCACCAACCAGAATGATTTCGTCAACCTCAGAAGAATTGCAGTCCGCATCCTTCAGCGCGTTACGGCATGGCTCAAGACTGCGCTCAACCAGCTCTTCCACCAGGCTTTCAAGCTTCGCGCGGGTAACCTTCACGTTCAAATGCTTAGGACCGGATGCATCCGCAGTAATATATGGCAGATTGACATCTGTCTGCTGACTGCTGGACAGCTCGATCTTGGCTTTTTCAGCAGCTTCCTTCAAACGCTGCATAGCCAGTGGATCGCCATGCAAATCGATACCGGAGTCTTTCTTGAACTCACCTGCCAGGTATTCGATCAGACGCAGATCGAAGTCCTCACCACCCAGGAAGGTATCACCATTGGTCGCCAGTACTTCAAACTGCATTTCGCCATCGACGTCGGCAATTTCAATAATAGAGATATCGAAAGTACCACCACCCAGGTCATAAACGGCGATTTTGCGGTCACCGCCACGCTTGTCCATACCATATGCCAGAGCTGCCGCGGTCGGCTCATTGATAATCCGCTTAACTTCCAGACCTGCGATACGACCAGCATCTTTTGTTGCCTGACGCTGAGAGTCGTTAAAGTATGCAGGCACTGTGATGACAGCTTCGGTCACCTTCTCACCCAAGAAGTCTTCCGCAGTTTTCTTCATTTTCTTCAGAACTTCTGCAGACACCTGAGGAGGAGCAATCTTGTCGCCCTTCACTTCCACCCAAGCATCACCGTTATCAGCCTTGGCAATGGTGTAAGGCACCATTTTGATATCTTTCTGAACGACGTCATCTTCGAAACGACGCCCAATCAAACGCTTGATTGCAAACAAAGTGTTCGTTGGATTGGTAACTGCCTGACGCTTGGCCGACTGACCTACCAGCGTTTCACCGTCTTCGGTGTAAGCCACGATGGAAGGAGTGGTACGACCACCTTCTGCATTCTCGATAACACGCGCCTTGTCACCTTCAAGAATGGCAACACAGGAGTTAGTGGTACCCAAGTCGATTCCGATAATTTTACCCATAATGAAAAGCTCCCGACTCAAACTTGAAATTAATTACCAGCTAATATTGGAGTCGTTCCTGATTTTTCAACCCAACATCGCCTAATTTTTACTCTCCGAAGCAACTTCTCCGGACTTTGTGACCTTAATTACCCTCTTGCCACCATCACCATGGCTGGACGCACCAGACGTCCACTAAGGGTGTATCCTTTCTGCAACACCGCGATAACGGAATTTGGCTCCGCGTCCGGTTGTGGCACCATGGACATGGCTTCATGAAATTCCGGATTAAACGGTTGTCCCTGGGGATCCACAGGCTCAACATCAAACTTTTTCATGCCCCCCAGAAGCAGAGATAAAGTCATCTCCACACCATCTTTCAGAGTCACGATCTGCTCGGATGCATCGCCTTCGGCCGAGCAGGCTTCAATCGCCTTCTCCAGACTGTCAACAACAGGCAAAAGCTCCTTCACAAAACGCTCCAGCGCAAACTTCCGCGCCTTCTCCACGTCATTTTCCGCTCTGCGACGAACGTTTTGCATTTCTGCACTTACCCGCAGCACTTGATCTTTGGCATCTGCCAACTCTGCTTCCAATGCAGCTATGCGGCCGTCAGCATCGCCCACAGACTCTACACCAGCGTCGCTGGCTCCGGCTTCTGCCTGAGCGGCTGATTCTTCAACCTGTGATTCTTCTGTTTGATTTTTAGTCTCTTCTGACATTCGCGAAACTCCCACAAACCTGCCGAAATTATTAAGTTGGCCTCTATATGGGGTCGCTTGAGCTGGTTTCAACCAATTTTTTAACATCCCGACAGATTAATAACCCCGCCCAAATAGAAATTCAGACAATAAACTGCATTTATTCGGGGCTCAGTTCGGACGAAGGACTATTGCTGAAGTATTTTTTTTACTGTATACCTAGACAGCATTAATGGATCCCCGATTACCAAGAGACTTTCTATGCTGACACACCTCTCTATTCGTAATCTTGCTATTGCCGCCCACCTTGAACTGGAGTTCGGCCCCGGTATGACCGCCATGAGCGGTGAGACAGGGGCCGGGAAATCCATCGTGCTGGACGCTCTCGGGCTGACCCTTGGAGATCGCAGCTCTGCAGATGTCGTCCGCCATGGCTGCGACAGAGCAGACGTTACAGCAGTATTTGATCTTTCCAGCCTCGCCGGAGCACAGAAATGGCTGCAGGAAAAGGAATTGGACCAGGACAACGAATGCATCATTCGACGCACTGTTACTGCTGAAGGTCGCTCAAGGGGATACATCAACGGTCAGGCCGTTCCCATGCAGGAGCTGAAAGATCTGGGTGAACGGCTGATGGAGATCCACAGCCAGCATGAACATCACTCTCTTCTCAAAAAAGAAACCCAGCAGCGCCTCATTGATGAATTCGGCAATCTCGAATCACAGGTGAAAGAAGTCTCTGGAAAATACAGAGACTGGAAACAGAAATCCGACAAACTCCAGGCATTACTTAACCAGAATGAAGAGAACGAAGCCCGTATACAGCTTCTGACCTATCAAGTGGAGGAACTGGACTCCCTGGCACTGCAGGAAGGTGAACTCAATCAGCTGGAACAGGAACAGAATCAATTGGCCAATGCCGAAAGCATCCTTTCCAGTGTTCACCAAGTCAGCGACGGCATACTTGAGCAGGAAGGCGGCTGCCTGGATCAGTTGCGCCATGGCCTTCATCTACTGGATGACCTGAACCTTAACAATGCCCGCCTTAGCAGTGCGCAAACCATGTTGAATGACGCCTTGATTCAGCTTGAAGAGGCACACAACGAATTACGTCACCTGCAGGATGATGTAGAGCTGGACCCAGAAAGATTGCAAGAAGTGGAAACCCGGCTTTCCACTATTTATGATCTCGCCAGAAAGCACAGAATCGCACCGGAACAGCTACCTGAGCGACATCAGGAATTAAGCGCCGAACTGGCTGAACTCACCTCCGATGACAATAATGCGGAGGCTCTTTCGGATCAGGTACAAAAGCTCCACGAACTTTATCTCAAGAGCGCGGATAAACTGAGCAAGTCCAGAAGAACTACCGCCAAAAAACTGCAGGAAGCCGTCATCAGGCAATTGGCAAACCTGGGCATGACACCTGAATTTGCCATTGAGTTGACCGCATTACAGGAGCCCGGCCCACAGGGTGCTGAGGAAGCAGAAATGCTCATCAGCATGAATGCCGGACAACCTCCCAAACCCCTGCGCAAAATTGCCTCCGGAGGCGAACTTTCCCGTATCAGTCTTGCCATTCAGGTGATCACTGCCGCGTCCTCGCAAACGCCAACCATGGTGTTCGACGAGGTGGATGTCGGGATTGGCGGACCCACAGCAGAAATTGTCGGCCGCATGCTGCGTGACCTTGGGCAAAATGCGCAAATTCTCTGCGTCACACACCTGGCACAGGTTGCCTCACAGGCCAACCATCACCTGTTTGTCTCGAAGAGTATTCGTGAAGGTGCAACACAATCTTCCATCCATAAGCTGAACGGTGAAGACAGGGTGCATGAAATTGCCCGTATGCTTGGCGGCGTCAACATCACCGAACACAGCCTTGCCCATGCACACGAAATGCTGAATGGCAGCCAACTGCAGTAACAGATACAAGCCGTAAGCTCACCCGAAATACCAAAGTTAGCGGGCACAAATTCAAGGTACAAGTGGTGTGAAAATCAGAAAACCAGGGAGGGGTAAAAATAAGGTGGCGAAAAAGAGAAAAGAAGCCCTGAGAAATCAGGACTTCTTGGGTTTTACATATAGGATCAGGCTGTGATCAACAATTTCATACCCGTGCTCGGCAGCAATCTCTTTTTGCCTCTTTTCAATCACGGGATCACAGAACTCAATCACTTCACCGGTCTCAGTGCATACCATGTGATCATGATGATCATCATTGTTCAGCTCGAAAACAGCATGGCCGCCTTCAAAATTATGCCTCAATACCAGACCGGCAGATTCAAATTGAGTCAGCACCCGGTACACGGTCGCCAAACCAACATCATCTCCTGATTCCAGAAGCGATTTATAGACATCCTCTGCACTCATATGTCGAGTATCAGAAGACTCCAGGATGTTCAGGATTTTCACTCGGGGCAAGGTGACCTTGAGCCCAGCTTTCTTTAATTCTAAATTTTCGTTAGTCATAGGTCAGACGTGTATCAGTTCGCAATGCAATCAGTTATCATTCGCTGCCGAGCCAAGATAGTGGAAAATACCTCAAGATGCAAAACCTAAAATTATTATTCCTTTCTTTTACCCTGGTAGCGCTCGCAGGCTGCTCATTTCCAGGAGTTTACAAAATCGATGTACAGCAAGGGAATATTATTGAGCAGGAAACGATTGACCAGTTGTCAGTCGGCCTGAACCGCAACCAGGTACATTTCATCATGGGCGCTCCGATACTGGAAAGCACCTTTGACCCCTCATATGAAACTTATCTGTACACGATTCAGTTGGAGGGGGGTGATATTCACCGCCAAAACATCACTCTCTATTACGAGAATGACATTCTGCAACGAATAGAAAAGCGGGAAATTCTATCAGCCAATCTGGCGAACCCTGCCAAAGCACACACCGATCGCCGCGCTCAAGAGGCAAAACCCAAGCTTTAAACCTGTAGTTTAACCGCTGGTCCGGTTTTCTACTTTTTCTTGGCCCGATTCAGTCGCGCCTGCTTGGGATCAATCTTAAGCGGGCGATATATCTCCACTCTATCCCCCTCCCGCAACTCCTGTGAATCAGGCTTTGTCACAGCCTTACCAAATATCCCCAACTTACTGTTGCCCAAATCAATCTCAGGAAACAGCTCCGTGATGCCCGACATCTTTACCGCATCCATAACGGTCGTTCCAGGTACCACATCCAGGTGCAGAATTTTTTGCTTTTCCGGTAATGCGTAGGCAACCTCAACTCTGATTTTCAGCTCACTCATAACACCCTGCTTTCCACTAAAATGCCAGTCACACCAACAGTATCTGACGTTAACCGTATATATCCTTAGCCCGCCGACAGAAAGCGTCCACCATCGTCCCAGTAGCCTGAGAAAATATTGGACCCAACGCAATACCCGCAATCGCTTTGGAAAGCTCAAAGTTCAGCTCGAGCATCACTTTACAGGCATGATCATCCAAAGGTGAAAAGTGCCAGATGCCATCCAGGCTTTTAAACGGCCCCTCCACCAAAGACAAATGTATCCTGTCCGGTCGAACCAAACTATTGCGGGTCGTAAAGGTATGCACAACACCGCCTTTACGGACCTCTATCCTGGCAACCATCTCGCTCCCATGACTTTCCAAAACCCAGGTTCTGCCACACCAGGGCAAGAACTCCGGGTATGCCGGCACATCGTTCACCAGGTCATACATACGTTCTGCCGAATACGCGACCAATGCGCTACGACTAATCTGGGGCAACCTCTGTCTCCTGTTCGTTAATCACGTCTTCTGTTTTACTATCAGAACCGGCCAAATGATCTTCAACCTGAGGATCATTCTCAGCCTTTTCAGACAATGTGTCAGTATTTTGCTTTTCCGTCACTTCCGCATCCTTTTCGACACGGCTCTTTTCATTTCTGCTGCTTCCGGAGCGAGCAACCGCTTTCGCCACTCTTCCCTGACCAATGGCTTTCTCTATTTCAGCGACTTTATCTTCCCCAATCTCATCGTCATTGCCGGCTTCAACGCTTCCATCAGTGTCGTCTTCCCCAGAAGGATCGACGACTTCATTCTCGACAATTGTTCCATCGTCTTGACCAGACTCTTCCTCAGAGACATCTGACACTCGTTTTTCGTCAGCTCTGGAGGGACTGCCTACCTCATCTGAAAGTACTTCCTGATCCTCTTCACTAAGGCCCTCACTTTCTCCGCCTCCTGCAATCGTGTCGGATCCATCAACACCTTCTTCAATCACCTTGTCTTCTTCGTCTCCCCGATCTTCTTCGTCTCCCACCCCTTCCAAAAACGCTTCTATTTGCGCCAGCTTATCGCCAGGACACAGCAGGATAGTGGAGCCTTCCTTAAACTGGCAGCTATACAGCCAGAGATCAGACATCAGCGAAACCTGAATAATGATCACAACCGGGACACAAATATAGCGCAAGAGTGGACGACCGATGCGAAACAACAACTTGTTCGTGGTCATGTCCAGAGACTCAGCCAGTTTCCGGGCGGGAAGGATATAGACACACAGGACCAGCAACAACCCTCCAGCCAAGGGGATGATCAGCGTGGATACCATAAACTGCACCAGACTGAACAAAGGCATTCCCGCCCACCCTAGAGCATGGGAATCCGTCAGAGACAGCACCAAGCCCGCCCCCATCAGCCATACGAGAATATGCACCAATGTGGTTGCAAGGGTTCGCCCCCACCCCAACCGCTCTTGAAGCCAGGCGATCAGGGGCTCAATCAGGAATATTGCCGAGCTCCAGGCAGCCAGGGTCAACAATACAAACAACATCGCCCCAAAGAACTGGCCGAAAGCCATATTCCCCAGTGCCAGCGGAATCGATTGAAACAACAACGAAAAGCCCTGATCCAGTGGCAATTCCAGCATCAGCAACCAGGGAACCACAATCAGCCCCGCCAACACTCCCACCAGCATATCAACCAAACTGATCGCCAGAACCACCCGGGTAATATAACCATGCGAAGGCATATAGGCCCCGAGCAGAATAAACACCCCGGTTCCCAACGCCATGGAAAAGAAAGCCTGCTTGAACGCTGCCAGCACTCCCTGCCAGCTGATAACATCCATCTCATGGGCAAACAGCACTTGCGCGGCTGATTCCATCGATGGGAGCCTGGCACTGAACAATGTCAGGAAAATCAAAATGACGGCCATCAGAGGAATAAAATACTGCACCGCAACAGCCAGTCCCCGGTACATCCCCCGAATAGAAATAATCCAGACCACCAGGACAAACACTGTCAGCCACTGCAACATCTGGTCTGCATCCTGCTGCAGATCCGTGAAGATCCCCACCACTGTGCTGACATCGGCCCCCTGAAAGTCACCGAAGGCAGACTTAAACGCGTAGGCCAGCCCCATACCAGCCACAACAGAATAAATCACCACCGTCAACGTGGCGGCCAGCACCAGCAACAATCCGGATAGCCGCCAGATGGAGTAACCTTCGGATTTATCACCCAGTTGCTGCAACGCGAGCACCGGCGTCTTGCGAATATTCTTGCCGATCCCCACCTGGAGCACAGCCAAAGGAATAGCAAACAGTCCCAGCGCTGCCAGATAAGAGAGCAGAAACGTCATTCCGCCGTATTGGGTCATTAGCGAGGGAAACGTCCAGAAATTCGAAAAACCTACCACAACCCCGATGCCAGACATCAGGAAGGTTTTCTGGCGATTCCACATGCGCGCATCGTTAACAATGCGTATATCGTGCTGGGCCAAAAGATCACAACGCTCTTCAGATTAACTACACAGCCTGGCCTGTCGCTCCTCCGCTAATCATGCCAATGCCCTTATAAAGAGCACGCAGGAGAATATTCAGGAGTCCTTGGTTTTATTATGAGGCTATTCCAAACGACGGATTGTAACGGATAACGTGCCCGGAAGTCAGCGCGTCGGCAATCGTTAGCCAAGTACACCGACTTTCATTACAATACGCCGTTTTAATTGTCAGTCGGAAATATGAGCAAAGCCAAGAAACAATCACCGGGCACCATCGCCCTGAACAAGAAGGCCCGCTTTGACTATCACATCGAAGAGAAGTTCGAAGCAGGCATCGCTCTGACTGGATGGGAAGTCAAAAGCCTCCGTGCCGGGAAGTGCCAGCTCGTGGATTCCTATGTCTTACTTAAGGATGACGAAGCCTGGCTGCTCGGAGCCCATATCACCCCCTTGAAGGAAGCCTCCACCCACGTAATCGCCGATCCAACCCGAACCCGGAAGCTACTTCTGCACCGCCGGGAACTGGATAAGCTGATCGGCAAGGTCAACCAGAGTGGCCACACCTGTGTACCTCTGGCGCTGTACTGGAAAGGCAACAAAGTGAAATGCGAGATCGCCCTGGTTAGAGGGAAGAAAGATTTCGATAAACGGGAAACCGAGAAAGAACGCGACTGGAACCGCCAGAAACAACGCGTTGTCCGGGAACACGTGAAGCAATAAGCTGATTTACTGGAACTTTCTTAAGCGTTAAACAAACTTAAGTGGCGAAACGGCCTTGAAATCGGTTAACATCGCCACCATATCTACGACATCTACTGATTTTGATGTTGTAGAACCACTTTTTGGGGACGACTTGGTTTCGACGCCGGTTACAAACCCTGAGGTGCATGTCGAGTGGACAGTAACACTCGTACTCCAATTACTGTAAAAAATAGTCGCAAACGACGAAAACTACGCTCTAGCAGCTTAATGCTGCTAGCACTCATGCCAAGATGCTTGTATCGCGGTTTTTATGAGTGTCATCCAGAACAAGCTAGCTTGCGCAGACGCTCCATCTGCTCTCGCGAAACTTCAGGAGATCGCCTTTTACACCCTGCCCTCCGGGTCGTAACAGGTTAACTAAATAGAGGGTCCTAAGCATGTAGAGCCAATGGCAGCGGACTGGCGGACGCGGGTTCAATTCCCGCCGTCTCCACCAATTGAAGAAGGTGAACTGATCTCAGTTCACCTTTTTTTATGCCTACGCCCCGCGCTACAGGCCTTATGTGGCAAGGGTTTGCGGACTTCGCCACCTTTGTAATCGCGGACTTTCACCGGCAATTCTTCTCTGAATGGCCGAATACTCTCTGCGCCTCCCCCCTCCTAGAATAGCCAAAGTCCATGACTATAGAACAGAGAACCCTTTAAAATCAGTAGCTTATTGTCGGACTGAGGAAAGGAGTTTGATTGGCAAATTGGGTAGGCGGAAGTTTTGAAATCTTGGTCAGAACTGGACTTTAATGGACACTGTATCCATCAAATGGTAATTTATGCCTTTGTAAAATCCGGTGCGACCTAAAAGAGCTCTAAACCCTATGGATGACGAAATACTCACCTTAAAAGAGGTGGCAGAATACCTAAAGGTAAATGAGAAGACCGTATATCGCTTGGCTGCAGACCAAAAACTCCCAGGCTTTAAAGTTGGTCATTCTTGGCGGTTTAAGAAAAGAGATTTGGATCAGTGGATTCAAAATCAACAACACAAAAAGTGACTTGGATAATTTTGCAAAATATGGGTGTATGCATGCAAATACGTAAGGTGAGAAAAAATGAAATCTAGTAGTGCATACAGAAAAGCAATCATTTCAGATCAACAAGAAAATATAAAATTTTTTTCAGACAGTTCTTTAGTAGGGCGGAATAAATTGAAAGCACTGTTAGACGATCTTCAAAGTCCATTTCCAATTGAGCAAGACTACGACCTTGCCCCATTCGTTCATTGGAAGGGTAACAGCTCTAGCAAAATCCATAGATGGCTTCGCTATAGAGAAGCATATTCCCCAGAACTAATCGACAAATTAAA
This sequence comes from Hahella ganghwensis DSM 17046, assembly GCF_000376785.1. Lineage (GTDB taxonomy): Bacteria > Pseudomonadota > Gammaproteobacteria > Pseudomonadales > Oleiphilaceae > Hahella > Hahella ganghwensis. The sequence goes on from NZ_AQXX01000067.1 coordinate 21,305, forward strand.
TTTAGAAGGACGAATACTAGACCCTTTTAGCGGCTGCGGATCGATTATGGTAGGGGCAGCTCAGAGAGGATTATCTTCTACTGGGGTAGACATTAACCCACTATCAACCTTTTCAACAAAGGTTAAGTTAACAAAGTTAAAAAATACTGAAATTGACCAGATCAAAAAAATTCGTTCAGATCTAAAGGCTATTATTGGCAAGCACAATCCATCAAGGTTACCTGACTTATCTATATCTGAAAAAGTCTTTGAGCCAGAAATTTTGAATGTCGTTTTGAAATCAAAGTCGGCCATAGAAGCTATTAGAGCAGATAACCCAACAATTGGAGACTTTTTGCATTTGGCATGGCTTGAATCACTAGAAAAGGTGGGAAGCTATTTCAAAGAAGGCAACGGAATTAAGTACAGAAACAAACAGCGAAGTAAAGGGAAGTACAAAGACAAGAAAGATGGAGAGTGGCAATTACAAAGATTCGGAAGTGACCAAGCCTCCTTTGCTATTAATTGTATTAAAAGTCAACTAGACATCATGATTGAAGATACTTCCGACTGGAAGTATGGCACTTGGTCTAAGCAAAAAGTACTTTCCGGTAGCGCATTAAAACTAGACAAACTTTTACCAAATAAGAAGTACGACTCTATTATATTTAGCCCTCCATACGCAAATCGCTTTGACTATTTTGAAGCCTTCAAGGTTGAACTTTGGTTTGGAGGATTTGTGGATAGTTATGACGACCTAAATAAGCTTAGAAAGCAATCTCTCAGGTCACATCTCGCAGCAGAATATCGTAAGAACAACCCAGTTTTTGAAGAGCTGGAGTCGTTGATTAACATAATGGACCGAACTGCAAGCAGCTGGAGAATGGGTGTTCCAGATCTGCTGAGAGGTTATTTTCAGGATATGCATACAGTACTTAAACATTGCAGAAAGCTCGCACCTAACGGACGCACACATGTCGTTGTTGGAAACTCTGCATTTGCAGGAGTAATTATCCCGACAGATGTATTAACAGCAATGATTGGTATTAGATCGGGATTTTCTAAGGCAAAGATTATTGAATCGAGACATCTAACTGTTTCACCACAACAGAGAGCATTGTTGACAGGCTTCGAAGGCCATATGCGCGAATCGGTGGTAATTTTTGAATGAGCAACTTAGCAGAGAATACAGAAAGCGTGGCAGAGTTAGAGCAAGACCAGTTAAGTAACGTAGATACCTTCCCTGATTTTGACTCCATTAATCATGGAGATCTTTTGGGGTTAAGTCTTTCTACGAATACAACTCCTTTAACCCATGGAATGCATAGGTTCGCGGCGAAATACATTCCTCAAGTCCCACGATGGGCGATAAGCCAGTTTTGCGACGAGCATTCGATTGTAGTGGATCCGTTCATGGGATCCGGAACAACATTGGTTGAAAGCCTACAGTCTGTTAAATCGGCTTATGGACTAGATATTGACCCGCTAGCCAAATTGATAACCAAAGCAAAAATAAACCCATATAACATTGATAACATTCAGTCGTTAACAAAAAAGATATTGAAATATAAAGGAAAGAGAAGCGAAGGTGACGAACTTCCAATGAGTGGAGTCGAAAATCCATTACATTGGTTTAGCAGGGAAAATAAAGAAAAGCTTAATTTCATTTTTGAAAAGATAAACACCTTTCAAATGAGTCAATCCGAAAAAGAGTTTTTTCTTTGCGCATTTAGCTCTGTGCTTCGTTGGGTTTCAAATGCTGACGATCAAAGTCAGAAAACATATGTCTCTGGCACTCTAAAAAAATCACCACCTGATGCATGGGAGGTATTTGAAAGGTTTGTTGACCGTTCAATCCAGGGAATAAAAGAGCTCGATTCAACTAGAAGTCAAGCAAGCCAAGCAAGCCAAGCAAGCCAAGCAAGCCAAGCAAAAATTTTAGACGGAGATGCTTTATCGATACCTCTGTCAAATAATAGCGTCGACCTGATAGTGACAAGCCCCCCATACGTTGACTCTGTAGATTATATGTACAACTTTATGCTGGAATATTTCTGGCTAGGTCCGTCATTAGGCGTGGAGTCCAGAAGTAAATTTAACGAAATGCGACGCCAATCAGTGGGCTCAAAGAACCCTTCGATAAAAAATGAGATGCCTCCAGCAGCCATCAGTACAATGGTCTGCCCTTCTGAAATACCAAGCTATAGAAAGTCCGCTGTAATAGGTTACTTCCATGGCATGGAAGAACACTTTAAAGAGGCAAGTAGAGTTCTAAAAACTAATGCGAGATATGTCCTTGTTGTTGGCAACAGTCAGTCTGCCAACGGAATTATGCCAGTCCATGACTGCTTAACTAAGCTTGCTGCTCAATTTGATTTAAAACTCGAAAAAGCATTTGCATACCGAATTCGTAGACACTACATGAAGTTCCCAAGAAAAGGGCGAGGCGGGATAATTCTAATGGATTGGATAATAGTATTAAAGAAGACAAAGAAAAATCTTGGTCGTGAATCCCAGCCTTTGCCAATACCTAATATTAGAATTGGCGATCACGAGGTGGCACATTGAACACCTCATTTCATTCATGGCCAGCGGAGTTTTGGAGAGTAAATAGCTACAGTTACCCTAGCTTTTTCTCAGACAATGATAAAGCTCGGGAGGCTTGGTCTATTTTTTTAACCTTTTTTGATTACACAGCATATGACGAGCTAAAAAGTTGGTGGGATTCTGGACAAGGAGAAAGACGACTTAACCCTTCCGCACTTGAAAGCTGGAAAGCAACGTTTGAAGAGGTTGGTCTACTGTATGTAATTAGGGAGAGTCTGAATAACCCCAAGGTTCTGAGGTAATTCAAACTCTCGACGATATATGGCCGAATATTCAGAGTGTTTTTCCGGCCATTTTGGATCTTCCCCCCC
>NZ_AQXX01000068.1 GCF_000376785.1 Hahella ganghwensis DSM 17046
GGGCTAAAGTGGAACACCCGTTCAGATACATCAAGCAGGTGTTTGGTTACGACAAAGTCCGCTATCGAGGCTTGGCCAAGAACAAGAGCCGGCTCTATCTGTTGGCGGCCTTCAGCAATCTGCTGATGGCAAGGAAAGAGCTGCAGGTATAGGGGCAGTGAGCCCAGATGACGCCCCACAGGGGGGGAAGATCCAAAATGGCCGGAAAAACACTCTGAATATTCGGCCATATATCGTCGAGAGTTTGAATTACCTCAGAACCTTGGGGTTATTCAGACTCTCCCTAACTCTTGCTGAAGACTTCTATGAAGAATACGGTAATTATTTTCATGTTGTTTGCGGTGGCATGCCTCATCACCGCTTGTAGCGGGAAACGGGTGTCAACTTCACTACAAACCATCCCCGTCACCATCCAAGAACCCAATCATATCCAATTCCAGGGCAAAGGCGCCGGTGCGGGCATGGCGTTGATGTCGACCATGGGTTCGATGGGGATTGCGCTGGGAGTGGCCATTGATGAGGGAATTGCCAAGGATATTCGGGAAGCCGCTGGGAAAGCTGGTTTCTCCGTGGACGACACTATCGTTCGAACATTGAAAGATGTCTCCCAAGGTGGGCTGGCGGCTGATGTTGGAGTTTTTCCTGCAGCATCAGAACAGATTGTGGTTCATCGATACGGATTCAAAACGACGGGTGGGGAAAATGACGCCACGTCAGCGGAAGTGGAGGTCGAAGTGGTGAGAGAAGGGCAAGTCGTTGGTACTTTCCATTACCCGGATGATTTGCCTGACAATCAAAACCTGCCAGCCTATCCACTGGAAGAGCTCAAACAGCAAGGTGAAAAAGCCAACGAGTTGTTAAGTATCGGGTTTGCAGAAGCGTTTAAGGGTATCATTGAGTTCATCCGGTAGTAGCCGTTTATTAAATCAGGATTGAAGTCAGTGATTACCATCAGGCAAGGGTCCGGTAACAGAATTGTTCAGCGATGGCTTGATTTGCTGAACAGGTATGCGACCAAAAAAATTCTGATTATTTTAACAATTTTCTACCCGGTTTTTCCTCTGGTGTTGCTGCCGGCCATTATTGATACGGGCGGTGCGCCGATACCGGATACTTATTTCTATTATAGTTCCGATACCCTTTACCAATGGTTATCCCTCTATACTGAAGAGGCTCGCCATTGCTATATGTTAGGGGCGGTAACGATTGACGTTATCTATCCTCTTTACTATTCCATTTCACTCAGTCTTCTGCTGACTTATGTCTTGAACAATCTTCAGGCAGATCGTGGTCGGATAGAGTATCTGAAACTGCTACCGATCATGCCTATACTGGCAGATTTTAGTGAAAACCTGTTACTCAGTAAGATTTTCTCAGCCTGGCCTAATCAACACGAATTTCTGGCGACAATGGCCGGTATTGCAACTTTGACCAAGTGGTCAGGATTAGCAATTGTTTTCGGCCTGATACTTCTTTTGGCTTTGATAAATCTTTGGACGAGTCGCATTAAATAGCACTTTCTGCTAACGGTATTCGCGTTCCTAAATAGAACACTATCTAATTATTAAGCACTTTGTTGGTGCTTCTTCCTTCTCGCTCTTCATCATTTCCTTCTTTAAATTCATGAAAACTCTAAAAAATATAAAAACTAACCAGTTGGTCAAATTATTACTTGGGTTGATCTATTCTTAAAAATGATCAAAAAATAGCATTAACTTGTGGGCACAGATTGGCGTCGATGGCGCTATAAGGTCGTCAGCAAGTTCAATGCTCTGGAGAACAATAATGACTAAATTGCAGCAACCCTCAGAATTACTATTTGGACTGGATGACAAACCGCCTGTTCCATCGGCCATGTTGGCGGCAATGCAGCACGTACTTGCCAGTTTTGTCGGCATCATCACTCCCACGTTAATCATCGGAGGCGTGTTAGGGTTGGGGGAGGAGGTGCCATATCTCGTCAGTATGGCGTTGATCGTCTCCGGTGTAGGTACTTTCATTCAGGCTCGTAAGTTTGGACCGGTAGGCTCTGGATTAGTGGCATTGCAAGGCACCAGCTTTGCCTTTTTGGGCTCTGTACTTGCGGCAGGGTTTGTGGCCAAAGCGAAAGGTGGCGGCCCTGAAGAGATGTTGAGCCTGATATTTGGTGTGTGCTTTTTCGGGGCGTTTATTGAGATTTTTCTGAGCCAATTTCTACACAAGCTGAAAACAGTGATCAACCCGTTGGTGACCGGTATCGTCATCACAACGATTGGGTTATACCTGATCAAGGTTGGAATGACTGACCTGGCTGGTGGATTCAAAGCCCCTGATTTTGGCAGTTATGAAAACCTGGCTCTTGGGTTTGGCGTGTTGTTGGTGATCATCGTGTTAAACCAAAGCCGAAATGCCTATCTGCGCTCTGGCTCCATTTTCTTTGGGCTGATATTGGGTTTTATCGCGGCCTTCGCGATGGGGAAGGTGGATTTCTCTAAAATGGGCACCCTGGAGTGGCTGGCGATACCGGTTCCGTTTAAGTACGGTTTTTCATTTGATATCCAGGCCTTTATTCCGGTGGCTTTGATTTATTTAATTACGGCAATTGAATCTTCCGGAGACTTGACGGCAACCTCACTGGTTTCCAGGCAACCCATTGATGGCGACCTGTATCGAAATCGTATCAAGGGAGGGGTTTTGGGGGATGGAGTTAACTCTATGCTGGCGGCAATATTCAATACCTTTCCCAACACCACATTCAGCCAAAACAATGGCGTGATCCAGCTAACGGGTATTGCCAGCCGCTATGTCGCCTTTTGGGTGGCGGGGATTCTTGTTGTATTAGGACTGTTTCCAATGATCGGCGGTATATTCCAACAGTTACCTAAACCGGTGCTTGGCGGTGCGACACTGGTGATGTTCGGTACTGTGGCGGCTGCAGGTATCAGAATTCTTGCTACTTTGGACCTGGATCGCCGAACCATGCTCATAATGGCGGTATCTTTTGGGTTGGGATTGGGTGTTGCGACTGTGCCTGAAGCTTTGCAGGAAATGCCGAAAATCATCCAGAATATTTTCGGATCAGCGATTACTGTCAGTGGGCTGACAGCGATCATTCTGAATACCCTATTACCCCATGAGCCACACTCTGTGACAGGAAATACGGCAGCAACAGTTGATACTGCACGGAACGTATAAGCTGAGTTCGCTACAGGCGCTTCGAAACTGATTGGTTGAGAAGCTCCCCTCCTGAGCTGAATTCAGAAGGGGACCTGTCATCAGAACTGACGATGTAGAGATGATATCTGCAGTCGATTCCAAAGGTTGATCATGGCGATAGCCAGGGAAAGATTGGCGATTTGATTGGCATCGAAATGTTCAGCAAGCGGATAGAAGAGCGTGTTCAGGTCAGGGTGGCTGCCCTTGGTCGTCAGTGCTTCAGCCCATTCTAGTGCCGCTTTCTCAGCGTCAGTAAAAATATCCACTTCCTTCCAGACAACCAGCTTATCCAGCCGTTCCTGTTGCTCTCCGTCTTTTCTGGCTTCCTTCAGATGCATGTCAACACAGAACTCGCAGCCATTAATCTGGGATACGCGCAACTTGATCAAATGTTTTAGCAAGGGAGGTAAATTAGATGCCCCAATGGCGGCCTCAATTTGCAATAGGCCTTCAAAAGCGGCTGGGTTTTCCTGCATGTAGTCAAATCTTTTCTCTTTCATGGTGATCCTCATTAGTCGACGAAATGTCCTCTGCTTTCCATAGAATTCAGAGGTTACAGATAAGACGCGGGAGGTTCTCAAAATGTGACAGCGGTGAATAAAAGTTTTCGACTGAGGGTTTTCACGTAAACCCTTTCGCCAATAGAGCCGGACACTGCAGGCTGTTTAAATGAGCATAAGAATCAATGGGCTGGCGTTTCGCCGGACGATTGATCACATCTGTTGATGTTGGTGGGCATATCCGTCGTGAAAAAATGGCAGTTAGAAAACCAACAGGAAACGTCCTATCTTATGCTGTATACACGACTGAATTTAGCCGGGAGTCGTTATGTCTACTGACGTCAGGTCCACCGAAAGTAATGATAAGCACAAACTGACCCTCCGTTTTCTAGCAGAACCAACGGATGTGAATTTTGGCGGGAAGGTGCATGGTGGTGTCGTGATGAAATGGATCGACCTGGGAGGCTATGCCTGCGCTTCCAGTTGGAGTGGCAGATATTGTGTGACGGCCTATGTTGGTGGAATCCGGTTTATTTGCCCCATTCACATCGGCATGGTGGTGGAAGTGGAGGCTCAGGTTATATACACCGGTAAAACCAGTATGCATCTGGCGATTGACGTTTATTGTCGGGATCCTATAGAGCAGGAGCGCAAGAAAGCGACACACTGCGTCATGATTTTTGTCGCTGTAGACCGGGATTCCAGACCTGTGGGGGTCCCTGCATGGGAACCACGAACCGAGCAGGAAATTAAGCTCCGTGACTACGCGGTGAAATTAATGTCCCTGCGTCAGGAAATTGATGAGGAAATGAAGGACTATTTCAGTTCCTGAAAATTGCTCTCCGTCTGACCAAAAGACGCCGCTACAACTCACGCGCAACTTCCTTTACAATAGCCGCCCAAATTTTGATCCAACGATATTTGGATTGGTTAATAGTTTGATCCACCTATCGAATAAGCGCGGAGAAGCCCTTTTCATGTTAGAAGTTGCCCAGATTGTAAACCGTATTAAAGACCTCGGTGAGCGTACTGAATCCTTACGGAGGTATCTTTGACTACGACGTCAAGAAAGAACGTCTGGTTGAAGTAACAAGGGAGCTTGAAGATCCCAATGTCTGGAATGAGCCTGATCGTGCGCAGGCGTTGGGGCGTGAAAGGTCTTCGCTGGAAGCCGTGGTGGACACCTGTGAAACCGTGACTTCAGGCCTGGCTGATGCCCAGGAACTGCTGGACATGGCGGTCGAGGAACAGGATGCTGATGCGGTAGCTGAAATTGAGGGTGAGTTGGACACTCTAACCGCCAGGGTCGAAGAGCTGGAGTTTCGTCGTATGTTTGCCGGCGAAATGGATCCGAACAATGCTTATCTGGATATCCAGGCCGGATCAGGTGGTACCGAGGCACAGGACTGGGCCAACATGATCTTGCGGATGTATCTGCGCTGGGGCGAGCGCCGCGGCTTTAAAACCGAGTTGATTGAAGCATCCCCCGGTGAAGTGGCGGGAATCAAGAGCGCCACGATTCACTTCCAGGGCGAATATGCCTATGGCTGGTTGCGGACAGAAACCGGTGTTCACCGACTGGTGAGAAAATCACCTTTTGACTCTGGCAATCGTCGGCACACGTCCTTTGCTTCGGTCTTTGTCTCTCCTGAAATCGACGATAATATCGAGATCGATATCAATCCAGCCGATCTGCGTATTGATGTCTATCGAGCCTCTGGGGCTGGTGGTCAGCACGTTAACCGTACTGAGTCCGCTGTCCGTATCACGCACTTGCCAACCAATATTGTGGTTCAGTGCCAGAATGACCGCTCGCAGCACAAGAACAAAGATCAGTGTATGAAGCAGTTGAAGGCGAAGCTGTATGAGTTTGAATTGCAGAAACGCAACAGTGAAGCCCAGGCAGTAGAAGACAGTAAGGCGGATATCGGCTGGGGCAGCCAGATTCGTTCGTATGTACTGGATCAATCCAGAATCAAGGATTTGCGTACCAGCGTGGAAACGTCTTCCTGTCAGAACGTGCTGGATGGCGATCTGGATGAGTTTATCGAAGCCAGCCTGAAGCAGGGCTTGTAATTCGTTTCTGAAAAAAGATTTTCGTCGGTAGCAGGGCTGTTGATCGGCTCTGTCGCCTGACGGAAAGAGTTATTAATATCGATGAAATCTGTTGGCACAATCGCGTTATAACCCATCGCGTTATAAACCATAGTGCCAACCATAGATGTGGAATAAGGTAATCATGACTGACAATCAAAATTCGGCACCTGAAGAAAACAAACTGATCGCGGAACGTCGTGCCAAACTGAGTAAGATTCGCGAACAGGGCCAGGCCTTCCCGAATGATTTTCGTCGTGATGCCTACTGTGCGGATTTGCAGGCTCGTTATGGCGAGGAAGACAAAGAAGCGCTGGCTGAAATGGGCGTGCGGGTAAAAGTGGCCGGTCGTATCATGACCAAGCGTGGTCCCTTTATCGTTGTGCAGGATTCCACAGGTAGAATTCAGTTTTACGTTAACAACAAGGCGTTGTCTGACGAGCAGAAAGAACTGGTGAAATCCTGGGACTTTGGCGACATTATTGCCACTGAAGGTGTACTGCATAAGTCCGGCAAAGGCGATCTGTACATTGACATGGAATCTCCCCAGTTGCTGGTAAAAGCCCTGCGTCCTCTGCCAGATAAGTTCAAAGGGCTCTCGGACACTGAAGTTCGTTATCGTCAACGCTATCTGGATCTGGTAGCCAACGAAGAGACTCGAGAGACATTTAAAGTTCGTTCAAAAATCATTGAGGCAATTCGCTACTTCATGTCCAAGCGCGACTATATGGAAGTGGAAACCCCTATGCTGCAGGTGATTCCGGGTGGGGCTACGGCCAAGCCATTTGAGACCTATCACAATGCGCTGGATATTGAGATGTTCTTGCGTATCGCCCCTGAGCTCTACCTGAAGAGACTGGTTGTCGGCGGTTTTGAGCGGGTGTTTGAGATTAACCGCAACTTCCGTAATGAAGGGTTGTCCACCCGACATAACCCTGAATTCACCATGATCGAGTTCTATCAAGCCTATGCCGACTACAAGGATATGATGGACCTGACGGAAGAGATGTTACGCTGGGTGGCACAGGAAGTATTGGGAACTACCCAGGTACGGAATACCAAGCGGAACGAAGAAGGCGAAGTGCTGGAAGAATTTATTTATGACTTCGGTCAGCCATTCCAGCGTATGACGGTGCTGGAGTCGATCATGCATTTCCAGCCGGAGATTACCTTGGAGCAATTGAATGATCTGGACAGTGCCAAAGCCGTGGCGTCTGGTCTGGGGATTCCGTTGAAGGATACCTGGGGCTTAGGAAAAGTTCAGATCGAAATTTTCGAGAAGGTGGCAGAGCACCGCCTGATGCAGCCGACCTTTATCACTGAGTACCCCACGGAAGTATCTCCGTTGGCGCGTCGTAGTGACGATAATCCGTTTGTCACTGACCGTTTTGAGTTCTTTGTTGGTGGTCGTGAAATTGCCAACGGATTTTCTGAGTTGAATGACCCTGAAGACCAAGCGGAGCGTTTCCGGAAGCAGGTGGAAGAAAAAGAGGCTGGCGATGACGAAGCGATGTTCTTTGACGAGGATTACATCGTAGCGCTGGAGCACGGCATGCCGCCAACTGCAGGAGAAGGGATCGGTATTGATCGCCTGGTAATGCTTCTGACAGATTCTCCTTCCATTCGCGACGTGATTCTGTTCCCTCACATGCGTCCTCAATAAGCGGTGGGACTTGATCAGGAGGATCGGAAACCGGTGATTAGAGGTTTGTTATGTCATTGCTAAAAAACGCGTTAAAGCCCGGTACGGGCTGGGATACAAGGTTAGCCGACCAGTTCGGTATGCCTTACATGCAGCAGTTGGAAGCTTTTTTGTCTCAGGAAGAGGCGGCTGGGAAGGTGATTTACCCCAGTCTTGAAAACTGTTTTAACGCCTTGAATACCACGGCTTTTGATCAGGTGAAAGTGGTGATCCTCGGGCAGGATCCTTATCATGGGCCGGGCCAGGCCCATGGTCTGTGCTTTTCTGTGTTGCCGGGAGTTAAACCTCCACCTTCACTGGTGAATATTTTTAAGGAAATTCAGCAGGATATTGGTGTCAATATGCCGGAGCATGGTTGCCTGGGATATTGGGCACAGCAAGGTGTTCTGCTTCTCAACAGTGTCCTGACAGTGCAGCAAGCGCAAGCCGCATCGCATCAAAAGCGGGGTTGGGAGCAGTTTACCGATCGTGTCATTCAACTGGTGAATGAAGAGCGGGAGAATGTCGTCTTTATGCTTTGGGGGAGTTATGCCCAGCGTAAAGGGGCTTTTATCGACCGCCACAAACATTTGGTTTTAGAGAGCGTTCACCCTTCGCCTTTGTCTGCTCATCGTGGTTTTATGGGATGTCGACACTTTTCTGCGGCGAACGCTTATTTGAAGGATCATCATGTCAAGCCTCTGGACTGGCGATTACCGCCCAGAGAAATGCTGGATGAAGATGGTTGTCTGGATAAGACCAAAAAAAGGGAAGTCGTTTGACTTCCCTTTTTTAATTCAGGCACTGAAGTTCTTCGTCTGGTTATCAGGTTGTTTGGTGCTATTGAGATAGAAGCGCCATCGCTGCTTCCATTTCCTCACTCAGATCTTCGGCTTCATTCATATCTACTTCCGGATCCAGGCCCAGTCGATTGAAGGCGCTGATCTGTGTCCAGTCCATCTTGGTGTAGGGATGTTCTGTGCCAATCAGACTTTGTAGTCTTGCGACCATCACCACGTCTGCAAGATCCGCTTCAGGCACTTCCCGTTTAAAATTACAGTGTTCTTTGGGAACAATCTGAAGATCTTTGCTGAAATCCCATTTTTTCAGGATATAGCTGCCTATTGCCGGAGCCATGCTGCCGATCAGATTATCCAGGACAACGTTGTTGATCTGGATGTCATTTTCTTCAATGTAAGCCAGCACCGGTAGTGTGCCGATCTGGTGGATTAGGCCAGCCAGCGTCGCCTGATCAGGCTTGAGCTTGGTGTAATGCTGTGCCAGTACATGACAAATGCCGGCGACCTCCATACTGTTCTGCCAGACGTCACGCATGCGTTTATCGATCATTTCAGAGGTTGCCTGGAACATCTGTTCCATCGCAAGCCCTGTGGCGAGGTTGGCCGTATAAGCCATCCCCAACCGGCCGACTGCCATCTGCAAGTTGCTGATTTCACGGGAGCCACGTAATAATGGGCTGTTGCATACCCGAATGATTCTGGCGGTCATGGCGGCGTCGTTACTGAGAACATTGGCCAGATCCTGAACCGAGGAATCCGGGTTTTCAGCGACCTCTCTCACTTGTAAGGCCACCTCAGGAAGGGTGGGGAGAACCAGTTTATCGTTGTTGATAGCCTCAACGATGTCTTTTTTGATCTTGCTTTCTAGTTCGGGCATCGAATTTTCCGCGAATGTCTGACTGCTAATTAAATCCGTAGATTTTAATTATTTATATATAGCAGATTTTGCAAAATAAACCCGGTCGCCCAGCATTGAAATCGTAGGATTTTTGTTACCGGGAAGGCCGGGTGTTTGTGTTTTGCTCAACATGATACGGCAACTCGCGCAGGTGACAACGGGAGTTCGGTTGGTCTTTGAGTTGCAAAGGCTCACCGGCTTCAACATGGCTGTTATCCACTACCGCCAGCGCCAATTGCTGATCCAGAGTGTTGTCTGCAGACCTTACAATGGTGCCGATCACTTTTTCTCCCTCGCCAATCAGACTGTCCCCTGCGCGCGCATGTCCACCATCAATGGCCATAAGATACATGCGCTTTTTTAGCTTGCCCAGGTACTGCATGCGGGCAACGATTTCCTGACCGGTATAGCAACCTTTTTTAAAGCTGACACCATCCAGAAATTGCAGATTCTGCATTTGTGGGATGAATTCTTCCTGGGTGTCAGGATACACCTCGCCAAGACCGGCTCGGACATCCTGTAACTCCCATTCGGATTCTTCACCCAGGCATAAGTTGGAGATCAGATCCGGAAGTTGCTGCAGCGCGGATTCGGTGTCTGCATAGAGCTCGAAGCGGGGTTGATCCCCTGGTACTCTCACCACTGAAAGTCCTTTTACCTGTTCGGCAGCATTGGCTTCAGTTGGTAGTGTGCCCAGCAACTGAGAGAGAACATCTTCGTCTCCACATAGGCCGAGTACACCGATATCTTCCTCGACTTTCAACTCGCACTTATAGAACACCTTGAATTTGGCGAGATGCTGATTGAGTGAATCTGCAACGCCTTCAGGGCAGCGGAGTAAGTATTTCTCAGGCGCAACATTGATGACTCGAAACTGTGCAATCATTCGCCCTTTGTTATTGCAGCAGGCTCCCAAAGAAGATTGTGTTGGCGTAATTTGTTTAAGGTCACAGGTGAACTGACCCTGCATGAACTTTTCCGCATCAGGACCCGTGACAGAAATCAGCTGATAGCTTTTTAAAGGGTAAAGAGACGGGCCGTTCTGGTTGGTCTCTTCAGAGTTCCAGATTGCATCAATTGAATTCCAGAACAGGGTGGCCGGCATTGAGTTCTCCATGATGTTACGGTTTATGGCATCGGTATAGTTGTATCAATCACTGAATCTCCCGGAGTTTGAATTGGATATCCGAGGCTTAGGGTCTTTACCCTTGATTCTGAGTGGTCGGGTCTATTAAGTCCCAACTAGTGTAATGAGTTTTCGGCGGCCTGTCAGGAGGGGGGAGTTGCCTGAGGCGCCATTCTCAACAGGACCCGAAGGCGGCGATAGTCTTCAGGATTTGTGCTGTCTTTTGTCAGAATGACCAGCTGACGTTTGAACTTTGGAAGTATTTGTTCAGAGGAGTTGTCTGGTCTGCAGGAGAGAATCGTCAATGGTGCTGTCAGAAGAGAGTCCCTGTCGAGGATGACGAGCTGGCTGGTGCCTCTTCGATGATGAATGCGGCAATTGACTTCCCCTTGTTGATCAAGCGTCAGGTCAATCGCCGTAATACTGTTTGGCCAGACTCTCAGGCCATGCAGTCCGATAGCGTAGATCCAGTGTATGGCGATGGCTCCTGCCAACAACCACAGCCACTGATCGGGCAGATCAATATGGAACAGTATGAGGCCCAACGCAGTAAAGAGCAGGGTCAGCAGCAGACAAACCGTTAGTGACGGCTTGAGTTTAGTTGTACTTGGGCTGAACACGGTCAAGTATGATCTTAACGATGCGTGCCAGGTCAGGATCTTCTGGAGTTGATTTCTGCATGAACCACTGAAACATATCGGTGTCTTCGCATTCCAGCAAACGCTCATAACGTTCTTTATCTTCATCCGGAAGATGGGGATATGCTTCCTTGAGAAAAGGGACCAACAGAACATCCAGCTCTAGCATACCGCGGCGGCTGTGCCAGAACAGTCGATTGAAGTCAGCCTGGGAACTCATATATACCTCTACTCAATCCAGGGTCTGTGGTCTGAGTGGCTGGTGTTATGGTTAACACCCTAACGGGCAGCAACCCGTAAACGAAGCGCGTATTGTAGCGGCGCTGTGCTCAATCCTCCATGCCTATTTACCAGATTGTGGTGTCTGATCAACAGGTGATGTTATCCAAGGCTGAGTCCACTACCAGCTTTCGGAGGAGAAATTTACCGGTACCAGTATGGTGTCGGTAGGTTTTTCCATCGCCTTGGGATAGTCCAGTGTGTAATGCAACCCACGGCTTTCCTGCCGCTGAATGGCTGAACATATAATGAGATCGGCCACTGTGACCAGGTTACGTAGCTCCAGTAGGTCGTTGCTGACCTTGTAGTTGCTGTAATACTCGCGGATTTCCTGGTGAAGCAGATCCACTCGGTGTTTGGCTCGCTGCAGGCGCTTATCTGTACGAACAATGCCGACGTAGTCCCACATGAATCGTCGCAGTTCATCCCAGTTGTGGGAAATCACCACATCTTCATCTGAATCGGTGACCTGACTTTCGTCCCAGGAAGGCGCGCTGGGTGGGGGAGGGGAGAATTCAAGTCGACGAACAATATCCTCTGCACAGGCACGTCCAAATACCAGGCATTCAAGCAGGGAATTACTGGCCATGCGATTGGCACCGTGAAGGCCGGTGAACGCTGTTTCGCCTACTGCGTATAGGGAGTTGATATCGGTGTGGCTGTACTGGTCTGTGATGATTCCGCCACAGGTATAGTGGGCTGCTGGTACCACTGGTATCGGATCCCGCGTGATATCTATGCCATATTTCAGGCAGCGCTCGTAAACCGTTGGGAAATGGCTTTTGATGAAGCCTGTGTCACGATGTGAGATGTCCAGATACAGGCAATCAGCCCCAAGACGTTTCATCTCATGGTCGATAGCTCTGGCCACGACATCTCTGGGGGCGAGCTCGGCTTTGTCACTGAAGCGGTCCATGAAACGTTTGCCATTAGGCAGCAATAGTTTGCCTCCTTCCCCTCTAACCGCCTCGGTGATCAAAAATGACTTGGCTTGTGGGTGATAGAGGCAGGTTGGATGGAACTGATTGAATTCCATATTGCCGACCCGGCAGCCCGCACGCCAGGCCATGGCGATGCCATCGCCCGTTGCGACGTCCGGGTTGCTGGTGTACAGATAAACCTTGCTGGCGCCGCCTGTGGCCAGGACCACAAATCGTGCCCTGAACAATTCAACGTGACCGGTGCGATTATTTAACACATAGGCACCAACACAGCGGTTGCCCGGCATAAATAGCTTGCGATGGGTAATCAGGTCAATACCGACCCGGTGCTCGAAAATCTGGATATTGGTTTTTTCCAGTGCTCTATCGGTCAAAGATCCAGAGAGGGCTTGCCCCGTGGCATCCGCGGCATGCAGAATCCTGCGGTGACTGTGACCACCCTCCTTAGTCAGGTGGAAGTTGTGAGAGGAGGTGCCAGATTCCTCCTTGTCGAACTGAACCCCTTGACTGATCAGCCATTCAATTGCATCGCGACCGTTTTCGACTGTAAATCTGACGGCGTCTTCATGACATAGGCCGGCACCGGCGTTCAATGTATCCTGGATATGGGATTCTGTACTGTCCTGGTCGTCATAAACGGCGGCAATTCCTCCTTGTGCCCAAAGGGTTGAGCCACTCTGCAGGGTGGTTTTTGATAAAACCGCAATCTTCAGATCTTCAGGAAGGTTCAGGGCAACGGATAATCCGGCAGCACCGCTACCGATGATCAGTACATCATGTTCAAAACTGGGACTCATGGATAGTTGTTAACTCTCTCGGCGGAAAGAAATTCGTTTCATACGACCTTGCCCAAGAGTGCGTAGACAATATCAGTAAAGCCAGCCGCTTCAATATATCGGCATGTGTCTACATGCATGGATGTCTCAGGTGTTGGTTGAATGCGTTTTTATCTTTGGTTCAGGATGCTGCCGCCCATTGTTGACTGGCACTCTTTGATCGAGGTGGCATCAGAGGCGAAAAGCCCCGGGGCAAATAACATCGCAAAGACTATACTAACACTTTGACAATCAGTGAACTATTTGGCCCGCCGAATGTCTATAACGATAATTCGTTTGGATAATTAAATTGGCGGGAACTTATGTCGATACAGCTTGTCGAACCTATTTCGGATCAACGATGGTCGTTGGAGAGAAGACAAACATTGGAAACAAGCAGCGTCTCTGGAAAATCTCTGGATCAGCAATTGGTAGAGCGCGTTCAGCGAGGTGATCGCAGGGCTTTCGATATGCTGGTGGTGAAATACCAAAGTAAAGTACTGGCAATTATCGCGCGCTATATCCGTGATCAGGCCGAAGTGGCAGATGTGGCCCAGGAAGCTTTTATCAAAGCCTATCGGGCGATCGCCTCGTTTCGTGGCGACAGTCAGTTTTATACCTGGCTGTATCGAATTGCCATTAATACCGCTAAAAATTATCTGGTATCGAAAGGTCGCCGTCCCCCGGGATCTGATGTTGAGCTTGAGGATGCGGTTTTCTATGAAGGGGGAGCCAGCCTGAAGGATATTGAATCGCCCGAGCAGCATTTACATCGCGATCAGCTTCAGTCGGCCATATACGCGGCTATCGAAGGGTTGCCGGAAGATCTCAAGGCAGCTCTGACCCTGAGGGAGTTTGACGGGCTCAGTTATGAGGAAATTGCAGACATTATGCAGTGTCCAGTGGGAACAGTACGATCCCGCATATTCAGGGCTCGTGATGCCGTTGACGCGCATATAGCGCCATTGCTGGAAAGCCGGGCAAACGTAGGTTAATTGATCGGGGTGGTTAGAATTTGGTTTTGAAGCCTGCATCGTCATGAACCGGGTTTCAGAATTTTGAGGTGAAAGTTATGAATGAAAGAACGAAAGAGTCTTTGTCAGCTTTGCTCGACAATGAAGCTGATGATCTGGAGTTAAGGCGGATACTGGCTCAGGCTCACGATGATGAGGTCATGGAAGTCTGGTGTCGTTATCATCAGATCCGGGCTGGAATGAATGCTGAAGAGTCTGCCTGGGCACATGTAGATTTGCGCCAGGGGATTGCCAGTCGTCTTGATGAGGAATTGGCAGATGATGCTACAGATGATACGACAATAGATCACTCGGATGCGGTTCTGTCGGGTAGTCCGAAAGTGCCGGTGGGCCATTCCGGAGCAGTGACAACAACGCGCTTTCCGTGGTGGGGGGGAGCGGCTATTGCGGCTTCTGTGGCTTTCGCTGTCGTATTTTTGGTTCAGACCACTGATCTGCGAAACAACACTGTTCCTCAGATCGTGGAAACTGGAGTACAGAGCTCTGGTACTGAAGTTGCGTCAACGGCAGGTAGCGGAGAAATTGAGTTCTCGGATGAGCATGAGCAGCGCCTGAATGCGTATTTGATGAAGCATGCCGGAAACGCAGCACTGAATGGTGGACGGAGCGTTGTGCCTTATGCCCGTTTGACCAGTTTTGAGCCGACGACTGAGATTCAATCTTCAGTAGAGGGAGTCGAGGCAGAATTGAAGGGAAAAGCTAAACCGCAGGCGAGTTCGGAGCCTGATGCGGAAGCCGGTAACGCAAACTAATTTGGCGAACGATGAGCAGAGAGACAATGAGTTTGTCCGTTCGAGTTAATAATCAAGAGATTCGACATTCAATGATACGTATGATGTTTTCGGCATTGGTGTTGTGGGCATTAAGTATGTCCAGCCAGGCCATGGGTTCAAAAGATCCTGCTGATTGGCTGGAGCGTATGGTGGAGGCCAGGAAAAGTGAGACCTATTCCGGCACCTTTGTCTACAGTCGCGGCGATGAAATGAGCAGTATGCGTGTTGTGCACAGGCTTAAGAATGGTGTCGAACAAGAACGACTTATCGCCCTTGACGGTGAGCCTCGAGAGATCGTCCGCAATGGTGAACGGGTGATTTGCATATTTCCGGGCAATGAGCAGGTGGAGTTGGAGCAAGCCCTGCCTGTTGGGCCTTTTTCTGCTGGAATCGCGGGCGATATTGCACCGCTGGCATCTGTTTACAGTATATCCGTGGCAGGAATGGAAAGACTGGCTGGGCATGAAGTCGTCAAAGTGGCTCTGATGGCGAAAGATACTTTTCGTTACAGCTATTTGCTTTGGCTGGAAAAACAAAGTGGTCTGTTGGTGAAGTCCATGTTGACGGGCAAAGAGGGAGAAATTCTTGAACGCTTTCAGTTTACGGAGCTGGAAATAGGAAAGCCTGTCAGTGATGATGAATTTACAGAAATCCTTCAAGGAGGGGTTACTTCTCATCTAGGGCAGGCTCAGGCAGAAGAGAAGCCTATTCCATATCGCTGGGAGCCAGGTTGGTTGCCACAAGGTTTTTCGCCAGCCCCTTATGTTTCTAAGACAAATAACGTCATGCCGGAGAAAAGCAGAAGTCGCATTTACACAGACGGCCTGACTCTGTTCACTGTGTTTGTCGAGCCTGTTGCGGAGGCAGGTATGCCGGAAGGTGCTTCAAAGATGGGAGCGACTTCTGCCTATTCCAGATATATGGACGTCGATAGTATTCGCTATGTGGTCACGGTAGTTGGAGAGGTGCCTATTGAGACTGCCAAGAAAGTGGCCGACAATATGCGCATGAAAGCGAATGTTGAGTCATCCTCATGATTGAAGAGCAGGGGCGGGTCGTCGCCATTGACAGTGATTTTGTGTGGATCAATACCATGCGTGAATCGGCCTGTCAGACCTGTTCGGCCAGTAAAGGGTGTGGTCAGAAAGTTCTGAATTCCATCTCCGGTGGTAAGGCCAGTCAAATTAAAGTTGCCAGGACTCTGGATGTTGGTGTCGGTGACATGGTGCTAGTCGGCATAGCGGAAGAGACTCTGATGAAAGCGTCGTTTCTGGCTTACCTGCTACCTCTTCTTGTGATGATATTGAGTGCCGGAGTCGCTGATGCCGTTTTCAGTTTACCCGATCCTATTGTTGCTCTGATTGGGCTGAGCGGGCTGGCAGCGGGCCTGTTGTTGGTTAAAACATTGTCATTTAGACTTTCTTGCAATCCCACATACCATCCCCAATTATTACGCAAGCTTGGATAGATATCCTCTGCGTGTCCCGGGTGTGCCAGAAAAAGCGCATCCCCCACTAACTTTCCATTCTATGGATTGAGTCCCAGGTTATCTTCCAGGCTGGATCATGCTGATGTTATCGGTGGCAAAGCCAAGACCGGAATGTCGGCGACTGTTATTCCTGGTTAGAAATTTCATCATGGAGCAGCTGAATGAGAAGGTTATCGATTGTCGTATTCGGTTGGTGGATGGGGTTAATGGCGTTGTCTGCCAGTGCCGTTGACCTGCCCGATTTTACCGAGCTGGTTGAAGAAGTCTCTCCTGCCGTTGTAAACATCAGCACGATTAGAAGAGTGAATGATGGGAATGCCCAGTTTTTTGGCAACTCTCCTGAAATGGAGCAGATTCCTGAATTTTTTCGTCATTTTTTCGGTGACCGCTTTCCCCGGGGTGGTGGCGTCCCCAGAGAAGCGCAGTCGATGGGGTCTGGTTTTATTGTCTCTCACGACGGCTATGTTCTGACCAATAACCACGTGATCGAAGGTGCAGACGAGATTTTTGTTCGTTTGGTTGATCGTCGGGAGCTGAAAGCGACCCTGATCGGGGCTGATGCCAAATCTGATCTGGCATTGTTGAAACTGGATGCTGATGATCTACCGGTGCTGAAAGTTGGGAAGTCCTCCAATTTAAAAGTCGGTGAATGGGTCGTGGCGATTGGGTCACCGTTTGGCTTCGACTATACCGTTACGGCGGGTATTGTCAGTGCCAAGGGGCGGAGTCTGCCAAATGAAAATTACGTGCCTTTTATTCAGACAGATGTGGCGATTAACCCGGGCAATTCTGGTGGTCCCCTGTTCAATCTTGACGGAGAGGTTGTCGGAATAAACTCCCAGATTTATACACGTTCGGGTGGTTTCATGGGCGTTTCTTTTGCCATACCTATTGATGTGGCGATGAATGTCATGACTCAGATTAAAGAGACTGGCAGTGTGCAGAGGGGCTGGCTCGGTGTCTTGATTCAGGAAGTTAATAAGGATTTGGCCGAATCCTTCAAGCTGGATAAACCCCGCGGAGCACTGGTCGCTCAGGTAATGAAAGATTCTCCAGCTGATAAGGCCGGCTTGCAGCCTGGTGACGTGATCACTGGCTTTGAGGGTACTGATATCGGATTGTCTTCAGAACTGCCGCATCTTGTTGGACGAGTGAAGCCAGGAAAAAGTGCGGAACTGAATGTTGTGCGGAATGGTCGTGAAATTAAGTTGGACGTCGTCATTGGTCAGTTGCCTGGGGAATCCGGAGCGGTGACAGCATCTCCTGCCAAAGCTGAGGCTCGGGGGAATGCTCTTAGTCTGGATGTCAGAGATCTGACAGAAGCAGAAAAGTCTCAATTGCAGGTGTCTGGTGGTGTATTGGTTACCAATATATACCCTGGGCCGGCCGCTACTGCAGGTATCAGGGTGAATGATGTGATTAGCAGCCTGAATAATCACGAGGTTAAGACCGTTGAAGATTTCAATCAGGTGGTGGAAGAGCTGCCGAAGAACAAATCTCTGCCTGTATTAATCATTCGCAACGGTAACCCTGCTTTTATTGTGATGAAAGTTAACTAAGCAGCTGGTGACCTGGTTAAATAACAAAGGGCGGAACCAGGTTTCGCCCTTTTTTGTGATCTAAAGGTTCTCATTTGGCCGCCTCACCAACTTATGTTGAGTAAATTATGCTAATTTCACTGCATTTCAGTGTTGGAGCTGGTAAAATTCTGCGGCCTTTAATTTGCGTCCGAGTGTTAGCAGTCTGTGAGTAAACTCAAACATATTCGAAATTTTTCCATTATCGCCCACATTGACCATGGGAAATCCACCATTGCCGACCGGTTTATCCAGTACTGCGGTGGGTTGACTGAACGTGAAATGTCCGAACAGGTTTTGGATTCCATGGACATCGAGCGCGAGCGGGGAATAACCATCAAGGCTCAGAGCGTAACTTTATATTACGACGCTCAGGATGGAGAGCGGTATCAGCTGAATTTCATCGATACCCCGGGGCATGTGGATTTTTCCTATGAAGTTTCCCGGTCTCTTGCTGCCTGTGAAGGGGCGTTGCTGGTAGTGGATGCCGGCCAGGGGGTTGAAGCCCAATCGGTAGCGAACTGTTATACCGCCATCGAAATGGGGCTGGAAGTCATCCCTGTACTTAACAAGATGGATCTTCCTCAGGCTGAACCGGCACGAGTAAGGCACGAAATTGAAGAGATTATTGGCATTGATGCTTCGGGTGCGGTTGAAGCCAGTGCTAAAGCTGGCATTGGGATTCAAGAAACACTCGAGCAGATTGTTCAATTGATTCCACCTCCCGAGGGAGACCCGGAAGAGCAGTTACAGGCACTGATTATCGACTCATGGTTTGATAATTATCTCGGGGTTGTATCCCTGGTTCGAGTGAAGAATGGTGAGCTCAAAAAGGGTGATAAAATTGTCATCAAGTCGACCAGTGTTCAGGAACCGGTGACGTCGATAGGGGTGTTTACACCCAAACGCAAGGAAACCGGAGGCCTCAAGGCCGGTGAGGTGGGGTATGTCGTCGCTGGCATCAAGGACATCCATGGTGCGCCGGTCGGGGATACCATTACTCACGCCAAGACACCCGATGTTACTCCTTTGCCTGGATTCAAAAAGGTCCAGCCCCAGGTATATGCCGGGGTGTTTCCGGTCAGTTCAGATGATTATGAGGATTTTCGTGAGGCGTTGGAAAAACTGACCCTGAATGATGCCTCTCTGTTTTTCGAGCCGGAAACGTCTGATGCTCTTGGCTTCGGCTTCCGTTGTGGATTCCTGGGAATGCTCCACATGGAAATTATCCAGGAGCGTTTAGAGAGAGAATATGATCTTGATCTGATCACAACCGCGCCGACGGTTGTATATGAGATTCTGACGAAGAAAAACGAAGTGGTCATGGTTGATAACCCGTCCCGCCTGCCGGATCCCGGGTTTATCGAAGAAATGCGTGAGCCTATTGTAGAAGCTAATATCCTGGTGCCTCAGGATTACCTAGGTAACGTTATTTCTCTGTGTGTTGAAAAGCGCGGCGTACAAAAGAATATGCAGTTTCTTGGATCTCAGGTGTCACTGAGTTACGAGTTGCCTATGGGGGAAGTGGTTCTGGACTTTTTTGATCGGCTGAAGTCTGTGAGCCGTGGTTATGCTTCCCTGGATTATCACTTTGTTCGTTTTCAGGCGGCCAATCTGGTGCGTCTGGATATTCTTATCAATGGTGAAAAAGTTGATGCGTTGGCTTTGATCGTTCACAAGGATAATGCCCCTTATCGCGGTCGTCAGCTTGCGGAAAAAATGAAAGACCTGATTCCCCGGCAAATGTTTGACGTGGCTATACAGGCTGCGATCGGTGGTCAGATAGTTGCTCGAACCACCGTCAAGGCCCTGCGCAAGAACGTACTGGCCAAGTGTTATGGTGGTGACGTGTCGCGTAAGAAAAAATTGCTGCAGAAGCAGAAAGAAGGGAAAAAACGCATGAAACAGGTGGGGCGTGTGGAAATACCACAGGATGCCTTCCTGGCTGTGCTAAAAGTGGATAACTAGAGTCCGGTTGGTATCTATACCGATTAAGCGGGCGCGACATCAAACTTTCATCGAATAAGATCGCTCACAGGAAATATCATGGATTTTGATTTTGCAATTATTCTCGTTTTATTGACGGGTATCGCGGGAGCCATATGGCTGGTAGACATTCTGTTTTTCGCGAAAGCCCGCCAAGCGGAGTCACCTTCAGAATCAGAAGAGAAATTAAATGCGTCAGAAGCGGCAATGGAAACTCCTGTAGCCGTTGAGTATGCCAAATCTTTTTTTCCTGTGTTGTTGTTGGTGTTGATTGTCCGGTCTTTTCTGGTTGAGCCTTTTCAGATCCCTTCTCAATCCATGCTGCCTACTTTGGAAGTTGGTGACTTTATCCTGGTCAATAAATATGAGTATGGTTTGAGAGTTCCGGTTCTGGGGTACAAGTTCTTCGAGATTGGGGAGCCTGAGCGTGGTGACATCATGGTATTTAAAAACCCGGAGGATAACATGACCAACTATATCAAGCGGGTCGTTGGGGTTCCTGGTGATGTTGTCCGTTATACGAACAAAGAGCTTTACATCAATGGTGAAAGAGTTCAGGAAAAACTGTTAGCTGCGTTGCCCGCAGGAGCCCCGAGGGAGTTGATTTTTGAGGAGGTTCTCGGGAGTCACACTCATCGAATCATAAAGCGTAATGACCGTAATGTGATGGGGGAGGGTGAGTGGATCATCCCGGAAGGTGAATATTTCATGATGGGCGACAACCGTGATCGGTCTAAAGATAGCCGATTTATCGGTTTGGTTCCGGATGAAAACATTGTCGGACGGGCATTTGCTATCTGGATGCATTGGGAAAAATTACTCTCATTACCATCCTTTTCAAGGGTTGGCACTCTGGATTAGTATCGAAGTGAAATTGGGGATTAGTATTAAAGTGGGATTGGGGTTGGCGACTGAATCCTGTAAAAACAACTGCTTGCAGACTATGCTTACCGGAGTGGTTGAAACGAAGAGGCTTCTTTATGCGTAAAAAACAAACTGGCGCATCAATGTATGTCACCATGCTATGGATCCTGATAGGGGTGTCTGTAATTTATCTGGCATTGAAAATTACTCCAATATATTTGGATAACTATACCATTGCCTCTGCTTTGGACGGGCTGAAGCGGGAAACAAACCTAGCTAAGCTCACCAATCAGGAAATCCTGAAGAGATTGGATAAGCACCTGGTGATAAATAATGTGCGCAACTTTAATAAGGAGAACGTGGAAATCGTTCGTGAAAAGACTTCGGTGTCTATCAATATCGATTACGAAGTGCGCACTAATATTATAAAGAATATTGATGCAGTGGTTTCTTTCGAGAACCGTCTGGAAGTGAATAATCAGTGATAGAAAAGCTAGACAGGCTCCAACGTGCCATAGGGTATAAGTTCAACGATATCGGATTGCTGACCTTGGCATTGACTCATCGAAGCTATGGTATGCGCAATAATGAGCGCCTTGAGTTCTTAGGCGATTCGGTGCTCAATTTTATTATCGCCGAGCACCTCTATAGTCGTTTTGAAGAGGCTCGGGAGGGCCAGCTCAGTCGTTTGCGTGCAAGGATGGTGAAGGGAGTGACGTTGGCGGAGATTGCCCGGGAGTTTGATCTGGGGGAATACTTGCGCCTTGGCTCCGGTGAGCTGAAGAGTGGTGGGTTTCGTAGAGAATCAATACTGGCTGATGCGTTGGAATCAGTTATTGGGGCTATTTATCTGGACAGCGGTTTTGATGTTTGTACAGAAAGAGTTCTGAACTGGTTTGATCAACGTCTCGCAGCTTTGAATCTGAAAGACACTACTAAGGATTCAAAAACTCGTCTGCAAGAGTATTTGCAGGCTCGCCAGTTGAATCTTCCCCGATACGAAGTTATCTCCGTGCAGGGCGAGGCGCATGCTCAAACGTTTCACGTCAGATGTGTCATTGATTGCCTGGACGAGCCTACAGAAGGTACTGGAAGTAGTCGACGCGTCGCAGAACAGAAATCCGCCAAGAAAGCATTGGCAGAACTAGGTGTAGATAAGTGAATGAATCTCCTTCGACTCGTTGTGGATATGTTGCCATAGTCGGTCGTCCCAATGTTGGTAAGTCAACGCTTCTAAATCGTATTCTCGGTCAGAAAATCAGCATAACCTCTCGCAAGCCTCAGACAACACGTCATCAGATTCTCGGCGTTAAAACTGAGGAAGATTATCAGGCGATATACGTCGATACTCCAGGTTTGCACCGTTCAGAAAAGAAAGCGCTTAATCGGGTGCTAAACAAAGCTGCGTCAACAGCAGTAAAGGATGCAGATGTAATAGTTTTTGTCGTAGACCGGGATCACTGGACTGAAGAGGATCAATACGTTCTTGATAAGGTGAAAATAGCTAAGGCGACGAAAGTTCTTGCGATAAATAAAGTGGATCGCCTGGACGATAAAGATCGGCTATTGCCCTTTATTGAGCGGCTGAGCTCTGAATGCGATTTTTCTCATATTGTGCCTATCTCAGCAGAGCGGGGAACGAATGTTGATCGCTTGGAAGAGGTGATTAGTGAGACGTTGCCGGAAAGTATTCACTTCTATCCGGAAGATCAGATAACCGATCGCAGTGAACGATTTCTTGCTATGGAAATTGTTCGTGAAAAGGTGATGCGGCAGCTCGGTGAAGAGATCCCATATGAAGTGGCTGTTGAAATTGAGCAGTTTAAGCAGGAAGGCAAGCTGCTACGTATCAATGCGTTGATTCTGGTCGAAAGAGATGGGCAGAAGAAAATCGTCATCGGCCATAAAGGTGAACGTATCAAGCGTATTGGTATTGATGCCCGGAAGGATATGGAGCTGCTGTTCGAGCATAAAGTCATGTTGGAATTGTGGGTCAAGGTGAAATCTGGGTGGAGTGATAACGATAGGGCGCTTAAAAGCCTTGGTTATGATGACCGCTAGGGTATAGTCTTGCTTCTCCTATATATGTGCGCGCCTATCTAGGATGGGGGCGAGGCGGAGGTGAATGTTCAGTGCAAAACCTGCAATGCGCTTTTGTTTTGCATACCCGTCCCTACAGGGAATCCAGCCTGATTGTCGACTTGTTCTGTGAGGAGTCTGGTCGGGTTGCGGCGGTTGTTAAAGGTGGTCGTGTAAAGAAAGGATTATCTGCCTTGCTACAACCCTTTCAAAAGATTCTGGTTTCATTTAGTGGTAATTCAGAACTTAAAAATCTGATGCAGGTCGAGTCGGGTGATTTGCACCTGACATTGTCTGGTTTGTCCCTCTATTCCGGATTCTATCTGAACGAACTTATTCTCAAGCTGTTGCCTGTCCATGGCGGCCCCTCCGATTTGTTTTCCCAGTACGTATTGGCGCTTAAGGCTTTAGCTGCAGGAGAGGTCGTAGAGCCATCCCTCAGAGAATTTGAACTGGCACTTTTGTATGAGTTGGGTGTCGGTTTTGATTTCTGTTATGAAAGTACTACAGGTACAGAGGTGATGGAAACCCAATACTACCTAGTGGATGCCATTTCGGGTATCCAAAGAGCCGATCCGGCCGATCCCAAAAGTTTAAAGGGCAGTGTTATGCTGGCGATAGCGCAACGGCTATGGCAAGATCCGGCAGTGCTTTTGGCAGCCAAGAAAGTTTGCCGATCGATGATTAATACTTTACTGGACGGCAAGGAGCTTCAGTCCCGAAAGGTGATGCGGCAGTATGTTGAAGCTCTACGTCGGGAAGTCAAGCTGTAAGCCGGTACTCATAATCCGGATTTATAAGATGCTAGCCTAAACGCTAACTGGATTGCAGAACAAAATAACCAGGCCGTCAGTTACATGCGGTCGGTGGTGAGTGATAGAGGTGGGAAGTGACAAATCGTGTATTACTGGGAGTAAATGTTGATCACGTGGCAACCTTAAGGGAGGCTCGTGGAACCCGTTATCCTGATCCGGTATTAGCTGCTTTGCAGGCGGAGCAAGCCGGAGCTGATGGCATCACGATTCATCCTCGGGAAGATCGCCGTCATATTCAGGATCGTGACGTCTGGGTCTTGAAAGAAACTCTTACCACCAGAATGAATCTTGAAATGGCTGTTACGGATGCCATGATTGAATTAGCTGAAAAAGTCCAGCCTGCCCATTGTTGTCTGGTGCCTGAAAAACGTGAGGAACTCACGACAGAAGGTGGTCTGGATGTCGTAGGGCAAGAAGCGCGAGTTGCTGATGCATGTCGCAGGCTTTCGGCAGCGGGTATCGAGGTCTCCCTCTTTATCGATCCCGATCCGGAGCAAATTGCGGCAGCAAAACGCTGTGGTGCTCCAGCTATAGAAATTCATACTGGTCGCTATGCAGATGCTAAGGAAGCCGCTGAGCAACAAAGAGAGTTGGAAGTGGTTCGCAAAGGAGTTGAGTGTGGCTGCGACTTGGGGTTGATCGTGAATGCCGGTCACGGACTTCATTATCATAATGTGCAGGCAGTTGCCGCCTTACCCGGAATCAATGAGCTTAATATTGGTCATAGTATCGTAGCTCAGGCTTTGTTTTCAGGTTTCGCAGAAGCGGTAAAAGATATGAGGAAGTTGTTGGATCAAGCTGCCCTTATAAGTAATCGGAACAACTAGACTCTGACAGTGTTTAAGTTGCTTCACTAAAGGAGTTGGAGGCTTGAGTAAGTACGTAATATTCAAGTCTGAGTATGCAAGCGATACTATTTCCTAATTGCTTGTTTTAGAGTGTTTTTT
Source organism: Hahella ganghwensis DSM 17046 (assembly GCF_000376785.1). Taxonomy (GTDB): domain Bacteria; phylum Pseudomonadota; class Gammaproteobacteria; order Pseudomonadales; family Oleiphilaceae; genus Hahella; species Hahella ganghwensis. The sequence goes on from NZ_AQXX01000068.1 coordinate 24,532, forward strand.
AACCAAAATATATTATTTTGGATTTTTCTGAAGAAAGGGGTTGCAACGTCGAGCAAGCGACGTATAATGCGCACCTCTTCTGCAGCGGAGCCCACCCGGAAGGGGTGAGAAACAAGGCTCAGCGACGCAGAGCTCAAGGATGAGGCGACAGTTTGAAAATGAGAGATTCAGTTCAAAATGTCAGCGCCAAACAGGAAGTTAAAAAACAGTTTGACAACAACGATCAACACTGTAAAATGGCGCGCCTCATCGGGATGAATGCCCGGGCGA